>NZ_CP013422.1:1457767-2186651 GCF_001718695.1 Burkholderia ubonensis | reverse complement strand
GCGTCGGGTCGGAGGAGAAGTTTCACGGAAGGATAGCGCCTGTGGTGATGTGCGTCCAGAACGACATGCTCACCATACGCGGTGATGCGGACGTGTCACGCCGCACTCACCCCAACCGACTCCCGAAAACCCTCACCAGTCCGGATTTACGGCGTTTCGGGCCAATCCAGATGTGTCGCGGGATGCGCTAACTTCACAGATTTTCGCCTGTGCCGGACACGTGCGCAACTTGCTCCCGTATCGGCTCACCTTTCGATTTGTCGTAATTTTACGACTCAGCGGGACCCGTGCCTCACCGGGACGTCAGCGGATGCTTCTGTGGATCCTGTATGCATGTACAGCGACGCAAACCGCACCCGCGAAGTCCGTCCGACGTAACGGCGATACCAGCCGAGGACCGCTCCCACAAGCCTGCCGAGATCGTTTCGCAACCGCGGGCGCGCATTGTACAGCGCCTGGAAACCGGATGTTCCCGAAAACGCTCACCTTATGGACTCCACAGACTGTGCGCGAGGAGCCGGGGCATCCCCGACACATCTAGGCTCAGGTATTCGCTCCTCCCGAAAACGCTCACCTTTTCGACGAATTCGACGTCGGAACTGCCACCAACGTCACTCCCGAAAAACCTCACCGTAACCGTCGCAGTATCAAAAATGTCAATCGCGCCCGGTACTTACGAGATCCTCTGGCTCACAAGTTCGGCGACACACCCTCCCGCAAAACCTCACCTGTAGCACCTATGAATCGGCACGGTGCCCCGATGGCCGCTCCCGAAAAATCTCACCTTTGCCAAAAAGAGGCACAGCAAAAAACCGATTTTCGCCGCCTCCCGTGGGCTTTCCGGCGAATCAAGACCCTCCTGGGTCCCGAAAAAGCTCACCTCTGATGCCTTTTTGTGCAACTGACACTCCTGAAAAGGCTCACCTTTGAAGTGCTCCTCCGGCCTGTGACTCGTCCCCCGAAAAACCTCACCTCAACGGAATCCCGCCCGGAAACCCCGCACTTCGCTCCCGAAAAGACTCACCTTTCCCCGGCCACAGGCGCTCGAGCGCACTTTTTCTGTGCAAAAACACCGTAGACTCCCGAAAAACCTCACAGTAAAAACCTGTGACGTCCCGTGAAACCTCACCTTTTGTCGGAATTGCCTAAAAGATGGGCAAAAACAGGGCGGGAAACGGAACCCGCAAGTTCTCACCCATCGCTGCACAGGCAGACAACTGTGTATGCAGGCGCCATGAGGGTTCTGGGGATGCGAGCTCCCGAAAAGCCTCACCTTGGCCAAATTTGATGTTTTACTGTGGTCCTGAATCCGCTCACGACCTTTCCTGCAACGGCTCACGCAGCTCCCCGAACCCCATCACGTCGACTCCCGGAGAAGGTCACCTTGATTCCCGTAAAGCTTCACCTTGCCGGCCGGAAACCCTTGCTACATAAGGCTGTGCCGTGGCGTTAACGTTTTTAACTAAGGGTTCAAAGGTGTTTACTTCTATTACTCTCAAGACTCAGTTCACCGAGTTTTCCACAGAGACGCTACTCGCCGAACACCGACCGTAGCCCAGATGCGCCAGCATGTGAAACATATCGGTGTTTTTGATGGCCTCCGGTATATCCTGATAAAACAAGGACTTGGCGGTCAATCTTCGCTTTGTTTCACGATATGTACGGTCTCTATCGACGAAAACGACGCACAGCCACGCCTGCCATACAAATTGACGTAAATTCGCCACGACCAACCAAATAAGGTATCAAAGAACACGTATTTCGTTATGATCGCAACATCGAACACCGACGAGCTCCATCATGACGCTGGATGAAATACGTGAAGCTATCCGACGAGAGCTGGAATCGCTGCGCGCAAGCGGTGCACGACGCCAGGAACTCTCGCTACACGCGTGCAAGCGCCTGTTCTTCGATCTTGGTATTCGGCCGTCGGCCGCCAATGTCCGCGATCTCACCCAGACCGGCAGCGCCAGCGACATTCCGAAGGACATCGACCATTTCTGGGAGCGGATTCGCGCCGCGTCGAAAATCAAGCTCGACGGCGCAGCGATTCCCAAAGCAGTCGAAGAGAAAGCCGGGGCTTTGCTCACCGCGCTCTATGACGAGGCGCTGAAGGCAGCGAAGGAGAGTCTCGATGGCGATCGCGAGCAAATCCGCTCGAGCATGGTCGACGCGGAACAACGTTTACGCGACGCCGCCGTTCGCCAGGAAACGCTCGAAGCGGCCATCGCACGCAGCGAAACCCGCAACGATCAGTTGCAGGCGCGCCTGACCGAACTGGAAGTACAGCTGGCGTCGCAGTCGACGCACGGCTCGGCGAACGAAGCCACACTCCTCGCCACCATCGCACGGCTCGAAAAAGAACTGGCCGCGGCCACCGGCCGCGTCGATGCCGAACAGACGCAGAACGCTGCGCTGCGCGACCGCATCGATGCGCTGCAAGCCGAGTTGCAGCAACGAACCGAGCATTACGCGCAGCAGATCAAGGATGCGGTGGCCGAGGCCGAGCGCCGGGTCAAGCCGATGCTGGTCGAGCTGGACTCGTTGCGCAGTATGGCGTCGACGTATCAGGCCGGGCTGCGCGACGTGCAGCGCAAGGAATTCGATTTTCTGCAGCAATTGAGTGCTGCGAAGACTCGCGCGGACCGCCTCGAGGAACAACTGCGCAGCCAGAGCGACGAGCTCGAGCGCGCAACGCGTGACGCGAACACGTTACGCGCGAGCCGCGGGATGAGCCCCGAGATTTCGGCGCTGATGCGGCGTCTGGCTGATGCGGGTCAACTGGACGCCGACGCGTTTTCCGCAATTGGGACGTCGCTGGATCACGAGGTGCCTGTACCGAGCCGGTGCCCGCGTTGCGATGGCGAGCCGGAGTTGTCGCATGGCGACAACGGGTTCGAAGTGTCGTGCCCCGAATGCGACCATGCATCGGGATTCTGGCCATCCCGTTTCGAAGCAGCTACGCGGTTTGCACGCGACTGACACTGCAGAGCAGCACTGCCGTCGCGCAAGGTGAGGTAATTCGGGACCGTCAAGGTGAGATTATTCGGGAGCTGTGCAACGGTGAGGCCCAGTGGATCAAGGCTGCTCACGGATCACACCCGTAAGCAGCCGGCCGCCCTTCAGTGAGTTTCGTCCCGATCCGCCTCATCACCGTTGAGGAGTTCCTCTCGCCAGTTCTTCCACGCACGGTGCAGCCGGTTCGATGAAATGGGCCGCACGAAGCCGAGCCATTTGCCGACACGTTCCGGCGGTACATCGTGCTCGAACAGCTCCGCGGCGTACGTGTTGCGGAGCGTCTGCGGACTCGCGCGCGCAGTGCGCGACGATGCGAGGCCCGCTGATTCCACGATCGCGTCGATCGCACGCAACATCGTCGCCTTGTGCATCGGACGCCCCGCGTGCGATGCCGGAAAGACGAGGTCGCCCGGAATGTCCTGACGCTTGCGTTCCGCGAGCCACGCATCGAACAGCGCGATCGCGAATGACGCCAGATGCGTTTCCCGTGCGAAATCGGGATGTGTCGACGGAATCTGCAGTGATGTGCCGCCCGGACTGATGCAACTAATCGTAAGCACGCGGGCTTCGCCGGTCTTCACGCCGGCGCCGAGAAACGCGGCAACGAGCGCGCGGTCGCGACGCTCTTTCCAGTGTGCGGCGCCGGTTACGCCGATCGGCGAAAACAGGTAGGCAAGCAGCTTCGCGCGCTCGGCCGGCGCGAGAAAGCCGGTCGGCTCGTTGTCACGCGCCTTGCGCCAGGTCGCTTCGCCATCCTGAGCAATGAAGCGTGCCGGGTTGGTCGATCCGAATTCGCTGCGCCGGATATGATCGAGCACACGCTCGATCAGCCGCAAATAGCGCATTCGCTGCGTTTTCTTGATCGGCAGCTCGCCGACGAAGTGTGCGATCGATGCGGTGTCGACCGACGCGAGATTTTTCTGATGTGTGCGCAGCCAGGTCAGAAACGCCCCCCACTGCGCGCGATAGACGTCGGCGGACGACCGGCGGTAGTCCTGCATGGCAAGCCAAGCGTCGAACGCGGCTTCGGGCGATGCGATCCAGTCCGATGCGTGACGGTCGAACAAATCCTTTTCCTCAGGGCGTGCCGGGGTGTCGGGGGATGTTGGGAGAGACATTTGATTCATTCCGTTAGTTGCGTGCATGGTAGCCCTTTGCGCAACATCGCGGGCAGTAGCCTGGGCGAGCGCCGGCAGTCCGCGCTTCTCATGGCGAATATCAGTCGCCCCACGCCTTCGACGGACGGTGGACGCGCTCGCGGGCTGCATGGTTCTGCGCTTTGTCCGCTGCCTCGTACGCTAGCACCGCGAACGAGAACACCGCGGGCAGGGCGTTGGACTTGCCGAAGTCGGTCGGGTCGTCCGTTTCGGGAAACGTCATGTCCGACGGCCGTTCGAACAGTTGACGCATGCCGGCCTCGTGCCGGCTGGCAAACCCGAGATCCGCCAATGCCTCGGCTTCGATCGCGTGCAGCAGGCGCCACGTCAGCGGCACCTCCTGGCGGATGTAGCGCTCGGCAATATGCCGAACGATCTGTTCGAGGTCATGCGCAGCAGCCTTGAAGCTGAGCGCGGCCAAATCTTGTTCTTCGGTCATCGCAGGCTCCTGTCGACCGGAACGGGCGCCTCGGTGCGCCAACCCCGGCCATGCGTGGCGGAATGTTCGTACTGTACAAACATACAGTATTTTGCGCAACTGGCCATTTGGCCGACTCGACGGCCCGTCAGCGATGAATCACGATCAACAACGCTCTCGCTTCGGCCTTGCCGGGATTGCGGATCGCGTGCGGCGCGTCGGCCGGGTAGCGTGCGGTATCGCCGCTCTTCAGGCGGCGGACGGCCGCCGCGGCCTCGATTTCCATCGTGCCCTGCAGCACGGTCAGGTGCTCGCGTGTGCCCGGCTCGTGCGCGTTCGAGACGAGCGCGCCCCCGCCCGGCAGCGTCAGTTCGTACCATTCGAACCGGCCGGCGAGATCGATCGGGCCCCAGACGCGCAGCTGGTAACGGCCGTCGTGGCCGGCGAGCGTCGGGATGTCGTGCGGGCCGTCGACGCGGATCGTCTCCTGCGACTTCGGCTGCGAGAACAGCTCGTCGAGCGTGATGCCGAGCGCGTTCGTCAGCCGCCACGCGACGGCGATCGTCGGGTTCGCCTTGTCGCGCTCGATCTCGGAGAGCATCGACTTCGACACGCCGGCCGCGCGCGACAGGTCGTCGAGCGTGAGCTTGCGTTCGTTGCGCAGGCGCTGGATCTGTTCGCCGACGCGCGGCGGCGTCGCGGCGGCCGGCGACGGTGCGGCGTCGGCGGGTGTGCGCCGCGAACCGGAGGAGCTTGCCATTTGAATTCCGTTCGCTTAGAGTTGTTCGGTATTTCGAATTTTAGTTCGGAATAACGGATAAATGCGGTCAACCGAACGACCGACTATAACAGTAGCAGGCTGCCGGGCCGCCGCCACGAGCGGCGGCCGGCGGGTTGCGATTCATGTCAGGAGCTTTGCGATGCGTGATGCCTTTCTCGCCCAGGTGCGCGGGACGCTCGACCAGATCCGCGCGGATGGTTTCTACAAGACCGAGCGCGAGATCGCGAGCCCGCAGGCGGCAGCCGTGCGCCTCGCCGGCGGCGCCGGCGTGCTGAATTTCTGCGCGAACAACTATCTCGGTCTGGCCAACGATCCGCGCCTGATCGCCGCGGCCAAGGCCGGTCTCGACCAGGACGGGTTCGGGATGGCATCGGTGCGCTTCATCTGCGGCACGCAGACCGTGCACAAGCAGCTGGAAAGCGCGCTCGCCGCATTCCTCGGCACCGACGACAGCATCCTCTATTCGAGCTGCTTCGACGCGAACGGCGGGCTGTTCGAAACGCTGCTCGACGAGAAGGACGCCGTGATCAGCGACGAGCTGAATCACGCGAGCATCATCGACGGCATCCGCCTCTGCAAGGCGCAGCGGTATCGCTACAAGAACAACGATCTCGCGGATCTCGAAGCGAAGCTCAAGGAAGCCGACGCGGCGGGCGTGCGGCACAAGCTGATCGCGACCGATGGCGTGTTCTCGATGGACGGCATCATCGCCGACCTGAAGGGCATCTGCGATCTCGCCGACCGCTACGGCGCACTCGTGATGGTCGACGATTCGCATGCGGTCGGCTTCATCGGCAAGCATGGGCGCGGCACGCCCGAATACTGCGGCGTCGAGGGGCGCATCGACATCATCACCGGCACGCTCGGCAAGGCGCTGGGCGGCGCGTCGGGCGGCTACGTCGCCGCGCGGCGGGAGATCGTCGAGCTGCTGCGCCAGCGTTCGCGCCCTTATCTGTTCTCGAATACGCTCACGCCGAGCATCGCCGCGGCGTCGCTCGAGGTGCTCGAGCTGCTCGGCAGCGACGAAGGCGCGAAACTGCGCGAGCGCGTGCGCGAGAACGGCGCGCGCTTCCGCCAGCAGATGACCGAGGCCGGCTTCACGCTGGTGCCGGGCGCGCATCCGATCATCCCGGTGATGCTCGGCGATGCGCAGCTCGCGACGAACATGGCCGATGCGCTGCTTGCCGAAGGCGTCTACGTGATCGGCTTCTCGTTCCCGGTCGTACCGCGCGGGCGCGCGCGCATTCGCACGCAGATGAGCGCCGCGCATACGCCCGAACAGATCGATCAGGCGGTCGCCGCGTTCGTGCGCGTCGGCAAGTCGCTCGGCATCGTCTGACGGAGACCGCCCATGAAAGCACTGGCAAAGCTCGAACGCGGTCCCGGCCTGTCGCTCACGCGCGTGAAGCGCCCCGAGGTCGGGCACAACGACGTGCTGATCAAGATCCGCCGCACGGCGATCTGCGGCACCGACATCCACATCTGGAAGTGGGACGACTGGGCGCAGAAGACGATTCCCGTGCCGATGCACGTCGGTCACGAATATGTCGGCGAGATCGTCGAGATGGGGCAGGAAGTGCGCGGCTTCGCGATCGGCGATCGCGTGTCCGGAGAAGGCCACATTACCTGCGGCTTCTGCCGGAACTGCCGCGCGGGGCGCCGGCACCTGTGCCGCAACACGATCGGCGTCGGCGTCAATCGCGAGGGCGCGTTCGCCGAATACCTGGCGATTCCCGCGTTCAACGCGTTCAAGATCCCGCCGGAGATTTCCGACGATCTCGCGTCGATCTTCGACCCGTTCGGCAACGCGACGCACACGGCGCTGTCGTTCAACCTCGTCGGTGAGGACGTGCTGATCACCGGCGCCGGCCCGATCGGCGTCATGGCCGTCGCGATCGCGAAGCACGTCGGCGCGCGCAACGTCGTGATCACCGACATCAACGACTACCGGCTCGAACTCGCGCGCAAGATGGGCGCGACGCGCGCGGTCAACGTCGCGCGCGAGTCGCTGCGCGACGTGATGACCGACCTGCACATGACTGAAGGGTTCGACGTCGGGCTCGAGATGTCCGGCGTGCCGAGCGCGTTCACGGGCATGCTCGAGGCGATGAACCACGGCGGCAAGGTCGCGCTGCTCGGCATTCCGCCCGCGCAGACCGCGATCGACTGGAACCAGGTGATCTTCAAGGGGCTGGAGATCAAGGGCATCTACGGCCGCGAAATGTTCGAGACCTGGTACAAGATGGTCGCAATGCTGCAAAGTGGTCTCGACCTGTCGCCGATCATCACGCACCGCTACGCCGTCGACGATTACGAGAAGGGCTTCGCGGCGATGCTGTCCGGCGAAAGCGGCAAGGTGATTCTCGACTGGACCGCGTGAGCGTCTGCAGCGGCACGAGCGGCGCGTTTGACGGCCGCCGCGCCGTTTCGTCTCGAGCGTTTGTCGAAGCCTGCCGCGCCGACAGACGCTTGAGGTGAGGATATTCGGGAGCCGCAATGGCATCTCGTATGACGCTGTAATCACCGTGCGCGTGCGTCATGTACGAGTGGTTGATCCGTGGCCGTGATGCATGCGTCACGGCTAGGCGGCAACGCTTCGCGCGCCGCCGCGCTTACGCGTCACTCCTCTATTCAACTTGCGGTGCTCGAAGGGCGCATGCTTTCCGCGTCATCACGCCGGCATGCCGTCGATTCGCCACGCCACGTCGAGCGCGAGCAGAGCGACCGTATGCGAGCTCACCATAAGGCACGCCGGCCCGCATCGAACGGCGAGCGGTGAGCCGGCTGCGATTCGGTCCACTCACCGCTCAACCCCCTCGGTTCCAGCGACAGGCTCGGCACGACGAGCCAGCGTTTCGGGCATCGCAGAGTGCGATGTCCGGTCGTTCACTATCCACGCCGGATATACCTCGAAGAGTCCCCATCGCATCGCATGCCGATACGCAAGCGACGCCTCTGCCTCGAGCCGGAAACCGACCACTACAAAAATACGCTCGCGCGCATCCACCCCTCATCCCACGACCGAAGCAACGCCCTGCCAGCCGCAGGGGTACTCGCTCCCGAGCTTGACGAGGTAGAACGATCGTTCTACCGTAAACGCATGAACACGCCCCAAGACCTCACCCCAGAACCACCCGTGCGCGACCGTCTGCTCGATGCGGCCGAAGCGCTGATCTATTCGGGCGGTATCCATGCAACCGGCGTCGACGCGATCGTGAAACGGTCGGGCGCGGCGCGCAAGAGCTTTTATTCGCACTTCGAATCGAAGGAAGCGCTGGTCGTTGCGGCGCTCGAACGCCGCGACGAACGCTGGATGCGCTGGTTCGTCGATGCGACGCTCGCGCGCGGCAAGACGCCGCGCACGCAGCTGCTCGGCATGTTCGACGTATTGCGCGACTGGTTCTTGCAGCCCGATTTCCACGGATGCGCGTTCCTGAACGCGTCGGGCGAGATCGCGGACGCCGACGATCCGGTGCGGATCGTCGCGCGGGCGCACAAGGCGCGATTGCTGGCGTTCGTGCGCGAACGGCTCGACGCGCTGGCCGACGACGCGGGAATCGAGCGCCGCACGCTCGCGCGCGTTGCGCGCCAGTGGCTCGTGCTGATCGACGGCGCGATCGGCGTGGCGCTCGTGAGCGGCGACGCGACGGCCGCCCGGGATGCGCGCGCCACCGCCGAACTGTTGCTCGACGCCGTGTCGCGAGCAGCGAATTAGCGTTTCCCGACCGGCTGCGCGCGACCGCATGCAGCCTGAACCCTCCACAGGAGCATCCCATGTCCGTTTCCCCCGAAGTCCGTCCGCCCGTTCCACCCTTTTCGCTGGAGACGGCGCGACAGAAGGTCCGCGCCGCCGAGGACGGGTGGAACACCCGCGACCCGCAACGCGTGTCGCTCGCTTATACGCCGCAGAGCCGCTGGCGCAACCGCGCGGAGTTCGTGACCGGCCGCGACGCAATCGTCGGACTGTTGCAGCGGAAATGGACGCGCGAGCTCGACTACCGGCTGATCAAGGAGTTGTGGGCGTTCGACGGCAACCGCATCGCGGTGCGGTTTGCCTATGAATGGCATGACGATGCGGGCAACTGGTTCCGCTCGTACGGCAACGAGAACTGGGAGTTCGACGAGAACGGCCTGATGGCGCATCGCCACGCGAGCATCAACGACATGCCGATCCGCGAAGCGGACCGGCTCTTTCACTGGCCGCTCGGCCGCCGTCCCGACGATCATCCGGGCCTGTCCGATCTCGGGTTGTAACGCAACACGCAGGAAGACGCGCGGCGTTCGTGTTCAACGGTGAGGGAATACGGGAGCCGCGCTGAGGTGAGCGTTTTCGGGAGAACATGGCTTTAGCGCGCGACGGTGTGACGACTCGAGCGCGGCGACTCACCGATCGATCTTCGCAGCCAACGGTGCGATTGCGCGGACGCGCAAAGCACGCGTATCGACCAGACATCGACACCGTGCCTTGCGCCCAAGGTGCGCGACGACCGATCGTGCATCTCACCGCCGACGATCGTCCGCGCCGCGCGCCTTCCACGGAGTCCGATCAGCCGGCGATCCGCGCGGCGATCGCCTCGCCGACTTCCTGCGTTGCCGCCTGGCCGCCGAGATCGCGCGTGCGCGGCCCGTTGCGCAGCACGTCCTCGATCGCGGCGACGATCGCGTCGTGTGCGTCGCGCTCGCGGCCGGCGCCGTTGCCGAGGAAGTCGAGCATCATTGCCGCCGACCAGATCATCGCGATCGGGTTCGCGATGAATTGCCCCGCGATGTCGGGCGCCGAACCGTGCACGGGCTCGAACAGCGACGGAAACGTGCGGTCGGGGTTGAGGTTCGCGGACGGCGCGATGCCGATCGTGCCCGTGCATGCGGGGCCGAGATCCGACAGGATGTCGCCGAACAGGTTCGATGCGACGACGACGTCGAAGCGGTCCGGCTGCAGCACGAAGCGCGCGCACAGGATGTCGATGTGCTGCTTGTCCCAGACGATGTCCGGATAGCGTTCGGCCATCTCGGCCGCGCGCGCGTCCCACCACGGCATGCTGATCGCGATGCCGTTGCTCTTCGTCGCAACCGTCAGGCGTTTCGCGCGCCGCTGCGCGAGCTCGAACGCGAACTTCAGCACGCGCTCGGTGCCGTGCCGCGTGAAGATCGATTGCTGCACGACCACCTCGCGGTCGGTGCCTTCGAACATCGTGCCGCCGACCGACGAGTATTCGCCTTCGGTGTTCTCGCGCACGATCATGAAGTCGATGTCGCCGGCGCGGCGGCCGGCGAGCGGCGACGGCACGCCGTCGAACAGGCGCGCGGGACGCAGGTTGATGTACTGGTCGAATTCGCGGCGGAACTTCAGCAGCGAACCCCACAGCGAGATGTGATCGGGCACGGTCGCGGGCCAGCCGACCGCGCCGAACAGGATCGCGTCCATGCCCGACAGCTGCGCTTTCCAGTCCTCCGGCATCATCCGGCCGTGCTGCGCGTAGTAGTCGCAGCTTGCCCATTCGATGTGCGTGAAGTCGAAGCGGATGCCGAAGCGGGCCGTCACCGCGTCGAGCGCGCGCAAGCCTTCGGGCATCACTTCACGGCCGATGCCGTCGCCGGGGATGACGGCGATTCTGTAAATCCTGTCGCTCATGCGAATGCTCCTCCAGATCGATTCGGGCCGCCGCGGACAACGCGCGCAGCGGTAGACGACCTCATTCTATTTATTTCCATTCGGATTAAAATCGCCGAAAAGGTTAACCGACTTTCCACGAATCGTGAACAAATCGCCGAACCTGGACGACCTGCGCGTGTTCAGCATCGTCGTCCGCCTGACGAGCTTCAGTGCGGCGGCCGAGCAGCTCGGCGTGTCGCCCGCGTATGTCAGCAAGCGCATTGCGCAACTGGAAGCGCAGCTCGGTACGCGGCTGCTGCACCGCTCGACGCGTCGCGTCGCGGTGACGGAAGCCGGCGAACGCGTGCTCGCGCACGCCGAGAAGATTCTCGAGGACGTCGATCATCTCGTCGAGGACGTGTCGACCACACGCACGGTGCCGCGCGGCACGCTGCGCATCTCGAGCAGCTTCGGCTTCGGCCGGCACGTCGTCGCGCCGGCGCTGCTCGCGTTCACCGAGCGCTATCCGCAGCTGAACGTGCGGCTCGATCTGTTCGACCGGCTCGTCGACGTCGCGGGCGAAGGGTTCGACCTCGACATCCGGATCGGCGACGAGATCGCCGATCACCTGATCGCGCGCCGCCTTGCCGCGAACTATCGCGTGCTTTGCGCGTCGCCCGACTATCTCGCACGACGCGGCACGCCGCGCACGCTCGCGGACCTTTCGTCGCACGAATGCCTCGCGATCAAGGAGCGCGATCATCCGCTCGGCGTGTGGCGCATGAACGTGCGCGGCGAGACGCAGACCGTGAAGGTCGGCGGCGCGCTGTCGACGAATCACGGCGAAGTTGCCGTGCAATGGGCGCTCGCAGGGCGCGGGATCGTGCTGCGGTCGATCTGGGAAGCGGGGCCGCTGATCGCGCGCGGCGCGCTATGTCGCGTGCTGCCGGACGCGACCCAGCCCGCGAACGTCTGGGCCGTCTATCCGGAACGGGTCGCGACGTCGGCGAAAGTGCGCGTGTGCGTCGACTTTCTCGCGGATGAGCTCGCGCATCTGAACGACGCGGAGGGCGACGGTGTCGCGTGATGCGCGCCAAAGGTGAGCTTTTGCGGGATCGTGATTCAGTGCCGGCCCGCACCGCGTCACAGCCGCTGGTCCTTCGCCAGCATGAGCACGCGCGCCCAGCGCTGTGCATCGCGCTTGTCCGTCATCGGCAGCTTCCATTCGCCGCGCGCGGCATCGCGAACCTGCACGACGAGATGCCAGCGGCCGCCGATCGTTGCGGCCTGGCAGCCGTTGAGCTGCGACAGCGTATAGCGGCCGTCCGCGCCATCGTGCGACAGCCACAG
Source organism: Burkholderia ubonensis (assembly GCF_001718695.1). Lineage (NCBI taxonomy): Bacteria > Pseudomonadati > Pseudomonadota > Betaproteobacteria > Burkholderiales > Burkholderiaceae > Burkholderia > Burkholderia ubonensis. The sequence goes on along the minus strand of NZ_CP013422.1, from coordinate 2,174,334 downwards.
CAGCCCCTGCGTCGCGGACACGCGCAGTTCGCCCCACGCGCGATGCACGATGTGGGTCCAGCCCTCTTCCTTCGTGTTCGGCGCGATGTCGCGGCGGCGCTTGATCCACCACGCGACCAGCGCCGTCAGCAGCGCGGCGGCAAGCACCGCGGCGGCCACCGCGGCCGGCTCGCCGAACTGCGTGGCGATCACGTGAAAAGTATGAACCGCGCCCCACGCGAGAGCGATGAGCGCGAACAGAGCAATGAAAATTGGCATGTCGGATTCGGAAGGAGGAACGGACCGGCGCAGGCAGCGCGCCGGTCCGCCCGGGCACGACGTCACCGCTTGCGGTGAATGTCGTGCGTCACGAAGCCCGCGTCGTTGACGGGCAACGCGAGGCCGTCCTTGACGGCGAGCGTCTTGCGGATGTCGTCGAGACCCGCGGCCCAGTGGTCGCGCATCGTCGACAGACCGAACTGGTAGTCCTTGTAGTGATGCTCGTACGCCTTCTGCTGATAGATCAGGTGCTGGATGTTGTATTTCTTCCCGCACGACATCGCGTCCGCCTCGATGCACCACGGATCGGTCTTGCGCTGCTCCTCCGGCACCATGTCGAGCACCTGGCGCAGCACGTTGCGATAGCGCTGCTCGCGCTGCAGCGTATCGGTGACGAAACGCGTGCGGCTCGAGTACTGGACGTCCTTCGTGCGCTCGGCGACGTCGGCCAGCGAGCGCGGCAGCGGCCCGCGCGCACTCCACAGGTCGACCTGGAACGCGAGCGTGTCGCGGCGCGGGCGCGCGCGCAGCACTTCCATTAGCGGCGTGTTCGACACGACGCCGCCGTCCCAGTAGTACTCGCCTTCGATCTCGACCGGCGGGAACGCGGGCGGCAGCGCGCCGGACGCCATGAAGTGTTCCGGCTCGAGGCGGATGCGCGCGTTGTCGAAGTAGACGAAATTGCCGGTGCCGACGTTGACCGCGCCGACCGATACACGGGTCTCACCCGAGTTGATGCGATCGAAATCGCACAGCTTGAGCAGCGTCGAGCGCAACGCGGACGTGTCGTACCAGCTGACCTTGTCCGGATGATCGGACACGCCCGGCAGCGGCGGCGGGAAGCGCGGCGCGAAAAAACCCCGCTGGCCCTGCATCATCGCGCTCGCGGCCTGCGATGCGGTGAAGAACGTGCGGACCTGATCGATGCTGTTGAACAGCGCGAACTCGAATGCCGCGGGGACCGCCGGAAAGAACGCCGGCTGGCAGATCGTTTCCCAGAACTGACGCAGCCGCTCGACGCGATGCTCGGGCGCATTGCCCGCGATCAGCGCGGTGTTGAGCGCGCCGATCGAGATGCCCGCGATCCAGTCGAGCGGAATGCCCGCTTCGTGCAAGCCTTCGAACACGCCGGCCTGATAGGCGCCGAGCGCGCCGCCGCCCTGCAGCACGAGTGCGATCGTCTCGTATGGCAGCGACCGCGCCGTTGCCGGTGCACCGGCCTCGTGTCGCAGGTCCGTCGCATCGACGGCCTGCCTTTCGGTGCGGGCGTGCGGTTTCATCAGTTGCTCCGGGAAATCCGCCGTCGACGGCGGGGATGAACGGAGCGACGTCGACCGACGCGCTCCGTTGCGAGAATAAGCCGTGGTTCGCGATGCGCCTCCGTTCCGGAGGCGCGCAAGGCGCGCGACGTTATTGCATGAACCACCCGTGGCTGACGACGAACGACTGGCCGGTCAGCGCGGCGCTCGGGAACGCCGACAGGAACAGCACCGTCTGCGCGACGTCCTGCACCGTCGTGAACACGCCGTCCACCGTGTTGCCGAGCATCACCTTCTTCACCACTTCGTCCTCGCTGATCCCGAGCTCCTTCGCCTGCTCCGGAATCTGCTTGTCGACGAGCGGCGTGCGCACGAAGCCCGGGCACACGACGTGCGAGCGCACGTTGTGCTTCGCGCCTTCCTTCGCCAGCACGCGCGCAAGCCCCAGCAGCCCGTGCTTCGCGGTCACGTACGCCGACTTCAGCGGCGACGCCTCGTGCGAGTGCACCGAGCCCATGTAGATCACGACGCCGCCGCGATCGTCCTTGTACATGTGCTTGAGCGCCGCCTTGGTGGTCAGGAACGCGCCGTCGACGTGGATCGCCTGCATCTTCTTCCAGTCGGCGAACGAATAGTTCTCGATCGGGTTGACGATCTGGATGCCCGCGTTCGACACGAGGATGTCGATCGAGCCGAACGTTTCGGCCACCTTGTCGATGCCGCTGTTGACGGCGTCCTCGTTGGTCACGTCCATCGCGACGCCGATCGCCTTGCCGCCCGCCTGCTTGATTTCCTCGGCCACGGCGTTCGCGCCGTCCTGGTTCAGGTCGGCGATCGCCACCGCCGCGCCCGCTTTCGCCAGCTCCAGCGCGATTTCCTTGCCGATGCCGCTTGCGGCGCCGGTGACGACTGCGGTCTTGCCATTCAGATTGCTCATTTCGAATTTCCCGTGGTGAAGGATGGACAGGGGAGGCCCCTGGGACGTGCTGGTTACTGCGCCAGGTAATCGTAGACGACTTCGCCGAGCCCGAGCGTCAGATCCGCGACGATATGCCGGGCCTCGACGATCTCGAGCACCGGCAGGTCGGCGACCGGCGCGAGCGCATGCGGCGACAGCTCGAGCGAGGCCGGGCCGGTCCATGCGCCTTTCATCTGGATATCCTCCATGTAGTAGCGCACCAGCTCGCAGACGCGCGCCGTGCCGTCGACATGAGGAATGATTTTCAGCAGGAAATTGGGGCTGGCAAGGCGCCTGGCCTGCTCGGCAATGTCGAGCTCGCGGTGCTTGTAGCCCATCGTGCCCGTCGCGACGCGCACCTTGCCGTAGTCGAGCGTGCCGAGGATGTGATCGGTGTTCACTTGCAGCGTGGGCGACGCGAGCTTCTTCGGGAAGCCCCACAGCTCGCGGCCGCCGGCGATCGGCGGATGGTCGTCGAGGTACATCGCGAGCGTGTAGCTGCCCGGCTGGCCGTTGTACTCGACGGGGATCACCTGGCCGCTTTCGGTGTAATCGCCGAAGCCGGTGGAGTCGGCCATGCGAATGAATTCGTAATGCACGAGCGGCTCGGTGACCTGCAGGGGTTCAGGCACGATTTCGCGCAGACGGTCCGGATCGGTGCGATACGTGATGATCAGAAACTCACGATCGACGAAACGGTAAGGGCCCATCGGGAAGGCAGGGCTGGTCAACGGCATCGCAAACGCTTTCGATCGGACATCGCTGGGTTTCATGCGGACTCCTTGTTGTCGAGCGCTACGGGGGTGAGTGGGTCTAAATCGTATGCCTGCGCGCCGTCGTTGTGCGATGCCGCAACTGGAATAAATTGTTGCCGATTTCGGATCCGTTGCGGCGTAAATGTTGAGACGAGTGAGTTGAACCACGGCGATCGCCCGCGATGGCCGCATTTCCGGGGCACGCAGCGATGCCGCGATATGAAAAAGGTGAGTATTTACGGGAAGGTAGGTGAGCCTTCGCGGGCGAAGGTGGCGCGGGAATATGTCAATTGTGTGAACTCTTGCTGCGGTGCACGTTCTAAGTGCGTTCGCGCGCGGACCGCTTCGGCTGCCGTCGTCGCGCGTTAACGATCACATAAGCGAGTGAGCACTAGCATCGTTCGCATCCGACCGGCGCGCCCGGTCTCCCCATCGGCCCACACCTGACCGGATTCATGCAGAACCTCAATCTCACCCTGTTCGACGCCGTCAATGCCGGCGCCGCGCCGCACCCCGCGGTGGCCCGCGTCGCTTTTTTCGCCGCCGACTGGCTCGTCTATGCGATTCCGGCGATGGTGCTGTTGACCTGGCTGTTCGGCGTGCGCACGACGCGGCGCCAGGCCATCGAAGCCGGCGTCGGCGCGTGCGTGGCGCTCGCGCTTGCACAGGTGCTGTCGCATTTCTGGTTCTCGCCGAGGCCGTTCATGGCCGGCGTCGGCGCGCAGCTGATCCCGCATGCGCCGGACGGCTCGTTTCCGAGCGATCACATGACGTTCGTCTGGAGCGTGGCGGTCGGCATGCTGCTCGGCGGCGCGACGCGCATGACGGGTCTCGTGATGGCGGCGATGGCCGCCGCGATCGCGTGGGGGCGGATCTATGTCGGCGTCCATTGGCCGTTCGACATGGCGGGCGGCGTGCTGGTCGGCACCGCCGGCGCGCTGGCCGCGCACCTGTACGGTTACCGGGCCGTCGATCTGCTCGAACGCATCGGCGACGCTGTGCACGCGGTCATGATGGGGCGCGAGCGCACGCCGTGAGCGGGCTGCGGCGCGCGTGAAGCGCCGGTTGCCGACGTCAACCGGCTGTCTTGGCCGCGTCGGCCGACGCCGACGTGCCGCCGCCCGCTTCGTGCAGTTCGGGCGTTTCGCCCGTATGCCGCGCGGCGTCGCGCTCGAGCGCGCTTTCCTTGAGGATCGCGCACATCGCGACGAACAGCGCAAGCGCGACGGCCGCGAGGCCGCAGTAGCCGGCAATCTTCAGGTGGCGAAGGAAAGGCGCAGCGTGGTTTTCATTTGTCATGACCGGGCGCTCCTGGTGCGGACTGCGGCGGCTGTCGCGCGACAGCGGCGTCGCAGACATACATATATACCAGCCGCGGCGCCGATGCCAAGCCCGCCGCGCGAAAGCGCCCGTTGCGTCAGTCTTCCAGCGTTTCATGCACGGCCGCTGCGCCGCGCTTCCAGTAGGCCGCCGCGCGAATCCGCGCTTTGTCGACGCCCCGCTCGCCGGTCAGATGCTGCCGCACCGCGCGCATCGCGAGCGCTTCGCCGGCCGCCCACACGTATCCGTCGCCGGAGGACGGCAGCGGCAGCTCGCGCACCGCATTCAGCAGCGCATCGCCGTCGCTTGTGTCGGCTTCGGCGCGAAAGCGCCAGATTTCATGCACTTCCGCGCGCGTGTCGAACGCGATTTGCGCGCGGCGGTCCGCGACTTCCAGCACGACCGCCGCGCGCGAGCCCGCGGGCAGCTCTTCCAGGCGTCGGGCGACGGCCGGCAGCGCGGTGTCGTCGCCGATCAGCAGATGCCAGTCGAAACCGGTCGGCACGACGAACGAACCGCGCGGGCCGCCGATGCCGAGCCATTGGCCGACGCGCGCCTGCGCGGCCCACTGCGACGCCGGGCCCGGGTGGTTCAGCACGAATTCCAGATCCAGTTCGCACTTCGTACGATCGAAGCGCCGCGGCGTGAAGTCGCGCGCGACGGGCTTCGGCTCGCCTGCCGGGAATTCCGGGCCGTTCGCGCCGAGCGTCGGCAGCGCCGGTCGCTCCGCGCCGGGCGGCGGCAGGAACACCTTCACGTGATCGTCGAACGACGCCGATTCGAAATCCGCGAGATCGGGGCCGCTCAGCGTGACACGCAGCAGGTGCGGCGTGATCGCACGCACGCGCACGACTTGCAGCAAGCGGAATTTGAGCGGATGGCGCACGCGGGTCACGGTGCGCTCCGGTGTGTTCTGTATCAATCCGTGCTCCTGATGGTTTGTGGTGGTGCGGCATGGGTTACGCGCCGCTGCGGCCTTCGATTTCGGCGGTCGCGCGCCGCAGGATCGCGGCGATGCGGCGCTGCTCGTCGGCGGACGCGCCGCTCCTGTGCAGCAGCGCATGCTTCAGCGCGACGCGCGCTTCGACGAATTCCGGCAGCCAGCCGCCGTGCGACTCGTCCGCGGTTTCGCCAGCCGTTTCGCCGGCGAACGCGCGGCGCATGAATTCCATCTTGCGCGCGAGATGGGTGAGGCGTGCGAACAGCGTGTCGACGCGTTCGCGCTGCGCGTCGAGGTGTGCGCGGCCGGCGTCGGTGAGCGCGTAGCGCTTGCGGTTGCCCTCCGCCTGCGACGCGACGAAGCCGACTTCCTCCAGATAGGTCAGTGCCGGGTAGACCATGCCGGGGCTCGGGCTGTAGAAGCCGTTCGAGCGCGTGTCGAGCGCCTTGATCAGCTCGTAGCCGTGGCTCGGCTGGTCGGCGAGGAGCGCCAGCAGCATCAATTGCAGGTCATCGGCGCTGAACTGCCGGCCGCGCGGCATGCCGTCGTCACCGAAATCGCCAAAGCCGCCGCGTCCGCCACGGCCGCCGAACGGGCCGCCGCCGAACGGATCGCGGCCGCGGCGATGGCGGCCGATCGCGTGCCGCAGGCTGGCGAACCACTCGAGGCCGGGATGATGGCCGTGGCCGCGGCAGCGGGCGTCGCCATCGAAAGGGGTGTGTCGCATCATCGAGTCCTATATGTCGAAAAACATATCTAAAGATATATATCGAAAGATAGGGTGTCAAGGGTGGGATTTGGGGTTGGATGGGTTTGAAGGGTGGGGCTCCACGAATGGGGCTGCTCCTCGCCTATTGATGTAAGGAATTGCAGCGCCGCGGCGCGCGACTTTACGCGTGCCGGTTGCCCTCGCATTCGTGCCGAGTGCAGGGAGGTCGCTTGCCGTGTCGCTCGCGTGCTGGCCGACCGCGATTGCGCATCGTCCGGACGCGATCGCGCCGAAGCCGCTCGGCCGCGATCGTGGCGTTCGCATTGACCGCCGTACTGCCATACCGATGGTTGTCGATAATTCGCCGACTGCCGTCGCCAACTGTTCGACGCATCCGATACTCATCCCGTCTGACCCATACGAATCCATGCGCCGAACACGAGTGCGGCTCTCTCGGCCGCGATGTGATCGACCAAATTCGATGTCTCGTTGGCCACGGTCCAAAACGCGGCCAAACGCAGCCCTCAGCGCACGCATTTCGCGAGCACCAGACCGTTCGCGATACCTCCCATCGCATTTCTCACTACTAAGATTCCGCCGCCGATCCGTGGTCGAGACAATCCGCTCCGTACGCAATTTTGCGTGCATTCAATTCGACAAAAGTTACGGATAGGAAAATGAAAAAGATTTTGGCAGCAGCGGCGCTCGCCGCAGTTTCGGCATCGACGTTTGCGGCGGCGACCCCGGGCACGATCCGGTTCCAGGGCGAGATCGTCGCGGGCGCATGCGGCATCAGCCAGGAAACGCTCGACCAGACCGTGTCGCTCGGTCAGGTTCCGTCGCACGTGTTCAAGAAGGTCGGCGATCGTTCGGAGGCGAAGAATTTCAACATCGTGCTCACCGACTGCGATACGTCGACGCAGACCAACGCGTTCTTCACGTTCACGGGCGCGTCCGACGCCACCAACGCAGACTTGATCGCCACGACCGGCAGCGCGAGCAACGTCGGCATTCGCCTGCAGGCGGGCGCGAACGATTACCTGAAGAACGGCACCGAGCAGTCGTCCCCGGTTGTGCTGTCGAAGAGCGGCAACACCGTGACGTTCGGCGCGATGTATGAGGCGACGGCCGCAGCGGTCACGCCGGGTATCGCGAACGCGGTCGCCAACTTCACCGTGCGCTACCAGTAATCGCCGGGAGCTCCTGGGGGGAGCTCGGCTCCCCCCGTTCCACGCATTCGTCCGGCTGATCAATGTGAACACCCCCCGTCGCCTTCTCGGCATCCTCGTCACCTGCCTGCTGACCGCCAAAACCGCGCACGCCACCGAATTCAACGCCGACTTTCTGGATGTCGACGGTGCGAAGGACGTCGACCTCGCGCAGTTCACGCACGCCGACTACACGGTGCCCGGCACCTATTTGCTGGACGTGGTCGTCAACGGCAGGCTGCTGGCGGCGCGTGCCATCGACTATGTCCAGGGCAACCAGCCCGGCACCAGCGTCGCTTGCGTGCCGGCCGACCTCGTCGCGCAGATCGGCCTCAAGCAGACGTTGCTCGCCACGCTGCCGCGCACGTACGACGGCCGCTGCATCGACCTGCTCGCGATCGACGGCGCATCGGTGCGGCACGACCGCGCATCCGCGCGCCTGCGGATCGCGATTCCGCAGATTGCGTTCGAATACAGCGACCCCGACTACATACCGCCCGCCGCATGGAGCGACGGGATCCCCGGCGCGTTGCTCGACTATCGCGTGATCGGCAACACGTCGCACGGTCACGGCACGCATTCGAGCACGGTGCAAAGCTATGGAACGATCGGCGCCAATGCCGGCGCATGGCGCTTGCGCGGCGACTATCAAGCGCAGCTCGCGTCCGGCGGCAACGCAAACTTCGGCGGCAGCTCCAAGACGTTCCAGTTCAACCGGCTATACGCGTTCCGGGCGTTTCCGCAGATTCGCTCGACGGTATCGCTCGGACAGAGCTATCTGAATTCCGACATCTTCGACACGTTCGCGCTGACGGGCGCGACGATCCGCAGCGACGACCGCATGCTGCCGCCGTCGATGCGCGGCTATGCGCCGCTGATCTCGGGCGTCGCGCGCACCAACGCGACCGTGACGGTGTCGCAGCAGGGCCGCGTGCTGTACGTGACGCGCGTGTCGCCGGGCGCGTTCGCGCTGCAGAACATCAACACGAGCGTGCAGGGCACGCTCGACGTGACCGTGCAGGAAGAAGACGGCAGCGAGCAGCGCTTCACGGTGCAGAGCGCGGCCGTGCCGTTCCTCGCGCGCGCAGGTGAATTGCGTTACCGCACGGCGGTCGGCAAGCCGCGCCTGTTCGGCGGCGCGGGTATCGATCCCGCATTCGGTTTCGTGGAAGCCGCATATGGCTTGCCGCACGAGATCACGATCTACGGCGGGGCGCTCGGTGCGTCGGGTTATGCGGCGCTCGCGTTCGGCGTCGGCAAGAATCTCGGCGCGTTCGGCGCGGTGTCGGCCGACGTGACGACGGTGCGCGCCCGGCTGTGGTGGAGCGGTGAAACGCGCGTCGGCCGCTCGTACCGCTTCAACTATTCGAAGCACTTCGATTCGCTCGACGCGGACGTGCGCTTCTTCGGCTACCGCTTCTCCGATCGCACCTACACGTCGTTTCCGCAGTATTTCGGCGATCCGACTGCCGCTGGCCTCGCGCCCGGCAAGCAGCGCTACTCGATCAGCCTCGCGAAGCGCGTGATGGACGTGTCGACGTTCGTGTCCTACGACCATACGAGCTACTGGAATCGCCCGTCGGACGAGCGGATCGGCGTGACGGCCGCGACGGCCGTGCGGATCGGTTCGCTGCGCAACGTCTCGCTGAACCTGTCGGCGTACCGCACTCGCGGTGGCGGCGGCAGCGGCAACCAGCTGTTCGTGTCGGCGACGATTCCGTTCGGTTCGCGCCAGACGGTGACGACCAGCGTCGCATCGACCAGCGGCGGCGGCACGAACGTGACGGCCGGCTATCTCGGCGGCACCGACAAGGGGCTCTCCTATTCGCTGTACGCGGGGACGACCAACGGCGCCGCATCGGCGAGCGGCAATCTGCGCAAGCAGTTCAGCTCGATCATCGCGAACGTGCAGGCGGCAGCCAATACGCGCTCGAACACGTCCGCGTCGATCGAACTCGATGGCTCGTTCGTCGCGACGCAGCACGGCGTGACCGCGCATGCGAACAGCTACAACGGCGATACGCGCCTGCTCGTGTCGACCGACGGCGTGCCGGACGTGCCGTTCTCGGGCACGCAGGCGAGTTCCGACGCGCGCGGCTACGCGGTGATCGGCGCGGTATCGCCGTTCAGCACGTTCGACGCGCGGGTCAACACCAATCGCGCGTCGTTGCAGACGACCGTGTCGAACCCGGTGCAGCGCGTCGTCCTGACCGACGGCGCGATCGGCTACGTGCATTTCGATACGACGCACGGCCGGAACGCGCTCGTCGTGCTGCGCTTGCCGTCAGGCAAGGACGCGCCGTTCGGCGCATCGGTGGTCGACCGTCGCACCGGCAAGGAAGTCGGCATCGTCGGCGAACACGGCGTGACCTATCTGACCGGTGTACGCAAGGACGCCGAGCTGGTGGTGCGCGTGGTCGACCGCGACATCTGCCGGCTTCCCGTCCTTCCTGAATCGATGACGCTCGGCGCCGATCCGGTTCCACTCGATTGCGCCGAGCCCGACACACTTTCCCGGAGATAAATGATGAATTCGAACCCGTTGATGCGGCTCGCGGCCGCCGTCGGCGTGACGATGCTGATCGCGGCTGCGACCGTGCATGCGGCCGTCGTGCCCGACCGTACGCGCGTGATCTACGACGGCGATGCGCAGTGGCAGAGCGTGACCGTGGCAAACAAGAGCGAGAAGTACCCGTACGTCGTCCAGTCGTGGATCGAAGACGAGCACGGCAAGAAGATCACGTCGCCGTTCATGGTGCTGCCGCCGCTGCAGCGGATCGAGCCGACGGAGCGCAACGTGTTGCGAATCGTCCGGTTGCCGGGCGATGCACTGCCGAGCGATCGCGAGACGGTGTTCTACCTGAACATCCGCGAGGTGCCGCCGAAAACGGATGCCGTCAATGCGCTGCAGATCGCGCTGCACACGCAGATGAAGCTGTTCTACCGGCCGAAGGGCGTGCAGCCGTCGCGCGACGAGGACCCGACGCTGCCGATGACGCTGCGTCTCGATCCGTCGACGCACAGGCTCGTGCTGGACAACCCCACGCCGTATCACGTCACGGTGGTCAAGCTGTTCGCCGGGGAGAGCAAGACACCGCTGAAGTTCGGCGGCCTGATGGTGGCGCCGATGTCGGCCGCGACCACCGACGTGGCAGGCCCGCTGCCGGCAACGCTGTCGGTCGTGCACATCAACGACTCCGGCGGCGAAACCGCCGTCAGGTACGCGTGCGATGCATCCGCATGCCGGAGCCAACCGAAATGAGCGCGGCGATTTCGCGCCGCGGCGTGCGTGCCCGTCTCATCGGGCTGTTCTCGCGCGTAATGTTGCTGCTCGGCTGCCTGGTCGTCGCGCAATCCGCGTGGGCCGTCCGGTGCGTGACGAGCGACGGAGTCGACCGGTTCGTCCAGCCGATCGGCTCCGTGCAGACCTATCCGATCAACGCACCCGACGGCTACGTGATCTGGGTGTCGCCGCCGCGCACGACGACCGGCTATTGCTACAAGGATCTCGGCGGCGAGTCGCTGACGTTCGACGATCCGATTTCGTTCTACGCGAACCCGAACGGCGAGAGCCCGCTGGCGTGGGGGCTCGAGATTGGCATCCGCTATCGCGGCGTCGACTATTTCGGGGCGGGCAACCAGCCGGGCACGGGGGTGCCGACCGGAATCGTCGTGCCGCCCTGTAGCCGTCGGGATTTTAATAAGTTGGGGGGATGCCCGAGGATTCCGCTCAGCATCACGTATCAGGTCGTCATCAGGAAGGCGGGGACGTGGGTGGGGATTCCGCAGGACAGCTATGCGGCGTTCCAGTTCGACGGCGTGAAGGGGATCAATGCGCGCAACACGAGCTTCCGGTACACCCTGAGCGGAATGCAAAACCTGAAGCCGTCACCCTGCGTCGTCGACGTGACCGTGACGCCCGAGCCGGGCATCGTCGATTTCGGGAAAGTGAAGGCGACCCCGACGGGTTTTTCTCCGGAGACGCCGACTCAACCGTTCTCGCTTGCGCTGGACAAGCGGCAATGCGACACGCCCGTGAAGATTCAGGGGTACTTCGACACGCCGAATCCGGTGCAGGGCAACGTCGTCCTGCCGTCAGCCGACAGCGGCTTCGGCGTCGAGATTCTCGACCGCAACGGGCGCCAGGTGCCGCTGCGCGAGCCGTTCGATCTTGCGAACTTCTCGGCGACACAAGCGCGTATCGACGTGCCGATGAGCGCGGTGCTAAGGTCGTTGGGGACACCGAAGATCGGTCCGTTCACCGTGACGGCGACGGTGCAGATTCTCTACGATTGAGGTCGCCGGACACCGCGGAACGCGTCGCTCGCGCTGCGGGTGGTGAAGACGACGAAAGCGGTCTCTTCGTTATCCGCAGCGCGAGCGCCGGCTTGCCTCCCACGTCGGCGACGCACTTCCGCACGTGGCAACTGAGGACGGTACGCGCATCCATCGTGTTTGCGACGTTCCGACGCCGGCTTTCTTTCGACTACGTCGACGTCTACCGCAGCAAATCCCAGTCGCCGCTCGGCTACCGGCTGCCCGGCAGCCAATCAAAACTCTGCCGATACACATCGGGCCGCCCCAGCCTATTTCGCCCAGCCCGCCGCGATCCATAAATACAAAGCATGCCAAGCATGCGAAGTATGTATTTTCCCTATGCTTCGCACGCACCTACATTGTCGATATTCGATCCCTTTCGAGAGAACAGCGATGAATCCGACAAGGCCTGGCACGACGGCGGCCCATAGCCGACAAAATCTCGCTGACAAGATTCGGCAGTTCACCCCGAACTGGTTCGCGATGACGATGGGCAACGGAATCGTATTCCTCGTCCTTGCCGGATTGCCGTGGCACTTCGCAGGGCAGATGGCGTTGGCCCACACGCTGTGGGTGGCCGACAGCGCGCTCTACATGGTGTTTGCCGGCATGCTGTTGGCACGCTGGATCTTCTATCCGGAAACGATCCGCCCGATGCTGCATCACCCGCTGCAGTCGATGTTCCTCGGCGCCGTGCCGATGGGGCTCGCGCCGATCATCAACGGGCTGGTCATGTTCGCCGGCTCGCATGCGGGCGAAGCGGCGAGCCAACTGGCCTACGGCTTGTGGTGCGTCGATGCGGTACTGGCGCTCGCCGTCGCAGTCGGCGTGCCGTACATGATGTTCACCGCGCAGGACCATGCGTTCGAGCGCATCACGGCCGTGTTGTTGCTGCCGATCGTCGCGCCGGAAGTGGCGGCGTCGAGCGCCGCCGTCCTCGCGCCGCATGTCGACGCATACACCGCGCGCTTTCTGGTGGCCGCCGGGTACGTGCTGTGGGCCGTGTCGGTGCCGCTCGCGTTTTCCGTGCTGACGGTCGTGTTCTTCCGGCTGGTGATCCACAAGCTGCCGCATCGCGATCTCGGTCCGTCGAGCTGGCTGACGCTCGGGCCGATCGGAACGGGCGCGCTGGGCCTGCTCGCTCTCGGCCACGTCGCGCCCGACGCGTTCGCCGGCACGGCGTTCGAGGCGACCGCGCTCGTCGCGCGCGAGATCGGCGTGATCGGCGGCTTGCTGCTCTGGGGCACCGGCCTGTGGTGGCTCGCCACGGCGATGCTGTTCACGCTGCGGTATTCCCGCGACGGGCTGCCGTTCAATCTCGGATGGTGGGGCTTCACGTTCCCGCTCGGCGTCTACACCGTCGTGACGTTCAGTCTCTATCGGACCACGGGCTTTGCCGCGTTCGCCGTGCTCGGGATGGCGCTGGCGGCGCTGCTCGGCAGCCTCTGGTTGATCGTGCTGTCCCGCACGCTGCGCGGCCTCGCCCGCGGCGAACTGTTTCACGCTCCGTGTCTCGTCGTCCGTGCGCAGCCCGCGCTCGGTTGAACCCGTCGTCGAACCGCTGCCGCCGGCGGCACGTGCAACACGCGGCCGGCCGCAGCGCAGCTTTCCATCCGCGTCACCGAACCCAACCTCGAAGGAGATCCAGCATGTCCAAACCTGCCCGCCGTGTCGCCGTGACCGGAGCCGCCGGTCAAATCGCCTACTCATTGCTGTTTCGAATCGCCCGCGGCGATCTGCTCGGCGACGATCAGCCCGTCATCCTTCAGCTCCTGGAATTGCCGCACGCGCTGGACGCGCTGCGCGGCGTGGTGATGGAACTGGAAGACTGCGCCTTCCCGCTGCTGCAGTCGGTCGAAATCAGCGACGATCCGCGCGTCGCGTTCCGCGATGCCGATTACGCGATGCTCGTCGGATCGCGCCCGCGTGGCAAAGGCATGGAACGGCGCGATCTGCTGGCCGCGAACGCCGCCATCTTCCGCTCCCAGGGCGAGGCGCTCAACGAAGTGGCGAACCGGCAGGTGAAGGTGCTCGTCGTCGGCAACCCGGCCAATACCAACGCGTGGGTGGCCCGCCACTACGCGCCCGACCTGCCGGCGGATGCGATTACCGCGATGATCCGTCTCGACCACAATCGCGCCGTGTCGAAGCTGGCCGCCCGATGCGGCGTAACGGTCGATGCCGTCAGCCGCATGGCGGTGTGGGGCAATCATTCGCCGACCATGTTCCCCGACTACCGTCACGCGCTGATCGACCAGCAGCCTGCGCCGATGCGTGTCGGCGACGAGCGCTGGTATCTCGACACGTTCATCCCCGAAGTCGCGCGCCGCGGCACGGCGATCATCGAAGCGCGCGGCGCCTCGTCGGCGGCGTCGGCCGCCAATGCGGCGATCGACCAGATGCGCGACTGGATTCGCGGCAGCGGCGGGCGCTGGGTGTCGATGAGCATCGTGTCCGGCGGCGAGTATGGCATTCCGCGCGGCCTGATGTTCGGGATGCCGACGATCTGCAGCGAAGGCCGCTATCGCGTCGTCCCGGATCTCGAGATCGACGCGCTGGCGCGCGCGCGCATCGATGCGTCGGTTGCGGAACTCGTGGACGAGATGCAGGCCGTGCGCGCGATTCTGGCGCTGTAGCGCGATCCGAAGCGCATCGAAGCCGACTCCCGCTCGAACGACCCACCTAAAGGAATCCATCGTGCTGAACGCATTGAAAAAGAACATGGCCATGTCATTGGCGTTACTGCTGTTCGCGTGCGGTGCGTCCGCCCACGAAACGGCCGATCCGACGATACGGCGCGATGCGCGCGACGGCGTCGTGCGCCTGTACGGCGCAGGCGGCCCCGATACCGCATTCGCGAAAGTCGCGAAGGTCTTCACCGACGAAACGGGCATCAAGGTGGCAGTGACCGGCGGACCGGAGCCCACGTGGAGCCGCAAGGCGCAGGCCGATGCCGACATTCTGTGGGGCACCTCCGAAGAGGATATGGCCGGGCTGCTCGAAACCTACACGGTGTTTCGATGGGGCGACGTGACGCCGATCTATGTTCGCCCGGCCGTCATCGCCGTGAAGAAGGGCAATCCGAAACACATCCACGGCTTCGACGATCTGCTCGCGGACGGCATGCGCATCGTCGTCACCGAAGGCGCGGGCGTGGCGAATACGTCCGGCACCGGCACGTGGGAGGACATCGCCGGCCGCATGGGACGTCTCGACGACGTCAGGCGGTTCCGGCGGAACATCGTCGGATTCGGCAAGGGCAGCGGGCCGAGCTTCAGGATGTTCGTCGACAAGGACGCGGATGCCTGGATCACCTGGCCGGACTGGCCGATCACGCATCCCGACCAAGCCGATTACGTGAGCTTGTCCGCGAACCGGGCGATCTGGCGAGACGTCAACGTTGCGCTCGCCCCGGATGCCGATCCTGAAGCGAAGCAATTCCTCGATTTCCTGAACAGCGATCGCGGCGCCGCCATCATGAAGACCGAGGGCTGGGTGCGTTGAGCGGATGACGGAGCGCGACGGCGGAACGTGCGTTCCCAGGCGAACGGCCCGCGACACGTATGTCTTGCCGCAGTCGATATGCATGGCGGCCGCGCAGCCACTGCCCGTTTTCAACACACGCGATGACTACCTCACCTCATCTCGGGACGGTTACGTACGCACCATCGCACGCCGGGATACGCCGGTAGCCGACAAGCAGCCCCGGTTCATCCGCGCGTGTGGCTGCGGCGCAGATTTCAGTTTTGTCATCCGCGTGTTCGACTGAGGTCAAGTCGGATCATCACAATGGGAGCACTGAACAACGACCGTATCCGGCGACGTGCCTCGTGATCGCCAAGGATGCGCACCTCACCGCTTATGCAAGGTGTCAGCGATGAACGACCTGATCCACGAACCAACGGCCACGCTACGGCGCGCGGAATCATCCGGCGATGGAGCGAGGAGCGCACCGGCTTCGCGCGCTTGCCGATACGTCCGCACGGCTCGGGCCGCCGGTTCGTGGCGCGACGACGCGCGAGCGATGCCGTTGCCGCGAGCGGCAGGTGTCTGCCGCGACGGGAGATCGGCCGCCGGCGTTCCGGCCGCGCACGCGATGGCGTTCGGTTGCCGCCGTGCCGAATCGTGAATTGAACGTCGATATGACCGGCCTCATCCATCGATGCGGTTCGAGCAACCCTTCGTATAACTGGTGCAGCGCGTGTCGTTTCGATACCGTGGATTCACTGCACCGCTCGTGCGTAACGCTTCATGTTCCCGTCAGGTAGCCAGCCATGATTCTTTCGTCGTCGAGTCCTTGCAAGACAGCCGCCGGTTTCAACGTGCTTGCCGGTGCGCGCGCGTCCAGCCCTATTGCTGCGGAGCACGCGTGGCGCGAGCCGGGCGTCGGCCGCGATATCGATATCGCCCTTTCGCGCTGGACACGCAATGGCGCGCAGACGCTCGAAGTGGCGAACGACTGCGGCGAGAACTGGCACTGCATCGGCATCAACCTCAAATGCACGTCGTTGACTTTTTCGCACGCGGGCCGCACGCTCGTCGAAGGCCGGTTGACGGCCGGTACCGCGCAGATAACGGCGCCCGGCGTCGCGTGTCGCGCCGTGTTCGGCGCGCCGAGCGACGTGCTGCACTTGTTCGCGTCCCAGACGGTATTGGCCGAGTGCTACGCCGACCTCTTCGGCCGC
Source organism: Burkholderia ubonensis (assembly GCF_001718695.1). Classification (NCBI taxonomy): domain Bacteria; kingdom Pseudomonadati; phylum Pseudomonadota; class Betaproteobacteria; order Burkholderiales; family Burkholderiaceae; genus Burkholderia; species Burkholderia ubonensis. Next base: position 2,157,925 of record NZ_CP013422.1, on the reverse strand, counting down.
CCCCATGCGGGCGACATCGTCATCGACGATCCGCGGCTGATCCGCGATCCGGCGCTCGAGCGGCTCGGTCAGGCGCTTGCCGTGTCGCACAAGGAGCACGCGGCATTGGGCAAGGTGTTCGCCGACAGCATCAGCCTCGCGATCGTGTCGCGCGTGGTCCTTCGCCACTTCTCGACCAACCGGAGCGAGGTGCGCGTTGCGGCCGCGCTGCCGTCGTGGCGCATGCGTCGCGTGGTCGAGTTCGTCGAAGCGAACCTCGCGGAGCCGATCGGCCTTGCCGACATGGCAGACAGTGTCGGGCTGACGCGGATGCACTTTGCCGCGCAGTTTCGTCGAGCCACCGGGTTGCGGCCGCACGAGTATCTGATGCGGCGGCGCATCGAGCGCGCGCAGCAGCTGCTGCTCGAATCACGCGACGGGCTGCTCGACGTCGCACTGGGCTGCGGCTTCCGCTCGCAAGCCCATTTCACGACGGTGTTCAAACGCTTCGTCGGAGAGACGCCGTTTTGCTGGAGGGCGAAGACGAATGTCGATCAATGAACGGGTCACGGCCTTCCTGGCCGTCAGCGATGGATTTCTTCGCGGCGCATCGAGCGACGCCCGCGCGATCGCGCAGCACGCTCGCCGCAACGGTTCAACCCATGACGCAATGAGGACGACGATGAACGTCTCGACCGATGTGATCGCGCTGGATCCGTGGCAGCAAACGCTGAGTCTGCTGTCCCAACTGTGCCGTGACGATCTGCGATTGCGCGCGCCGGCGCGCGAGCCGCTGCGCGCGCGCGGGATGGCGCATCGTGCAAACGTGCGAGCGAGCGATGCCGAGCGCCGAGCCGTTTCGGTGAGTTTCGTCGATCGTGTCAGCTCGACCGTGGTTACGATCGCATGGCGCGATTCCACGCACTGCTCGTATGGCGACCAGACCTGGCACGTGACACGCGCCCGCGCCAGCGGAGTGTGTGCGCTCAGCGGCGAACCCGTTCGCATCGGCGACGCCGTCTATCAACCGCGTGCGCGTCCGAAGCCGCTCAATGCCGGGGCGATGATTCTGGAGTCGGTGCTGCACGAAGCCGAAGCCGAAACCGAAACCGATCGCTGACGTCGGCGGCGACGCGGCAAGCACCCAACAAACGCAACACTCGCGTGCCCGCTCGCCGCGCGCAACGCCGTGCGAGCCCCGCGCGGCGCTGAGCACGCAACGCGGCGGCAAGCAGCAGGCTACTCGGCGCCCGCAGCGATCGCGGTGTTCAGCGTGCCGCTCGCCACGAGGTCGAACAATGCCTGGCCGCTGGGGGACAGCGAGCGCCCTTTCGCCCAGACCATGTGCAGCGGCCTGACGATCTTCATGTCGTCGACTTCGATGACGGTCAGCTCGCCGCGTCGCAATTCGTCCGTTACGCTGAGCGTCGAAATGTAGCCGAGCGCGTGCTGGGACAGCAGCATCCGCTTGATCGCCTCCGTATGGCTCACCGACATCAGCGGCTCGATTTCGAGGCCGGCGCGACGATAGGATTCTTCGACGATCGCGCGCGTGCCGGACCCCGGCTCACGCATGATGACGGCGCGTTCGGCCAGATCGCGCGCCCGTACTTTCTTGCCCGCAAGCGGGTGACCGGCCGCTGCGATGACGGCAATTTCGTCGGAGCCGATACGGCGGGCATGGAGAATGGACTCGTCGAACGGCCCTTCGATGAAACCGATCGTGAAGGTCAGGTCGTGCAGGCCCGCTTCCACGCGTTCGGTGTTCGTGACGGTCAGATCGATCGCGACACGGGGATGCAGCGCATTGAACCGCGCAATCGCTTCGGGGACGAAAAACACGCCGAGCGTGCCGCTGGCGCCGATCTTCATGTGGCCCGACCCGAGGCCCGCCAGCTCCGCGAGCTCTTTCTCGGCCGTATCGGCGAGCGTGAAGATGCGGCTCGCATACTCGTAGAGCAGCTTGCCGCCTTCGGTCAGCGCGACGCCGCGCGGCAGCCGGTCGAACAGCACGACGCCGATGCGATCCTCGAGTTCGCGGACCTCGCGGGTGACAGCCGGCTGACTGACGTGCAGTCGTTCCGCACCTGCGCTGATACTGCCGGCGCGCGCGACTTCGTAAAAGGCGAGAAGGTGAGTGAAGTTCATAGAGTGCGGGACAGAGGCCGGCTGCCCCGCGCGCCACGTATCCGGGCCGGGCTGCCCGGCGGGCGGCCTCGGCTGGACGGTGTACGGCACGTGCGGTCAGCTGCCGAAATAGGAATTGCAGAAGCTCGCCGGGCCGACGCACGACGCGCCTGCGCGCGTAGCCGCGTGAATGCGCTTGCCGCTTGCCGAGGTGCCGTCCGCCGGCGCGCTGCCGAAGCCGCTCGCCGCCTGCTGCTGCGCGGCGACCGTCGCTTCGGCTGCCTGGATGTCCGACGGATACCGAGGATCGTTTCCGGGTGCCGGATTATAGCCAGCGCGTTCGACGCGGACCAGATCGGCGCGGACTTGTGCGCGCGTGAGCGGCGTGTTGCTTTGCGCGAAGCCCGACGCAGGAGCGGCGAGGGTGCCGAGGACGAGCGCGATGCATGCGAGCGTTTTCATGATGAGACTCCTTCGGTTCGGTTGAGTACGCCGCAACGATCCCTGCCTCCCCGCGTGGGGCGACGTCGAGACCCGCCGAACGATCGTCGTGCCGCGCGGAGCGGGTCAGTCGCCCGCTCGGGCCGTCCCCGTCACCTTGCCGCGAAAGACCGAGTACTGATAAAGGTTGTAGCCGATCATCACCGGAAAGATGAAGCCGATGCCGATCAGCATGAACACCAGCGTCGCCGTATCCGACGAAGCCGCGAGAATGGCGAGCCTGCCGGGCACGAAGTCGGGATAGACGCTGACCGCGAGCCCCGTGAACGAGACCACGAAGAGCGCCACGGCGGCGCGAAACGGCCCGCGCACGCTGCCCAGATAGAGCGAAGCGACCAGCCACGCGAACGACAGTGCGGCGCACAGGGCCAGTGCCGCGAGCACCGGGAACACGCCGGGCTCGAGCCACCGCTCGCGTCCCACCGCGCTGCCGGCCCAGGTGGCCGCCGTCAGCACGGCCGCCGCCGCCACGGTGAGCACGGCGCACAGCAACGCGATACGACGAGCCCACTGTTCGAGGGCGCCCACCGTCTTCTTCGCGACGTAGGTGGCGCCGAGCAACGCATAACCCGTCACCACGCCGAGCGCCGCGACGCCGGAAAACGCGACGCCGAACGCGCCGGGCGCGAGCCCCGTGACGATGCGGCCGAGCATGACGCCCTGCGAAATCGCGGCCACCAGGCTGCCCGCGCCGAATACCGTATCCCACGCCGGCCCGTGCCGGTCGCCGTGACGAAATTCGATCGCCGCGCCGCGCATGATGAGTCCGGCGATCATCGTCATCACGGGCACGTAGAGGCTCTGCATCAACAGCGCGTAGGCGGCCGGAAAGGCGCCGAACAGTGCGCCGCCCACCACGACGAGCCAGGTCTCGTTCGCATCCCACACGTGGCCGATCGTCTCGACCATCACGTCGCGTTCGTCGCGCGTACGTTTGAGCAACGTGAGCATGCCGACGCCGAGATCGAAGCCGTCGGTGACGACATAGAAGACGAGCATCAGGCCGATCAGCGCGAACCACGTGAAGGCCAGCATCGAATGAGCGGAAGTGTTCATCGTCATTTCGCCCGCAGGGGCGCGCAAAGAGGTCGATAAGAAATCAATAGGTCACGGCGGTCGCCTGCTCGCGGACCGCGACGGCGCCGGGCAGCGGCGCGGCGAGGTCGGGGCCGCGCTTCAACCAGCGCCGCGCGAGCGCGAAGAACGTGACGATCAGCACCACGTAGAACGCGGCGAACATCGCGAGGCTGCCCGCCACCGGGGCGGCCGCCACGGCCGACGCGGCGTCGCTCGTGCGCAGCAGCCCGTAGATCACCCACGGTTGCCGCCCCACCTCGCGCACGATCCAGCCGGCTTCCACGGCGACGTACGGCAGCGGAATGCAGAGCACCCACGCGATGAGGAGCCTGCGCCTCGCGAGCAGCCGGGCCAGGTCGCCGCGCGCCTGATACACCGCGTACGCCGTCCACCCGGCGAGCAGCGCCAGCACGAAGCCGATGCCGGCCATCGCGCGGAACGCGTAGTAGATCAGCGGGATCATCGGCGGCTGGTCGGCGCGCGGGAAGTCGGCGAGGCCTTTCACCTGCCCGTGCAGCGAATGCGTGCCGATGACGCTCAACAGCCCCGGGATTTCGATCGACCAGTCGTTGCGCTGTCGTTGCCGATCGGGCCACGCCAGCAGCGACCACGGCGCGCCGGTGCCGGGTGCGTTGGTGGTCCAGTGGCCCTCGATGGCCGCGCCTTTCGCCGGTTGCGTCGCGAATACGCTGACGCCGCTCGAATCGCCGAGCCAGATCTGCAGCGGTGCCACCACGGCGAGCATGACGAGCGCGAGCTTGAACGAGCGCGCAAAGAACGCGGGTTCGCGGCGGCGAAGCATCTGCCATGCGGAGATGCCGGCGATCACGACCATCCCCGTCTCGATCGCGGCCACCCACATGTGCGACACGCCCCATGCCATGTCCGGATTGAAGATGGCGGCCACGTAGTCCGTCACCACCAGCTTGCCGTCCACCAGCTTCACGCCCGCGGGGGTTTGCATCCACGAATTCGCCACCATGATCCAGAACGCGGAGAGCGTGGACCCCAGCGCGACCATCGACGTGGCGAACAGGTGGACCTTCGGCGACACGCGGTTCCAGCCGAGCATCATCACGCCGACGAACCCCGCTTCGAGCATGAACGCCATCGCGCCTTCGAAGCCGAGGATGTTGCCGAAGAACGACCCGCTGAACTGCGCGAACCCGGCCCAGTTGGTGCCGAACTGGAACTCCATCGGAATGCCGCTCACCACGCCCACGGCGAAGTTCAGCACGAGCAGGCGGCTCCAGAAGCGCGCGTGGCGGTAATACAGCGCGTCGCCGGTGCGAATCCACAGCGCTTCGACCAGCAGCAGAAACGCCGAGAGGCTGATGGTCAGGATCGGCCACAGGATGTGGAAGATCGCGGTCATGGCGAACTGCGCCCGCGACAGGCTGACGACATCACTGAGCATGATCGTGCTCCCCGGCGTTGAGCGCCACGGCGAACGCGGCGGAGTCCGGCCCGACCGCGGCCGCGCGCACCACTTTGACCGGCACCGACTTGTACGACGGCGTGCCGCTTTGCGGATCGAAGGCGTCGAGCGGCACGAGCGGGTTCGCTTCCGGATAGTAGGCGCCGCAGCAGCCGTCGGGCAGCGAGTATTCGACCACCTTGAAGCCGCGCACGATGCGTTCGATGCCGTCGGCCGCGAGCGCCACGATGTCCACTCGCTCGCCGGGATGCAGGTTGCGTCTGCCGAGCTCGCGCGGATTCATGAACAGCACGTCGCGACGCCCGAACACGCCGCGATAGCGGTCCGAGTGCGAGTAGAGCGTGGTGTTGTACTGGTCGTGGCTGCGCATGGTCGTGAGCCGCAGCGCATCGGGATCGTCGTGATGAAGGTCTTCATCGAGGCCGCTGAACACGAAGAAATTCGCGCGTCCGCTCGGTGTGGCCCACACGCGCTCGCGCGCCGTGGAAGCCAGATGGAAACCGCCCGGCACACGAATGCGTTCGTTGTAGGCCTGGAAGATCGGCAACACGGTTTCGATGGCGTCGCGAATGCGGTCGTAGTTCGCGACCAGCTGCTCCCAGGGCACGCGCGACGCATGACCGAGCGTCGCGCGGGCGATGCCGGCGACGATCGCCGGCTCGCTGCGGAGGTGGGCCGAGGCCGGCGCATTGCGCCCGGCGGACGCGTGGACCATCGACATCGAATCCTCGACGGTGATCGATTGCGGCCCGTCGGCCTGCAGGTCGATTTCGGTGCGGCCGAGACACGGCAGGATCAGCGCGTCCTTGCCATGCACGAGATGGCTGCGGTTGAGCTTGGTCGCCACGTGCACGGTCAGGTCGAGCGTGCGCATCGCGGCCTGCACGCGGACCCAGTCGGGCACGGCCGCCGCGAAGTTGCCGCCCAGCGCGATGAAGACGCGCGCGTAGCCGCGCATCATCGAATCGATGGCGGCCAGCACGTCGTGGCCGTGCGCGGCGGGCGGGCGAAAGCCGAAGGCGCGCTCGATGCCGTCCATCAGCGCGGGCGTGGGCTTTTCGGTGATGCCGACGGTGCGGTTGCCCTGTACGTTCGAGTGGCCGCGCAGCGGGCAGATGCCCGCGCCCGGACGGCCGATATTGCCGCGCAACAGCGCCAGATTCGCGATCTGCTGCACGTTCTCCGTGCCGCGCCGATGCTGCGTGAGCCCCATGCCGTAGACCAGAATCACGTTGCGCGCCTGCATGTAGACCTGCGCGGCGTTCGCGATGTCGGCGTGCGAGAGCCCGGCGTGGCGTTCTATCGCGTCCCACGACGTGGCGCGCAGGTCGGCCAGCAACGCGTCGATGCCGACGGTGTGGCCGGCGATGAAGGTGGTGTCGAGGATGCGCGGCGCGCCTGCGGCGAGCGCGGCATCGTCCGCTTCGACGAGCGCTTTCATCATGCCCTTGAGCACGGCCACGTCGCCGCCCACGCGCACCTGATAGAGGAACGTGCTGATGGGCGTGGAGCCGAGCGTCGCCATTTCGAGCGGGTCTTGCGGCGCGGCGAAGCGTTCGAGCGCGCGCTCGCGCAGCGGATTGAACGAGACGATCTTCGCGCCGCGCCGCGACGCCGCATGCAGGTCGCTCATCATGCGCGGGCTGTTCGTGCCGGGGTTTTGTCCGAAGATGAAGATGGCGTCCGCGTGCTCGAAGTCTTCGAGCAGCACGGTGCCTTTGCCGACGCCGATCGATTGCGGCAGGCCGACGCTGGTCGGCTCGTGGCACATGTTCGAGCAGTCGGGGAAGTTGTTGGTGCCGAGCTCGCGCGCGAACAGCTGATAGAGGAATGCCGCTTCGTTGGAAGCGCGGCCCGACGTGTAGAAGTCGGCCTGGTCGGGATGGTCGAGCGCATTCAGGTGCTTGCCGATCAGCGCGAACGCCGCGTCCCACTCGATGGGCACGTAGCGGTCCGATGCGCGCTCGTAGACCATCGGGTGCGTGAGGCGCCCGGCCATTTCGAGGTCGTAGTCGTCCCAGGTTTCGAGTTCCGCCACGCTGTGCGCGGCGAAGAACGCCGGCGTGCAGCGCTTCGCCGTGGCTTCCCAGGCCACGGCCTTCGCGCCGTTCTCGCAGAACTGGAACGTGGACTTGTGCTCCTTGTCGGGCCACGCGCAGCCCGGGCAGTCGAAGCCGTCGGGCTGGTTCATCTGCAGCAGCGTCTTCGCGCCCGACACGGCGATGCCCTGCACCGCGAGCGCTTCGCCGGTTGCCTTGAGCGCACCCCATCCGCCGGCGGGTTCGCTGTAGATGCGTACGACTTTGTTGCGAGCCATGTCAGATTCCTCGTTTCGGTAGCTTCGATCGTCGTCGCTTCGCGTTCGGCGCGATTGAGTCGTTGCCTTGCGCGTTGCGGATTCGCACGTTGCGGTGCGTGTCGGCGTGCGTCGGCGTGCGTCGTGCGGTGCGGGTTCAGATCCAGTTTTTCGAAGCGCCGGCCGCGGGCCGGTCGGCCGGCGCGGAATGCGACGCGCGATGTGTCGCGCGCGGGGGCAGCGCATCGCTCGAACCGGTCAGCTGCGCCGCATGCGCCGCGGCGGAGCGCGCTGCCGGGCGATACGCTGCGCTTTCGGCCGGTGCGGATGCGTCCGGCGCATCGCTTGCGATGCGTTCCAGCGGCAACTGCATGTCGGCGCCGACGGAAAGCACGGCGTCGTCGAACGTCGGCAATCCGGCGACGTGGGTGAGCGCGGCGGCCACGGCCGCCACGGCGGCCAGCGCGACCGCGCGCCAAGGCTTCATGGACCTGATGTCGATCGGCTTCATGTCAACTCTCCGGGCAGAACGGACGCCGATGCGAGCCGGCGTGGGCGAGCGGTGAATGCATGAGCCGATGTTGCCCGTTCGCGTGCGCGAGGGCTTTCGAATTCGCCCGGCGTGCGGTCGATTTGCACGATGGCGGGCGAGGCGAGGGCGCGAAGCCGCACAACCGGCGCGGGTGGCGACCGAGCCGAGCGGAAAAATGCAGGCTTGCGACGAAAAGGCGGCGGCCGGTTCGATACCGATGCGGTGCGTGACAGGAGCGGCGTCGAACGCCGCTCGCAGTTTGTGGAGGATCTGGCCGCGCCGTTTTACGGATTCAGCCGGGGCGGCGCGCGCCTGCCGTAGCGCATGGCGGATGCGTTCCGGTACGCGGGCATGCGGCGCGCGATATCAAACCGCGCTGGCCTCGTCGATCTTGCGGATATCGTCGTCGTCGAGCGTCACGCGCATCGCTTCGCCGAGCAGCGCGAGTTGCGCGAGCGACGTCGCGCTCGCGATCGGCGCGGTGATGCCCGGCCGCGCGATCTGCCACGCGAGCGCGATCGCGGCCGGCTCGGTGCTGTGCTTCGCCGACACCTCGTCGAGCGCCGCGAGGATGCGCAGGCCGCGCGCATCGAGATAACCGGCGACGCGATCGCCGCGCACGCTCTTCTTCAGATCCGCCTCGCTGCGATACTTGCCGGACAGGAAGCCGCTCGCGAGCGCGTAGTAATTGACGACACCGAGCTTCAGCTCCGTTGCGACCGGCTCGATGTCGCGTTCGTACTCGGCGCGATCGTAGAGGTTGTATTCGGGCTGCACGACCTGATACGCGGGCAGGCCGTCGCGGCGGCTGATCTCGGCCGCTTCGCGCAGGCGCGCGCCGCTGTAGTTCGATGCGCCGATGATCCGCACCTTGCCTGCATCGACGAGCGTCCGGTACGCGCCGAGCGTTTCGTCGAGCGGCGCGGAATCCGGGAGGTCCGCGTGCGAGAAATAAAGATCGATGTAGTCGGTCTGCAAACGGCGCAGCGACTCGTCGACGGCCTTCAGGATGTTGTCGCGCGACAGGCCCGCGCGCGCTTCGAGCAGGCCGACCTTGGTCGAGATCACGACGTCGTCGCGACGGCCGCGGCGCCTCAGCCACTTGCCGATGATCGTCTCCGATTCGCCGCCGCGGTTGCAGGGCGCCCAGGCCGAATAGACGTCGGCGGTGTCGATGAAGGTGATGCCGGTGTCGGCGAGTGCATCGAGCAGCGCAAACGATGCGTTCTCGTCGACGGTCCAGCCGAATACGTTGCCGCCGAAGGCGAGCGGGGAAACCTGAATGTCAGACGTGCCGAGGGTGCGTAGTGCCATGCTGTTCTCCGGAATCTGCGGGATGGGCCCGGACCGAATCCGACGCGATGGCGAACGATCGAACTGCCTGCGTCGGTGTCGCGGGGCGCACGAACATTCTCGCTGATCGGCTCGGAACGTGCAGCGCGTGCAGCGCCGTCGACACGGAGAAATGGCGGTGAATGGCGGAGGATCCGTCCACGATGGACGCAATACTTGCTGCTGCGGCAGATACGCCAGCCGCCGCGCCCGGCCGAGGCGATACGAAAACCGGCAAGCCGCCACCGGCGCGCAGCGGCCGATCGAGCATTCGCTATCGCAGTTGCACGGCCGCCAGAAACAGCACCATGCTGCCGATCGCGCCGTCGAGCACGCGCCACGCAACCGCCTTGCGGAACCACGGCGCGAGCAGCCGCGCACCGTACCCCAGGCCGAGGAACCACACGACGCTGGTCGCCATCGCGCCGACCGCGAACGCGAGCCGCGCGCCTTCCGGCTCGCGCGCGCCGGCCGTGCCGATCAGCAGGAACGTGTCGAGATAGACGTGCGGGTTGAGCCACGTGAACGCGAGCGTCATCAGCACGACCGCGAGCCCGCTCTGCTGCGGCGGCGCGACGCCGTCGCCGCGCACGTCGAGCGTCGCGTGCCCCGGCTTGAACGCGCGCCGCAACGCGTTGAGGCCGAACCACGCGAGATAGGCGAGGCCGACGTACAGCACCGCATGGACGAACGTCGGATAGCGTTCGACGAGCACCGACGCGCCGCCGACGCCCGCGCCGATCAGGATCATGTCGGACAGCGCGCACAGCAGCACGATCTTGCCGATGTGCGAGCGCATGATGCCCTGACGGAGCACGAACGCGTTCTGCGCGCCGATGGTGACGATGAGCGACGCGCACAGCGCCGCGCCATGGGAAAAAGCGAGCCAGTTCATGATGGGGGCAGCAGTAGACGAAAGAATCGGGTGACGCTAGTCTGCGAGGGCTGACCGGCTAAGAAAAGCTAAATCAGCTAATGGTGATTAAGGAAATCTGATGCTCGACTATGCATTGCTCGACGCGCTCGCAGCGGTGATCCGGCACGGTTCGTTCGAACGGGCGGCGAAGGAGCTGAACGTCACGCCGTCGGCGGTGTCGCAGCGCGTGAAACTGCTCGAGGAGCGCGTCGGCAGCGTGCTCGTGAAGCGCGGGCAGCCGTGCGTCGCGACCACCTCCGGCGCGCTGCTGTGCCGCCATACCGAGCGCGTGCAGCTGCTCGAGGCGGAGCTGTCCGGGCGGATGCCCGCGCTGCCGGGCGCGCTCGCGGCCGACTGGCCGACGTTGCGCGTCGCGGTCAACGACGACAGCGTCGCGACGTGGTTCATCGACGCGGTGGCGCCGTTCTGCGCGCAGCGCGAGACGCTGCTCGATCTCGTGATCGACGATCAGGACCACACCGCGGCGCGCATCCGCGACGGCAGCGTGCAGGGCGCGGTGACCGCGCAGGCCGAGCCGATCCAGGGCTGCCGCTCGACGCGGCTCGGGCGCATCCGCTATCACGCCGTGTGTTCGCCGGCGTTCCATGCGCGCTATTTCGGCGCGGGGATCAATCGCGACGCGCTGCGCCGCGCGCCGTGCGTGATGTTCAATCCGAAGGACGGGTTGCAGGCGCGCTTCATCCGGCGCGTGACGCGCGCGGACCTCGATCCGCCGCAGCACTGGATACCGCACGTCGCGGGCTATCTGCGCGCGTGCGAAACGGGGCTGGGATGGGGGATGTGTCCGGACCGGATGATCGAGCGCCAGCTGGCGGCGGGGGAGCTCGTCGAGATGTCGGCGGGGCGCACCGTCGACATCGAGCTGTACTGGCAGAGCTGGCGCCTGTCGATCGGCTGGCTCGACGATTTCAGCGCGGCGCTCAAGGCGCGGGCCGCGCTGTTTCTCGATTGATGCGCGAGCGGTGACGCGTCGCGCGTTGCGGTCGGCCGCACGCGGTGCGCGCGGCCGGGTTCCGGGTCACACGTGGCGCAGGCCGTCGAAGTCGACGATGTGCACGAGGCGGCCGTGCATTTCGATCAGGCCGCGCTTCTGGAATTTCGACAGCGTGCGGCTGACCGTTTCGAGCGTCATGCCGAGGTAGCTGCCGATGTCCTCGCGGGTCATCCGCAGGTTGAATTCCGTCGGCGAATAGCCGCGCTTCAGGTAGCGCGACGACACGTCGAGCAGGAACGCGGCGACCCGCTCCTCGGCGTTCAGCGAACCGAGCAGCATCGTCTGCGACGTTTCGCGCACGATCTGCTCGCTCATCAGCTTGTGCATGCGCAGCTGCATCGAGCCGGCTTCGGAGCACAGCGACTTGAGCGCGCTGTACGGAATCACGCAGACGGAGCTGTCTTCGAGCGCGACCGCGGTGCGCGGGTGCGTGTCGTCGCAGATGCCGTCGAGGCCGAGCGCCTCGCCCGCGAGATGCAGGCCGGTGACTTGCTCGCGGCCGTCGTGACGCGTCGCGACGGTCTTCAGCGAACCCGAGCGCACCGCGTACAGATTGTCGAAGGCGTCGCCTTCGCGGAACAGCGCTTCGCCGCGCTTGACCGCGCGCGCGGCGCAGATGACCGTCTCGAGGCGGCTGAGCGCTTCGGGCGCCAGGCCCTGCGGCATGCACAGGTGCCGCATCGCGCACGACGAGCAGTGCGCAGCCTGGCGCGGTGCCCAGCTGGCGGTGTGAGTCGTGGCGGCGTGGCGTGTGGCGACGGGCGTCAACATGATCGGTTTCTCCGGCGTTGAATCGACGGAATCATTGTCCCACCGCAAGTTGGTGGCGGTCGGGTGACAAAACGTCGCGATGGCGCGCACCTGCCACGGACGTCGCACGCGGTGGGCGCGCATCGTTCAGCTGTGCTGTTCGTCCGCGTGCGCGGCGGCGGGAATCAGCAGCACGGGCAGCGACGCGTGCCGCACGCATTGCTCGGCGATGCTGCCGAGCACGAGCCGGCGGAAGCCGCGACGGCCATGCGTGCCGAGCACCAGCAGGTCGGCGCCGAATGCGGTCGCGCCTTCGAGGATCAGCGCCGACACGTCGTTCAGCGACGATGCCTCGTTGATCCGCGTGGCGCCCTTCACGCCGGCCGCCTCCATCTGCTTCGAGAACTCCGCCGCGAGCGCGTTGCCCTGGGCGAGCAACTGGTCGCGCAGCACGGAAGGATCGTAGCCGGGCACGTTGTAGTAGATCGCGGCGTTCTCGACGACGTAATACGGCTGCAGCTGCGCGCCGTGTGCTTGCGCGAGCGCAAGCGCGGCATCGAACGCGTGGCGGGAGGTATCGCTGCCGTCGACGGCAACCAGAATACGCTTGTACATGGTTTCTCCGAGATGCGGGTTGAACGACGAAAGCCGGCCGGATGGCCGAGCCGACCGTGCACGGCTGCGGGGCAGCGTAAACCAACGGCCGTGATTCTGCAGCGTCGTGCCGGGCGGCGCGCGCCCATGAGTACGCAGCGTTCATTGAATCGCAATAATCTCGCGCGGATATGACGTCGATCAATTCCGGTGCATCGAAACCGGCGCGGGCGGGGTGTCCTTCACGGACGATGCCGATATTGCCGGATGTGTCGGCACGGCGCTGGATGGGCGTGTGCGGCGACAGGCAGCGTTTCGAACGTTCGATTGAAACGCGAGGGGCTTGCCGATGGCGCCGCCGGGCGTGTCGACGTCGTTGAATTCGATGCCGGACGGTGCGGGAAGGGCGCTCGCGCCGACGCTTTTCTCGCGGCGAAGTGTGTCGAATCGAAGCAAGTCCCGTTCCGGACGCGACGGGAAAAGGCGCGCGTGCGGTCGCCGCAGCCGTGCGGCGCGCGCTGATTTGTCATGATTTATTTCAGCTAGAAGATGCCTCCTCTACAGAGTATGATTCTTTTCCGATGAAGCGGCGACAGGGGCGCAGGATGGCCGCTTCCGCCCCGACCAGGGCGCCGCAACACCCTTACGGACGGATCGTGAACAAAAGAATGCAAGGGACTTGAGGTGGCGGACTCATGCAAGCGACTACTGCCTTCACGCATCGCGGTTACCTGTTGAACTGCGCGCCCGCGCGCGCAGGCGACGGTTCGTTCAAACCCTATGTCGTGATCTCGCGATCGAGCGACGGGGAGCTCGTCGCCAATCGATTCTTTCCTTCGGAGCTCCAGTTCAACGACGCAGACGCCGCGATCGCGCACGCGCGCGACTGGGCGGTGCGCTGGATCGACGCGAGCAGCGTCACGATCTGACACCGGCCCCCGGCTGAAAAACGCGGTAATCTTGGCAGACCCGTCACTTTTATTTGCGGCCGCGCGCGCAGCGCCGGCTGCCTGCTTTTTGCATATGTCGAAATCGCCTGCCCGTCAGTGGGGCCTCGAAGAGATCGTCGCCGGTTTGCGCGAGTCGCGCGAGGAACTGCATCGCACGCGCCATCCGCGCGGCATCCGTGAACTCCCGTCCCGCGATGCGATCTGCAAGATCGTGACCGGCCTGCGCGCGTCGATGTTCCCGACGCATTACGGCGCGCCGGACCTGACCGACGAGACCGTCGACTATTACGTCGGCCATACGCTGGAGAGCACGCTGCGCGTGCTGTCCGAGCAGATCCGCCGCGCGCTGCCGTTCCTGCCCGAGCATGCGGATACGCCGGCCGCGGAACTCGACGAACGCGCGTTCGACATCGCGCGCAAGTTCGGCAAGCAGCTGCCGGCGATTCGCGCGCTGCTCGTCAGCGACATCCAGGCCGCGTATGCGGGCGATCCGGCCGCGCAGCACATCACGGAAATCCTGCTGTGCTACCCGGGCGTGCTGGCGATGATGCATCACCGGCTCGCGCATGCGCTGCATCGCCTCGGCGTGCCGCTGCTCGCCCGTTTCATCAATGAAATCGCGCATTCGGCCACCGGCATCGACATCCACCCGGGCGCGCAGATCGGGCCGAGCTTCTTCATCGACCACGGCACCGGCGTTGTGATCGGCGAGACGGCGATCATCGGCGAGCGCGTGCGCGTGTACCAGGCCGTCACGCTCGGCGCGAAGAGCTTCCCGGCCGACGGCGACGGCACGCTCGTCAAGGGCAATGCCCGGCACCCGATCGTCGAGGACGACGTGGTGATCTACGCGGGCGCGACGATTCTCGGCCGCGTGACGATCGGCCGCGGCTCGGTGATCGGCGGCAACGTGTGGCTCACGCACAGCGTGCCGCCCGGCACGAGCGTCGCGCAGAGCAAGGCGCGCGAGGGCGACCGCACGGAGAAGCCGTAACGGCGGCGCGCGCGTCAGCGCTTGCCTGACGGCGAACGGTGCTTGTACAGCACATCCTGATCGACGCGGATCAGGTTCTGTCCCGCGTCGACGACGAAATCCACGCCGTTGTATGCGGCTCCGGTCAGCAGCAGGATCGCGCGCGCGACGTCGCCCGGCCCCGCGATGCGCGCGAGCGGCGTCGACGCGCGGCTCGCGTGTTCGAAGTCCGCCTGGGTCTGGTCGTCGCTCGGCAGCATCAGGCCCGGAAACACCGCGTTCACGCGCAGCACCGGCGCGGCCGACAGCGCGAGCATCTGCGTCAGGTTGCCGAGCGCCGCCTTCGCGACCGTGTAGCTGAAGTGGTCGCGATGAAAGTTCTCCTTGATCTTCTGGTCGACCACGTTCACGACGACGCCCTGCGCGCCCGCCGCGCGCGCCCGCTCGTAGAACGCGCGCGTGAGCAGGATCGGCGCGCGGCAATTGACGGCCCACGCCTGGTCGAGCGCGGCGAGGTCGAAGCTCGGGAAGTGGTCCTGCCAGAACACCGACGCGTTGTTGACCAGCACGTCGAGGCGGCCGAAGCGCGCATAGACCGCGTCGATCAGCGCGGCCACCTGCGCGGCGTCCGACAGGTCCGCCTGCAGCGCCACGGCGTCCGTCCCGCGTTCGGCGATCGCGTCGGCAGCCGCGTGCGCGGCGTCGGCCGAGCGGTCGAAGTGGATCGCGGTGCGGTAGCCTTGCGCGGCGAAATACTCGGCGAATGCGCGCCCCGCCCGGCGCGCCGCGCCGGTCACGAGCACCACCGGCGCATCCGCCGTCTGCTTCGTAGGCTCCATTTACGTATTCGTCAGGTTCACGGAAGAAGGATTCGCGACGATCGACAGGAATTCGCGCCGCGTCGACGGATCGGTGCGGAACGTGCCGAGCATGCGCGACGTGACCATCTCGACGCCCGGCTTGTGGATGCCGCGCGTCGAGATGCACTGGTGCGCGGCTTCGAGAATCACGCCGACGCCTTTCGGCTGCAGCACGTCGAACAGCGTGTCGGCGATCTGCACGGTCATCTTTTCCTGGATCTGCAGACGCTTCGCGAATGCGTCGACGAGCCGCGCGAGCTTCGAGATGCCGACGACGCGGTGATTCGGCAGGTACGCGACGTGCGCGCGGCCGATGATCGGCACCATGTGATGCTCGCAGTAGCTTTCGAAGCGGATGTCCTTCAGCACGATCATCTCGTCGTAGCCGTCGACCTCGCTGAACGTGCGCGCGAGGATGTCGCGCGGTTCGATCGCATAGCCGGAGAAGAACTCCTCGTACGCGCGCACGACGCGCGCCGGCGTGTCGACGAGGCCTTCGCGCGCCGGATCGTCGCCGGCCCAGCGCAGCAGCACGCGGACGGCTGCCTCGGCCTCCGAACGGCTCGGCCGGGACGCGGCCGGTTCGGGCCGCGAGGATTTCTTACCCATGTATTCGCTCCATCGAGTATGGCCGCCTGCGGCGGCGGCGAGATGGGGAGCATTGTTTCATGCTTTCGACGGTCGTGTGTCGCGCGGCAACCGCGCGGCCGGCTCACTTCGGCCACTCGTCCTGCTCGTCGTTGAACAGCGACGCGACGATGCCGCGCAGCCACGCGGTGCGCGGGTCGTTGTGAAACTTGCGATGCCAGTGCTGCTTCAGGTCGAAGTGCGGCAGCGCGAGCGGCGGCTCGACGGGCGTGATGAACGCGTGCTCGGCCGCATATGCGTAGCCGATCGCGTGCGGCACCGTCGCGATCAGGTCGGTGCGGCTCAGGATGAACGGCAGGCTCATGAAGTGCGGCGTCTCGAGCACCGCGCGCCGATGCATCCGCTGTTTCGCGAGATATTTCTCGAGCACTTCCTGGCTGCGTCCCTCCGCTCGCACCACCGCATGCCCGCACGCGAGGTACTGCTCGACCGTGAACGGCCGCGCCTGTTCGAGCGGATGGCCGCGCCGCATCAGGCACACGAAGCGGTGCGTGAAGAGCCGCTGCTGGAAGAAGTTGTTGCCGTCCAGATCGGGGAAGTAGCCGACCGCGAGATCGAGCGAACCGGCTTCGAGGCCGCGCCCGACTTCGTCATGCGACAGCGACGCCGAGCGCAGGTTCGCATGCGGCGCGCGCGTTGCGAACGCCTGCAGCAGCTTCGGCAGGAACACGATCTCGCCGACGTCCGACAGCGCGATCGAGAACGTATGCGTGCTCGTCGCCGGATCGAAGTCGTGCGGCGCGACGAGGCCGCGCTCGATCTGCGCGAGCGCGTCGCGCGCGGCGGGCAGCAGCGCCAGCGCGCGCGGCGTCGGCTCCATGCCGCGCGACGTGCGCACGAACAGCGGATCGCCGAAATATTCGCGCAGGCGGCCGAGCGCCGCGCTCACGCGCGGCTGGCTGACGCCGAGCTGGTCGCCGGCGCGGCTCACGTTGCGGGTGTCGTCGAGCGCGACGAGGTAGGGAATCAGGTTCAGATCGAGCGCATCCATCAGAGCACCACTATTTGCGAGGCGTATACAAGTTATCTCCTTAATCGCGTTGCCGCATAGTCGGGAAAGCGCTGAAATTCGTTTCACTATTCGAATCAATGTTGCTTTGCATGAGACCCGAGTAAGCGCTGAAGCGCCAACTCGGGTCGACACAGGAGACGAACAATGCGCACCCAGGTCGCAATCATCGGCGCCGGCCCGTCCGGCCTTCTGCTTTCCCATCTGCTGCGCCTGCAAGGCGTCGATTCCGTGCTCGTCGAGGCGCGGTCGCGCGAATACTGCGAGAACCGGATCCGCGCCGGCGTGCTCGAGCAGGGCACGGTCGACACGCTGAATGCGGCCGGCCTCGGCAGCCGGATGCGCCGCGAAGGGCTCGAGCATCACGGCATCGAGCTGCTGTTCGGCGGCCAGCGTCACCGCATCGACCTGACCGGGCTGACCGGCGGGCGCGCGATCACCGTCTACAGCCAGCACGAAGTGGTGCGCGACCTGATCGCGGCCGGCGTCGAGCACGGCCATGCAATGCACTTCGAGGTGAGCGACGTCGCGCTGCACGACGTCGACGGCGACAAGCCGTACGTCACCTTCAAGCATGCGGACGGCCGCGCGGACCGCATCGACTGCGACTACATCGCCGGCTGCGACGGCTTCCACGGCATCGCGCGGCAGGCCATTCCCGCCGAACGGCAGCGTACGTTCGAGCGCGTGTACCCGTATGCGTGGCTCGGCATTCTCGCGGACGCGGCGCCGTCGCTCGACGAGCTCGTCTATGCGCATCACGAGCGCGGCTTCGCGCTGTTCTCGATGCGCTCGCCCGCCGTCACGCGCCTCTACCTGCAATGCCGGCCGGACGAGAACGTCGACGAATGGTCCGACGCGCGGATCTGGGACGAGCTGCACACGCGCTTCTCGAACGACACGGGCTGGACGCCGTCCGAGGGCCGGATCACGCAGAAAAGCGTGACGCCGATGCGCAGCTTCGTGTCGGAGACGATGCAGTACGGCCGCCTCTTCCTCGCCGGCGACGCCGCGCACATCGTGCCGCCGACCGGAGCGAAGGGGATGAACCTCGCGGTCGCCGACGTCCGCGCGCTGGCCCGCGCGCTCGGCGCGCGCTACCGGGATGGCGGCGCGGCGCTGCTCGACGCGTATTCGGCAACCTGCCTCGACCGCATTTGGCGCGCCGAGCATTTCTCCTACTTCATGACGAACATGCTGCACCCGTCCGAGGACGACACGCCGTTCGTCAATCGCCTGAAGCTCGCCGAACTCAAGTACGTGACGCGTTCCCGGGCCGCCGCCCAGGCGCTCGCGGAGAACTACGTCGGGCTGCCGTTCGACGACGAGACCCCCGAGGCATCCCGCCTTGACAACGCGCTGTGCACGACCCTATGATCGGCCGTGGTTCGCTAATCGAATCATGGTTCGATTAGCGAACAAAGTCGGGCCCGGACACGGGCCCGGCGCGGCACGCGAGACGCGCGTGTCCCCTCGACAGGCCGCGCCTCGTGCCGCGGGTACGTATCAGGAAGAGACATGGTCAACAAGATTTTCGAATCGCTTCAGTCGGCGGTCGCCGACGTTCACGACGGCGCGACGATCATGATCGGCGGCTTCGGCACGGCCGGCATGCCGTCCGAGCTGATCGACGCGCTGATCGAGCAAGGCGCGCGCGATCTGACGATCGTCAACAACAACGCGGGCAACGGCGAAACCGGCCTCGCGGCGCTGCTGAAGGCGAAGCGGGTGCGCAAGATCATCTGCTCGTTCCCGCGCCAGAGCGATTCGCAGGTGTTCGACGCGCTGTACCGCGCGGGCGAGATCGAGCTCGAGCTGGTGCCGCAGGGCAACCTCGCCGAGCGCATCCGCGCGGCGGGCGCGGGCATCGGCGGCTTCTTCACGCCGACCGGCTACGGCACGAAGCTTGCCGAAGGCAAGGAAACGCGCGAGATCGACGGCAGGCTCTACGTGCTCGAGAAGCCGATCCACGCGGATTTCGCGCTCGTGAAGGCGTACAAGGGCGACCGCTGGGGCAACCTCGTATACCGCAAGACCGCGCGCAACTTCGGGCCGATCATGGCCAGCGCGGCGAAGGTGTCGATCGTCCAGGTGTCGGAAGTCGTGCAGCTCGGCGGGCTGAACCCGGAGCACATCGTGACGCCGGGCATTTTCGTGCAGCGAATCGTCGAGGTGCCGCAGGCCGCGCATGCGGCCGAGCTGGCTGCCGAACGCGCCGTGGTGTCCCAAGCTGCCTGACTCGAGGAAAACCGACATGAAACGACTGACCCGCGATGAAATGGCCAAGCGCGTCGCCCAGGACATTCCCGAAGGCGCGTACGTGAACCTCGGCATCGGCGTGCCGACGCTGGTGGGCAACCACCTCGATCCGAACAAGGAAATCTTCCTGCACAGCGAGAACGGCCTGCTCGGCATGGGCCCGGCGCCCGCGCCCGGCGACGAAGACGACGAGCTGATCAACGCGGGCAAGCAGCACGTGACGCTGCTCACGGGCGGCGCGTATTTCCACCACGCCGATTCGTTCGCGATGATGCGCGGCGGCCATCTCGACTATTGCGTGCTCGGCGCGTTCCAGGTGTCCGCGACGGGCGACCTCGCGAACTGGCACACCGGCGCGCCCGATGCGATTCCGGCCGTCGGCGGAGCGATGGACCTCGCGATCGGCGCGAAGCAGGTGTTCGTGATGATGGAGCACCTGACGAAGCAGGGCGAGAGCAAGATCGTCGCGCAATGCTCGTATCCGGTCACGGGCATCAACTGCGTGAGCCGCGTCTATACGGACCTCGCCGTGCTCGACGTGACGCGCGACGGCCTCGCGGTGACGGAGATCTTCACCGATCTGTCGTTCGACGAGCTGCAGAAGCTGACCGGCGTGCCGCTGATCGACGCGACGCAGAAGGCTGCGGCCTGAACCCGAAGCAGCCGGCATGTGCACTCAAGCGCACGCCGGCGTGCTTCGGTGGACAATAGGCGCACGCCGCTTCCCATCCCTGACGCCATGCTCGAAGACAGCGCCCGCCTGACCTCCCTCATCTGCGGCACCGAGCCGCTCAACCGGATCTGGTCGCCCCGTGCGACCGTCCAGCGCATGCTCGACGTCGAGGCGGCGCTCGCGCGCGCGCTCGCCGTGCGCCAGGTGATTCCCGCCGCCGCCGTCGCGCCGATCGAGCGCGCATGCCAAGCCGACCAGCTCGACGCCGACGCGCTCGCGCGCGACGCCGCGCTCGGCGGCAACCTCGCGATTCCGCTCGTCAAGCAACTGACCGCGCGCGTGAAGGCCGACGATCCCGAAGCCGCGAAGTTCGTGCATTGGGGCGCGACGAGCCAGGACATCATCGATACCGCGACCGTCTTGCAATTGCGCGACACGCTCGACATGCTCGAACCGATGCTCGACGCGGCTTGTGCGTCGCTGGCGGAACACGCGCACCGGCATCGCGCGACGCCGATGATCGGCCGCACGTGGCTGCAGCAGGCGCTGCCGATCACGCTCGGCCTGAAATTCGCGCAATGGCTCGACGCGCTGCTGCGCCATCGCGCGCGCTTCGCCGAATTGCGCGCGCGTGCGCTGGTGCTGCAGTTCGGCGGCGCGGCGGGCACGCTCGCGAGCTTGCGCGAGCATGCGCGCGGCGTAACGGCGGCCCTTGCAGATGATCTGGACCTCGCGTTGCCGGCCGTGCCGTGGCACACGCAGCGCGACCGCATCGCCGAGGCGGCCGCATGCTTCGGCATGCTCATCGGCACGCTCGGCAAGATCGCGCGCGACGTGTCGTTGCAGATGCAGACCGAAGTCGGCGAGCTCGGCGAACCGGCCGCGGCCGGCAAGGGCGGCTCGTCGACGATGCCGCACAAGCGCAACCCGGTCGGCTGCGCGGCGGTGCTGACCGCCGCGGTGCGCGCGCCGGGCCTCGTCGCGACGGTGTTCGCGGGGATGGTCCAGGAGCACGAGCGCGCGCTCGGCGGCTGGCAGGCCGAATGGGACGCGCTGCCCGACCTCGCGCGCCTGACCGGCGGCGCGCTCGCGCAGATCGCACAGATCGTCGCGGGTCTCGACGTCAATACCGAACGCCTCGCCGCCAACCTCGACCTGACGCGCGGCCTGATTCTCGGCGAGGCGGTGATGCTCGCGCTCGGCGACCGGATCGGCCGGCTCGATGCGCACCATCTCGTCGAGCACGCGTCGAAGGAAGCGGTGCGCACCGGCGCGACGCTGTTCGACGTGCTCGCCGCCGATCCTGCCGTGTCCGCCCATCTGTCGCGCGACGCGCTCGCAAAAGCCTGCTCGATCCCGCCCATTACGTCGGCGAGGCGCATGCCTATGTCGATGCCGTGCTCGCCGCGTATGCGGGCCCGAACCCTCAAGGAGAACCCTTGCCTTTCGCCACTGTCAACGGCGTGCAACTGCATTACCGGATCGATCGCGCCGCGCGCGACGACGCGCCGTGGCTCGTCTTCTCGAACTCGCTCGGCGCCGACCTGCAGATGTGGGCGCCGCAGATCCGCCCGCTCGCGCAGCACTTCAACATCCTGCGCTACGACACGCGCGGCCACGGCCATTCGGCCGCCCCGGCCGGCTCGTACACGATCGACCAGCTCGCGGGCGACGTGATCGGCCTGCTCGATCACGTCGGCATCGCCCGCGCGCACTTCTGCGGGATCTCGATGGGCGGCCTGACGGGCGCGGCGCTCGCCGCGCGCTTCCCGTCGCGAATCGGCCGCGCGGTGCTCGCGAACACCGCCGCGAAGATCGGCTCGCCGGAAGTGTGGGCGCCGCGCGCGCAGAAGGCGCGCACCGAAGGGATGGCCGCGCTTGCCGACGCGGTGCTGCCGCGCTGGTTCACGAATGCGTTCGTCGAGCGCGAGCCGCGCCTGATCGACGCGATCCGCGACACGTTCGTGCATACCGACAAGGACGGCTATGCGGCGAACTGCGACGCGCTGAACGCAGCCGACCTGCGCGACGAAGTGAAGGGCATCGCGCTGCCGGTGCTCGTCGTGACGGGCACGCATGACCTGTCGACGCCGCCCGACCAGGGCCGCGCGCTCGCGGCCGCGATTCCCGGCGCGAAGCACGTCGAATTCGACGCCGCGCACATCTCGAACATCGAGTGCACGGACGGCTTCAACCGCGCGCTGCTCGATTTCCTGACTGCCTGAGGAGCCCGCGATGGATGACCAGCAACGTTACGAAGCGGGGATGACGGTGCGCCGCGCGGTGCTCGGCGACGCGCACGTCGACCGTTCGATCGAGAGCCGCACCGAGGTAACCGAGGAATTCCAGAACCTGATCACGCGCTATGCATGGGGTGAGATCTGGACGCGCGACGGGCTGCCGCGCCACACGCGCAGCCTGCTGACGATCGCGATGATGGTCGCGCTGAACCGCGGCGAGGAACTTGCGCTGCATCTGCGCGCGGCGCGCAACAACGGCGTGACGCGCGACGAGATCAAGGAAGTGCTGCTGCAGACCGCGATCTACTGCGGCGTGCCGGCGGCGAACTCGGCGTTCCATCTCGCGGACAGGATCTTCAAGGAGCAGGACGGGGCGGGTTGACGGCCTGCCGGACGCCGACGACGAAGCCCGCATGAACGGGCTGACAACAAACGTGCCGACAGTGCATCGGCACGCAGCGCATCGAATCCGGTGCGCAAACAAAGGAGGGCGCGGCCGATGAGCCGCGCCGCTTATATATCAGGAGACAGGCGATGAATCGCACCCCGGTCGTCAACGTACAGACCTTCATCAACGAGCAGCCGTTCGGCGGCTTTCAGTGGCTCGTCTTCCTCATGTGTTTCGTGATCGTCCTGCTGGACGGTTTCGACACCGCCGCGATCGGCTTCATTGCGCCGTCGCTGCTGACCGAATGGCATCTCACCAAGCCCGATCTCGCGCCCGTGCTCAGCGCCGCGCTGTTCGGCCTCGCGTGCGGCGCGCTCGTGTCGGGCCCGCTGTCCGACCGTCTCGGGCGCCGCGCGCTGCTGCTCGGCTCGGTGTTCCTGTTCGGCGCGGCGTGTCTCGTTTCCGCGTTCTCGTCGGGCATCGAACAGCTGACGGTCCTGCGTTTCGTGACCGGCGTCGGCCTGGGCGCGGCGATGCCGAACGCCGTCACGATGATGGGCGAGTTCTGCCCGGACAAGCGCCGCGCGACCGTGATCAACCTGATGTTCTGCGGCTTTCCGCTCGGCGCCGCGTTCGGCGGTTTCCTCGCCGCGTGGATGATTCCGCATTTCGGCTGGCGCAGCGTGCTGATGCTGGGCGGCGTGACGCCGTTGCTGCTCGGCGTCCTGCTGCTCGTCAAGATGCCGGAATCGGTCCGCTTCATGGTCGCGAACAGCCAGCCCGTCGACCGCATCCGCGCGACGCTGGCGCGCATTTCGCGCGACGCGCTGAACGCCGCCTCGTTCGTGATGACGGAGACGGCGCCGCAGACGGGCAGCAAGGGCATCGGCGTCGTGCTGTCGCGCTCGTACGTCGTCGGCTCCGTGATGCTGTGGCTGGCCTACTTCATGGGCCTCGTGATCTTCTACGCGTCGATCAACTGGATGCCGATCCTGCTGAAGGAGGCCGGCCTGACCCCGAAAAGCGCAACGCTGATCTCGGCGCTGTTCCCGCTGGGCGGCGTCGGCGCCGTGTTGTGCGGCGTGCTGATGGACCGCTTCAATGCGAACCGCGTGATTGCCGTGTGCTATGCGCTGACGGCCGTCAGCGTGTATGCGATCGGGCAGGCGGTCGGCAACGTCGGGCTGCTCGTGCTGATCGTGTTCGTCGCCGGCGTGCTGATGAACACCGCGCAATCGTCGATGCCCGCGCTGGCGGCGGCGTTCTATCCGACCGAGGGGCGCGGCACCGGCGTCGCGTGGATGCTCGGCGTCGGGCGCTTCGGCGGGATTGCCGGCTCGTTTCTCGTCGCCGAGCTGACGCGCCGCCACTTCACGTTCGCAGGCGTGTTCGCGACGATCGCCGTTGCAGGCGTGCTGTCCTGCGTCGCGCTGCTGATCAAGCAGACCGCGCGGCCGTATGAGGCTGCGCCGTCGTCGGGCAACGCGGAGCCGCTCGGACATTGATCGAGGAAGCCGGGGCACTGCCGGGTGGTAGCGGTGGTAGCGCCGGGCAGCGCCGCTATTCTTCCGCGTCGTGTTCCTTGACGAAGTTGCGCAGATACGCGAGCAGCGCGGCATCCCGGCTGCGATGATCGGCGAGGTTGGGGGCGCCCACGTCGTCCTCCTCGCCGAACAGGCTCGGCGGCGCGCTATACGTGCCGACCTCGATGTCCTCGCGCAGAATCCGGATGTGATGGGTCTCCTGGTGATATTCGGCGACCCAGTGCATTCCTTCGATGTGCTCGCCTGCTCTCAGCGTTGGTTTCATCCGTTGTCTCCCGACAGCAGCGGCTCTACCGGCGCAGCGGTTTTGCACGCCCGGAATCCAAGCGTACGCCAGCG
Source organism: Burkholderia ubonensis (assembly GCF_001718695.1). NCBI lineage: Bacteria > Pseudomonadati > Pseudomonadota > Betaproteobacteria > Burkholderiales > Burkholderiaceae > Burkholderia > Burkholderia ubonensis. The sequence continues at coordinate 2,133,485 of NZ_CP013422.1, read as the reverse complement.
AGCCGTGAATCTCAACGAGCGCGCTCGTTGCCGCTTATTGCGGCAGCAGGTGCGCGACGAGCGGATACAGGGACAGAATCAACAACACGGCCATCGTGACGTTGAAGACGCGCAGCGCGCGCGGGTTCGACAGGAAATGTCGCAAGCCCTGGCCGAACGCCGCCCACAGGCAGATGCACGGAAAGCCGATCAGGATGAACACGACGGCCATCCACGCGGCGTTCATCCCGTAGTCGGCTGACAGCCGGACCGTCGTCGCGGCTGTTAGCACCATCATCCATGCCTTCGGATTGACCCACTGGAACGCGGCGGCTTCGACGAACGTCATCGGCCGCGCCTTGCCGCCGTGCGCGCTGACTTCGCCGGACGTGCCGATCCGCCACGCGAGATACAGCAGGTACGCGACGCTCGCGATCTCGAGGATCGTGTACAGCGCGGGGACGCGCTTGAACGCCTCGCCGAGACCGAAGCCGACGCACAGCATCAGGATCGCGACGCCGATACTGATGCCGAACAGATGCGGCATCGTGCGGCGGAAGCCGAAATTGACGCCCGACGCGAGCAGCATCGTGTTGTTCGGGCCGGGCGTGATCGACGTGACGAGCGCGAACAGCATGCCGGCGGGCAGCGCGCTCAAGGTGAGGAATTCCATTGCGTGACTCTCCATCGGTGAGGCGGGGATGGAGGCAGTCTAGCGACAGTTTTCTGTACGGTACCGGTACAGTTGGTTTGACGGATGCCGGTACGGAGGGGTGGTTGTTGTCGTCGGCCGATGGGCTGGTGTTGTCTCTCAGAAAAGATGTCCGCAGTCTCAATAAGTTGTCTTTGAATAATTGGCTACCTGCCACGTGCAAGGGATGTGATCCATATCGGCGGGCAGAAAATGATCGGAGAATATTTGGCGATGGTGGTATATGACGCAATGTTTGATCGACGTTGTCACATCGGAGGCGCTCATCCGCCATTCAACGTGCGATTTCGCCCGCGCACAAAGCATCGTCGATCGCAACCGTCAAGCAGCGCATGGCAGCGATCTGTCACATGTTCGACGGGCTCGTCACCGGCCAAGATGGACCGTACATTCCGCCGCGCCGGTGAAGGGCCCGACCTACACCACAAAGCAGGGCAAGATGCCAGTGCTCGACGCGACTGAAGCGGAGTAACTGCTCGACAGTATCGATGTGAGGATGCCGGTCGGGCTGCGTGACCGCGCACGGATCGCGTTGATGGTGTTTTCGTTCACGCAGATCGGCGCAGCGCTCACGATGCGGGTCGACGACGTCTATGTGCAACAGCGCTGGCTGTAGGTGCATCTGTACGAAAAACGCGGCAAGGCGCTCACGATGTCGTGTCATCACACGCTCGAAGCGTACATGCATGCATACCTCGAGGGCATTGGCCTGGCTGCTGAGCCGAAGCTCGACCTGATCCTGCAGCGCACGGCCGCGCTCGGGATGCAGGGGAAGGTGACGATCAGCCACGGGTTCTGCCTCGGCGAGATCGATGAACGCGCGCGCGACGCGCTGCTCGCGCGGATGGCCGCGCTCGGCGTCGCGCTGGTCACGACCGCGCCGGCGTCGGTCGCGGTGCCGCCGCTGGCCGCCTGCCGCGCGGCGGGCGTGACCGTCGTCGGCGGCAACGACGGGATACGCGATACGTGGTCGCCGTACGGATCGCCCGACATGCTCGAGCGCGCGATGCTGATCGCCATGCGCAACGATTACCGCCGCGACGACGCGCTCGAGACCGCGCTCGATTGCGTGACCGACGGCGGCGCGCGCGGCTGCGGCTTCGTCGACTACGGCCTGGAGGCCGGCAAGCGCGCCGACGTCGTGCTCGTCGATGTGGCGACGTTCGCGGAAGCCGTAGTCGCGCGGCCCGTGCGCCGGCTGGTGGTGTCGTCGGGGAAGATCGTCGCGCGCGGCGGCGTGCTGCTCTGAGCGCAATGCCGCCGCACGCGCTTAGTGCTGCTCGTGCTCGAGCATCGTCGCCAGCGCTTTCGTCAGTTCCCTGACCATCGGATCGGCGGTGGGGCGGTGCAGGATCGCGATGTCCATGTTCTCGATCGGCGCGAAGCCCTGCTTCGCGCTCAGCGCGACGTGCTCCGCCGTGACCGCGCGCGCGGGCAGCACGCTGATGCCGAGCCCGTCGGCGACGGCGGCCTGGATGCCGCTCAGGCTCGACGTCGTGAAGCTGATCCGCCAGCGGCGGCCGCGCTCCTCGATCGCCTTGATCATGTCGTCCCGGTACAGCCCCCGCGGCGGAAACGCGACGATCGGCACCGGGTCGAGATCGATCGACGGATGCTTCGCGCTGTCGATCCACTTCAGCTTCTCCGGCCAGCGCACGACCGCTTCGCGGCTGTCGCGCCGCTGCTTGATCAGCACGAGATCGAGGTCGCCGCGGTCGTATGCGGCGCTGACGTCGCGGCTCAGCCCGCAGGTGACTTCGAGCTTGACCTGCGGATGCCGGCGCTTGAATGCCGCGAGCGCGTGCGTCGTGCTGCCCGCCGCGAAATCGTCGGGCACGCCGAGCCGGATCGTCACCGCGACGGTCGCGCCCGACAGCGCTTCGAGCATCTCGTCGTTGAGCGCGAGCATCCGGCGCGCATAGCTGAGCACGGTCACGCCCGCGTCGGTCGGGCGCACGTCGCGCGCGCCGCGATCGAGCAGCCGGTGCCCGGCGATGTCCTCCAGGCGCCGCACTTTCTGGCTGACGGTCGACTGGGTCGAATGCAGCCGCGCGGACGCGGTCGTGAAGCTGCCGCAATCGGCGACCATCACGAGCGCGCGCAGCAGGTCCAGGTCGAACAGCGGTCTATTCATTTCTGCACTTGTTTGGATCGCCGCATTTCATTTTCAACTATCGGTGGGCGATTTTTAACATGGCCGGTGCGTGTCGGCAACCGCGATTGATGTGGAGGCTGCACGCCATTACGCAGTTCAACGCAGCGCTGGCGCGTGCGCTGGATGGGCGCGCTCGGCGGCCGCCTCTGGCGGAAGCGCGCGGTGCGTCGATGTAGCGGGATACGACGGATCGGTCGACACTGAACGCCCCGGAAACCGCGCGTTAGCGGCCAGGCATAAGTTGCTCGGCGCGGTGACCGCTTCAGGTCTGGTGTCGGCCGGCGCCCGGCTTGAAGCGCGAGCCGAGCCGGTAGCGATTGCCCGGATGCAGGAAGTGCACGAACGTGACGGGCAGGCCGTTGGTCCACGTGCGGCGCGTGAGCGTCAGGCACGGCTCGCCGGTGCGCATGTCGAGCAGCTGCGCCTGCTCGTGCGTCGGCAGCGATGCATCGACGACGTGCTCGATCTCCAGTTCGTGATGCGATACGTTGTTGTACAGATATTCGGACGGCGGCTCGCTCTGGAAATCCTGGTCGATGAAGCCCGGCGCGGCGGCGGGATTCACGTAGCGATCCTCGAGCTGGATCGGCCGGCCGTTCTCCTCGTGCACGCAGACGACGTGAAACACCGGCGTGTTCACCGGCAGGCCGAACGCGGCCGCGACGTCGAACGATGCCGGCTCGCTTGCGCGGCTGAGCACGCGGCAGCGGTATGCGTGGCCGCGCGCGCGGATCTCGTCGCGGATGTGCGCGATCATCAGCAGGTTCGATTGCGGCTTGTTCTCGGCGACGAAGGTGCCGACGCCCGCCACGCGCTTCAGCGCGCCTTCGTCGGTCAGCTCGCGCAGCGCGCGGTTCACCGTCATGCGCGCGACGCCGAATTGCGCGGCGAGATCGAGCTCGGACGGGATGCGATCCCCGGGACGCCAGTCGCCGGATTCGATGTTCCGGCGCACGAGCGTCTTGATCTGCTGGAACGGCGCGGCGGCCTTCTTGACCATCGGGAATCCTTGGGCGTGGAGAAGCGACGATTCTAGTCTTCGTGACTCACGATGACCAGAATCTCCGCCTGCGTCGTGCCGAGGCTTCGCGTGCGGTGCGGAATCAGCGCGTTGAAGTAGACCGAGTCGCCCGCCTTGAGCTGCACCGTCTCGTTCGGGAACTCGATCTCGATGCGCCCCTTGTGCACGAACAGGAATTCCTCGCCGTCATGCTCGCGGAACGTCGACGCGGCGAAATCGTGCGGCGGACGGACGATGAACGGCAGCATCTTCTTCGGCGCGACGCCGGCCGCGATGCTTTTGGGGCGATGCGCGTCGTGGCCGGCGGCCGCTCCCATTGCCGTGCGCTCACCGGCGCGTGACGGTGATCGGCTCAGCCGGCAGGCAGGTTGCGGACGTCGGCCGTCGGCTCGGCGCCGAACGCATCGCTGAGCGCGTAGTCGATCAGTTGCCGCGCGGCCGCGTCCGGCGTCGCGAGCGCGCCGCTCGCTTTCAACTGGTCGAACTTCTCGCGCTGCGGGAAGCGATCGGCTTCGCTGGTCGCGCGGATCGTCGCCTGCATGCCGGTATCGACGACGCCCGGCGCGACGCTGCAGATGCGCAGCCCGCGCGTCGCATCCAGCGCGACCGCGCGCGCGTGATGGTCGAGCGCGGCCTTGGTCGCGCAGTAGATGCTCCAGCCCGCGTACGCGTTGCGCGCCGCGCCGCTCGACACGTGCAGCACGCGGCATTCGGTCGGCGCCGCTGCGGCTTGCACGAGCGCGGCCGACAGCATCAGCGGCGTCGCGACGTTCAGGCTGACCGCGCGCGCGATGGCCGCCGGGTCCTGCGCGTCGAGCGGGCCGATCGGCTCGACGGTGCCGGCGTTGTTGAACAGCAGCACGGTGGATGCGCCGTCGACGAAGCTGCGCAGCGCGCCGCCGGTGAGCCAGGCCGCCACGGCCGCGGCGTCGGACAGGTCGAGCTCGGTCTCGACAAGGCGATCGCTGGCTGTTGCGGCGAGCGACGGATGGCGGCTGCGCGACAGGCCGAGCACGGCGATGCCGCGCGCCAGCAGTTGCGCGGCGAGCGCGGCGCCGAGGCCGCGCGTGTGGCCGGTGACGATGGCGCGCACGCTGGGTGCGCAAGCGGTTGCATTCATGGGGGTGAGCGAGTGTGCGGATGAGGGAGCGAACAGGGGCGCGAACGTGCGGAGCGGAGGCGCGGCGGCACGGCAGGCGATGCGCCGATGCGCCGGCGCGAATGCGCGAGCGGATCGCGCAGCGTCGCGACGCGTGACGCGTATCGTAGCGCCGGCGTCCGCGTCGCGCAAACGGGCAAACGGGCAAACGGGCAAACGGGCAAACGCACCGACGCACGAACGCACGAACGCGCCAATGCGCCAACGCCAACGCCAACGCCGACGCCGACGCCGACGCCAACGCCAACGCCAACGCCAACGCCAACGCGCAAAGGCGCAAGGCGCAAGGCGCAAGGCGCAAGGCGCAAAGGCGCAAAGGCGCAAGGGCGCAAGGGCGCAAGGGCGCAAGGGCGCAAGGGCGCAAGGGCGCAAGGGCGCAAGGGCGCAAGGGCGAATACGCCGGAGTGCAGAGACGCAGCGACGCCAGGGCACAAGGGCACAAGGGCACAAGGGCACAAGGGCACGGCGCCGCCCGCAGCCAGAATCCACAGCAACGAACATCCCACCATCCCCCACCCGCCATACCGCCCGCACGCCCCCGCTGCGGCAAGTCGGCGCGCCGTGCCCCGCACGCGCGCCGCGCGTCACCGCGCGAGCTATCATATGGCTCGCCCGTCCGCGCCGCCGGACCGGCGAGCCACCGATTCCCTTCACCCGCTGCACGTTGCGACGCCATCATGAACACCACGCCGGACCTGCCCACGCCCCGCGCCCTGCGCGAACTGACGCAGCTCGAAGCGCGCATTCTTGGCGTGCTGGTCGAGAAACAGCACACGGTGCCGGATACGTACCCGCTGTCGCTCAATGCGCTGACGGCGGGCTGCAACCAGAAGACCGCGCGCTCGCCGGTGATGAACGTCACCGAGGCCGAGGTGACGACCGCGATCGACGGGCTGAAGCACCTGAGCATCGTGATGGAGGGCAGCAGCAGCCGCGTGCCGCGTTTCGAGCACAACATGAACCGCGTGCTCGGCGTCCCGAGCCAGGCGATCGCGCTGCTGACGATCCTGCTGCTGCGCGGCCCGCAGACCGCCGCGGAGCTGCGCCTGAACACCGCGCGCCTGCACGGCTTCGCGGACATCTCGTCGGTCGAGGCGTTCCTGGAAGAGCTGGCGACGCGCGAGCCGCCGCTCGTCGTGAAGCTGCCGCGCGCGGCCGGCGCGCGGGAGAACCGCTGGATGCACCTGATGTGCGGCGAGGTGAGCGTGAGCGACTTCGCGGCGCAGGATGCAGGCGGGGCCGATTCCGTTCCGCCGTCCGAGTTCGAGGCGCTGAAGGCCGAGCAGAAGCGTCTCGCGGATGAGGTGGCACGGCTGCAGGCGCTCGTCGAGCGGATGGCCGCCGAACTGGGGATCGAAGTCGATCGGGCGGCCGACGCGTCCTGAGCGAAGCGGACGGCACGCGCCGGATCGGGCCGGCGTGCGACCCGGCGCCGGCCGCTGCCGCGACAGCCGGGTGAGATAATCGAGCCTGCCATTTCTACCCGAAGTCCCCCGGAGATCACCATGAAAAACCTCGACAATCCTTCACACGATCGCGAGGTAGGCACCGCCGACGCGACGCAGGACACCACGCGCATCGACGACGTCCGCATCGGCGCCGTCCGTCCGCTGATCTCCCCGGCGCTGCTGCAGGACGAGCTGCCAGTGCCGCCCGCCACGCAGACGCTCGTCGAGGACACCCGCAAGGCGATCGGCGATATCCTGCACGGCCGCGACGACCGGCTGCTGCTCGTCGTCGGCCCGTGCTCGATCCACGACCACGACCAGGCGCTCGACTACGCGCGCCGCCTGAAGATCGCCGCCGACGCGCTGAAGGACGACCTGCTGATCACGTTGCGCGTCTATTTCGAGAAGCCGCGCACGACGGTCGGCTGGAAGGGCTACATCAACGATCCGCGGCTCGACGGCAGCTTCCGCATCAACGAAGGGCTGCGCGCCGCGCGGCAGCTGCTGCTCGACGTGAACGCGCTTGGCCTGCCGGCCGCGACCGAATTCCTCGACCTGCTGAGCCCGCAGTACATCGCCGACCTGATCGCGTGGGGCGCGATCGGCGCGCGCACGACCGAGAGCCAGAGCCACCGGCAGCTCGCGTCGGGCCTGAGCTGCCCGATCGGGTTCAAGAACGGCACCGACGGCGGCGTGCAGGTTGCGTCGGACGCGATCGTCGCCGCGCGCGCGAGCCATGCGTTCATGGGGATGACGAAAATGGGCATGGCCGCGATCTTCGAGACGCGCGGCAACGACGACGCGCACGTGATCCTGCGCGGCGGCAAGAACGGCCCGAATTACGACGCCGCGCATGTCGAAGCGAGCTGCGCGGTGCTGCGCGCGGCGGGGTTGCGCGAGCAGGTGATGGTCGATTGTTCGCATGCGAATTCGAACAAGTCGCACGAGCGGCAGATTGACGTCGCGCAGGATCTCGCACGGCAGCTGGCGCAGGGCGAGCACCGGATCGTCGGCGTGATGGTCGAGAGCCATCTCGAGGCGGGGCGGCAGGACCTGAAGCCGGGCGTGCCGCTGAAGTACGGCGTGTCGATCACCGATGCGTGCCTGAGCTGGACGCAGACGGAGCCGGTGCTCGACGTGCTCGCGCAAGCCGTGCGGCAGCGCCGCGGCGCGTCGCGCAACGCGTGACCTGTCCGTATCGGACCTCGCGGCGAAGTTCTGCCGCAGCCCGAGGACGTCCAGCGCGCACGAGGAATCGGCGTTTCGCAAGCCCGGCGTCCGCAGCGACGCCGAGCCGTTCGTGCCGCGGAAAGCGCATCGACGAAGGCAGCGTCGCGCAAATTCGACGCTGCAGCAGCGATTCCGCCACGCCGCCGCGCACGATCTTTTGATCTTCATCGAGCGCGATGCGCATCGGCGTCGCACGCTCAACGCACGATCGGGCGAATGCCGCTACCATGAACGCGTGTTGCACGCTGCGGGCCGGTCATGCCGGCTCGTCATGCACACCCGCGGCGGCGGCGAGTGTGGCCGTCACGCGTCCGACGAAGCGCGCGGTACTCACCGATCGGCCGTTATCCCGCGTCGCTTTGCTCCCGGAATCAACAACAACCGAACCGGAGTGCAATACGCATGAAGTTCTATAAAATCCTCATCGCAGCAACCGTCCTCGCGTCCAGCGTCAGCGCCCACGCGCAGATCGCCGGCTCGCAGCCGCTCAGCGTCACCGTCGAGCAATCGCAGGCGCTGCTCGAAGGCTGGAGCGTGAAGAAAAGCGTGCTCGGCAAGACCGTGTACAACGACGCGAACCAGAAGGTCGGCACGGTGCGCGACCTGATCGTCGCACCGGACGGCTCGGTGTCGGCGGCAATCGTGTCGGCCGGCGGCTTCCTCGGCGTTGCCGCGCATGACGTCGCGGTGCCGATCGCATCGCTCGACGTGCGCAACGGCAACATCTATCTGCCGGGCGCGACGAAGGCCGCGCTGAAGGCCACGCCGGCATTCCAGTACACGAAGGTGCCGTCGCCGCCGAAGCCGCGCAAGGTCGACGAGAAGCACTAACCCTCCGCGCCCGGTACGCAACGTGCCGGGCCGGGCCGAGCGCGCGCGATGTCGCCGCGCGCGTCGGCCCAGCGCGCATCCGCTGGCGTCTACGTAATTCTACGTAGCCATGCATACGTAGTTGTGCGCTTGTACGCCTTCCCCTTGCACGGAATACTACCGACCACCGCCGCACAACAGTGCGCGGCGACGCATCGACGTCACGCGGGTTCGGTCACACCTCTCGCCGAATCCACTTAAAACCACATAGGAGACGAGGAACCGCCATGAATCGGGCTTCCAGCACCCTGATCTGGATTGCGGTCGCGCTATTGGGCGCGTTCGCGTTCGGCACCATCGCGCTCGCGCACGGCGAGCGGGTCAGCGCCCTCTGGATCGTGATCGCCGCAGTCTGCGTGTATCTGATCGCGTATCGCTTCTACAGCCGCTTCATCGCCAGCAAGGTCATGCAGCTCGACGGGCTGCGGATGACGCCGGCCGTCCGGCACAACGACGGCCTCGACTACGTGCCGACCAACAAGTACGTGCTGTTCGGCCATCACTTCGCCGCGATCGCCGGCGCCGGGCCGCTCGTCGGGCCGGTGCTCGCCGCGCAGATGGGCTACACGCCCGGCATGCTGTGGATTCTGGCGGGCGTCGTGTTCGCGGGCGCGGTGCAGGACTTCATCGTGCTGTTCATCTCGACGCGCCGCGACGGCCGCTCGCTCGGCGATCTCGTCAAGATGGAGCTCGGCACCGTGCCGGGCGTGATCGCGCTGTTCGGCGCGTTCCTGATCATGGTGATCATCCTCGCGGTGCTCGCGCTGATCGTCGTGAAGGCGCTGACCAACTCGCCGTGGGGCACGTTCACCGTCGCCGCGACGATTCCGATCGCGCTGTTCATGGGCGTCTACACGCGCTACATCCGTCCGGGCCGCATCGGCGAAGTGTCGATCATCGGCTTCGTCGGGCTGATGGCGGCGATTTCGTTCGGCCAGAACGTGAGCGCTTCGCCGACGCTCGCCGCATGGTTCACGTTCAGCGGCACGCAGCTCACGTGGATCCTGATCGGCTACGGCTTCGTCGCGTCGGTGCTGCCGGTGTGGCTGCTGCTTGCCCCGCGCGACTACCTGTCGACGTTCCTGAAGATCGGCACGATCGTCGGTCTCGCAATCGGCATCCTGATCGTCGCACCGGAACTGAAGATGCCCGCGCTGACGAAGTTCGTCGACGGCACCGGCCCGGTGTGGTCGGGCAACCTGTTCCCGTTCCTGTTCATCACGATCGCGTGCGGCGCGGTGTCGGGCTTCCACGCGCTGATCTCGTCGGGCACGACGCCGAAGCTGCTCGACAACGAAACCAACGCGCGCTTCATCGGCTACGGCGCGATGCTGATGGAATCGTTCGTCGCGATCATGGCGCTCGTCGCCGCGTGCGTGATCGAGCCGGGCATCTACTTCGCGATGAACGCGCCGGCCGCCGTGCTCGGCACGACGCCGGAAGCGGTCGCGAACACCGTCACGCAATGGGGCTTCATGCTGACGCCGGACATGCTCACGCAAACCGCGAAGGCCGTCGGCGAGACGACGATCATCGCGCGCGCGGGCGGCGCGCCGACGCTGGCGGTCGGCATGGCGCACATCCTGCACCAGGTGATCGGCGGCGAGGCGATGATGGCGTTCTGGTATCACTTCGCGATCCTGTTCGAAGCGCTGTTCATCCTGACGGCCGTCGACGCGGGCACGCGCGCGGGCCGCTTCATGCTGCAGGACCTGCTCGGCACGTTCCACCCGGCGCTCAAGCGCACCGAATCGCTGCCGGCGAACCTGATCGCGACCGCGCTGTGTGTCGCCGCATGGGGCTACTTCCTGTATCAGGGCGTGGTCGATCCGCTCGGCGGCATCAACACGCTGTGGCCGCTGTTCGGCATCTCGAACCAGATGCTCGCGGCGATCGCGCTGGTGCTCGGCACCGTCGTGCTGTTCAAGATGAAGCGCGAGCGCTTCGCGTGGGTCACGCTCGTGCCGACCGTATGGCTGCTGATCTGCACGCTGACGGCCGGCTGGCAGAAGGTGTTCGATGCGAACCCGAAGGTGAGCTTCCTCGCGCATGCCGCGAAGCTGCAGGCGGCCGTGGACGAAGGCAAGGTGCTGGCGCCGGCGAAGTCGATCGCGCAGATGAAGCGGATCATCGTCAACGACTACATCGACGCCGCGCTCGCGGGGCTGTTCATTCTCGTCGTGGTGAGCATCGCGGTGTACGGCGTGCTCGCGATCCGGCGCGCGCGCAGCGAAGCGAAGCCGACCGTGCGCGAGACGCCGTACGAGGCGATGCCGGCGGCGCAGGCGCTCGGCAGCGGACGCTGAGGAGCAGCCGCGATGTTCTCCGATCTCGGCAGTGATCTGCGCAGCGCGGGCCGCTACCTGGGGCAGGCGTTGCGGCTGATGGTCGGCCTGCCCGACTACGACACCTACGTCGCGCACATGCGCGACACCCATCCGGACCGCGAGCCGATGACGTACGAGGAATTTTTCCGCGAACGTCAGAACGCGCGATACGGGTCCGGGGCAGGGAAGTGTTGCTGAACCGGGCCGGCGCAGCCGGCCGGTAGCGGTCCGTGGACGGATCCGAAAGCGCCGCGAAGCGATTCGCGGCGCTTTTTCTTTGTGCGGACGGCGCGCGCGTACCGCGTCGTTTGACCGCGTTCGGCGCCGCGCGCGCGGCCGGCCGGTATCATAGGGCTCCGCCTTTTCCGATGAATCCGCGCAGGAGAATCCGTCGTGCATGCCGGTGAGCGTTTCAACAGCATTACCCATCTCGTCGGCGCGGTGCTATCGATGGCGGGGCTGGCAACACTGGTGACGATGGGCGCGCTCCAGGGCGACGCTTACAAGGTGGTGAGTTTCAGCGTCTACGGCGCGATGCTCTGCGTGCTCTATGCGATCTCGACGCTTTACCACAGCGTGCGCAAGCCGCGCCTGAAAGCCATTCTGCAGAAATGCGACCATTCGGCGATCTACCTGCTGATTGCCGGCAGCTATACGCCGTTCACCCTCGTCACGTTGCGCGGGCCGTGGGGCTGGTCGCTGTTCGGCGTGAGCTGGGGGCTGGCCGCGTTCGGCATCGTGCAGGAGCTTACTCTCGGGCGACGCACCCGCGCCGTGTCGATGGTGCTGTACGTGCTGATGGGCTGGCTTGCGCTCGTCGCCATCCGCCCGTTGATTCATGCTCTGCCGCCGGTGGGCACCGCGTGGCTCGTGGCGGGCGGCGTCATCTACAGCGCCGGCATCTACTTTTTCATCAACGACGAGCGCATCCGCCACGGGCATGGCATCTGGCACCTGTTCGTTCTGGCCGGCAGCCTGTGCCAGTTCGTCAGCATTGCGTTGTACGTCGCGTGAGCGCGACCGGGACGGCGTGCGTCACGCGCGCCCGTCCGCCGGCGCCGCGCTGCGCAGCGCGTTGAACCCGGCCCAGCCCCAGTAGACGCGATGATGCGCGATCAGCTCGTCGCGCAGGTCCATCACTTCGACGAGATCGACCTGATCGCCGTCCGGCGTGGCGCGCGGATATTCCCAGATCAGTTGGCGTCCGTTCGAAAAGAACTGGCCCGTGCGGTACCAGCGTCCAAGCCGGCTTCGCGGATCGCGCAGGCCGGCCGCGAAGAATGCGGCGATCGCCGTCTTGCCGTGGAGCACGCCTGACCCGTGCTCGGGCAGCGTGACGACGATCAGCGGCGTTTCGAGTATCGCGTCGGGCGCATACAGCGCCATCAGCGCGTCGAGGTCGCGCGCGACGACGGCGGCGTGCCAGTCGTGATGGATGCGCTGCGCGTGGGTATCGGTATCGGTCATCGCGGGCTGCTTCAGGTGTGGATAACGACGCGACTGTACCGATCCGCCGCCGCCGGATGTTTCACCGCGAGCCGAAACGTCGATGCGCCGCGCTCAGCCGGCCAGCGCTTCGAGGTTCAGCGAATGCGAGTGGCCGATCCACACCGCGCTGTCGCGATGGTCGCGCAGTTCGTCGTCGGTGTTCGGGTGTAGCAGGATGTCGAGCTTGCCGTGATTCAGCACGAGCCACGGCACGATGTCGGTGAAGTGCGCGGCGGCGAACGCGATCTGGTACGACCAGGCCGGATGCGGCCCGACGAGACGTTCATGAAAGCGGCCGAGCTCGACGCTCGCGCCGAACCGCTCGTCGATGACGGCGCGCAGCGCCCACGCGGCGTCGCGGTTCGCGGCGTCGAAGTAGACGTGCGCGTGCCAGCTGTCGATGGCGGCGGGGTCGATGATGGCCATGGTAGTGCTCGGGAAATGAATGCGCGCAGAGGTTGCGGGATGCGACCGGTGCGCAATTATCGCGCGACCTCGACGCGCGGGTATCGTCACCGCGCGCCGATTCGGCCCGGAAGATTGTCGCGCATCAGACGCGGCGCGTTCGCTCGCTGAGGCGTTGCGCGGGCGTGCCGGTGCATCCGGCATCGCGCCGCCGCATACCGCACCGGCCCACCGGCGGAGGCAATCTCCACCGCAATAGATCGTTTCGGAAACTGCAAGAGCGCTCTGCGCGCCGGTTCGCAGTTCCGCGAAGACGCGATCATGTCATTGAACGCATTAAGGAAATGAGGGCCGGGCGGCAGCGGTAAGCGGCGTGGCGCGCGCTTCGATTTCGCCGCCGAAAATGTCCATTGCGAAATCGGCTATTCAAGCGCACGGCCGTGCGCAATACGATTATCGGGCCGCATCGACACCGATGATCGATGCGTACGCAACCATCTGGAGGCCAATATGCGATCCCTCGTTTCCCTTGCTGCTCTGTCCGTCACGCTTGCCGCGGTGCCGGCCGCGAGCTTTGCTCAATCCGTCAACACCGCGTGGCAGCCGAACGTCGTGCCGCTGACGTGGTCTGCGGCGCGTGCCGAGACCGACGTGCAATTGCAGCAGATGGCGCGCGCTGGCTTTTCGGCAACGATGGCCGGCAACCAGAACTATCCGCAGGCGATGCAGCGCGCGCTCGAACGCGTGAAGAACCCGGTGCCCGACCGCTCGCGCGAAGAGAAGATGGCGATGGAAGCGCGCGCCGCCAGCGCCGCGCGCAGCGGCCATCCGGTGCAGGCGTTCTTCGTGAAGACCGCGTACTACCTGAAGGGCGAGAACACGTTCTGACGCGCGCGGTGCGCGGTGTGCGGCGAGCGCTCAGCACCCACCGCCATTCAGTGGCCCGCCGTGCGCCGCGGCGCACGGGCCGGCGCTGCCGCCAGCGTGATGTGCCGCAGCGGCGCGTCGCCGCCGCGAGCATGCAAAAAACGAGGGCGCCCCGGAGCAATCCGGGGCGCCCTCGTCGTGCGGGCGATGCGGGCCGGGCCCGCGTCGTTGCGAGCCGCTCGTCAGGCCGCCGTTGCCGGCTTCGCCGGCTTCTGCAGCTTGCCCTTGCCGGCGCGCTGGATTTCCTCGAGCTTGATCTCGACGTGGCGCGAGAACACGTACTCGGCCGGACGCTGCTTGTCGATCGGAATGTCCGGTGCGAACGCGCCTTCGGTCTTGATGCCCTTCCGGCTCACGGCGAACGCCTTCAGCGGATGCGCGATCGTGTCCATCACGGCGGTCGCCTCGAAGCCGCAGTGGACCATGCAGTCCGCGCACTTCTCGTAGTTGCCGACGCCGTAGTTGTCCCAGTTCGTGTCTTCCATCAGCTCCTTGAAGGTCTTCACGTAACCTTCGCCGACCAGATAGCACGGCTTCTGCCAGCCGAACACGGTGCGCGCCGGGTTGCCCCACGGCGTGCACTTGTAGGTCTGGTTGCCGGCCAGGAAGTCGAGGAACAGCGACGACTGGCTGAACGACCAGCGCTTGCCGCCTTCGCCGCGCTTCAGGATTTCGCGGAACAGGTTCTTCGTCTTGTCGCGGTTCAGGAAGTGCTGCTGGTCCGGCGCGCGCTCGTACGCATAGCCCGGCGACACGGTGATGCCGTCGACGCCGATCGGCTTCAGCGTATCGAAGAACTTCGCGACGCGCTCGGGGACCGCATCGTTGAACAGCGTGCAGTTGATGTTCACGCGGAAGCCGCGGCGCTTCGCTTCCTTGATCGCCGCGACCGCCTTGTCGTACACGCCTTCCTGCGACACGGAATGATCGTGCATGGCCTTGTCGCCGTCGAGGTGGACCGACCAGACGAAGTACGGATTCGGCTGGTAGTCGTCCATCTTCTTTTCCATCAGCAGTGCGTTCGTGCACAGGTACACGAACTTCTTGCGCTTCATGATGCCCTTGACGATCTCCGGCATCTCCTTGTGGAGCAGCGGCTCGCCGCCGGCGATCGACACGATGGGCGCGCCACACTCGTCGACGGCCTGCAGGCATTCCTCGACCGACAGGCGCTGGTTCAGGATCGGGTCCGGATAGTCGATCTTGCCGCAGCCGTTACAGGCGAGGTTGCAACGGAACAGCGGCTCGAGCATCAGCGCGAGCGGATAGCGTTTGTTGCCGGACAGGTGTTGGCGCATGATGTATGCGCCGACGCGGACTTGCTGGAGCAGCGGAATAGACAAGAGTTGTCCTCCTTAAACTTCGCGGGCGACAGCTTGCGTGAGCTTCGCCGGCAACTTGAATTCGACTTTTTCTTCACGGCCCGCCATCGTCGTGACCTCGACGGGCCCCAGCGCGCGCAGCGCGCCGATTACATCCTCGACCATCTCTTCGGGCGCCGACGCGCCGGCGGTGAGCCCCACCGTCTGCGCGCCGGCGAACCATTCGGCCTTCACTTCCGAGCCGTCGGCGACGAGATAGCTCGGCACGCCGCTTTCGGTGCCGATCTCGCGCAGCCGGTTCGAGTTCGAGCTGTTCGTCGCGCCGACGACGAGCAGCACGTCGACCTGCGCGCTCAGCTCGCGCACCGCCGCCTGGCGGTTCTGCGTCGCGTAGCAGATGTCGCGCGTGTCCGGCCCGACGATGTCGGTGAAGCGGCGTTGCAGCGCCTCGATGATGCCGCGCGTGTCGTCGACCGACAGCGTCGTCTGCGTGACGTACGCGACCGGCGTGTCGACCGGCAGCGTCAGCGTGTCGACCTCGGCCTCGCTCTGGACGAGCGTGACCTCGCCCGGGATCTGGCCGATCGTGCCTTCGACTTCCGGATGGCCCGCGTGGCCGATCAGGATCAGCCGGCGGCCCGCCGCGACGTACTGGCGGCCCTGCACGTGCACTTTCGTGACGAGCGGGCAGGTCGCGTCGAGCACGTCGAGCCCGCGCGTTTCCGCGTCGCGCTCGACCGTCTGGGCGACACCGTGCGCGCTGAAGATCGCGACAGCGCCATGAGGCACCTCGTCGAGTTCCTCAACGAATCGCGCCCCTTTATTACGCAGATTTTCGACAACGTGCCGGTTATGGACGATTTCATGACGCACATAAACCGGCGCGCCGTGCTGTTGCAGCGCGCGATCGACGATCTCGATCGCGCGGACAACCCCCGCACAAAAGCCGCGGGGCTGGGCAAGGATGACTCGCATATTGAGCGAACTCCGACGACAGACGCGGGGTTCGAGGGAGCCGGCATGCCAGCTCGATCGTCCCGACTTGATGTTATGAATGCAGGAACGACCCGGCAGGCCAGGGCCCGGCACCCCGAATTAATCGCGCATTTTAACTCTATCGGCAGGTCCTTGCTCTGGTGCTGTTTCGAACGTGTTGCAATCGCGTTGCAGGCGTGGGACGGCCGTGTCGGCGCCCGCCGGCGCGGAACCCAGTAAACTAGGCGGTTTCGCAGGCTTCCTTTCGGTTGCCTGACGTCGAGCACATTTCAAGGCCCCCCTCGATGACCGTCGATTCCTACGAGTATTGCCCTGCGGCGCCGCAGGCCGCACGCGCCGCCTTCGGCGTTTTAAATCCGACCCTGATTGCCGCGTCCGGCTCCGCCGCAGGCGGCGCCCACCGGGAGGCGCGCCGATGATGCTGGCGATCGTGTTCCTGCTGTCCTGCCTGTCGCTGCTGATCTGGATCGTCCTGCTCGCCGCGCGCGGCGGCTTCTGGCGCGCGCAGCCGGCGCGGCCGCTGCCGCCCGCCGCGCGCGGCGCGGCGGCCGAGGCCGGCTGGCCGGCCGTCGTCGCGGTCGTGCCGGCGCGCAACGAAGCCGACGTGATCGCCCGCGCGGCGACCTCGCTGCTCGAGCAGGACTATCCCGGCGCGTTCCACCTGATCATCGTCGACGACCACAGCGACGACGGCACCGCCGACGCGGCCCGCGCGGCGGCGCTCGCGATCAACCGCGCCGACCGCCTGACCGTGCTCGCCGCGAAGCCGCTGCCGGCCGGCTGGTCGGGCAAGGTGTGGGCGCAGTCGCAGGGGATCGCGGCGGTCGGCGCGCTCGGCCTGCCGGCCGACTACCTGCTGCTGACCGACGCCGACATCGGCCATCCGCCGGACGCCGTCGCGCAGCTCGTCACGCGTGCGCAGGCCGAGCATCGCGACCTGGTGTCGCTGATGGTGCGGCTGCGCTGCGATTCGTTCTGGGAAAAGGCGCTGATCCCGGCGTTCGTGTTCTTCTTCGCGAAGCTCTACCCGTTCTCGTGGATCAACGATCCGCGCAACAAGACGGCCGGCGCCGCCGGCGGCTGCATGCTGGTGAAGCGCACGGCGCTCGAGGAGGCGGGCGGCATCGAGTCGATCCGCAACGCGCTGATCGACGACTGCAGCCTCGCCGCGCAGATCAAGCATCGCGGCGGCGGCCGCCATCCGATCCGGCTCGATCTCGCCGAGCGCAGCGTGTCGCTGCGTCCGTACGACAGCTGGCGCGACATCTGGAACATGATCGCGCGCACCGCGTTCACGCAGCTCCACTATTCGCCGTGGCTGCTGGCCGGCACGCTGCTCGGCATGACGATCATCTACCTCGTGCCGCCCGTCGCGGCGTTGGCCTACGGCGCGCGCGCATGGCCGGCCTGGCTCGCGTGGGCGTCGATGTGCACCGCCTATGCGCCGATGCTGCGCTACTACCGGCGCTCGCCGTGGTGGGCGCCCGCGCTGCCGCTCGTCGCGGCGTTCTACGTCGGCGCGACGTTCGCGTCCGCATGGCGCTACTGGCGCGGCAAGGGCGGGCAGTGGAAGGCGCGCGTGCAGGCGCCGGTGGAGCGCTGAACGGCGCTCGCGCACGCCGGCCGGTCGCCGGTTCGTCGCACAGCAAAAAGCCCGATCGGCGTGCAGCCGATCGGGCTTTGTCGTTTGGCGCGCCGTGATTCGGCGCGGCCGCGCCCGCTTACCGCTGGGTGAGCATCATGTACATCTGAATCACCACGTCCGGCGAGAACGTGAACGGCACCCAGCCGAAGCCGGTGTGGCGCGCGACCAGCAGGCGGTCGCCGTTCGCTTGCTTCTGCACTGCCATCATCGGGTTCTTCGTCGACACGAATCGCCAGCCGGCCGGGATGCCCGCCGGCTGTTCCGGCTGCATCGACGCGCGTGCGTGCGCGAGTTCCTCGATCAACTGGCTCAGCTGTTCCGGCTGCAGCGTGATCGATTCGCCGTTGACGGTCAGCGTGATCTCGTTCTGCGACGGGCGGGCGACATGCAGCGTCGCCTTGTCCGCAGGAGGGTTTGCTGCATCGGCGGCCGGCTCGGCGGCGGGCGCCGCGACGACGGCCGTGCCCGCATCGGCCTCGGCAGCCGGCGCTTCATCGGCGCGCGGCGCCGCGGCCGGCTCGCCGACCGCTTCGCCGGCATCGGGCTGCGCGGCCGGCTCGGTTGCCGCTGTCGTCGCTGCCGCCGTCGCGGCGTCCTTCACGACGGCTTCGACGAGCGCTTCGGCGTCGGCCACCGCCTTCGCGTGCCGCTCGGCGGCGGCTTCGGCCTGCGCGATCGCTTCGGTGTGGCGCTGCGCGACGGCTTCGGCCTGCGCGGTCGCCTCGGCATGGCGTTGCGCGGCGGCTTCGGCTTGCGCGATCGCCTCGGTATGACGTCGCGCGAGCGCCTCGGCCTCGGCGATCGCGGCCGCGTGACGCTGCGTCGCTGCTTCGGCTTCGGCGGTCGCCTCGGCATGGCGCTGCGCGGCGGCTTCGGCCTCCGCGGCGGCGGCGGCATGGCGCTGCGCGGCGGCTTCCGCTTCGGTCGCGGCGGCGTCGTGACGCTGCGCGGCGGCCTCGGCTTCGGCGATCGCAGCCGCATGGCGCTGCGAAGCGGCTTCGGCATCCGCGTGGCGTTGCGCGAGCGCTTCGGTCAGCGCGGTTGCTTCCGCGTGGCGCTGCACGGCGGCCTCGGCCTGCGCGGCGGCCTCGGTGTGACGCACGGCGGCGGCTTCCGCCGCTTCGGTGGCGGCCGCGTGGCGCTGCTGTGCGGCCTGCGCATCGGCGGCGGCCGTCGTGTGGCGCTGCGCGGCGGCCTGGGCTTCCGCTTCCGCGGCGGCGTGACGTGCGGCCGCGGCCTGCGCCTCGGCCGCCGCGGCGCGCGCGAATGCTTCGGCGCTGCGTGCCGCCTGCTGGGCGGCGTGTTGATCGTGGAGGAGCTGATCGACGCCGGCATTGAGCGCATCGATCTGATCGTTCAGGTTCATGCGTGCTTTCTCTACGTAAGACCCGCGATTTTACCTGCTGCGCCGATGCCGGTCCGCGTGCGGCGTGTAACAAAGTGCGCAAAGCGGCACGATGCGCGCCGCTTTGTGTTATTTCAGGTAGCCCGCCGAGCGGAACCAGTCGAGCGCGTCGCGCAGCCCGTCGCGGTACGGCCGGGCGCGATAGCCGAGCTCCCGCTCCGCCTTCGCCGACGTGAAATACATCTTGTTCTTCGACATCCGCAGCCCGTCGACGGTGACGAACGGCTCCTTCTTCGTGAACTTCGCGACCGCCTCCGCGCCCACCGCGAGCGGGTACAGCGGCCAGCGCGGCAGCGCGAGCGTCGGCGCCTTGCGGCCGGTCATCTGCGCGATGTCGGCGAGCATCTGCTGCAGCGGCAGGTTCTCGCCGCCGAGGATGTAGCGCTCGCCGATGCGGCCGTGCTCCAGCGCGAGGAAGTGGCCGTTCGCGACGTCGTCGACGTGCACGAGGTTCAGCCCCGTGTCGACGAACGCGGGAATCTTGCCGAGCGCCGCTTCGACGATGATGCGGCCGGTCGGCGTCGGCTTCACGTCGCGCGGGCCGATCGGCGTCGACGGATTGACGATCACCGCGGGCAGCCCTTCGTCGGCGATCATCCGCTCGACCGCGCGCTCGGCGAGCACCTTGCTGCGCTTGTACACGCCGATCGCCTGCTCGGGCGTGAGCGGCCGGTTCTCGTCGGCCGGGTCGCCCGCGCTCGTCACCTTCAGCGTCGCGACGCTGCTCGTGTAGACGATCCGCTCGACGCCCTCGGCGCGCGCCGCGCGCATCGTCGCGACCGCGCCTTCGAGGTTCGCGCGCTCGATCTCGAGCGGATCGGGCGCCCACAGGCGGTAGTCGGCGGCGACGTGCAGCAGGTAGCGCACGCCGCGCAGCGCGGTGCGCATCGACGCTTCGTCGCGCATGTCGCCGGTGACGATCTCGGCGTCGAGATCCGCGACGTTCGTGCGCGGGCTGGTCGGGCGCACGAGCACGCGCACCGCGTAGCCCTTCTGCTGCGCGATGCGCGCGACGGCCGAGCCGACGAAACCGGACGCGCCGGTGACCAGAACGAGATCGCGGGATGTATCAGTCATGCAAGTCGAGTCCTCATGGCCGCGCGCGGGCGGCGCGGCGGTTGTGCATCGTGCGAGATTGTACGTGTTCGGCGCGGGGGAGACGGGCACTGACATGGTGCGGCGCGCGCGACTACAATGCCGGGCTTGGATGCAACAGCAAGGTGACGACGATGAGCCGCGACGACCATGACGAACGGATTGAAACCTACTACGTGCGGGTGCGCGGCGTCGTGCAGGGCGTCGGCTTCCGTCATGCGACGGTGCGCGAGGCGCACGCGCTGAAGCTGCGCGGCTGGGTCGCGAACCTTGAAGACGGCAGCGTCGAGGCGATGCTCCAGGGCCCCGGCGCGCAGATCGACCGGATGCTCGCATGGCTGCGGCACGGGCCGCCGGCGGCGCGCGTGACCGAGGTGACGTTCGAGGAACGGCAGACCGACAAGCGCTACGAACGCTTCCAGCAGCAGTGAGCGGCCGATGACGGGGTATCCGGAGGCCGGGCGCGGGCTCGTGCTGTCGGTGACGGCGTCGATGATGTTCGCGCTGTTGTCCGCGTATGCGAAGCTGCTCGCGCCGCTGACGGGGCTCGACATCTTCGCGTGGCGGATCCTGTGGACCGCGCCGGGCGCGCTCGCGCTGATCGCGCTGCGCGGCCGCTGGCCGGCGCTGGTCGCGCTGGCCGGGCGGGCCGCGCGCGACCGGCGCCTGCTGGTTGCGCTGCCCGCGAGCGCCGCGCTGCTCGGCGTGCAGCTGTGGCTGTTCCTGTGGGCGCCGCTGCACGGGCGGATGCTCGAAGTGTCGCTCGGCTACTTCCTGCTGCCGCTGACGATGGTGCTGGTCGGCCGCTTCTACTATCACGAGCGGCTCGATCCGCTGCAATGGGCGGCGATCGCGTGCGCGGCGCTCGGCGTCGCGCACGAGGTGTGGGCGACACGCGCGTTCGCGTGGCCGACGCTCGTCGTCGCGCTCGGCTATCCGCCGTATTTCGTGCTGCGCCGGCGGATCAACGCCGATTCGCTGGCCGCGTTCGCCGCCGAGGTGGCGCTGCTGTGCCCGGTCGCCGCCGTGATGGCCGCGACGAGCGCGACGTCGCTCGCCGGCCATCCCGCACTGTGGGCGGCGCTGCTGCCGGGGCTCGGCGCGCTCAGCACGCTCGCGCTGGCGAGCTATCTGAAGGCGAGCCGGATGCTGCCGATGGCGCTGTTCGGCATCCTCGGCTACGTCGAGCCGGTGCTGCTCGTCGTGGTGTCGCTGCTGTTGCTCGGCGAGACGCTCACGGTCGCGAAGCTCGCGACCTACGGGCCGATCTGGGTCGCGGTCGCGCTGACCGCGTGGCACAGCGCGATGCTGATGCGGCGCTTGCCCGCTCGCTGAACGTGGCGTGACTGCCGCAGCGTCGACGCGCGAGGCGATCGCACGCTGTCTGCGGACTGACCGCCAACTGACCACCCGCTGACGTTGCGCTGACCGCGCCGCCCGCTTCTCCCGCGCGGCGCGCCGCAGGTCTCGTGCCTGTAATCGAATAGAAGATTCGGTTGCACTTTGTTACTTAGGGTCTCCCCTGGGCGGCCACTAGACTGACCTGACCGTCATGCCTTCGTATGCCCGATGAACGGTCCACCGCGTATCGCCGCCGGCCGCCTGATCGAAGTCGACTTCTTCCGGGGCGTCGTGCTGCTGATGATCGTCGTCGATCACATCGACGCGAGCGTGCTGTCGCGCGTGACGCTGCACGCGTTCGCGCTGTGCGACGCCGCCGAGGTGTCCGAGGTGTCCGAGGTGTCCGAGGTGTTCGTGTTTCTCGGCGGCTTCGCGACCGCGAGCGCGTATGGCGCGATCGCGGCACGGCACGGCGCACGCGCCGCGCAGCGGCGGTTCGTGGGCCGGGCGATGCAGATCTATCGCGCGTTCCTCGCAACGTCGACGCTGATGCTCGTCGTGTCCGCGGTGCTCGACCATTACGGCATCGATGCGCCGAACCTCGCGCTCGACGACGTCAGCGTGATGCTCGCGACGCCGTTGACGGGGCTCGCCGAGCTGCTCACGTTCCAGCGCCAGCCGTATCTCGCGGCGGTGCTGCCGATGTACGTGCTGTTCGCGCTGGCGGCGCCGGCGCTCGTGCCGTGGGCGCGGCGGCGACCGTGGCTGCTCGCCGCCGCGAGCGTGTCGTCGTGGCTCGCCGCGGGCTGGCTCGGCCCCGAGATGCTGGATAGCGACACGTTCCACTGGAGCTTCAACCCGTTCGCGTGGCAGCTGGTGTTCGTGGCCGGCTTGCTCGCGCGCTGCCAGCCCGTCTACCGGCGCGTCGCGCTCGGGCGGTGGGCCGCCGCGGCGACCGGCGTCGCGTGCGCGGTCGTGCTGGCCTGCGCGAGCGTCAAGCTGTTCTCGGGCCTGCCGCTGCCGGAGGGGACGATGAAGCGCGACCTGGCGTTCGCGCGCGTCGTGAACTTCGCGGCGATCGCGTGGCTGATGGCGGATTGCGTGCGCTACGGCTGGGTCGCGCGGATCGCGCAGGCGGTGCGCCCGGTCGTCGCGGTCGGCCAGCGCGGGCTGATGTGCTTCGTCGCGGGTGCCGCGATCTCGCTGACGCTCGATTCGCTGCTGCATCCGGCGGCGCATGTGATCGGCGTCGGACTGGCCGCGGATGCGTGCGCGCTGGGCCTGATGATGGCGCTCGCGAGTTCGGGGACGTGGCTGGCGCGGCGGCGCGGGGCGGCCGCGTAAACGGCGGGAGCGGGCGGGCGTGAGCGGCCGCTAGTGAGGTGAGCCGATGCGGGAGCGGGGTGTGGGCGGTGCGTCGTCGGTGTCCGCTTCGCCGCGATCGTCGTCGGCGTCGTTCCGTTCGGCGAGCACCGCGTCGGCTTCGGCGGCCGCCTTCGCGGCGCGCAACGCGGTGCAGCGTTGTGCGCGCCGGATATCCGACAGCATCCTCAAGAGCCGTGTCGTCTTGCTTTTCATGATGTTCTCCTGCCTGTCGCGCGTCTCGTCGGAAGCGCTCCCTGCAACCAGTGTAGGACGGGCGCGGGGAATCGGCGGGAGAATGTGGCGCGCACGCGGCGCGCCAAGGGATTTCACTGAGCCGCGACGGCTGCCGTTGCCGACGTGGCCTCTTCGCGGCGCTCTTCGACGCAGCGCTGATGCTGGCGCGACAGGCGGTTCATCATCGGCAGCAGCAGCAGCGCGAGCAGCATGCCGATCGCGGCGAGCCAGCCGAGCTTCTCGAACAGCGACAGGTAGAGCGGCAGCGATTCGGTGGCCGGCAGGTCGTGCGACGGCATCTGCGCGAAGTTCGCGACCACGCTGCCCAGGTACTGCGACACGCCGGTCGCGACGAAGTACGCGCCCATCATGAAGCCGCTCATGCGCGCCGGCACGTAGCGGGCGATCATCGCGAGGCCGAGGCCGCTCACCAGCAGCTCGCCGAGCGAGTAGAGGCCGTAGCCCCACACCATGAACCACGACGACACGCGGCCGTCGACCGCGTAGCGGCCGCTGATCGTGAACACGAGGTAGCCCAGCGCGACCACGGCGAAGCCGAGCGCGTATTTCGCGGCGACCGGGAAGTCGCGGCCGTGCTTCGAGAACTGGTTGTAGACGAGCACGAGCACCGGGCTCAGCACCATGATCCAGATCGGGTTGAGCGCCTGGAACTGCGCGGCGCTCCACGTGAACAGCGTCGTGCCGAACAGGATGAAGCGCGGATCGACGTTGCGCAGCGCGAACAGCGTGAGCGACGTCGACATCTGCACGTAGAAGATGAAGAACAGGATCACCTGGCCGATCAGCACGAGCGCCGCGATCAGGCCTGCGCGCTCCGAGCGCTCCGACTTCGCGATCATGTACGCGAAGATCGCGAGGATCGCGAACGCCGCGGCCCACACGCTCGCGACCGCGAGCTGCTTGTGCTGCAGCACGTACAGCGTGACGAGCGCGAGCGCGGCGCCGCCGGCCGCCACCGCGCCGAGGCGCTTCCAGCGGATCGGCTCGTCGTCGGGCTGCGAGCCGATGTGCGCGAGCGTGCGGTGCATCAGCACGAAGTTGAGGATCGCGAGCAGCATGCCGCCGCAGCAGACCGCGAACGCGGTATGCCAGCCCCAGTGGTCCTTGATCCACGGCGTCGCGAGCATCGACACGGTCGAGCCGATGTTGACGGCCATGTAGTAGATCGTGAATGCGCTGTCGATGCGCGCGTCGTCGCCTTCATAGATCCGGCGCACGAGGTTCGCGGCGTTCGCCTTGAACAGGCCGTTGCCGACCACGATCACGCCGAGCGACGCGTACATGTAGGCGAGCCGGTCGTTCGGCACCGCGAGCATCAGATAGCCGGCGCACAGCACGGCGGCGCCGATGATCATCGTGCGGCGAGCGCCCAGCACCTTGTCGCCGATCCAGCCGCCGATCGACGGCGACGCGTAGACGAGCGCGGTGAACGCGCCCCAGGTCAGGTTCGCATGGCTGTCGGTGAAGCCGAGCTTGTCGACCATGAAGAGGACGAGAAGCGCCGCCATGCCGTAATAGCCGAAGCGCTCCCACATCTCGATGAGGAAGACCGTCGTAAACGATCGGGTTTGCGAAACAGGTGAAGGTGAATGCATGTCGATCTCGGTTCAAGCGGGCGGCGCGGATCGCGCGCTGCCAAGGGTCGATCTGGTGCCTGCGCGTATCGGCCGGGTAGGCAGCGCGAAGGCGGCGGCAAAATCGGGCGGGCTGGCCCGCATCGCGGTCAGTCGCCTCCCGTGACAGGCGGCGCGAGGCCTCGGCCGGCGCGCGACTGGTAAGGTTGACAGGTGCGCCGCGTCAGGTCCGCGCCACACCGGGAAATCCCTGACGTGTCAGGAGTTTTCAGGAAGATTCGTCTCATCATGTCTTTGTAAGCTTGCGTCAAGGGCCTCGGAAATATCCCGGAGAGCCGCTTGCAGCTTGCCTGTGAAGGCGTCGAGTCTGGCAAGATAGCGCGTTTTGCGGCCTGGGCCGAACGGTGTTTAGCGCACCGCGCGCAACGCTTGAGACGCACGTAAACCCGAAGACTAAGCCATATCGATCTAACTTAGTTATTTTCCATCAAACATTTTTTGACGACCCCTTTTCGGCCTGTTATGGTTCCCCCAACTGAAAACACGCGGCCAGCCGAAGCTGGCGCCGCTCTGGGCAGCAAGATTCGCGCGTTGCGCCAGCGACTGAAACGCACGCTCGATGAAACGGCAACAGCCGCGGGTATTTCGAAACCGTTTCTGTCGCAGGTCGAACGCGGGCTCGCGTCGCCGTCGCTGACGTCGCTGGCCGGCATCGCGCAGGCACTCGGCGTGACGGTGCAGTATTTCGTCGAAACGCCGAGCGAGGAACGGTCGGTGTGCCGCGGCGAGCAGCTGCGCTTCTTCGGGTTTGCCGATTCGGCCAACCTGTTCGCGCGGCTCACGAACGTGACGGAAGGGCGTCAGCTCGAAGCGATTCTCGTGCGGCTGCCGCCCGGACAGACGCGGTCGGAAGTAACGACGCATGCAGGAGAGGAGTTCCTGTATGTGATCGAAGGGGAAGTGTCGTTGACGCTGGAAGGCAGGACGTTCGTGCTGCAGGCCGGCGACAGCGCGCACTATCAGTCGACGGTCCCGCACAGCTGGGCCAACACCGCGAAGATCGAGTCGGTGGTGGTCTGGGTCGGAACGCCGAGGCTGTTCTAACGCACAGGTATTCCTTCGTTCCAGCGACGGATTACCTGTCGAAAGAAACGTAAGGAATACTAAGATGCCATACGAGATTCACGGGCCTCCTCAATCGCTGCACACGCCAGCGTCCTACGTGTAACCCGCGGCGTCCCCGCCGCGACACACGCACCGAAAACCCACCAAGTACTGACACGATGAAATCCTTGCATGCCATGTCGGCCGTGCTGGCCGCGCTCGCCCTGACGACGCAGTCCGCGTCCGCCGTTACCGTTCCGTCGAACGTCGCGCTCGCCGCGCAACAGGACCTGACGCGTCAGGTGCCGGCCGAAGTCGAATCCCTCGACCCCGCGCACATCGAGTCGTGGACCGGCAACACGATCGGCCTCGACCTGTTCGAAGGGCTTGCCCGCATCGATGCGGCCGGCCAGGTCGTGCCGGGCGTCGCGCTGTCGTGGGAGCGCAAGACGCCGGAAACGTGGGTCTTCAAGCTGCGCCGCGATGCGAAGTGGAGCAACGGCCAGCCCGTCACCGCGGCCGATTTCGTCTATGCGTGGCAGCGACTCGTCGATCCGAAGACGGGCTCGAAGTACACGATCCTCGTCGAGTTCGTGAAGAACTCGAAGGAGATCATCGCCGGCAAGGCCGCGCCGTCGACGCTCGGCGTGCGCGCGGTCGACCCGTATACGCTCGAGGTGACGACCGACGTGCCGGTCGCGTTCTTCCCCGAGCTGACCGCGATGGTGCCGCTCGCGCCGGTGAACAAGGACACGGTGACGAAGCTCGGCGACGCATGGACGCGCCCGGGCAACATCGTTAGCAACGGCCCGTTCCAGCTCGTCGACTGGCAGCCGAACAACCGCATCGTGATCACGAAGGCCGCGAAGTACTGGAATGCGCCCAAGGTCGTGATCAACAAGGTCACGTACCTGCCGATCGAGAGCGACGAGACCGCGATGCGCATGTACCAGGCCGGCCAGATCGACTACAGCTATTCGATTCCGTCGGGCATCTTCCAGCAGGTCAGCAAGCAGTTCGGCGGCGAGCTGCGCCCGGGCCTGCAGCTCGCGACGTACTACTACTACCTGAACAACAGCGATGCGGTGCTGAAGGACAAGCGCGTGCGCCAGGCGCTGTCGATGGTGATCGATCGCGACGTGCTGACGTCGAAGCTCACGCAGGCCGGCGAGAAGCCGATGTACGGGCTGATGCCGAACGGCACGAAGGGCGTGCAGCCGTTCACGCCGGAATGGGCGTCGTGGCCGATGGCCAAGCGCGTCGAAACCGCGAAGAACCTGCTGAAGCAGGCCGGCTACTCGGACGCGAAGCCGCTGTCGTTCACGCTGACGTACAACACCAACGACCTGCACAAGAAGGTCGCGCTGTTCACCGCGTCGGAATGGCGCACGAAGCTCGGCGTCAACACGAAGCTCGAGAACGTCGAGTTCAAGGTGCTGATGAAGCAGCGGCATGACGGCAAGGTGCAGATCGCGCGCGACGGCTGGTTCGCCGACTACAACGACGCGATGACGTTCTTCGACCTGATCCGCTGCGGCAGCTCGCAGAACACCGTCGGCTATTGCAACAAGCAGGCCGACGCGCTCGTCGACGAAGGCAACCAGAAGCTCGACGACAAGGCGCGCGCCGCGCTGCTCACGCAGGCGCACGACGCGGCGATGAACGACACGCCGATGGTGCCGCTGTTCCAGTACTCGGCCGACCGTCTCGTGAAGCCGTACGTCGGCGGCTACTCGCTGAAGAACGTGATCGACATGCGTGCTTCGCAGGACATGTACCTGATCAAGCACTGAGCGGAGCGATCATGCTGGCCTACGCTTTGAGACGCACGTTGTGGGCGGTGCCGACGATCCTCGCGGTCATCACCGTCTGCTACCTGCTGCTGCATTTCACGCCCGGCGGCCCGTTCGATACGGAAAAGCAGCTGTCCGCCGCGACGCTCGCGAACCTGAACGCCAAGTACCACCTCGACGAGCCGCTGTGGAAGCAGTACCTGCTGTACCTGGACGCGCTGCTGCACGGCGATCTCGGCCCGTCGTTCCGCTACGTCGACTGGTCGGTCAACGATCTCGTGAAGAAGGCGCTGCCGGTGAGTCTCGGCGTAGGCGGCATCTCGATCCCGCTCTCGATCGGGTTCGGCGTGCTGCTGGGCACCGTCGCGGCGGTGCGCCGCGACAGCATCATCGACCGCTTCGTGATGCTGATCGGCAACTTCGGCAACGTCGTGCCGCCGTTCGTGCTCGGCCCGGTGCTCGTGTGGATCTTCGCGATCCTGCTGAAGACGTCGGCCGGCAACGGCTGGCTGCCCGCGGGCGGCTGGGGCGACGGCGGCTGGCAGTACCGGCTGCTGCCGATCGTGCTGCTGACGTTCATCAACGTGTCGCTGCTCGCGCGCGTGATGCGCGGCTCGATGATCGAGACGCTGTCGAGCAACTACATCCGCACCGCGCGCGCGAAGGGGCTGCCCGGCTCGACGATCGTGCTGCGCCATGCGCTCAAGCCCGCGCTGATGCCGGTCGTGTCGCTGTTCGGCACGGTCTGCATCTCGTCGATCACGGCGGCCGTCGTCACCGAATCGGTGTTCGCGCTGCCGGGGCTCGGGCAGCTCGTCGTGAACGGCGCGATCAACCGCGACTACACGCTGGTGCTCGGCCTCGTCGTGCTGACGACCGTCTGCGCGGTGCTGTTCAACCTGCTGGTCGACCTCGCGTATGCGTGGCTCGATCCGCGTATCCGTTATTGAGCGAGGCATGGCGATGACCCCGACTACTCCCGTCGTCGGCCTGCCCGCGCAGACCGATACGCCGCCGCGCTCGCGCTCGCCGCTCGCGCTGGCCCTCTCCCGTTTCCTGCACAACCGCGCGGCGGTGCTGAGCCTCGCGCTGCTCGTGCTGGTCACGCTCGCGTGCTTCGTCGGCCCGTGGCTGCTGCCGGCCGATCCGGCCGCGAGCGACTGGGCGTCGATCAGCCTGCCGCCGACCTGGGCGAACCAGCACTGGTTCGGCACCGACGAGCTCGGCCGCGACCTGCTCGTGCGCACGCTGATCGGCGGGCGCGTGTCGATCGAGGTCGGCCTGCTCGGCACGCTCGTGTCGGGCCTGTTCGGCGTCGCATGGGGCGCGACCGCGGGCTTCGCGGGCGGCCGCGTCGACGCCGTGATGATGCGCATCGTCGACATGATGTACGCGATCCCGTACCTGCTGATCGCGATCCTGATGATGACGCTGTTCGGCCGCTCGTTCATCCTCGTCGTGCTGACGATCAGCGCGTTCTCGTGGATCGACATGGCGCGCGTCGTGCGCGGCCAGACGCTGTCGCTGCGCAACCGCGAATTCGTCGATGCGGCGCGCGCGATCGGCGTGTCGCCGGCATCGATCGTGCGGCGCCACGTCGTGCCGAACCTGCTCGGCGTGGTCGTCGTGTACGCGACGGTCTCGGTGCCGAACATCGTGCTGACCGAATCGGTGCTGTCGTTCCTCGGCCTCGGCGTGCAGGAGCCGATGACGAGCTGGGGCGTGCTGATCCAGGACGGCGCGCAGAAACTCGAATCGATGCCGTGGCTGCTGCTGGCCCCGGCCGTCATGCTGTGCGTGACGCTCTACTGCGTGAACTTCGTCGGCGACGGCCTGCGTGACGCGCTCGACCCGAAGGATCGCTGAAATGGCTGCACTACTCGAAGTCGACAACCTCGGCGTGCGCTTCACGCGCAAGGACGCGGCGCCGATCGACGCCGTGAGCGGCGTGTCGTTCACCCTCGACGCGGGCAAGACGCTCGGCATCGTCGGCGAATCGGGCTCGGGCAAGAGCCAGACCGTGATGGCGCTGCTCGGCCTGCTCGCCGGCAACGGCACGACGAGCGGCGCGGCCCGCTATCGCGGGCAGGACCTGCTGGCGATGGACACGCGCGCGCTGAACGCGATCCGCGGCGACCGGATCGCGATGATCTTCCAGGACCCGATGACGTCGCTCAATCCGTTCCTGACGATCGAGCGGCAGATGACCGAAACGCTGCAGCTGCATCGCAGGCTGTCGCGCAAGGAAGCGACGAAGCGCGCGATCGAGGCGCTCGAAGCGGTGCGCATTCCCGACGCGGCGCGCCGCATCCGCATGTATCCGCACGAGTTCTCGGGCGGCATGCGGCAGCGCGTGATGATCGCGATGGCGCTCTTGTCCGAGCCGGAAATCCTGATCGCCGACGAGCCGACCACTGCGCTCGACGTGACCGTGCAGGCGCAGATCATCGACCTGCTGCGCGAGCTGAACCGCGAGCGCGGCACCGCGATCGTGCTGATCACGCACGACATGGGCGTGGTTGCCGGCCTCGCGGACGACGTGATGGTGATGTACGCGGGCCGCACCGTCGAATACGCGCCGGCCGAGTCGATCTTCGCCGCGCCGTCGCATCCGTACACGATCGGCCTGCTCAACGCGCTGCCGCGCCTGACCGATGCCGACGACGCGCCGCTCGTCGCGATTCCGGGCAACCCGCCGATGCCGGGCATGGCGAGCGCCGGCTGCGCGTTCGCGAAGCGCTGCCAGTATGCGCAGAGCCAGTGCGGCACTGCGCGCCCGGCGCTCGAAACCTACGGCGCCGCGGACGCGGTGCGCGCGTGCCACCGGCCGGTGGCCGATCTGACGGGAGGACTGCGATGAGCGTCGATGAACGCCGCAATGCCGGCGCGACGGACGACACGCTGTTGTCCGTCGAGGATCTGAAAGTGCATTTCCGCGTGCCGCTCGGCGGCTATCCGTGGTCGCCGAAGGGGACGCTGCGCGCGGTCGACGGCGTGTCGTTCGACGTGAAGCGCGGCGAGACCGTCGGGCTCGTCGGCGAGTCCGGCTGCGGGAAGTCGACGCTCGCGCGCGCGCTGATCGGCCTCGTGCCGATGACGGCCGGCACGGTGCGCTGGCGCGGCGACGCGGTCGCGCCCGACCATCTGCGCGGCACCGCGATGCGGCGCGAAGTGCAGATGATCTTCCAGGACCCGCTCGCGTCGCTCGATCCGCGCATGACGATCGAGCAGATCGTCGCCGAGCCGCTCGTCACGCACCAGCCGGGCCTCGGCCGCGCCGAGGTGCGGCGCCGCGTGGTGTCGATGCTCGAGCGGGTCGGCCTCAACGCGCATCACCTGCTGCGCTATCCCCATGAATTCTCCGGCGGGCAGTGCCAGCGCGTCGGAATCGCACGCGCGCTGATCGGCGAGCCCAAGCTCGTGATCTGCGACGAACCCGTGTCGGCGCTCGACGTGTCGATCCAGGCGCAAATCGTCAACCTGCTGCGCGATCTGCAGCGCGAACTGTCGTTGTCCTATCTGTTCGTCGCGCACGATCTCGCGGTGGTGAAGGCGATCAGCCAGCGCGTGCTGGTGATGTATCTCGGCCGCGTGATGGAGTTCGGCGCGCGGCACGACGTGTACGGGGTGCCGCAGCATCCGTACACGCGGGCGCTGCTCGACGCGGCGCCCACGCCGGAGCCCGCGCAGGAACGCGCGCGGCGGCCGATGCTGCTGGCGGGCGAGATGCCGTCGCCGCTCAATCCGCCGTCCGGCTGCGCGTTCCGCACGCGCTGCCCGGACGCGATCGAAGCGTGCGCACAGGACATCCCGCGGCCGGAAGTACGGCACGGTTCTGCGGCGAAGGTCGCCTGCATCCGCGCGGGTGCGGGCTGAAACGCAAATAAGCAGGCAGGTCGACAGGGGTAGGTGCGGCGCGAACCACCTTCGCGCCGCGGGACAGGTGCGTCCTTGACCGGGCGCGCCGGGTGGGACCGGAAGCGTATCGCGACCGGCGCAGACGACATCAACACAAGAAGAGAACCACGATGACAAAACACAGGAAGATCGGAACGACATCGAAGATGCTGCTCGCGTGGGGGCTGCCGGCGCTGGCCGGCGTCTCGCTGACGGGCGCGGCCTACGCGGACGACGCAGCGCCGCTGACGGTGGCGCAGGCCGCGCCGGGCGCCGCCGTCGCGCAGGCGTCCACGCCGAACGCGATCATCAACGCCGAGGCCACGCAGGCCGTCACGCCGCCGGACGAGCCGTCCGCGCAGTCGAAGTCGAACGGCTTCATCGCCGACAGCCATCTGAACTTCCTGTTCCGCAACTATGCGGACGTGCTCGACAACAAGGGCGGGCCGCACCGCCATGCGTGGGTCCAGGGCGCGATGGCGAACTACGAGTCGGGCTTCACGCAGGGCCTGATCGGCTTCGGCGTCGACGCGTCGGTGTACGCGGCGCTGAAGCTCGACGGCGGCAAGGGCGGCGGCAACATGGTGCACATCGCGAAGGGCGGCGGCGGCTCGAACCAGCTCGCATGGGCGTATCCGGGCATCTACGACGTGAAGGCGCGGATCTCGAACACGGTGGTCAAGTACGGTCTGCAGGCCGTCGACAACCCGTTCATGGAACAGCACGACAACCGTGCGCTGCCGCCGACGTTCCTCGGCGCGACGCTCGTCAGCAACGAATTCAAGAACGTGATGCTCGAGGCGGGCAGCTTCACGAAGACCGACGCGCGCGGCCACACGACGCTGACCAACCTGACGAGCCAGTACGGCGGCACGCGCATCGACCGGCTGACCTACGCCGGCGGCACGTGGGACTACTCGCCGGACGGCGAGGTCGCGCTGTACGCGAACCAGGCGGACGACGTGTGGCGCCAGTACTACGCGTCGATCAAGCACAGCATCGGCAGCCCGAAGACGGTCAAGTGGACGGGCTTCGCGAACATCTACTCGACGCACGACACGGGCGACAAAAGCGCCAGGGCGAGATCAACAGCAACGCGTACAGCCTGTCGCTGGCCGCGCAGCACGGCCCGCACGAACTGCTGCTCGGCTACCAGGAGGTGCTCGGCGACCAGTTCTTCGACTACCTGAACGAGACGAACGGCATCTTCCTGGCGAACTCGATGGACGTCGACTACAACGCGCCGCACGAGAAGTCGCTGCAGCTGCGCTATACGTTCTACGGCAAGGACGCGGGCCTGCCGGGCTTCAAGGCGATGGTGTGGGGCGTGACGGGCTGGGGCGCGGACGGCGGCAAGATGGCGTCGCAGGATCCGACGAAGTCGAGCATCTACTGGGTCAACGGCGCGCCGGTGCAGGGCCGTCACCACGAGTTCGGCTTCATCCCGTCGTATACGTTCCAGAGCGGCAAGCTGAAGGACACGAAGGTCACCTTCATCGCGATGTGGCACGTCGGCTCGACGCACTACTCGGACGCGACCAACCGCGAGTACCGTCTCGTCGTGAACGTGCCGGTGAAGGCGTTCTGATCGACGGCACGCGGGTTCGAGCCGGCGTCAGGCCGGCTTGTGAAAGCCGGCGACGGGATCGTTCGCCGCCGGCGTATCCTCCGCAAGCGACGCGAGCTGGCGGCCGGTGTCGCGCCACGCGTCGAGGCCGCCGCGCAGCGCGAGCGCGTCGGTGAAGCCGGCGTCGGTCAGGCGCTTCGCCATCAGCGCGGCGGACACCTCGTTCGGGCACGAGCAGTAGACGACGAACTTCTGGGTAAGCGGATAGCGCGCGACGATGTCGCCGATATGGCGCTCGTCGGCGAACTGCGCGCCCGGAATCGCGAACGGGTCGAGCTTGCGGTGCTCGTCGGAGCGCACGTCGAGGATCACCGGCGCGGCGGCGTCCTGCAGCAGCGCGTCGAGCTCGTCGACGCCGATGCGCGCGTTCGCGAGCTGGCGGATCAGCGCGCGGCGGCGCATCCAGCGCACCGCCGCATAGGCGGCCAGCAGCGCGACGATGACCAGCAGCACCGCGCGGCCGAGCCGGCTCGCGCCGGCGAACAGCCAGTCGATCTGCCGGTAGAACACGAGCCCGGCCGCGAGGCCGACGATCGTCCACAGCGCCGCGCCGAGCGCGTCGTAGCCGGCGAACGTGCGATAGCGCGTGCGCAGCGCGCCCGCCATCGGCACGGACACGAGCGACAGCCCCGGAATGAAGCGGGCGACGGCCAGCACGCGCACGCCGTAGCGGCCGAAGAAGCGCTCGGTTTTCCTCACGCAACTGTCGCGCGACAGCGACAGCCGGCAGATCGTCTTCAGCGTGACGCCGCCGTAGCGGCGCCCGGCGGCGTACCACACGGTATCGCCGATCAGCGCGCCCAGCACCGACAGCGCCAGCACCGTCACGAGCTGCGAACCGATCATCTCCGGGTGCAGCGCGGACATCGCGCCGAACAGCACGAGCGTCGGCATCGCCGGCACCGGCAGCCCGACCGCGGCGGCCAGCACGTTGGCGAATACGAGGAGCGGCCCGTACTGGGCGACGAGGTCACGGAGCATCACGGCTGTCCGAAAAGGAGCGCGCGGACGACGCGCGGATGGGCCGATTATCGGCCATTTTCAAGCCGACGGCGGGAGAACGACGAAGCGCGCCGAACGGCGCTACGGACAGACGGAACGGACGCGGTGAGCCGGCGCGTGGCACGCGGCTCACCGTGGAGATCAGGACGACGTGCGGGCGAGAGAGACGGCGCCGTGATTCTCGCCCGGCAACTCGGCGCCGTGAGAACGGATCGCCGCGACCAGCTCGGCGGGCGTGATTTCGTAACGGACCTCGCGGTGAATGCCGGGCTTGCGCTCGTCGATCTCGATCAGCAGCACGCTCTTGCCGTCGCTGGTCGCTTCGAGTCGCAACGAACGCAGTTCGCGGCCGTCGGCCGGGTCGTGTTCGGTGAGCAGGGTCATTGCCCCGGATGAGCCGGATGTGCGCATCGAACGTATCCTCGTGTCGTGTGTGCCGTTAAGGCGAAGATGTCGTTTCTGCAAACAGCTTGATGGAGTTTAACGCGAACCGGCGGCGAACAAGGAGCATTTTCGTGGGCGTGAAATGAGGGCTGCACCACCGATCCCTCTGATGTTTGAGCCGCGTGGGGCGGGCGTTCCGGCCGGCTCCGGGCCCGCCGTGCGCGGCGCCCGGCCGGTCTACGCGGCCGGGCGCACCGCTGCCGTCAGAAGCGCTCGGGCAGCCCCATCGCCGGATCGCTGACCGAGTGA
The DNA here is from genome assembly GCF_001718695.1 of Burkholderia ubonensis. Taxonomy (NCBI): domain Bacteria; kingdom Pseudomonadati; phylum Pseudomonadota; class Betaproteobacteria; order Burkholderiales; family Burkholderiaceae; genus Burkholderia; species Burkholderia ubonensis. The sequence continues at coordinate 2,098,650 of NZ_CP013422.1, read as the reverse complement.
CGGCCCGTCTCGACGCGGCCGGCCACGCGGCGCGCGAAGCTCGGGTCGCTGTCGGCGGTGACGACGAAGTCGTACCAGTGGCCGGTCGAGTCGAGCTTCCAGTGCAGTTCGTGCTGCGTGCCGCCATGCACCGCCACCGTCCACGTCGTCCCCGTGTCGGCGCCGCGGTCGTGGTCGTCGCTGGCGCCGTGGCCGGACAGCGGGCCGTACGCCCGGTTCGATTTCACCGTGAAGCGCACCGTGTCGCCGCCGCCGTTGCGCAGCCGCAGATGCAGGTTGCCGCTCGCGCCCGCGTAGCCGACCCGGATCTCCGGGTGCGGCGCGCGTGCGCCGGCAAGCCGCGCGAGATCGCCGGTGAAGCCGCGGTGATAGCCGGTCGGGCCGAGCACCCAGAGGTCATATTTACCGGCGTCGTCGGCGCGTGCGGCCCAGTCGCCGCGCAGCGCCTTGCCCGGCTCGACGACGTAGCGGCGTGGCACGCGGTCGAGATGCAGCTTGTCGTAGACATGGAACACCGCCGCCGCCCGGCCGGTATTCGCGAACTTCAGCGTGACGGTGCCGTTGCCGCCATCGACGTGCGCGCTCGCATGCAGTTCGTACGGCAACGCGCGCGACGGACGCACGCCCACGGCCTGCGCCGGCAGCGACGGCGTGGCGGGCGGCGTGATCTTCGGCGCGGCCTGTTGGGCTGCGCTCAGCGCATCGGCGGCGCTTTTCGTCGTGCGGCCCGCGAGCGTCGGCAGCGGTTCGTCGTTCGGCGTGCGGAAGTTGAACGCGCTGGTCAGGTCGCCGCACACCGCGCGGCGATAGGCGCTGATCTGCGGCTCGACCACGCCGAAGCGTTTTTCGAGGAAAAGCAGCGTCGACGTATGGTCGAACACCTGCGAGTTGACCCAGCCGCCGCGACTCCACGGCGACACGACCCACATCGGCACGCGCGGGCCGGGGCCGTACGGGCGGCCGTCGGCCGCGGGCTGGCTCGAGGTGGCCGGTGCGAAGTCGTGGTATTCGACCGCGACGTCGGCTGCCGCGAGCGTATGGCCGCCGGCGAGCGAGCCGTCGGCGTTGCGCGACGGCACGGCCGGCGACGGCATGTGGTCGAAGAAGCCGTCGTTCTCGTCGTAGTTGACGAGCAGCACCGTCTTGCTCCACACCTCCGGGTTCGCGGTCAGCGCGTCGAGCACGGCCTGCACGTACCACGCGCCCTGCGCGGGGCTCGACGGCCCCGGATGCTCGCTGTACGCCGACGGCGGAATGATCCACGACACTTCGGGCAGCTTGCCGGTGCGGATGTCGTCGCGCAGCGTTTCGAGAAAACCGTACGGCATCGTGTTGCCGAAGCCTTTCGCGAGCGGGCTCAACGCGTCGTCGATCGTCGGATCGTAGAACGCGCCGGCCGCCGTCACCGGCTGCGTGATGTCCGTCGACGCAACGTACGCCGGCCGGCGTGCGGCCGGCATCTGCTCGATGGCCGCGCGCCAGTGGCGAAAGCTCATCATCTCGTTGCAGCCGAAGTTGTCGATCAGGCTCTGGTAGACCTTCCAGCTCACGCCGGCGTGCTGCAGCCGGTCCGCGTAGGTCGTCCACGTCCAGCCCTGGCTCGACGGGCCGATGTCGTTGCCGCCGTTGAACTGGTTGTTCAGTGCGGCGACCTTCACGCGGCTGCCGTCGGCCGGGCTGACGCCGTTCGGGCCGTTGGTGCCGCTCCAGTAGAACAGCCGGTTCGCGATCGTGCCGGTGTGCATCCCGCAGTGGTAGTGGTCGCACAGCGTGAACGCATCGGCGAGCGCGCGCTGGAACGGCACTTCGGCCGCATCGTAATAGCCCATCGACAGCGGCGTCTTCGCGTCGGGCCAACGGTTCATGCGGCCGTGATCCCAGGCGGCCTGCGCGTCGGCCCACGTGTGCGGCGTGCCGCCCGCGCGCTGCGCGTTGCCCTGGCTCGCATCGAGGTGGTACGGCGTGATGGTCGCCGCGGGCGTCGCCTTCGTGTAGGTCTGGTGGAACACGTCGCGGCCGTTCGGCGACGGCACCGCGAAGCGATCGCCGTAACCGCGCACGCCCTTGAACGTGCCGAAGTAACCGTCGAACCCGCGGTTCTCCATCATCAGCAGCACGACGTGCTTCACGTCGTTGATCGTCCCCGATTCATGGAAGGCGGGAATCGCGAGCGCGCGGCGAATGCTCGGCGGAAACGCGGTCAGCGCGGCGCCGGCGAGGCCGGCAGTGGCCGTCTGCTGAAGGAATTTACGGCGTGAGGTCATGGCGTTCTGGTCCTGTGATGGCGGGAGCGAGAGTGACGTCGGTGGGGTGCGCGCGGGCGTCGTCCGGGCGCGGACGGGTCGCGATGCGGGTGCGATGGCGCGCATCGGGCCATGCCGCGATTCCGCTTGCCGCGCGCTCGTGATGCGCGGTGCGGAGAGCAGTCTAGGGAGCGCAGATGACGTCGCCATGATGCGGAAATGACATGACGCTCCGTGTGATGGAAGTTGCGGGTGCAACGAGATGGCGGACGTGCGTTACGGTGTCTCGATGGAAGGAAGTTACCGATCCTGCGGTCGCGAGACGGCAGAAATTTCCGATTCGATGCGGGCTTCTTGACGCGATGTCGTTGCGCATGCAACGTATGCGATGGCCTTTGGTCGATGTTTCACTGTCGTGAACGACGATGTGCTGCGCGTGGTGGTGGCTGCTGCTCGGTGACACTTCTTTGACGATCGCGCGTGTCATATGCATTCGACGATTCGTTGGTTTTCAACCGATCGCGGCAATCGTATCGTCGACAAATTTGCCGACCGTCGCGACGGGCATCGTCGTGCGATGAACGATGGATGCGATCGTCCGCGGCGCTTCGTGAAGCGACGGCGTAGCGATATGTGCCGCCGGTTCCGGCACGTGCGGCGCCGCCCGATGCGTTCGGTCGTTTCGCCGTGCTTGTTTTTGCTGCGTGGCTTTGCGCAACCGTCTCTTTCCATGGAAGCCGACTCGATGAAAACCGTACTCCGGAACCTGACCGCCGCCTGCCTGATCGTTGTGACCGGCGCAGCGCTTGCCGTCGACACGCCGCAGCGCGTGGCCGTCGCGGGTGCGCCGAGCGGCGATGCGCATCTGCCGCCCGGCATCGCGTGGCAGCAGGGCGACGTCGACGCCGCGTTCGCGCTCGCGAAGCGGACCGGCAAGCCGCTGCTGCTGTACTGGGGCGCGGTATGGTGCCCGTCGTGCAATCAGGTGAAGTCGACGGTCTTCAGCCAGCAGGCGTTCCGGGCGCGCTCGTCGTTCTTCGTGCCGGTCTATCTCGACGGCGACACCGAAAGCGCGCAGAAGGTCGGCGAACGCTTCAAGGTGCACGGCTATCCGACGATGATCCTGTTCCGCCCGGACGGCACCGAGGTTACGCGGCTGCCGGGCGAGGCCGATCTCGACCGCTACATGCGGGCGCTGTCGCTCGGCATGAACGCCGCGCACCCGGTGCGGCAGACGCTCGCGAACGCGCTGAACGAGGGCGCGGCGCTGACGCCGTCCGAATGGCATCTGCTCGCCGATTATTCGTGGGATACCGACGGTGCGCTGCCGGTGCCGCCCGACCGTGTGGCCGTGACGCTGCAGACGCTGTCGCAGCGTGCGCGCGCGGCCGGCGCGACGGCGGACGCCGCGCGTTTCGCGCTGAAGGCGGCGGTGGTCGCGGCGTCGGGCGCTCCGGCGCAGGCCGGCGCGCTCGACAAGGCTGCGCTCGCCGATGCGCTGCGCGACGTGCTGCGCGATCCGCCGCTCGCGCGTGCAGATTCCGACGTACTCGTCGCGGCGCCGGCCCGCGTGGTCGCGTACCTCGGCGGCGAGCCCGCGCAACGCGCGAACCTGCGCGGCGCATACGACGCGGCGCTCGCGCGGCTGTCGGTCGAGCGCACGCTGTCGTCGATCGATCGCCTGATGGCGCTGCACGGGCGCGTGCTGCTCGCGCGCGGCGACGCACGCGACGGCACGCGGCTCGACGCGCCCGCGCCCGCGCTGCTCGCCGCTGCGCGCAAGCAGATCGCGGCGTCGGTGCAGGGCGCGGCGAACGTCTATGAACGTCAGGCGCTCGTCAGCGAGGCGGCCGACACGCTCACCGACGCCGGGTTGCTCGACGAATCCGATACGCTGCTGAAGGCCGAATTGCCGCGCTCGGCGACGCCCTATTACTTCATGTCCGGGCTTGCCGCCAATGCGAAGGCGCGCGGCGACAAGGCCGCGGCGCTCGACTGGTACCGCAACGCCTACGACAGCGCGACGGGGACCGCGACGCGGCTGCGCTGGGGCGCCACCTATTTCGCGAACGCGGTCGAGCTTGCGCCGGACGACGCGGCGCGGATCGAAGGCATCGCGAGCAGCGTGCTCGCGCAGGCCGGGCAGACCCGGGACGCGTTCTATGGCGCGAACCTGCGTGCGCTGACGAAGGTGGTCGCGCAGCTGACGCGCTGGCGTAACGGCGGCGCGCACGATACGTCGGTCCGGTCGGTGGTGAAGCAATTCGACGGCGTGTGCGGGAAGCTGCCGGCGGGCGATCCGCAGGCAGCGGCGTGCGCGAAACTGCTTCAGCCGGTGAAGGCCTGAGGCTGCGGGCCTGAGGCCGCGATGACGCGTGGCTGGGCGTGCCGGCCGCGTGGTCGCCGCGATTGCTTAGTGGCTGGTTTCGGACGACGGGCTGCCGTCGCTGCCGTACCCGGCATGCTGCTCGCGCGCGATCTTCGCTTCTGCTGAAACGATGCTGGCCGGATAGAACCAGTCGCTCGGCTGGAAGCCGGCTTGCTTCAGCGCTTTCACTTCGGCCCGGACCTGCGCGCGCGTCAGCGGCGGGTTCGATTGGGCTTGCGCCTGGGCTTGGACTTCGGCCTGCGCTTGTGCGGCGAGCGGCGCGGATGCGGCTACCGCGATGAGGATTGCGGGAAACAGGCGCTTCATGATCGTGAACCTCGATGTGTGCGGCTGGCTGCCAAGCCTGCAAACGATTTCGTCTGATATGGCGGCAGCGGGTGAACCCAGTGTAGGCCGCGCTGCTCGTGGGAAAAATGCGATTGCTCCCAATGCAGTTTTTTGCTGGCGACAACAATGGGCGGGTTAGTTCGGACGAAAGCGGGTGGTGGTGTGCTTGGTGGGCATGCGGGACGGGCGGGATGATCGTTTGCGTCGTGCTGATGATGACAGCGGTGCCCGGCACACCGGGCAATGGCCGCGAAGACGGCGGAAGGCGGGAACGTAAGGCGGAAACGTAGGAAAGCGGGGGGGCAGCGCAGTCCGCACGGCCGGCATCGGCGGCGCCATCAAGCCCCCGATCATGCGCGACGCCGAGCTTGCCGGCCGCGTCGCCACGGCCGACACGAGCCGGGCGGCGCGCGTCTGAACGCCGCCGCCCGATGCTGACGCTTACACGAGCCCCGTCGTGTAATACACGGCGATCACGAAGAACACCGCGAGCGTCTTGATGATCGTCACCGCGAAGATGTCGCGATACGACTCGCGGTGCGTGAGGCCCGTCACCGCGAGCAGCGTGATCACCGCGCCGTTGTGCGGCAGCGTGTCCATGCCGCCGCTGGCCATCGCGACGATCCGGTGCAGCACGTCCATCGGGATGTTCGCTGCCTGCGCGCCCTTGATGAACAGGTCCGACATCGCGGCGAGCGCGATGCTCATGCCGCCCGACGCCGAGCCGGTGATGCCGGCAAGCGAGCTGACCGACACGGCCGCGTTGACGAGCGGGTTCGGAATGCTCTTCAGCGCATCGCCGACGACGAGGAAGCCCGGCAGCGCGGCGATCACGCCGCCGAAGCCGTATTCGGACGCGGTGTTCATCGCGGCGAGCAGCGCGCCGCCCACCGCTGCCTTCGACCCGGCCGCGAAACGTTCGCTGACGCGCTTGAACGCGGTGGCGACGACGAGCAGGATGCCGAGCAGCAGCGCGGCCTCGACCGACCAGATCGCGACGACCGTCTTGATCGACGTCGTCACCGGCGTATGCACGCCCGGCAGCACGTCGGGCGCGACCGTGTACGACGCGGCGCCGTACCACGTCGGGATCAGCTTGGTGAGCGCGAAGTTCGACACGCCGACGAGGATCAGCGGCAGGATCGCGAGGAACGGGCTCGGCAGCGATTCGGTCGCGACGCGCTCCGGCTCGTTGACGAGCGACGTGCCGTAGCCTTCGCCCTTCGCCATCGCGGTGCGGCGGCGCCATTCGAGATACGAGAGGCCGACGACGATGATGAACAGCGAGCCGATCGTGCCGAGCGCCGGAGCGGCCCACGCGGTCGTCTTGAAGAACGTGGTCGGGATGATGTTCTGGATCTGCGGCGTGCCGGGCAGCGAATCCATCGTGAACGAGAACGCGCCGAGCGCGATCGCGCCGGGCATCAGCCGCTTCGGAATGTTGCTCTGGCGGTACAGCTCGGCCGCGAACGGGTAGACCGCGAACACGACGACGAACAGCGACACGCCGCCATAGGTGAGCAGCGCGCACACCGCGACGATCACCGCATTCGCGCGCGAGCGCCCGATGTAGCGGATTGCCGCGTGGACGATCGACTCGGAGAAGCCGGACAGCTCGATCACCTTGCCGAACACGGCGCCGAGCATGAACACCGGGAAATACAGTTTGACGAAGCCGACCATCTTCTCCATGAAGATGCCGGAGAAGACCGGCGCGACGGCAGCCGGCTCGGTCATCAGGACCGCGCCGAGCGCGGCGATCGGCGCGAACAGGATCACGCTGTAGCCGCGGTATGCGGCGAACATCAGGAACGCCAGCGCGGCGAGGACGATCACGAAGGACAAGAGAGTCTCCTAATGGCTTTGGTTTTGTTCGGTCGCGCGGCGCGCCGCGGACCGGCTCAGGTTCGTGCAGGTTTCGTGCCACCGGCCGCGATGCGCCGCCGGACGCGGGTCCGCCGGTGGCCGGCGGGCCCACGCCGGCCAATCTTCAGGCGATTCTACATAAATCGTCTCCGCATGGAGACGGATTGCCCGCGCGGACGCCCCGGACATGCTTGCCGAACGTGAACGGGCAAGGCGTTGCGGGCTGTCTCCGGAATGAGATAATCCGTCTCGTTCTGGAGACAGGCCGGACGATATCCAAAAGCAATACACGGAGACGACGACACGATGATGAACGACTGGCCCCGCTTGCCCGTCGATTACGGCGACGTGCTGCTGCGCGCCGCCGAATCGCTGTTCAGGACGTTCGAGGATTCGAGCGCCGGCACGCTGATCGTCGACCGTGATGCGCGCATCGTGTGGATGAACGAGCGCTATGCGGCGCGTTTCGGTTTCGCCGATCCGCAGCAGGCGGTCGGCCTCGATTGCGAGGCGGTGATCCCGCACAGCCTGATGCGCGAGGTCGTGTCGACTGGGCAGCCGATCCTGCTCGACATCATGGAGACGGGCCGCGAGCCGCTCGTCGTGACCCGCCTGCCGTTGAAGAACGAGGCGGGCGAGACGGTCGGCGCGATCGGCTTCGCGCTGTTCGACCAGTTGAAGACGCTCACGCCGATCTTTTCCCGTTACGTGCAGCTGCAGCAGCAACTGCTCGCGACGCAGCGCTCGCTTGCACAGGCGCGTCGCGCGAAATACACGTTCACGAGCTTCGTCGGCACGAGCCCGGCGAGCCTCGAGACGAAGCGCCAGGCGCGCCGCGCCGCGCAGGTCGATTCGCCGGTGCTGCTGCTCGGCGAAACCGGCACCGGCAAGGAGCTGCTCGCGCACGCGATCCATGCGGCGTCGGCGCGCGCGCTCCAGCCGCTCGTGACGGTCAACGTCGCCGCGATCCCCGATGCGCTGCTCGAGACCGAGTTCTTCGGAGCGGCGCCCGGCGCCTATACGGGCGCCGACCGCAAGGGGCGGGTCGGCAAGTTCGAGCTGGCCGATCGCGGCACGCTGTTTCTCGACGAGATCGGCGACATGCCGCTGCCGCTGCAGGGCAAGCTGCTGCGCGTGCTGCAGGACAAGGAATTCGAGCCCGTCGGCTCGAACCGCATCGTGCGCGCCGACGTGCGGATCATCGCGGCGACCTCGGCCGACCTGCCCGCGCTCGTGGCGGCCGGCCGCTTTCGCGCCGATCTCTATTACCGGCTCAACGTGCTGACGATTCACGCGCCGCCGCTGCGCGAGCGCGCGTCCGACATCGCGGCGCTCGTCTACGCGACGCTCGAGGAGCTCGCTGCCCAGCACGGCCGCGCCGCGCATTGCGAGCTCACCGACGATGCGCTGCGGATGCTGTGCGCGTATCCGTGGCCCGGCAACGTGCGCGAGCTGCGCAATACGCTCGAGCGCGCGCTGATGCTGTCCGACCGCTCGGTGATCGATGCGGCCGCGCTCGCGTCGTTCCTCGGTCCGGTGCGCATGACGGCGGACGGCGTGCCGGCGGGCACGCGGGTTGCGCCGCTGGCGGGCCGGAGCACCACCGATGCCGCGGGCGCCGACGCTGCGCCGGTGGCTTCGTATGCCGACGCATTGGCCGCCTGGGAGCGCCAGTTCCTGACCGACGCCCTTGCGGCGTGCGACGGGAAGGTAACCGAAGCCGCTGCACGAATCGGCATCGGCCGCGCGACGCTGTACAAGAAGATGACGGCGCTCGGAATCGACCGGTGACGACGTAAGCCTGAAGCGAACGGGCTGGCAGCGCGGCGCCCGTGACGCGCCGGGCAGGAGGCAACGATGAAGCGAATCCGTATCGCAGCATGGCTCGCCGCATTGGTGACGGCGTCTTCCTTCGCGCAGTCCGATGCGGAAATACCGGCCGCGCGGCGCAACTGGTACAACGATCCGTTCATTGCACTGTCGCAGGACTACGCGGAATGTCCGTTGCCGCTCGGGCCGTGGATGACCCGCGCGGAGATGGAGGACGACGCACATTACCGTGCCGAGCGCGGCACGACCTGCTGGCTCGCGCATCGTTGCACGAAGCCGAATTCGTATATGTACGACGCGCCGATCGCGGCTGCGGCGAAGGCGCACTTTGCCGGCTCGACGCGGCTGAGCGGCACGAGCCTGTGGATCACCGTGCAGCGGCGCTTCATATATGTCGAAGGATGTGCCGAAGCCGCCTTCGACCGGCAAGCGCTGGCACGCGAACTTGGCGCGCTTCCGGACGTCGAGCAGGTGTTCGTTCGCATCGCCGACGATCCCCACCGGGCTTTGCCGTACAGGACGCGCGCGCGTCCCGACCGGGCGCCGGACCGGACGCCCGACTGAACGCGGGGTAACGACGCATGGCATACTCGCGACATTTAAAAAAAGGTTGACGGGAAGAACAATGAAACACATGCTTGCGTCGGTCTGTCGGTGGCCTGGAACGCATTGGCGTCGGGCCGGATTGTTGGTCCTGGTTACGGGGCTCGGCGGATGCGGAGGCGGGGCGCCGTTGTTTACGGCGGACGGACGTCCGACTACGCAGGTGCAATGCACCGGCAGCGACTGGAGCAATTGCACGGACAATGCCCGAGCCATCTGCACCGGGGAATTCGACGTTCTCCAGCAATCGACCGATGACGCTGTGCGAAATCTTCTCTTCGCATGCAAGAAGAAAGGCGATTATTGAGCCCGATACGACCGCACGATGGGACGTAATCGGGTAAAGCGCTTTTCTATTTGCTTCGAGTCACCTATTTTTCATAAATAACACTCAGGGAATCCCATCCATATGGCGACCTACCGGCAACTGACAGCGCAACTCGAAAAACTTCAGCAGAAGATCGATAAGGAACGCGAAAAGGCGATCGCCGACGCGATCGCTGCGATCCGGGCGAAAATCGAGGAATTCGACATTACGCCGGAGGAGCTCGGTTTCCTCCACGGGCGCCCCTGTCAAGGCCAAGCGTCCGCTGCCGCCGAAATATCGCCATCCGAAGACCGGCGAAACGTGGAGCGGTCGCGGCCGCGCGCCGGCATGGCTCGGCAAGAACCGCGCACGTTTCCTGATCAAGGACTGATTCCCGAAAAGTCTCACCTTTCGTGCGGTCACTGACGGTGCGAGCGGCCCCACGGCCCTCGCACCGTTTTGTTTTTGGGCCGCCGACGCGCGATTCGACATCGCGTATCGAACGGCAACTCCCCGCGATTAAAAGAGCGCGTTTCACACATTCGTCGCGATTGCCGCGGATTTGGCGGCGAATTGCGGTAAACGAGCGCGTAATTCGCATCGCAAGGCGCACGGCCATTTGCGATCTTCGCGGTGCTGACGTGCAGCGCGCACGCATCACCGCTCGCGCATTGCGCCGCCTCGCGATAGGGCTCCCGAATCTGCTCACCTTGGCTCCTGTAAATCCTCACCTCTGACGGATGCGCCGCGCCGTCGCGTGTCGCCCACTGCGCTCGTTGCAATGTGTGAATGCGTCGAGTGCAAGCGCATGTTGCCGGCCTTGATGCGCATCGCACAGTCGGCCGTTCGGCATATAGGCAGCCGCGAACGGTTCGCCTATGCTTTGAATTCGCGTCGCCCGGCGCGTGGCCATTCGGGCCGTGCACCGGCCGGGCCGTCTTTCGTTACCGTATGGAGCCGATGTGACCGTTCGCCATCTCGATGCGCTGTTTCAGCCCAAATCCGTTGCGGTCGTCGGCGCGTCGCCGCGCGCAGGCAGTATCGGCGCGATGGTGTGGGCGCGCGTGCTCGACGGCGCGTTCCAGGGGGCCGTGTGGCCCGTCAATCCGAAGTACCGAGAGCTCGGCGGGCACACTGTGATCGGCGATGTCGACCGGTTGCCCGCGCCGCCGTCGGTCGCGGTGATCTGCACGCCGCCCGCGACGTGGCCCGGCATCGTGCACAAGCTCGGCGCCCTCGGCGCGCGCGTTGCGGTGATCGTCGGCGAGGCGCGCACCAGTGCGCATCGTGCGGCGCTCGATCGCGCGCTCAAGGCGGCGAAGCCGTTCGTCCTCCGTATCGTCGGGCCGGGCAGTCTCGGCGTGCTGTCGCCGGCGCGGCATGCGCATTTCGGCGCGCCGGCGTATACGGTGCGCTCGGGCGGCGTCGCGTGGGTATCGCAGTCGAACGCGCTGACGAATGCGGTCCTCGGCTGGGCGGATGCGCGCGGGCTCGGCTTTTCGCACGTCGTCGCGCTCGGCGGCGAGGCCGACGTCGATGCGGGCGACGTGCTCGACTATCTCGCGAGCGATCCCGGCACGCGCGCGATCCTGCTCGAGCTCGACAGCGTGCGCGCCGCGCGCAAGTTCATGTCGGCGGCGCGCGCGGCCGCGCGCAACAAGCCGGTGCTCGCGTTGCGCACCGGCCGCGCGGACCCGGGCGACGCGCTGTATACGGCGGCGTTCCAGCGCGCGGGGATGGTGCGGGTCGACGCGCTCGACGATCTGCTCGACGAGATCGAGACGCTAGGCGTCGGCCGCGTCGCCGCGCGCGGCGCGGCGACGCTCGTCACGAGCGACGCGGGCGTCGCGAAGCTCGCGGTCGATGCGGTTGCGGAGGTGCGCGACGTGCTGGCCAACTGGCCGGAAGCGGTGACGTCGGAGGTGTCGGCCGCGCTGCCGCACGTTGCGGTGCCCGGCAATCCGCTGACGCTCGGCGACGACGCGCGCCCCGAGCATTTCGGCGCGGTGATCCGCGCGCTCGCGCCGTTTCCGCAGACCGGCACGCTGTTCGTCGTGCATTCGACGTCGCACAGCGCGCCGGCCGACGCAGTGGCGCGCATGCTGATCGAAACGCGCCAGCAGGCGCATCGCGGCATCCTCGCGTGCTTCTTCGGCGCGGTCGATGCGTCGACGCGCGACGCGCTGCATGCGAACGGCATTCCCGTGCATACGACGCCGCAGCGGCTGGCGCGCGCGTATGCGCGCCTCGTCGATTACAACCTCGGCCGCGAACTGCTGATGCAGACGCCCGAAGGCACGCCACTGCAACCGGCCGAGCGTGTCGCGTCCGCGCAGGCTGACGCACGCCGCATGGTCGAAGCCGGCGAACACGAGCTGGCCGGCGAAGCGGCGCTGCACTGGCTGTCACGCTTCGGCTTGCATGGCGAGCCGGACGAGCCGTCGGCCGGCGCGAAGGTCGTCGACGTGACGGTCGACATGCACGACGACCCGAATTTCGGTCCGGTATTCCGCTACCTGGTGCCTCCGGCGGACGGCGTGTCCGCGCCGTTCGTCGTCTACGGGCTGCCGCCGCTGAACACGGTGCTCGCGCGCGCGGTGATGGAGCGCTCGCCGTATGCGCGCCGCGCGCCGGTCGAACCCGCGCTCGGCGCATTCACGGCGCTGTCGCAGGTGGTGTGCGACGTGCGCGAGGTGGTCGCGCTGTCGGTCACGCTGCGCGTGCTGCCCGACCGCGTGCTGGTGATCGCGCCGCGCATCACGCTGGCGGAGGGCCGCAGCCGGCTCGCGATCATGCCGTATCCGCGCCATCTCGAGCAGACGCTTGCATGGCAGGGCGACACGATGACGATCCGTCCGATCCGTCCGGAAGATGAGGCCGCGCACAACGAACTGCTCGGCGCGATGACGCCGGAGGATCTGCGGATGCGCTTCTTCGGCGCGGTACGCAGCTTCGATCACTCGCAGCTGGCGCGCATGACGCAGATCGATTACGACCGCGAGATGGCGTTCATCGCGTCGGTTGACGACGGGGCAGGCCGGTCGCACACGCTCGGCGCGGTACGCGCGGTGACCGACCCGGACAACGAGACGACCGAGTTCGCGATCGGCATTCGGCCGGACCAGAAGGGCAAGGGGCTTGGGCGGCTGTTGATGGCGCGCATCATCGAGTACGCGCGCTCGCGCGGCACCGCATGGATGATCGGCGAGGCGCTGCGCGAGAACACCGCGATGATCTCGCTCGCGAAGTCGTGCGGGTTCGCGGTGTCGCCGACGGAGGAGCCTGGCGTGGTCGGATTCAAGATGAAGCTGCAACCGTAGTCGCGAGGCGTCGAGTGTCGAAAAGTATGTGGGTATCGCGTGCAGTTGGCACCGGCGCGTGCGATGTCGGCCATGCGTGCGTCGTCGGTGCGGCGGTTCGTCTGGGCGAATGTTCTCGGCTGTGGCGATCGGAACGAGCATGGGAGCCGTTTCGGCGGCTCGCCTCCAAAACAAGGCAGAACGCAGCGGGGTTTTCGTTTCCACGATGGTGTGTGCCGAATCTATAGGCGCGTGCCGTATCCCGGTCAATTTCGCGGCGTATCGGTGTGCACGTGCTGTATGTCGCATGCATCGCCAGCCTGAAAAAACTCAAAGGTGAGGCTTTACGGGAGCCTTCACGTGAGCTTTTCCGGGAGACGCTTGGTGAGTCGATACGGGAGCTGTCGGTGAGCCTTCCCGGGAACTGGCGGTGAGCCCTTTCAGGAAGGCCTGGTGAGGCTTTTCGGGAGTGAATGGAGAGCGTCTGTGTGAGGTGCCGGAGAGGACGTTCGGACCGCCGGATTGATGCCGCCAGCGGCTTGAGGTGAGCGTTTTCGGGAGGCTGAAGTGAGTCTTTTCGGGACCTCGAGCGAACAGCGCTCGGGCTGACGCGGCGCCGGCAGGTACCGGTGCCGCGCCGATGCGGCCGCGTGCGATGTGTGCGTCGCATGCGCCGCGAAGCGTGCCAATGCGCTGCGCGCTTTCGCGATTGCACGCAGCGGGCGGGCGACTGCCCTTACACGGCGAGTTTCGTCGCCGCGTCGTTCACCTGCTCGCGCGAGATGGCGAGTTCGGTCAGGTGCGCGTCCGCGTATACGGCGCCCGTTTCGCGCTCGAGGCGGGCGATCGTCAGTGCGCAGCGGGCCACGTCCTTCGGCATCGCGATGAAGCGCTTGACGGACTCGCCGGCCTTGAACGCTTCGAACAGCGCGCCGCGAACATCGTCCGGCAGCGTCTTGGTCCATTGATACGGCTTGCCGTTGAACGTGATCGACGGCGGCAGCGTGCGTTCCTTCTTGGTCGCCGTGATGAGCCCGTAGGTGCGGGCGGCGTCGCCGATCTGGTCGGGCGAGAAGAGCTCGTCGGGCGTGATGTCGAATTGCTCGATGTAGTTTTCGATCGCCTGCATCGCGGCTGCGCGGTCGTCGCGCTTCTTCTGCGCACGCGCGACGATGTCGCGCAGTTCGTCCGCCTCTTCGGGCGTGATCGTGAAGCTTGCCTGCTTCTGCTGAAGTTCGGAGAAACGCTGGAATTCGAGATCGTTCAGAAGTTTGGCCATGACATTCATCAGACACGACAGCCGGCGCCGCCGGCCGTCGTAGTTTTGGAGAGGGCCGCTATTCTAGCGTAGCGACCCTGCATGGCGCGGCCGTGGGAAGCATCGCGACCACGCGCGACACGCGGCGGCGTCGCGCGTTGCCGCCGCACCCGCATCGGTCCGACGCGCTCGCGTGCGCCGGTCAGTTCCGCTCGATGCGGCTCATCGACAGCGTCGCGGCGGTGGCGCGCAGGCACTCGGCTGCCGCGTCGACGGAAGGCGCCGCGTGCGCGTCGATACGGCGCATGTACGGGCAGGTCAGCGCGGCGATCGCGTGGCCGGACGGGCCCACGATCGGGACGCTGATGTCGACGACGCCATAGGCCTGACGGCTGTCCCGGCACAGGAAACCGTCGCCGCGGATCGCCTGGCACGCCTGCGCGAGTTCCTGCTCGTCGAGCGGCGCTTCGCCCTTGACCTTGCGGTGCTCGGCCAGCATGTGCGCGCGTTGCTCGGACGCCTGGAACGCCAGCGTCACGCGTCCCGACGCGGTATCGGCGAGCCCGATGCGCGAGCCGAGCCGCACCGACACGCCCCACGGGCCGGGGCCGTCCACCTGCGCGATCACGAGCAGGTTGCCGTGGTCGTAGACGGCCAGGTGGCAGGACTGTTCCGCCGCATCGGCGAAGCGCTGCATCGGCGGCAGCGCTTCGGCGATCAGGCGGCTCATCGGCGGATGGCGGTGGGCGAGCGCGAACAGCTTGAGGCTCAGCGTGTAGCGGTCGCCGCCCGTCGAACGCATCACGTAGCGGCGCGCGACCAGGCGTTCGAGCATCCGGTAGATTTCGCTCGCGTTGCGGCCGAGTTCCTTCGTGATTTCGGTGCGAGTGAGCCCTTCCTTCTGCTCGGACAGGAGTTCGAGGATGTCGAGCCCCTTGTCGAGCGCGGGGGCGCGATAGCGGTCGGCTGCGCCCGTCGACTCCAGTGCGTCGCTGTTGGAGAGCGGGTTGTCAGTAGTTAGCGTCATGTGTAGGAAGTCAGGGAGTTGCCGATCGGTGGGCGACGCACGCTGGCGGACGTGCACGCGGCGTCGCGAAGCCGCGCGCGGATATGACTGCCATCCGCGCGAGCCCGACAACATTCAGTGTGCGATGCAGCGTGTTTTTTACCGATCGTTATCGGGCATGAACGGCTCAGGTGCCGTTCGCGATGACAGGGTCATAAGAAATACTGGATATTCATCTTTCAGCGTCGAAGGACGCGAGAGGCGGCCGCCATGCCGACCGCGTCGGCGTATCCGCCGCTGCAACGTAATCTCTGCGGTCGCACCAATAGTCGGTATCCGTCGCGCGCCATTCCACCGCGCGCCGCCGATGGTACAAAGAGCGGCGGGTCATCGGCGGCGCGCACGCGCGTCGTCGGCGGCCGGTATCCTGTCACATTCGCCAACAAGAGGTTCAGCACGATGAAACTGCTTCGCTATGGCCCGCCCGGCCAGGAAAAACCCGGCTTGCTCGACGCGGACGGCCGGATTCGCGATCTGTCGGCGCATGTCGACGATCTCGCCGGCGACGTGCTGTCCGTCGCCGGACTCGCGCGGCTGCGCGCGCTCGATCCGGCGACGCTGCCGCGCGTGCCCGGCGAGCCGCGCATCGGCCCGTGCGTCGGGCGGATCGGCAAGTTCATCGGCATCGGGCTGAACTACGCCGATCACGCGGCGGAAGCGGGGATGCCCGTGCCGGCCGAGCCGGTCGTGTTCGGCAAGTGGACGAGCTCGGTCTGCGGCCCGAATGACGGCATCGACATTCCGAAAGGCTCGGTGAAGACCGACTGGGAAGTCGAGCTGGGCGTCGTGATCGGCGCGCCGTGCAAGGACGTCGACGAGGCGCGCGCGCTCGACTGCGTCGCCGGCTATTGCGTGGTCAACGACGTGTCCGAGCGCGAATGGCAGCTCGAGCGCGGCGGCCAGTGGGACAAGGGCAAGGGCTTCGACACGTTCGGCCCGATCGGCCCGTGGCTCGTCACGCGCGACGACGTGCCCGATCCGCAGCGGCTCGACCTGTGGCTCGAGGTCGACGGCCATCGCTACCAGCAAGGCAACACGCGCACGATGGTGTTCACGGTCGCGCAGCTCGTCGCGTATTTGTCGCGCTGCATGCGCCTGCAGCCGGGCGACGTGATCACGACCGGCACGCCGCCGGGCGTCGGCATGGGCATCAAGCCGGCGCCGGTATACCTGAAGCCCGGGCAGACGGTGCGGCTCGGCGTCGAAGGGCTCGGCGAGCAGCTGCAGCGCACGCGCGCCGCGCAGTAGCCGTTCGCGCGACACCTGCCGGGCGGCGGGAACGCCGGGGTTGCCGCCCGGCATGCCGATCCGCTCCGGCCGCCCGCGGCGATGCGGTTGAAGACCGCAAAAGGCAAAGGCCCGCTCAGGCGCACTGGCCGGGGACCGGCGGCGGACCGGCGCGCACGGCCGCATCGCAACAGCCGGCGCCTACCTGCCGGACAGCTTTCGCCACATCGTCGTCTTGCTGATGCCGAGCATCGCGCACGCGCGGTCGCGATCGCCGCCGCATGCGTCGAGCGCCGCGCGGATCTCGTCGGCTTCCGCGCGGCGGCGGCGCGCCTGCAGCGTCGGCGCATCGTCCGGATCGGCACCCGCGTCGGCCGGGCTCGCGAACAGCTCCGGCGCGATGGCCTGCAATGCGTCGGGATCGAGCACGCCGCACGGCGCAGCCTGCCCGTCGTCGCCCGCTTCCTCCGCCAGCTCCACCGCGATCCGCTCGATCACGTTCTGCAATTCCCGCACGTTGCCGGGCCACCGGTAGCGCATCAGGATCGCCTGCGCCGCGTCGAGCACGCGCGCCGCGTCGCCGGCATCGCGCAGGCTGTCCGCGAGCCGCGGCTCGCGCCGCGCGGCCTGCACCAGCAGCGCGGCCGCGAGCGCGGGGATGTCGGCCGGGCGCTCGCGCAGCGGCGGCAGCCCGACGTTCAGGATGTTGAGCCGGTAGTAGAGATCCGCGCGGAACGTGCCGTCCTCGACGGCCGCGAGCAGCGGCCGGTGCGTCGCGGCGATCACGCGCACGTCGATGCGGATCGGCTCGGTCGACCCGAGCCGGATCACCTCGCGCTCCTGCAGCACGCGCAGCAGCCGGCTCTGCAGCGACGGCGGCATCTCGCCGATCTCGTCGAGGAACAGCGTGCCGCGATGCGCGGCCTCGAACAGGCCCGTCTTGCCGCCGCGCCGCGCGCCGGTGAACGCGCCTTCCTCGTAGCCGAACAGCTCGCTTTCGAGCAGCGCTTCCGGAAACGCGCCGCAGTTGATCGCGACGAACGGATAGCTGCGCCGCGCGGACAGCGCATGCAGGCTCTGCGCGATCATCTCCTTGCCGGTGCCGCTCTCGCCGAGCACGAGCACGGTCGCGTCGGATTTCGCGTAGCGGCGCACGAGGTCGCGCACGCGCGTCATCGGCGCGGATGCGCCGACCACGTCGTCGAGCGTGTAGCGCGCCGCGAACTGCTGCGTGCCCGGCTGCGAGCGCAGCGCACGGTCGAGCCGCTCGACCGCGCGCGATTCCTGGAAGGTCAGCACGCTGCCCGACGTGACGCCGCGATCGACGAGCGGGCCGCGGTGCACGACGTAGCGCACGCCGCGCACGGTGGCGAGCGCGTCGCCGTCGTCGCCGCGCAGCGTGCGCAGCTCCGGCGTCAGGTCGACGAGTGCGCGCCCGACGGCCGCCGCGGGTTCGACCCCGAGCGCCAGCGCGAGCCGCTCGTTGATCGCCTCGACGCGCCCGCGCGCATCGAGCGCGACGACGCCGTCGCGCAGGTGCTGGAGCAGGTTGTCGAGGCGCTGGCGGCGCAGCGCCTCCGCGTGCGTCGCATAGGCGACCTCGAGCGCGGTATCGACGGCCTTGCGCACCGACGCATGCGAATACAGGAACACGGCGCCCATGCCGGCGCTCGCGGCCAGGTCGGTGACGAGGCCGGGGCCGACGATCGTTTCGATGCCGCGGTCGCGCAGGTCGTGCACGCAGGTTTCCGCTTCCTGCGCGGACTGATATGACGCAAACTCGACGTCGAGGCCGTACGCGGCGACGAAGCGGCGCACCTCGGGCGGCGTCTCGCCGACGCTGACGAGCGCGATCCGCGACGCGTCGCGCCGGGCCCGCGCGAGCGCCTGCATCACGTCGAAGCCGGTCGGCGTGACGACCACGACCGGCACCGGCGCGCGCGTTTTCAGGAAGCTGCCGTTCGAGCCGGCCGCGACGATCACGTCGGGCCGCGCGGCGCCGGCCTCGGCGATCGCGTTGAGCGCCTCTTCATACGCGCGCGACACGATGCGCACGTCGGCGCGTTCGTCGAATTCGCCGGCGATCTCGCGAAAGAGATCCCGCAGGCGGCTGATGCCCATCGCCCAGACGCGCGGCCGCACCGCGCGGTCGGCGGGGCCGACGGGCTTGATCGAGGAGAGGTCCATGACGAACGATTATGCGCGCGCGATTTCATTTTTGGAACGCGAAATTTCCAAATTGAAATCAATCGGCCGCGGCGGCACGCGGCCGGCTGCTTAAGAATCAGTGGGTTAGCGGCGGCACGCGAGCTGGCCCGGTACTTGCTGTGTAGCAGGCATTCCATCAGGAGGCCGTTCATGAGCAACACGCATCTTCAAAGCGCCGGCGCGAAATTCCGCGCGGCAGTCGCGGCCGAGCAGCCGCTGCAGGTGGTCGGCGCGATCACCGCCTACGCGGCCAAGATGGCCCAGGCCGTCGGCTTCAAGGCCGTCTACCTGTCGGGCGGCGGCGTCGCCGCGAATTCGCTCGGCATCCCCGACCTCGGCATCAGCACGATGGAAGACGTGCTGATCGACGCGAACCGGATCACCAACGCGACCGACCTGCCGCTGCTCGTCGACATCGACACGGGCTGGGGCGGCGCGTTCAACATCGCGCGCACGGTCCGCTCGTTCATCAAGGCCGGCGTCGCCGCCGTGCACCTCGAGGACCAGGTCGGCCAGAAGCGCTGCGGCCACCGCCCGGGCAAGGAAGTCGTGCCGACCGAGGAAATGGTCGATCGCGTCAAGGCCGCGGTCGATGCGCGCACCGACGACCAGTTCGTGATCATGGCCCGCACCGACGCGGCCGCCGCCGAAGGGATCGACGCGGCGATCGAGCGCGCGGTGGCCTACGTCGAGGCCGGCGCGGACATGATCTTCCCGGAAGCGATGAAGACGCTCGACGACTATCGCCGCTTCAAGGCCGCAGTGAAGGTGCCGATCCTCGCGAACCTGACCGAATTCGGCTCGACGCCGCTCTTCACGCTCGACGAGCTGCGCGAGGCGAACGTCGACATCGCGCTGTACTGCTGCGGCGCGTATCGCGCGATGAACAAGGCCGCGCTGAATTTCTACGAGACGCTGCGCCGCGACGGCACGCAGAAGGCGGCCGTGCCGACGATGCAGACGCGCGCCGAGCTGTACGACTTCCTCGGCTATCACGAATACGAGCGCAAGCTCGACGAGCTGTTCGCGCAGGGCAAGAAGTAACGCGGCCCGCACCCCACGAGACACGAATCCGAAAATTGGAGAACGGAAACATGAGCGAGACGAAAGACGCAGCAGCACCGGCCGCCGCCGCCGCAGGCGCGTTCAAGCCGAAGAAGTCGGTCGCGCTGTCGGGCGTGGCGGCCGGCAACACGGCGCTCTGCACGGTCGGCAAGACCGGCAACGACCTGCATTACCGCGGCTACGACATCCTCGACGTCGCCGAGTCGTGCGAGTTCGAGGAAATCGCGCACCTGCTCGTGCACGAGACGCTGCCGAACCTGACCGAACTGGCCGCCTACAAGGCGAAGCTGCGTTCGATGCGCGGCCTGCCGAACGCGCTGAAGGCGGCGCTCGAGCAGATTCCGGCGTCCGCGCACCCGATGGACGTGATGCGCACGGGCGTGTCGGTGCTCGGCACGGTGCTGCCGGAGAAGGACGATCACAACCTGCCGGGCGCGCGCGACATCGCCGATCGCCTGATGGCGTCGCTCGGCTCGATGCTGCTGTACTGGTATCACTTCTCGCACAACGGCAAGCGCATCGAGACCGAAACCGACGACGACTCGATCGGCGGCCACTTCCTGCACCTGCTGCACGGCAAGGCCCCATCGAAGTCGTGGGTCGACGCGATGCACACGTCGCTGATCCTGTACGCGGAGCACGAGTTCAATGCGTCGACGTTCACCGGCCGCGTGATCGCGGGCACGGGCTCGGACATCTACTCGGCGATCACCGGCGCGATCGGCGCGCTGCGCGGGCCGAAGCACGGCGGCGCGAACGAGGTCGCATTCGAGGTCCAGAGCCGCTACCGCTCGCCGGACGAGGCGGAAGCCGACATCCGCCGCCGCGTCGAGAACAAGGAAGTCGTGATCGGCTTCGGCCACCCGGTCTATACGATCTCCGATCCGCGCAACAAGGTGATCAAGGGCGTCGCGCACAAGCTGTCGAAGGAAGCGGGCGACCTGAAGCTGTACAACATCGCCGAGCGCCTCGAATCGGTGATGTGGGACGCGAAGAAGATGTTCCCGAACCTCGACTGGTTCAGCGCGGTGTCGTATCACATGATGGGCGTGCCGACCGCGATGTTCACGCCATTGTTCGTGATCTCGCGCACGTCCGGCTGGAGCGCGCACGTCATCGAGCAGCGCATCGACAACAAGATCATCCGCCCGAGCGCGAACTACACAGGCCCGGAAGACCTGCAGTTCGTGCCGATCGAGAAGCGCTGATCGGGCGTCCGGGGGAGGCCGGCCGGCTTCCCCCGCTCATGAATTCCCAGCTTTCCCCCACATCATGAATACCGCCTACCGCAAACCCCTGCCCGGCACGTCGCTGGACTACTTCGACGCGCGCGCCGCGGTCGAAGCGATCGCGCCCGGCGCCTACGACACGCTGCCGTACACGTCGCGCGTGCTCGCCGAAAACCTCGTGCGCCGCTGCGATCCGGCGATCCTCGCCGCTTCGCTGCAGCAGATCGTCGAGCGCAAGCGCGAGCGCGATTTCCCGTGGTTCCCGGCGCGCGTCGTGTGCCACGACATCCTCGGCCAGACGGCGCTCGTCGATCTCGCGGGCCTGCGCGACGCGATCGCCGAGCGCGGCGGCGACCCGGCGAAGGTGAACCCGGTCGTGCCCGTGCAGCTGATCGTCGATCACTCGCTCGCCGTCGAGTGCGGCGGCTTCGACCCGGACGCGTTCGCGAAGAACCGCGCGATCGAGGATCGCCGCAACGAGGACCGCTTCCACTTCATCGAGTGGACGAAGAAGGCGTTCGAGAACGTCGATGTGATCCCGCCGGGCAACGGCATCATGCACCAGATCAACCTGGAGAAGATGTCGCCGGTGATCCAGGCGCAGGACGGCGTAGCGTTCCCGGACACCTGCGTCGGCACCGACAGCCACACGCCGCACGTCGACGCGCTCGGCGTGATCGCGATCGGCGTCGGCGGCCTCGAAGCCGAGAACGTGATGCTCGGCCGCGCGTCGTGGATGCGTCTGCCCGACATCGTCGGCGTCGAGCTGACCGGCAAGCGCCAGCCGGGCATCACCGCGACCGACGTCGTGCTCGCGCTGACCGAGTTCCTGCGCAAGGAGAAGGTGGTCGGCGCATACCTCGAATTCCGCGGCGAAGGCGCGGCGAGCCTGACGCTCGGCGACCGCGCGACGATCTCGAACATGGCGCCCGAATATGGCGCGACGGCCGCGATGTTCTTCATCGACGGCCAGACGACCGACTACCTGCGCCTGACCGGCCGCAGCGACGAGCAGGTGAAGCTCGTCGAGACCTACGCGAAGGCGGCGGGCCTGTGGGCCGATACGCTGCAGCACGCACAGTACGAGCGCACGCTGACGTTCGACCTGTCGAGCGTGGTGCGCAACATGGCCGGCCCGTCGAATCCGCACAAGCGGCTGCCGACGTCCGACCTCGCCGCGCGCGGGATCGCCGGCCAGTGGGAAGAGAAGGCGGGCGAGATGCCCGACGGCGCGGTGATCATCGCCGCGATCACGAGCTGCACGAACACCAGCAACCCGCGCAACGTGATCGCCGCGGCGCTGCTCGCGCGCAACGCGAACGCGCGTGGCCTCGCGCGCAAGCCGTGGGTGAAGAGCTCGCTCGCGCCGGGCTCGAAGGCGGTCGAGCTGTACCTGAAGGAAGCGAACCTGCTGCCCGACCTCGAGAAGCTCGGCTTCGGCATCGTCGCGTTCGCGTGCACGACCTGCAACGGGATGTCGGGCGCGCTCGACCCGAAGATCCAGCAGGAGATCGTCGAGCGCGACCTGTACGCGACCGCCGTGCTGTCCGGCAACCGCAACTTCGACGGCCGCATCCATCCGTATGCGAAGCAGGCGTTCCTCGCGTCGCCGCCGCTCGTCGTCGCATATGCGATCGCCGGCACGATCCGCTTCGACATCGAGAAGGACGTGCTCGGCCACGACCAGGACGGCAAGCCGGTCACGCTGAAGGACATCTGGCCGACCGACGAGGAGATCGATGCGATCGTCGCGTCGAGCGTGAAGCCCGAGCAGTTCCGCAAGGTCTACGAGCCGATGTTCGCGCGCAGCGCCGATGCGGGCGAGCGCGCGGCGCCGCTGTACGACTGGCGGCCGCAGAGCACCTACATCCGCCGCCCGCCGTACTGGGAAGGGGCGCTGGCCGGCGAGCGCACGCTCAAGGGCATGCGCCCGCTCGCGGTGCTCGGCGACAACATCACGACCGACCACCTGTCGCCGTCGAACGCGATCCTCGCGAACAGCGCCGCCGGCGAATACCTCGCGAAGATGGGCCTGCCGGAAGAGGACTTCAACTCGTACGCGACGCACCGGGGCGATCACCTGACCGCGCAGCGCGCGACCTTCGCGAACCCGACGCTCGTCAACGAGATGGCGGTCGTCGACGGCGCGGTGAAGAAGGGCTCGCTCGCGCGCGTCGAGCCGGACGGCAACGTGATGCGGATGTGGGAAGCGATCGAGACGTACATGAATCGCAAGCAGCCGCTGATCGTCGTCGCGGGCGCCGACTACGGCCAGGGCTCGTCGCGCGACTGGGCCGCGAAGGGCGTGCGGCTCGCGGGCGTCGAGGCGATCGTCGCCGAAGGCTTCGAGCGGATCCACCGCACGAACCTGATCGGGATGGGCGTGCTGCCGCTGGAGTTCAAGCCGGGCACGAACCGGACGACGCTCGGCATCGACGGCACCGAGACCTTCGACGTGGTCGGCGCCCGCACGCCGCGCGCGGACCTGACGCTCGTGATCCATCGGAAGAACGGCGAGCGCGTCGAGGTGCCGGTCACGTGCCGGCTCGATACGGCCGAGGAAGTGTCGATCTACGACGCGGGCGGCGTGCTGCAGCGCTTCGCGCAGGACTTCCTCGAATCGTCGCAGGCGGCGGCTTGACCGGAGCACATCAGGACATACAAACATGGCTCACATTCCTCAAATCAGGATTCCCGCGACTTACCTGCGCGGCGGCACCAGCAAGGGCGTGTTCTTCCGCCTGCAGGACCTGCCCGAGGCCGCGCAGGCGCCCGGCGCCGCGCGCGACGCGCTGCTGCTGCGCGTGATCGGCAGCCCCGACCCGTACGGCAAGCAGATCGACGGGATGGGCGGCGCGACGTCGTCCACCAGCAAGACGGTGATCGTGTCGAAGAGCACGCGGCCCGGCCACGACGTCGACTACCTGTTCGGCCAGGTCGCGATCGACAAGGCGTTCGTCGACTGGACCGGCAACTGTGGCAACCTGTCGGCGGCGGTCGGCCCGTTCGCGATCGGCGGCGGCCTCGTCGATCCGTCGCGCGTGCCGCGCGACGGCATCGCGACCGTGCGGATCTGGCAGGCGAACATTGGCAAGACGATCGTCGCCCATGTGCCGATCACGAACGGCGCGGTGCAGGAAACCGGCGACTTCGAACTGGACGGCGTCACGTTCCCGGCGGCGGAGGTGCAGCTCGAGTTCATGGACCCGGCCGCCGACGAGGAAGGCGCGGGCGGCGCGATGTTCCCGACCGGCAACCTCGTCGACGATCTTTCGGTGCCGGGCATCGGCACGCTGAAGGCGACGATGATCAACGCGGGGATTCCGACGATCTTCGTTGAGGCCGAGGCGATCGGCTACACGGGCACCGAGTTGCAGGACGCGATCAACGGCGACGCGAAGGCGCTCGAGAAGTTCGAGACGATTCGCGCGCACGGCGCGCTGCGCATGGGCCTGATCGACACGCTCGACGAGATCGCGACGCGGCAGCACACGCCGAAGATCGCGTTCGTCGCGAAGCCGGCCGACTATGTCGCGTCGAGCGGCAAGCGCGTCGCGGCCGCCGACGTCGACCTGCTGGTGCGCGCGATGTCGATGGGCAAGCTGCATCACGCGATGATGGGCACGGCGGCGGTCGCGATCGGCACCGCCGCCGCGATTCCGGGCACGCTCGTCAATCTGGCGGCGGGCGGCGGCGAGCGTCAGGCGGTGCGCTTCGGGCATCCGTCGGGCACGCTGCGGGTCGGCGCGCAGGCGAAGCTGGAAAACGGCGAGTGGACCGTCACCAAGGCGATCATGAGCCGCAGCGCGCGCGTGCTGATGGAAGGGTGGGTGCGCGTGCCGGGGGATGCGTTCTGACGCGGCGCGATCAGCGTGAACAGGCCCTGCCGATCCCTGCGAAGCGGACCCCGCCGAGCAGGGATTTTTCGTTTGAGGGGGCGTCCGTCGCAAACGCCCGCCGACCGCAAAGCATGGAGAACCGCATGCCGCTCGAATCGCCGCTGACGGGCGTTCATATCGTCGAATTCGAAGGTCTCGGCCCCGGTCCGCTCGCGGGCCGGATCCTTGCCGGGATGGGCGCGCGGGTCACGCTGATCGCGCGTCCGGCGGGCCGCACGAGCGCGCCCGACGCGCTGCAGGGCTGCGACGGCGACCTGCTGCGCGAAGGCAAGACGATCGTCCCGCTCGACCTGAAAACGCCGGCGGGGCGTGACGAAGCGCTCGCGCTGATTTCACGCGCCGACGCGCTGATCGAAGGGCTGCGGCCCGGCGTGATGGAGCGCCTCGGGCTCGGGCCGGCGGATTGCGCACCGCATAACCCCCGGCTCGTCTATGGCCGGATGACCGGCTGGGGCCAGACGGGCCCGCTCTCGGCTGCCGCCGGCCACGACCTGAACTACGTCGCGTTGACGGGCCTGCTGTCGCTCGCCGCGCCGCGCGGCGCGGACAGCGCCAAGCCCGGCCTGCCGCCGACCGTCGTCGGCGACGCGGGCGGCGCGCTCGGGCTCGCGTTCGGGATCGTCTGCGCGCTGTTCGACGTGCGGGCTGGCGGGCCGGGACGGGTGGTCGACGGCGCGATCGTCGACATCGTCGCGATGCTCGGCACGCTCGCGCTATGGGCGCGCGCGAACGGCCAGCTCGACGGCGCGCAGCCGAGCCTGTTCCACGACGCGCCGTTCTACGACGTCTACCGCTGCGCGGACGGCGAATGCGTGACGATCGGCGCGCTCGAGCCGCCGTTCTATGCGCTGCTGGTCGAACGGCTGGGGCTGACGGACGTCGATCCGGCGACGCAGTACGACCGCGCGCGCTGGCCGGCGCTGAAGGCGCGTTTCGCGGAGGTGTTCGCGCGGCAGCCGTCCGCGCACTGGCGCGCGCTGCTGGAGGGCAGCGACGCGTGCTTCGCGCCGGTGCTGAGCGTCGCGGAGGCGGCGGAGCATCCGCACAATGTCGCGCGCGGGATCTATCGCACCGATTCGAACGGCGACATTCGCGCACGCGTCGCGCCGCGGTTTCTGCCGTTGACGGACGATCAAGCGAACGGGCCCGTATAAGCACCGATGCGCGGCAGGCAACGCGGGGCGTCAAGGCCGAGCTGGTTGAGCTTTGAACTCGATTCGTCGAGCGGTTCGGCGAGCCTCGCCGTATTCCTCCGGCTACGCTGCATGTCTATCCGCACCGCTACAACATCACGTTGCGCAGCGTGGGCGATCGACTGATCTGCGAAATGCGCGATGCCGTCGACCTTGCCGCGACGAAGCGATAAACGTTGACTGCGCACGTCTCCGGCGGCCGACCACGCAAGCAACCGCACCCCGAACCAATTCAAGCCGTTTCCGCCACCGCCTCGGGCATCTTCCCGTCGCCGACGCGGTTGATCGTGCCCTGCGCGATCGCGACCAGCCGCTCGTGATCGCCGTCGATGACGAACACGTGACACTGGCAGGTCGCCTGTTGCCGCCCCGCATAGACGAGCTTCGCGCGGGCGACGAGCGTGCCGTTCACCGCCGGCCGCAGATAGTTGATCTTGTATTCGGCCGTGATCACGCGCGGCCCGAGCGCGAGCGCGCCGGCGAACGTCAGCGCGTTGTCGGCGAGGTAGCTGATGACGCCGCCGTGCACGTAGCCGTGCTGCTGGCGCAACTCGTCGCGCACGGGCAGGCACAGCGACACTTCATGCTCGCCGATGTGCATCAGCTCCGTGCCGAGCAGCATGCTGAACGGTTGCGCCCGCAATGCGCCGCGGGCGTGATCCACGATGTCCGTCATCGACTTGCCTCGCAATGAATGGCCGCTTGCGCTGAACTCTAGGAAGCGGGGCGCGGATAAGCAAGGAAATCTGTCCGCATTTCCTGCGATTGGCGGCGCCGCGCGATGCGATGATTGCGTCGCTCGCGCGCGACCTCCGTAAATTGGAGGAGGTTCTCGGGCATGCCTAAAGTCCGCCCGGGAAATGCCGCTAACGCCGGGGCATTGCTCCATCGTCGCTTCCAGGAATCTCCATGTTCAGCAAAATCAAGCTCGCGTCGGGTCTGCTCGGCGTGTTGACCATGTTCTGTCTCTTCATGCTGGCGGTCGAGGCGCTCGGCTTCTGGTCGTTCACGTCGACGCGCAGCGGCGTCGACGACCTGTCGAACGTCGCGATCGCGCAGGTCGGCGCGGCGAACCAGGCGACCGAACGCCTGCTCGACGCGCGCATCAACCTGTCGCGTGCCGGCACGCGGATGGTGCGCGGCGGCCCGAAGCCGGACGACATCATCCGCCATGCGAGCGATTCGCTCGCCGAGGCGGACAAGGCGTTCGCCGCGCTCGCCGCGGCGCAGCCGGTCGACGAGGAAAACCGCACGCGCGTCGCGGCGCTCACCGAGCGCTACCGGAAAATCCACGCGGCGCTCGCGGAGCTCGTGCAGTTTCTCGACGGCGACAACATCCAGGCGTTTCTCGACCAGCCGACCCAGAGCATCCAGGATGCGTACCTGGCCGAGCTGCATCGCTTCGTCGAGTACGGCAGCGCGTCGAGCCGCACCGCGCTCGGCACGATCGACGCGGGCATGAGCTGGTTCAAGTGGGTCGGCATCGTGCTGCTGGCAGCGATGCTGGCGAGCAGCGCGGCGATCTACGCGGCCGCGCGGCGCGCGGTGGTCGCGCCGCTCGACGAGGCGGGCCTGCATTTCGAGCGGATCGCGCAGGGCCGGCTCGACGAGGATGTGCGCGCGGGCGGCGTGTACGAGATCGACCGGATGCTGCGCGGGCTCGCCACGATGCAGGCGAGCATCGCGGAGACGGTGCGCGTCGTGCGCCACGCGTCCGACGCGATCCACCTCGGCGCGGGCGAGATCGCGAGCGGCAATGCGGACCTGTCGGCGCGCACCGGCACGCAGGCCGCGTCGCTCGAGGAAACCGCCGCGAGCATGGAGGAGCTGACCGCGACCGTGCGCCAGAACACCGACAGCGCCCGCGCGGCGAGCGTGCTGGCCGACGACGCGCTCAAGGCGACGAGCCACGGCGGCGGGGTCGTCGACAGCGTGATCGACAAGATGCGCGGCATCGCGCAAAGCTCGGGGCGCATCGCGGAAATCATCTCGGTGATCGACGGGATCGCGTTCCAGACCAACATCCTCGCGCTGAACGCGGCGGTGGAAGCGGCGCGCGCGGGCGAGCAGGGCCGCGGCTTCGCGGTGGTCGCGGGCGAGGTGCGCTCGCTCGCGCAGCGCAGCGCGCAGTCGGCGAAGGAAATCAAGACGCTGATCGAGGATTCGGTCGCGCAGATCAACGGCGGCGCGGAGCTCGTCGAGCGCGCGGGCGAAGCGATGCGCACGGTGTCGACGTCGATCTCGCGCGTCGTGCAGACGATGACCGAGATCACGTCGGCGTCGGTCGAGCAGACCGTCGGGATCGAGCAGGTCAATCAGGCCGTCACGCAGATGGACCAGCTGACCCAGCAGAACGCGGCGCTGGTGGAGCAGGTTGCCGCGGCGGCCGCGTCGCTGAACGACCAGACCACGCACCTGATGCAGGCGGTGTCGGTGTTCGAGCTCGGCGACGTGCGGGCGCTCGGCGGGCGCGCCGCGCCGTCGTTCGGCGCGCCGGCTTATGCGTCGGCGGGCAGCGCAGCGTAAGCGGTCGCGAGGTGGTAAGGCGTCGTCGACGGCATGTCGGCGCGCGACACCTGGCCATCGGCCGTCTTGCACTCGAACCAGCCGCGCGGATGCAGGAAGCGTGCGGCGAAGCGCTCGATCTGCGCCGCCAGCGGCGCGGACGCCGCCGTGCCGCCGTGCGTCGCGAGCGCGCGCAGATACTCGGTCTGCGCCCAGATCCGCTGCGTGCCGTCCAGGCACGCGCCTTGCGCGTCGAGCGCGGCGCTGACGCCGCCCGTCCGCGCATCGACGCCGTGCCGTTCGGCGAACGCGAAGGCCCGCGCGAGCGCGTCGCGCAGGCCGGTATGCGCGACCCGCGCACCGGCCGCGTCGACCAGATAGAACCATTCGAATTGATGCCCCGGCTCGAAGCGGTTGTCCGCCGAGCCGAGCGGCAGCTCGGCGACGCAGCCGGTGGCCGTGTCGACGAACGCGCACTCGACCGCCTGCGCGGTGCGCGCGAGCGCATCGTCGAACGCGGCGTCGCCGAACGCGCCGGACGCCGCCAGCCACGCTTCCGTCAGGTGCATCAGCGGATTCTGCAGCGCTCCGCTGCCCGACGACGAGAAATCGGCATGACGCGCGGCGTCGAGCAGCGCATCGCCGCGCTGCGGCGCGAAGCGATCCTGGATCAGCGCGGCCGTGTCTTCGGCAACCGTGCGCGCGGCGCGCTCGCCCGAGGCCGCGTGATAGGCGGCGCAGGCGAACACGATGAACGCGTGCGTGTACAGGTCCTTGGTCGTGTCGAGCGGCGCGCCGGCCGCGTCGATGCTGTAGTGCCAGCCGCCGTGGCGGGCGTCGCGGAAATGGCGGCACAGCGCGTCGAACAGCGTCGCCGCGTGATCGGCCTCGCCGGCCTGCGCGAACACGAACAGCTGCCGCGCGCAGGCCATCGCGCGATAGCGCGCGACCGGCAGCGGCGCGTGGGTGGCCGGATCGACGGCTTCGAACGGCAGTTGCAGCGCGCGATCGAACCCTGACCCCCGCCAGATCGGCAAGACGACGTGCGCGAAATGGCGGCGCAGTTGAGTGGCCTGGGCGGAAGCGGAGTCGAAATCGGACATGACGGGGTTGAGCGCGTGAATCGAATCGTGTCGGCGCGGCCCGGTGGACCGGCGCGACCGAGGCCAAGGATAAAACATTCCGCGGCGCCGGCAGCAAAAAAAGGAGATAAATCCGATGCTCGGCAATCTGGAACTCGTGATGCGGCTGGTGCTCGCGGCCGCGCTCGGCAGTGTGATCGGCTTCGAACGCGAGCGGCTGTCGTGGGCGGCCGGCCTGCGCACGCACATGCTGGTGTGCGTGGGCTCGACGCTGATCATGATCGTGTCGGCGTTCGGGTTTGCGGATGTGCTCGGCCGCGAGCACGTCGTGCTCGACCCGTCGCGGATCGCCGCGCAGGTCGTGTCGGGCATCGGCTTTCTCGGCGCCGGCTCGATCCTGCTGCGCGGCGAGATCGTGCGCGGGCTGACCACGGCCGCGAGCCTGTGGTCGGTCGCGGCGATCGGGCTCGCGGTCGGCGGCGGCCTGTACGTCGCGTCGATTTCCGCGACGATCATCATTCTGATCATCCTCGCCGGCATCAAGCCGCTGGAGCGGCGCTACTTCACGGTGCGGCAGCGCCGGCAGCTCGCGCTGACGGTGGTGAGCGGCGCGCTGACGTTCGATTCGCTGCACGCGGCGCTCGGCCCCGACAGCGCGCGCGTGAAGCAGTTCATCGTGCAGCGCGCCGACGAAACGGGCGAGCACGACGAAGTCCGCATCGCGCTCGCGCGCGTGTCGGACCTCGAATTCCGCGCGATCTGCGACAAGCTGCGCGGGTTGCCGTGCGTGACGCGATTCGACGAAGGCAACGGGTTGGCGGGCGACGAATGAACGTCGGTCGAGCGCGTCGGCGCAGCGGCCGGATCGACATTTGGTCATGCGACAATGGCCGTCACCGATTCCGTTCGACATCCGGCGCCGCTGGCGCGACCCGTCATCCGACTCCATGACCGAATCCGTTTCCGTGCCGCGTTCCCGTTCCAGCCGTTCTTCGACTCGTTCGCGTTCGGCCGCGGCCGCCGCTGCCGCGGATAGCGCCGCTAATGCCTCTGCGCGGCCGGCCAACGCGCCGGCCGGCGATGCGTCAGACTCCAACCGTTCTTCGACTCGTTCGCGCTCGGCCGCGGCTGCCGCGGATAGCGCTGCCAAGGCATCCGCGCGGCCGGCCAACGCGCCGGCTGGCGATGCGTCGCGGGACGAAGTTACGCTCGACCTGTTCGGCGATCCGGTGCTCGAGCCGGCTGCGCGTGGGGCGGGCGCTGCGCGTGACGATACGTCGGCGGACGCACGAGCGGCAGCGGCCACGGCGGACAGCGAGGACGCCGGGCGGCAGGCGACGCTGGACGGGTTTGGTGCCACCAGCGCGATCGGTGCGACCGCGATGCGTGATGGAGACGTTGCCGCGTCGGCGGAATCGGAACTGGGGTCGTCGCCTGCGGTGCGACATGGCGATACGCGCGACGCGGATGTCGTGCACACGGTCGACCCCCACGCAACGAAGGCAGCCGACGTACGGCAACCCGCTGACGTCGGTGCGATTGCGATTAGCGAGCCGGCGATCGACGGCGCGCAAGCTCCGGCCGGCGGCGTGCCGGAAACCGCCGCCGAGGCCGTAACGGCTGCGGGGCTTGCGACCGAGACTGCCAGCGCAGTTGCCGATGCGGCCGCCGCTGAACCGCCCGTGAAATCCGCTAACGATGCGGAACTTGCGGGCACGCCGGACCAACGCGACGAAGCAGAGCGGACGCGCGGCCAGAGCAGCAGGGCGCGCCGCGCGTCGTCGGGCGGCAAGCGGCGCGCAGCGAGCGGTGCGCGCGAAACGACGGCAGCGAGCGGCACGCCGGAAGCGCAGGCGTCTGTTGCGACCGCGGAGCCGGCTTCGGCTTCGGTCCCGTCTTCAACGATGCCCGAGTACGTTGCGCCATCCGCTGAACGGCAGGCGTCGGTCGAGCCAGCCAAACCGGCCGCTCCCGCCGCTGCCGCGATTGCGACGAGCGCCGGAAATGCGCCGCGCACCGCCGCGCCGACGCAGCCGGCCGTGCCGCCGGCGGCGTCCGCGGCGACGTTCGTCACGAAACCGTCGGCCGATCGCGCGCAACCGGCCGGGCAGAAGTCGTCGGCCTTCGATCCCGACGTTCATCTGCGTCCGCTGTCCGAGCGGCTCGCCGCGTTGCAGTCCGACACGGCCGGCATCAAGCAGGTTGCCGATCGGGAAATGCGCCGGGTGAACCGCCTGCTGCTGGCGCTGGCCGTCGTCGTGCTGGCGGGGCTCGTCGCGCTGGTGTTGCAAACCCGGCAAATCGCGCAGCTGAAACAGGACCT
The DNA here is from genome assembly GCF_001718695.1 of Burkholderia ubonensis. Classification (NCBI taxonomy): domain Bacteria; kingdom Pseudomonadati; phylum Pseudomonadota; class Betaproteobacteria; order Burkholderiales; family Burkholderiaceae; genus Burkholderia; species Burkholderia ubonensis. The sequence goes on along the minus strand of NZ_CP013422.1, from coordinate 2,066,731 downwards.
CGATGTCCGGCAACAGCGAATCGATCGCCTGACCGCCGATCTGGCGACGCAGCAGGCGACGTTGATGACCCTCGCGGACCGCCACGAGGCGCTGCTGTCGCAAGTCGACCGGCTCCAGCGCAATGCGAATCGCGAGGCCGCGGCCGCGAAGCGCGTGCGTCGAACCCGCTAAGCAGTCCGACCCTACCTGCAACGCCACGCCGGGCAACGATCGCCGTATTACGGCGTCGTGAGACGACTACAGCGGTGCGACGAATTGATGCGTAACGCTGGCGGAGTTCAGGGAAAACCCTTAGAATGGAGTCCATCTAAGGGAAAACCCTAGCCAACCCTGTCGGGAGTCGCACATGAGCTTCATCCTCGCCCTGCTGCAAAAGATCGACGATCTGTTCGTTTCGCCGCACCTGCCGCTCGACGCGGAATACTCGTACGCCGCGCGTCACGCCGAAGCCGAGCGCGTGCGCCGCTCGCACCTCGTGCCGCTTTGCCTGTACCGTCGCTGATTCGCTGATTCGCTGATTCGCTGATTCGCTGATTCGCTGATTCGCTGATTCGCTGATTCGCTGATTCGCTGATTCGCTGATTCGCTGATTCGCTGATTCGCTGATTCAGCGCGGCGCCCGCCGCACCTGCCCGCCCGTTTCCGCCGCCGCGCCGTACGTGTGCGTGCGCGACCGTCCCGCTACACTGGAAGTCCGATTCCTCTCACGGCGACCGGGCCATGTTGCAGATGCGGCCGATGACGGCCGGCGAATTTCATGCGTACCGCACGCGAGCCATCGAAGGCTACGCGCGCGACCTCGTCTCATCCGGGCAAAACGCCGTCGAAGACGCGCCCGCCCGCGCCCGGGCCTGTTTCGACACCTTGCTGCCGGACGGCCTGCTGACACCCGGCCAGATACTCGTCTCCCTCGTCGACGCCGCCGATGGCGATGTGCTCGGCGATCTCTGGTACGCGATCGTGACCGAAGGTCCGAACCGCACGCTGTTCATCTACGATCTCGAAATCGCACCGTCCAGGCGCCGCCAGGGCTGGGCCACGCGCGTGCTCGACGCGCTCGAGGCCGAGGCGCGCCGGTACGGCGTGACCGAGATCGGCCTGTCCGTGTTCAACCACAACGCGGCGGCGCGGGCGCTGTATCGCGCGTGCGGTTTCGTGCCGATCACGACGACGCTGATCAAGCCGGTCGTTCAGGAGTAGCGGCGGGGATTCCCCCAACGACGGCTCGGCGTTCGCATTCCATTCCATTCCGGAAGGAAGCGTGATGCATCGGCCATGCGTTCGAGAAATCGTGGCCGCAACGAAAGACGCCCCGGAATGCCACGTCCCACGGACGGTTCAATACTGATATGCGAAAACGCCCGTTGCGCATCTCGATCGGTATGGCGCTGCTGATTGCCATCCTGCTGACTTGTGCGTTCAACGCAATCAGTCTCAATGCGGCGTACGGCGACGGTCCGCCGTACTACGCGCGCAGCACCGACATGGACAAGTGGACGAACCCGCTTCCGTTGCCGGGTATGGTCGACGGCGCGATGTTGGTCGTGATCGCCGCGTATCGTTCGTGGCTTCGTCGAAGCCGTTGAACCCTGCGCGGTGCGAAGCGGGCGGATGAAGGCCCCCGTGTTCGCCCCGCGCCACATCACCGCGCCTTGCCTTTCCATCTCCGCAGCAGCAGCGCGTTCGTCACCACGCTCACGCTGGAAAACGCCATCGCCGCGCCCGCGATCACCGGGTTCAGCCAGCCGAGCGCCGCGAGCGGCACGCCGACCAGGTTGTAGACGAACGCCCAGAACAGGTTCTGCTGGATCTTGCGGTACGTGCGCTTCGAGATGTCGATCGCGTCGGCGACGAGGCTCGGGTCGCCGCGCATCAGCGTGATGCCGGCGGTGTGCATCGCGACGTCGGTGCCGGTCGCCATCGCGATCCCGACGTCGGCCGCGGCGAGCGCGGGCGCGTCGTTGATCCCGTCGCCGACCATCGCGACGATGCCGTCATGCGTGCGCTTGAGCTCCGCGACGACGCGCGCCTTGTCGTCCGGCAGCACCTGCGCGTGGACCTCGCCGATGCCGAGCGACGCCGCGACCGCCGCCGCGCTGCCACGGTTGTCGCCCGTCACGAGCACGCTCGCGACGCCGCGCGCGGCGAGCGCCGCGATCGCGTCGCGGGCCCCGGGCTTCACGGTGTCGCCGAACGCGATCAGCGCGAGCGGCGCACGCGGCGCGTCGGCGCGCATCAGCCACGAGATCGTGTTGCCGGCGCGCTCGAGCTCGGCCGCGCGCGTATTTATTCAGCGCGGGCGGCACGGCGATGCCCAGCTCGTCGCGCCAGCGCGTGCTGCCGAGCGCCAGCAGCCGGCCGGCGACGCGCGCCTCGACGCCGCGTCCGGCGACCGCCCGCGCGTCGGTCGCGACGGGCGCCGACGTCGCGCCGCCGCGCGCCGCGACGTCGGCATGGTGCGCGGCGACCACGGCGCGCGCCAGCGGATGATCGCTGTGGCGCTGCACCGCCGCGGCGAGCGCGAGCGCCTCGTCGCGCGGCAGGCCGACCGCGTCGAACGCGGTGACGGACGGCTTGCCCTCGGTGAGCGTGCCGGTCTTGTCGAACGCGATCACGGTCGCGCGCTGCGCGAGCTCGAGCGCCTGCGCATCCTTGATCAGCACGCCGTGACGCGCGGCGACGCCGGTGCCGGCCATGATCGCGGCGGGCGTCGCGAGGCCGAGCGCGCACGGGCACGCGATCACGAGCACCGCGACCGCGTTGAGGATCGCGGTTTCCGCGCCCGCGCCGGCAATCAGCCAGCCGATCAGCGTCAGCGCCGCGATGCCGAGGATCGCCGGCACGAACACCGCGCTCACGCGGTCGACGAGCCGCTGGATCGGCGCCTTCTCCGCCTGCGCGGATTCGACGAGCCGGATGATGCGGGCGAGCGTCGTCTCCGCGCCGATCGCGGTGGTTTCGACGACCAGCGCGCCTTCGCCGTTGATCGAGCCGGCCGTCACCGGATCGCCGTCGTCTTTCGCGACCGGCAGGCTTTCGCCGGTGATCAGCGATTCGTCGATGTGCGAGCGGCCCGACACGACCCGGCCGTCCACCGGCACCCGTTCGCCGGGCCGGATGCTGACGGCCGTGCCGACGCGCACCTGCGCGAGCGGCACGTCGCGTTCGACGCCGTGCTCGACGATGCGTGCGCGGTCCGGCCGCAGCGCGTTCAGCGCGCGGATCGCTTCCGTGGTCTGGCGCTTCGCGCGCGCTTCGAGCCATTTGCCGAAGCGCACCAGCGTGATGATCACGGCCGACGCCTCGAAATACAGATGGCCCGGATGCATGGGGTCGCGCAACAGCATCCACAGGCTCAGGCCGTAGGCGGCCGACGTGCCGAGCGCGACGAGCAGGTCCATGTTGCCGGCGCGCGCCTTGATCGCGTGCCAGGCCGCGCGGTAGAAGCGCGCGCCGAAGCCGAACTGGACGATCGACGCCAGCACCAGCTGGAGCCAGCCGTTCAGCAATGCGTCGACGCCGAACGGCGCGGCGAACATCGGCGCGATCAGCGGCGCGCTCAGCAGCGCGGCGGCGATCACGAGGTTGCGTTCGCGGATCGCGTCGCGGCGCTTGCGCGTGTCGGTGGTCTGCGCCGGGTCGGCCGCGGCGGGACCGGCTGCCGCGGCCTGCGCCTCGGCGGCGAGCGACGCCTGATAACCGGCCGACGTGACCGCCGCGATCAGCGCGGCCGGGTCGAGCGGGGCGGCGCCGTGCACCGTCGCGCGCTCGGTCGCGAGATTGACCGACGCGCGGGCGACGCCCGGCACGTTCGCGAGCGCCTTTTCGACGCGGCCGGCGCAGGACGCGCAGGTCATCCCGCCGATGTCCAGCTCGAAACTGGCCGGTCCGGCGCGGTCGGCCGCGGGTGTGGCGGCGACCGGCGTCGCGCCGTAGCCGGCCTGCCGGACCGCGTCGACGAGCCGCGACGCGGACACGTCCGGCGCGGCGTCGACGCTCGCGCGCTCGGTGGCCAGATTGACGGATGCCCGCGTGACGCCCGGCACCTTCGCGAGCGCCTTTTCGACGCGCGCGACGCACGATGCGCAGGTCATCCCTTCGATTTCGAGTTCGATGCTGGCCGGAGCCTGAGCCTGAGGAGCCGCAGCCGGCTGCGCGCTGGCGGTCGGCTCCGCCGCGACTGGTGTCGCGCCGTAGCCGGCCTGCCGAACAGCGTCCGCGAGCTGCGTCGCACCGACGTCCATAGTGGCGGCCACGCTTGCCCGTTCGGTCGCGAGGTTCACGGATGCCCGTGCGACGCCCGGCACCTTGGCGAGCGTCTTCTCGACGCGGCCGGCGCACGATGCGCAGGTCATTCCGTCGATATCGAGTTCGATCGTGTGCGTTGCCGTGGACGCGAGTGATTCAGTCATGTCGGATTCCCCAAAGGCACGGTTCGTGCCGCGAATGACATCAGTATCGACATTCCCATCATGGGAAGGTCAAGCGGCGATGTCGATCCGGAGCGAGATATCAAAATAATGGTTCGCGATCGACCCTCGGCCCCGCAATGACCTTAGCCTGCTATTCGGCATATTGGGGAATGCGCCGAGGCGCTATGATACCGGCCTGACATCAGCGCCCGCCGCGACGAGACGGCAATCAGGGCCGCTGAAGTGCCTTGCTTGCGCCGAGCATGCGTCGAACAAGGCGTTGACTGACAAAAAAGATATTCGGCCAGTGATCAATGATTGAAAATCGACGAGAATCCGTTTCTCTGCGGCGCGCCTGCGCGTCGCTGGCCATTGCGGCCCTCCTGGCCGGATGCGCCGCCCAGCCCGACGCGATCCCGCGCAAGACCGGCTGGATGCGCGCCGAAGTGGCCGATGCCTATATATATGCATACCCGCTCGTGATGATGGACGTCGCGAAGGACGCCGCCACCGGCGGCGACGGCGCGCAGCCCGGCCAGGCGCCCGTCAACACGCTGCGCCATGCGCAGGCGCTGCCGCCCGTCGGCGCGGTCAATCCGCCGCTGCCGGGCGTCGACACGCTCGATTCGACCGGCTGGCTCGACGTGGCCGCCGAACCGGTGATCGTCACGCTGCCCGACACCCGCGGCCGCTACTGGGACGCCCGCGCGCTCGACATGTGGACCAACGTGCTGTGGTCGTCGAATGCGGCCGCGCGCGGCCCGCGCGGCGGCCCCCGATCGCAAACGATTGCCTTCGCCGCGAAGGACTGGCAGGGCACGCTGCCGAAGGGCGTGACGCGCGTCGACGCGCCGTCGCGCAACGCGTGGCTCGAAGTGCGCCTGCAGACGAGCGGCGGCCGCGACCTGACCGCCGTGAAGAAGCTGCAGCGCGCGATCCGCGTGGTGCCGCTGTCGGTGTATACGGGCGCGGCGCGCGGCGCGTCGGTCGCGGTGCATGCCGGCAGCGCGGCCGCCGAGGCGGCGAGCGGCGGCACGCCGGCCGAGCAGGTCGCGGCGCTCGACCCGAAGGCGTACTTCACGCGCTTCGCGCAGGCGCTGCAGGACAACCCGGCGCCCGCCGACGACGCGCACGCGCAGCAGCAGCTCGAGGAAATCGGCGTGATGGCCGGCTATCCGGTGCTGTGGACGGGCGATCGCCTCACGGCCGCGACGGCGGGCGTCGCCGAAGCGCGCGCGCGGCTCGCGGCGCCGCCGCCGAACCTGCTGAACGCGAACGGCTGGAGCTGGATCGGCGACACCGCCGGCAAGTACGGCCAGGACTACGCGCTGCGCGCCTATGCGGCCTTCACGCAGTTCGGCACCGCGACGCGCGACGACGAGACGCTTGCGGTCGTGCGCGTCGACAGCGACGGCCATGCGCTGAACGGCGCGAACCGCTACACGCTGCATTTCGCGGCGGGCGCGCTGCCGCCCGTGCGCGCGTTCTGGACGCTCACGCCCTACACGACGGGCGGCGCGCTGCCCGACGTCGGGGCTGCCCGCCGCTCGCTCGGCGATCGCGACCGGCTGCGCCGCAACCGCGACGGCTCGATCGACATCGTCGTCTCCGCGACGTCGCCGGGCGGCGCGAACGCGGCGAACTGGCTGCCGGCGCCGCGCGCGGACTTCGCGCTGGCGCTGCGGCTCTACGCGCCGAAGCCGAAGGCGAACGACGGCTCCTGGATGCCGCCCGTCGTCGTGCGCAAGTGAGCGCGCCGCCGCCGCGCCGGTCCGACCGGCAGGCGCGGCGGCGGCCCCATCTGCGTTCCGTCACCCCCTGAGCCTATACTTGCGGGAAACGGGCCGGATCGCACCGATTCCCCGGATTCCCTGAAATATTGCTCCCAAGGCAATTCGGCATGGCAAGCCTCAACAAAGACACCGTTTCCTCGACGCTGCATGCGCTGCGCGACGTCGCGCGCGCGCCCCGGACCCGGCGCATCGGCCTCGGCGTGCTGATCTTCCTCATTCTGTTCGGGCTGCTCGGGTTCTTCGCCGCGCCGCCGCTGATCCGCCACATCGCCGAACAGCAGCTGAGCCGGCAGCTCGACCGTCCCGCGACGATCCAGCGCATCGCGCTCAATCCGTATACGCTGAACCTCGAAGCCGACGGCATCCATCTCGGCGAGCGCGGCGGCCAGGGCGATTTCATCGACATCGGCAAGCTCGTCGTGCGCCCGTCGTGGACGTCGCTGTTCCGCGGCGCGCCGATCGTCAACGAAGTCCGCGTCGATGCGCCGCGCTTTCACGTCGTGCGCTACGACGCGCAGCGCTTCAACTTCACCGACCTGATCGAGAAGTTCTCGACGCCGTCGAAACCGGAAAGCAAGCCGACGCACTTCTCGGTGTCGAACATCCAGATCGACGACGGCCGGATCGACTTCGACGACCGCCTGCTCAATGAAAAGCACGTCGTCGACAACTGGACGCTCGGCATTCCGTACATCGCGACGCTGCCGTCGAAGACCGACATCTTCGTCCAGCCGAAGCTGCACCTGCGGCTCGACGGCAGCCCGATCGCGATCGAAGGCCGGACCAAGCCGTTCGCGCAGTCGCGCGAATCGGAGATCGCGCTGAAGTTCGACAAGCTCGATGTGCCGCGGCTGATCTCGTACGTGCCGGCGAAGCTGCCGGTCGCGGTGACGAGCGGCCTGCTCAGCAGCAACCTCAAGCTCAATTTCGTGATGAGCGGCGCGACGCCGGCGCTGCGCGTGTCGGGCACCGTGGACCTGAACGACGCGAAGGTGACGAGCGCGGCGTCCGAGCCGCTGTTCGCCGCGCGCGGCGTGCACGTCGCGGCGGCCGGCCTCGAGCCGCTGCGCAACGCGCTGCATTTCGACGAGATTCGCGTCGACCAGCCGGTCGTCGATCTCGCGCGCGACCGGCAGGGCGTGCTGAACGTCGAGAAGCTGGCCGCGCACCCCGCGGCGCAGCCCAACGCAAAGGCGCCGTCGGCCGCGCCGGCCGCGTCGGGCGTGGCCGTGCCGGCAGCGGCGAGCGCGGCGACGGCCGCATCGGGCGCTGCAGCGCCGGTCGAAACCAAGACGCCGCCGCTCGACCTGACGATCCGCCACTTCGCGATCGACGGCGGCACGATCAACCTCGACGACCGCGTGCCCGCGACGCCGACCACGCTGTCGCTCACGAAACTGGCGGCGACGCTCGACGGCTTCACGCTGCAAGGCAACACGCCGGCGAAGTACACGCTGTCGACGTCGCTGTCGCGCGGCGGCGACGTGAAGGCCGAAGGCGCGTTCAGTGTCGCGGCGAAGCAGGCCGATACGAAGCTGACGGTCGATGCGCTCGCGCTGCCCGCGCTGCAGCCGTACCTCGGCGAAGCGACGCGCGCGCGCGTGCTCGACGGCACGCTCGGCGCGACGCTCAACGCGAAGGCCGACTGGGGCAAGACGCCGCTCGACGCGCAGGTCGCCGACAGCGAGGTCAGCCTGAAATCGCTGAAGATCGCGACGCCGGACGCGAAGACGCCGGCCATCGTGCTGCCCGACGCGAGCGCGAAGATCGCGAAGGTCGATCTCGCGACGCGCACCGCGCAGATCGCGAGCGTCGACGCGAGCGGGCTCGCGCTCGACGTGACGCGCCTGAAGGACGGCACGATCGATCTCGCGGCGCTGGCGAGCGCCGAGCAGAAGGCGCTGCCCGCGCGCACGGTCGCGCGCAAGGCGGAGGCCGCCGCACCGTCGTGGCATTACCGGATCGACGCGCTGAACGTGAAGGATGCGGCGGCGAACTACACGGACCTGTCGACGCCGCGCCCGGTGAAGCTCGCGATCAAGCCGCTGGCGTTGTCCGTCCAGAAGATCAGCGACGACCTGACGAAGCCGCTGCCGGTCGAACTGAAGGCGACCCTGAACCGCAAGGGCTCGCTGAACGTGTCGGGCGACGTCACCGCGCAGCCGCTCAAGCTCGGCCTGAAGATCAACGGCGACCGCCTCGACGCGGCCGCGTTCGAGCCGTATTTCGGCAGCGCGCTGAACGCGACCGTCGCGAGCGCGCTGCTCAACGCGAACGGCAACCTCGCGTTCGCGCAGGCGAACGGAGCGACACGCGCGTCGTATCGCGGCGACGCGGCGCTCGTCGATGTGCGGATGCTCGACAAGGCGACGTCCGACCCGTTCGCCGGATGGCGCTCGCTCGCGCTGTCGAACCTGAAGGCGACCTACGACGAGAAGGGCACCGACGTCGACGCGGCGCGCGTGACGTTCTCGAACTTCTACGGCCGCGTGCTGCTCGACGCGCAAGGGCGGCTGAACCTGAAGGACATCGTCGCGAAGGAATCCGGCCCCGCGCAGTCGCTGACGCGCGACACGAGCAAGGGCGAGCCGGCGCCGGCTGCCGCGTCGGCCGCGGTCGCGCAGCAGGCGTCCGCGCCGGCTGCCGTGTCGGCGCCGACGGTCGTCAAGGCCGCGCCGCCGCCGCAGAACCCGGTGCGGGTGCATTTCGGCGAGTTCGTGCTGCAGAACGGCCGCGTGAACTACACCGACAACTTCATCAAGCCGAACTACACGGCGAACCTCGTCGCGATCAAGGGCACGATCGGCGCGTTCGGCACCGATTCGACGACGTCCGCGCCGGTCGACGTCGCCGCGAACCTTGCGGGCAACGGGCCGATCTCGATCAAGGGCACGGTCAATCCGCTGATCGCGAAGCCGGCGCTCGACCTTACCGCAACCGCGCACGACATCGAGCTGACCAACCTGACGCCGTATTCCGCGAAGTACGCGGGCTACCCGATCACGAAGGGCAAGCTCAACGTCGACCTGCATTACCAGCTCGCGAACGACCAGCTGTCGGCGAACAACCACATCTTCATCGACCAGCTGACGTTCGGCGACCACGTCGAGAACGACACGGCGACCAAGCTGCCGGTGAAGCTCGCGATCTCGCTGTTGAAGAATTCGCGCGGGGAGATCGACGTGAGCCTGCCGGTGTCGGGCTCGCTGTCGAATCCGGAGTTCAGCGTCGGCGGGCTGATCTGGCGCGCGGTGCTGAACCTGATCGCGAAGGCGGTCACGTCGCCGTTCACGCTGCTTGCGCACGCGTTCGGCGGCGGCGGCGAGGAGCTCGGCTACGTCGAGTTCGCGCCGGGCTCGGACGAGCTCGCCGACGCGCAGCAGAAGAAGCTCGACACGGTCGTGAAGATGCTGAACGAGAAGGCGTCGATCCGTCTCGACCTGATCGGCCGCGTCGATCCGGACAAGGACACGCCGGGGCTGCGCGAAACCTACGTCGACCGGCTCGTGCGCCAGCAGAAGCTGAAGGACGTCGTCGGGCAGGGCGAGAGCATCGATCCGCGCTCGGTGAAGGTCGAGCCGGCCGAGTACCACACGTATCTGACGCGTGCGTACAAGGCCGCCGACTTCAAGAAGCCGCGCAACCTGGTCGGCCTGCAGAAGACGCTGCCGGACGACGAGATGAGGAAGGCGCTGGCCGAGCACGCGCCGGTCGACGAAGGCAGCCTGCGCACGCTCGCGCAGGCGCGCGCGCAGTCGGTGCGTCAGTACCTCGAAGGGAAGATCGATTCGAGCCGGATGTTCATCGTCGCGCCGAAGCTCGATGCGAAGGGCATCGACGACAAGGGCGCGACGACGCGTGTCGACTTCGGCCTGCAGTAACGCGGCAAGCAAGCGGCCGCGCGTCGTTCGACGCGGCCGCGCCGCGCACGATCGCGCGGCGCGGCCCGTGCGGCGTCAGCGCCCGTCGAGCGCCGGTTCGCGCTTGTCCAGCTCCTTCCTCGCCGCCAGCGGCAGGCGCGGATCGTCCCATTGCGTCAGCCACTGCACTTCCTTCGCCGTGAACACCTGTCCGTAGTTGCGCAGCGCGTACTGCAACGCGTCGACGACGTGATGGCGAATGATTTCAGGGGTGCGTGCATCGTCCAGCACGAACCGGAGGGCTTCCAGGGTCGACATTCTCGTGCTCCGGGTCAGGGAAAACCCTTTATTACACGCCAATAGTCGCGCGCCAAGTCCGACAAAAATCCGGCCGCGTGCACGCGCGGCGGCCGACGCGGCGCATCGCGACCGTCCGATGCCGCTTGCGATTGGTTACGTTTGACAGAAAACAGAAAGCCTCGCTTCATCGGACCGCCGCACGAGCCGGCCATATTTTGCGCGCCTTCCGGCAAGTCATGCGGTTCAACGTCAATCGATGAGGTGGGGTGATGATTTCGTTCTTCGGTAAGCAGCGGAAGGTGGCGGTGATGGTGGCGGGCGCGCTGGCGCTCGCGAGCGCGGGCGCCTGCGCACAGGGCGACGACGAACGGCACGAGCACGGCCGCCGCGTCGTGAAGCACGTGCTGCTGCTCAGCATCGACGGCCTGCACGAGCAGGATCTCGCGCGCTGCATCGGCGCGAACACGTGCCCGAACCTGGCGGCGCTCGCGCAAAGCGGCGTGACGTACACGAATGCGCACACGCCGGGCCTGTCGGATTCTTTCCCGGGCCTCGCGGCGCTCGTGACGGGCGGCTCGCCGAAGACGGCCGGCCTGTTCTACGACGTGTCGTACGACCGCAGCCTGTACGCGCCGACCGACACGACCTGTTCGGGCAAGCAGGGCTGGAACGTCGTGTTCGACGAAACGACGGGCATCGACGCGATGAACGGCGGCCCGCTCGTGCACCTCGACGGCGGCGGCGCGTTCAACCCGCAGGCGATCCCGAATGCGCTCGTCGGCGGCCAGTGCGTGCCGGTCTATCCGCACAACTACGTGAAGACGAACACCGTGTTCGAGGCCGTGAAGTCGGCGATCCCGAACGCGCGCACCGCATGGGCCGACAAGCACGCCTGGGGCTACGACTGGGTGAACGGCCCGTCGGGCAAGGGCGTCGACGATCTCGCGCGCACCGAGATCAACTCGATCGACCCGGTGACGAAGACCGCCTACACCGACGTCTATTTGCATACCGCGCAGTTCGACAACCTGCACGTGCAGGCGCTGATCAACCAGATCGACGGCCTGGACTCGACCGGCAAGACGGCCGCGCCGGTGCCGACGCTGTTCGGCGCGGACTTCCAGACGCTGAGCGTCGCGCAGAAGGCGCCGGTGACGAAGGGCGGCGGCTACCTGGACGCGAACTTCACGCCGAACGGGCAAGTCGCGAACGCGATCACGTATGTCGACAACTCGATCGGCCGGATCGTCGCCGAGCTGAAGCAGCGCAACCTGTACAGCACGACGGCCGTGATCGTGACGGCGAAGCATGGCCAGTCGCCGACCGATCACACGAAGCTCGTGAAGAACGGCGACACGCTGACCAAGCTGCTCGAAGCGAACAACTATCTCGATCCGAACGGCAACTTCGGCCAGAACAACACGACGACGGGCAACCCGAACGACGGCACGGGCCTCGTCGGCACGGGCTTCGTGCAGACCGACGACGTCGGCCTGATCTGGCTGCGCGACCGCGGCCAGCGCACCGCCGTCGTCCAGACGCTGAACGCGAACCTCGGCTGCAACGCGCCGGGGATCTGCGCGGACGGCCCGCAGGCGGACATCCTGTACGGCGCCGCGCTCGCCGAGCGGTTCGGCGATCCGGCCAACGGCCGCACGCCGGACATCGTCGTGCAGCCGAACCCGGGCGTGATCTACACGTCGAGCACGAAGAAGGACGAGGAGCACGGCGGCAATGCGCCGGACGACAGCCACCTCGGCCTGCTCGTGTCGTATCCGGGCCTGCATCGCGCGCGCGCGGTCAGCGACTACGTCGGCACCAGGCAGGTCGCGCCGACGATCCTCGGGCTGCTCGGCGTCGAGCCGGAGCGGCTGCACGCGGTCGTCGCCGAGCACACGCACGTGCTGCCGGGGCTGGGCATCGAGCGCTGACCGGGTGAATCGCCTGCCGCCCGCGCGCGGCAGACGCACTGCGCGGCGCCGTGCGGTCGACGGCGCCGCGCCGCTTTTCGCGAGCGATGGCCGGCGTCGCGGTTACTTCGCGACCAGCACCGCCAGCATCGTCGCCGCGAAGTCGCGCATGCGCGCGCCGCTTGCCCGGGCTTCCGGATCCTTGTCGGCGGCCTCGCTTCACCCGTTCGCGCACTCGTCCAGCATCCATTCCCTGAAGCGCCGCAATGCTTCGCTCGTCTCCAGGCGCTCCGGCGCGTAGCACAGGTAGTGCCCCTGCGCGTCGACGTCGACCGGCGCGTCGAACGGCTCGACGAGCGTGCCGGCCGCGAGATTGTCGAGGATCAGGAAGCGCGGCACGAGGGCGATCCCGAGCCCCGCCTGCGCCGCCTGGATCAGCACCGAATACTGTTCGAAGCGCGGCCCCGCGAGCGCGTTCATCTGCGTCGCGCGATGACGCTCCGCCCATGCGGACCACGCGATCTCGGCCTGCTCGTGCACGAGACGCGGCGCGGCCGCGGCGTCGGCGGGCGCGCGCAGCGCATGCCGGTCCGCGAATTCGCGCGTGCACACCGGCGCGAAGGTCCGCCCGTCCAGGTAATCGCTTCGCACGCCTTCCCATGCGCCGTCGCCGTAGCGGATCGCCGCGTCGAGCCCGAACGGGAACATGTCGCCGTGCGCGAGATGGCGGCGAAAGCTCAGCGTGACGCTCGGCGCGTTGGCGAGAAAGCGCGCGAGCCGCGGCACGAGCCACTTGGTCGTAAAGGTCGGCACGCTCGCGATCGTCAGCAGGTCGCTGTTCTCGCGTGCGCTCAGCAGTTCGATCGATGCGTTGCCGATCTCGCGCAGCGGCCCGACGACGCGTGCGTGGTACACCTGCCCGGCGCGCGTCAGCGCGAGATTGCGCCCCTCGCGCACGAACAGCTTCACGCCGAACAGCGCTTCGAGATTCGCGATCTGCCGGCTCACCGCGCTGGGCGTCAGGCCCAGCTCCCGCGCCGCGTACGAGAAATTCAGGTACTTCGCAGAACTGGTGAACGCATGCAGTTCCGCCACGTTCGGATACAGGTGCTTCATCGGCGACTATTCCTTGCGCGCACAGATCGATGCGGGCTTTGTACGTTTTTTTCATGACGATGCCATGTCGAAACCGCACACTGCGTCCGTCTCGATCAAGCGTGCAGCCTCCTTCCGGCGGGCGCTGCGCGACGTTTTTCCTCATCGGCAGCGAGCGTACCCATGCATCCGTCTACCGCCCCGGCACTGGCCGATGGTGTTCCGATTCGTCGTAACAAAGCCGTGCGCCCGGGCGCGTGGCGCTTCGTGCTGCAGGCGCTCGTCGCGGTGTTCGGGGTCTACCTGCTGCTGCCGATCGCGCTGCTGCTGATCGGCTCCGTCGGCCAGTCGTGGACGAACACGCCGCTGCCCAGCGGCTTCACCTGGCACTGGTTCGCCGATCTGGCCGCGAACGGGAGCTTTACCCGCGCGTTCGGCGTGAGCCTGATGGTCGCGCTGGCATGCTGCGCGCTCAATGCCGTGGTCGGCCTGCCGCTTGCGTATGCGCTGCATCACCGTGCGCAGGCCGGGCGCGGCGTCGCGACGCGCATCGTGATGCTGATGCCGGTCGGCGTGCCGGCGCTGACGCTCGGCTTCGGCTACATCGCGATCTTCAGCGGCGACACGCTGCCGTGGATGGGCACGCTGCCGCTGATGATCGCGGCCCACGCGGTGCTGACGCTGCCGTACCTGCTGCAGACCCTGCTCAGCGATCTGCGCCATCTCGGCCTCGAGCGTCTCGAAGCGTGCGCGGCGACGCTCGGCGCGACGCCGCTGCGCCAGTTTTTCACGATCGTGCTGCCGAACCTGCGGCACAGCCTGTTTTCCGGGCTCGTGATGGTGGCCGCGCTGTCGATCGGCGAATTCCAGGTGTCGAACCTGATCGCGGGCTTCCGCTATCGCAACTACCCGATCGTGCTGCTGCAGGCGTTCTACGGCGCGTCGGGGATGGCGTGCGCGGCCACCGTCGTGCTGCTCGTTCTCGCCGTGCTGGCGACGCTCGTGTCCGTCAGCACCGTGCAACGTCTGAAGTGAGTCCGTCATGAGTCTCGATTTCGAACACGTCAGTTTCCAGTATCCCGGCGCGCGTCACGGCGTCGACGACGTCACGTTGTCCGCTACGCAAGGCGAGCTGCTCGCCGTGATGGGGCGCAGCGGCTCCGGCAAATCCACGCTGCTGCGGCTCGCCGCCGGCCTGCTCGACGGCTGGCGCGGCCGCATCGCGATCGGCGGCGACGACGTGGCGGGCGTGCCCGTGTGGCAGCGCGAGGTGGGCATGGTGTTCCAGCATTACGCGCTGTTTCCGAACCTGTCGGTCGTCGACAACGTCGCGTACGGCCTGCGCATGCGCGGCGTCGCGGCGGACGCCCGGCGCCGGCGCGCGCTGGAGATGCTCGAGCGGGTCGGCCTGTCGGCGCATGCGGATCGCGGCATCGCGATGCTGTCCGGCGGGCAGCAGCAGCGCGTCGCGCTGGCCCGGGCGCTCGTGATCGAACCGAAGCTGCTGCTGCTCGACGAGCCGCTCGCGGCGCTCGACGCCGGCATCCGTCATCAGCTGCGCGACGAGATCCGCGCGCTGCAGCGCGCGTGCGGCGCGACGACGCTGCTCGTCACGCACGACCAGGACGAGGCGCTGAGCATGGCCGACCGCGTCGCGATCGTCGACGGCGGCCGCATGCTGCAGGCCGGCACGCCGCGCGACCTGTACGAGCGTCCGGCCAGCGCGCAGGTCGCCCGCTTCGTCGGCCATTCGACGCTGCTGCGCGGCCGCGTGCTCGCGCAGGGCGCGGTCGACGTGCGCTTCACGACGCTGTGCGCCGAGACGGGCGCGCACCGGCCGGGCGACACGGTCGACGTGCTGGTGCGGCCCGAGCACGTGCAGCCCGATCCGCCCGCATACGCGGTGAACCGCATCGACGGCCGGATCGGCGAGGTGCGCTACTTCGGCGCGACGCAGCGCTTCGACTTCGTGCCGGCGGGCGGAACCGACGCGTTGCTGTGCGAAGGGCGCGAACTGCCCGCGCGCTGCATCGCGATCGAGCCGCGCCATCTGCTCGTGCTGCCCGCCGCGTAAGCATGCGGGCGACCCCATTCATTCAACGGAGATTCACGATGTCTGCACGCCGCCTCTTCCTCCAAGCGATGCGCCGCCGCCTGCTGGCGCTCTGCGCGCTCGCGACGCTGGGCGCCCACGCCGCGCCGCTCTATCCCGGCGAAGACGCGCTGTACGAGAAGGCCGCCGACGAGGGGCTCGTCGTGTCGTTCGACACGGGGCCGGAATGGGCGAACTGGAAGGCGCTGTTCGCCGAATTCCGCAAGCGCTATCCGAAGGTCGAGATCACGTACAACGATATCGGCTCGGCAGCCACCGTCGTCGCGCTCGACAAGTCGCGGCGGCGCCCGCAGGCCGACACCGCGTACTACTTTGCCGCGTCGGCGCTCGATGCGGCGGGCAAGGACGTGGTCGCGCCGTTCAAGCCGCTCAACTTCGACAAGCTGCCGGCGGTGTTCCGCGCGGCCGACGCCCGCTGGTTCGCGGTGCACTCGCTGAACATCGCGTTCCTCGTCAACAAGAAGCTCGTCAAGAGCGTGCCGCAGCGCTGGTCCGACCTGCTGAAGCCCGAGTACCGCAACGCGGTCGTCTATCTCGATCCGCGCTCGACCGGGCAGGGGCAGGTCGCGGTGTTCGCGGCCGCGTATGCGAACGGCGGCAGCGTCGAGAACCCGAAGCCGGGCGCGGAATTCTTCGGCAAGCTGAAGAACGCGGGCAACGTGCTGCGCGTCGAGGGCACGACGCCCTACGCGAAGTTCGTGAAAGGCGAGATCCCGATCCTGATCGGCTACGAGAACGACGGGCTCAAGGCGAAATATACGGACGGGATGGGCGACGCGGCGGAAGTCGTGATTCCGCAGGACGGCAGCGTGTCGGCGCCGTACGCGATGAGCCTCGTGAAGAACGGCCCGAACCCGGCCGCCGCGCAGCTGTGGCTCAACCTCGTGATGAGCGACGTGGGGCAGGCGCTGTTCGCGCAAGGCTACGTGCGTCCGGCGGTGCCCGGCACGCCGGTGGCGCCGGACGTCGCGGCGAAGCTGCCGAATGCGCCGCAGGTGCGCCCGCTCGACGTCGCGAAGGCGGCGGCGCGCAAGGCCGAGGTCGACCAGTTGTGGTCGCAGGCGACGCTCGGCAAGTAAGGAGCGCGAGATGCAGGCCACTCTACCGGAACGCGGCGCGCTGCGCCGCTTCGGCGCGGCGCCGGCCGCGGGATTGCTCGCGGTGTTCTTCGTGCTGCCGCTCGCGGCGCTCGTCGGCGCGGCATTCACGGACGGCGGCCGCGCGTTCGCCGCGGTGCTGCGCGATCCGCTCGTCGCCGATGCGGTCGTGCGCTCGCTGGCGCTGGCGAGCGGCGCCGGCACGCTGTCGGTCGGGGTCGGCGTGCCGGTCGCGTTCGCGCTGGCGGGGCAGTCGCCCGCCCGCCGCCACTGGTCGCTCGCGCTGCTCGGCGTGCCGCTCGCGTTCTCCGGGCTGGTGATCGCGTACGGCTTCATCCTCGCGTTCGGCCGCGCCGGCTTCGTCACCGCGCTGCTGGCGTCGCTGGGGGCCGACCAGAACGTGATCGGCGGCGCGATCTACACGATGCCGGGGCTCGCCGTTGCCTACGCGTATTACCTGATCCCGCGCGTCGCGCTGATGATCTATCCGGCGCTCGCGAATCTCGACCGGCGGCCGCTCGAAGCGGCGCTGACGCTCGGCGCGCGGCCGTGGCGCGCGTGGCTCGACGTCGCGTGGCGCGAGCTGTGGCCGTCGGTCGCGTCCGCGTGGTGCCTCGTGACGGCGATCGCGCTCGGCACCTACGGCACGGCGCTCGCGCTGGCCGGCACGCAAATCAACATCCTGCCGCTGCTGATGTACCTGAAGCTGTCGGACGGGCAAACCGATTTCTCGCAGGCGGCCGTGCTGTCGATCGTGCTGACGGCGCTCTGCACCTGCGTTCTTGCATTGGGGGAAGGCCTTGTTCGGCAACGGCGTCATCGAATGTGAATGGTCGGAGGACGCGCGCGACGCGCTCGCGCGGCTCGCGCAGCGGCAGCGCGGCGCGCGCCGGCACCGGATGCCGGTCGGCGTGATCGGGCCGCGCGATGCGACCGACATGCAAATGCGCATCGCCGAGCGGATCGCATACGTCATCGCGGCGGCGGGCGTCGCGCTCGTCGGCGGCGGCAAGCAGGGCGTGATGGAGGCCGCCGCGCGCGGCGCGCATGCGGCCGGCGGATGCGCGATCGGGCTGTTGCCCGAGGACGATGCGCAGGAGGCCAACCCGTACCTGAGCGTCGCGCTGCCGACCGGTCTCGGCATCACGCGCAATGCGTTGATCGCGCGCGCATCGCTGTGCCTGGTTGCGGTGGGCGGCGGCCTCGGCACGCTGTCCGAGATCGCGCTCGGCCTGCAATGGGGCAAGCCGGTGTTCACGATTTGCGACGCGCCGCAGGTGGCGGGCGTCGAGTTCTTCGACGAAGCGGACCCGCTCGTCGCGCGTGTCGCGCGGTGGCTGTCCGATTCGGCGTAGCGCCGCACGGCCGGGATGCAGCGGGCCAGCGGTTCAGGCCATCGGCCGCAGGTTCGGTATGGCTAGATCGAAGCTCGGCGTCGTGCGATGGGTG
The DNA here is from genome assembly GCF_001718695.1 of Burkholderia ubonensis. Classification (NCBI taxonomy): domain Bacteria; kingdom Pseudomonadati; phylum Pseudomonadota; class Betaproteobacteria; order Burkholderiales; family Burkholderiaceae; genus Burkholderia; species Burkholderia ubonensis. The sequence goes on along the minus strand of NZ_CP013422.1, from coordinate 2,048,701 downwards.
CGCACGGTCCGTACCGTCGCGGGGGGACCGCGCATCCGCCGGTTGATCGACGGATGCGCGAGGCGTGTGGAGGCGATACAGGCCGCGCCGCTTACTTCACCGCGAACAGCGTCAGGTTCATGAAGATCTTGAACGCATAGCCGAGCGTGACCGCGCCGGCGACGCCGCCTGCCCACAGCAGGACGAACCACATCCAGCCGCGCAGTTTCGAGCGCGGCGCGGCGCCGTGCTCAGTGGTGGTAGTAGTGCTGGTCTTCATGGCGCACCTTGCCTCGGAATACCCAGTAGCCCATCGTCGTGTAGGCGATGATGATCGGCAGGATAACCGCTGCGCCGACCAGCGTGAAGGTCTGGCTGGAACGCGGCGCGGCCGCTTCCCAGATCGTCATGCTCTGCGGGATCGCATACGGGAACAGCGTGACCAGCAGGCCGACGTAGCCGAGCAGCACGAGCGCCAGCGCGAGCACGAACGGCGTCGTGTCGTGCCGGTCGCGCACCGCGCGACGCATCCACATCGCGCAGCCGACGACGAGGAACGGCACCGGCAGCAGGCGCCAGAACAGCCCCGAATCGAACCAGCGCTGCGCGATCGCCGGGTCCTGCAGCGGCGTCCACAGGCTGACGACCGCGATGAAGCCGAGCAGCACGACGGTCAGCGGCCACACGACGCGATGCAGGCGGCGCTGCAGGTCGCCTTCGGTCTTCGCGACGAGCCAGCAGCAGCCGAGCAGCGCGTAGGTGGCGACGAGGCCGAGGCCCGTCAGCAGGCTGAACGGCGTGAGCCAGTCGAACGCGTCGCCGGCGAACACGCCGTCCTTCACGTCGATGCCCTGCAGGAACGCGCCGAGCGCGATGCCCTGGAACAGCGTCGCGCCGGCCGAGCCGCCGATGAACGCGAGGTCCCACAGCTGCTTGGTGCGGCGCGCCTTCGCGCGGATCTCGAACGACACGCCGCGGAAGATCAGGCAGATCAGCATGAAGATCAGCGGCAGGTACAGCGCCGACAGCACGGTCGAATAGACGACCGGAAACACCGCGAACAGGCCGGCGCCGCCGAGCACGAGCCACGTCTCGTTGCCGTCCCACACGGGCGCGACCGTGTTCATCATCAGGTCGCGTTCCTTCTCGTCCGGGAAGAACGGGAAGACGATGCCGATGCCGAGGTCGAAACCGTCGAGCACGACGTACATGAAGAGCCCCAATGCGATGATCGCGGCCCAGATTACGGTGACGTCCATGAATATCCTCGTATGCGTATGTGTCGGGCCGTTCAGACGGTCTCGATCAGCTCTTCGACGGCCGACATCGGGCGGCGCGCGGTGTGGTCGGGGCGCGTGTCCGGCTTGTCGTCGTGCGGGACGTCGGGCAGCGCGGGGCCGGCCTTCATCAGCTTGAGCATGTAGTAGACGCCGGTGCCGAACACGAGGAAGTACACGACCACGAACGCCATCATCGAAATGCTGACCTGCTGCGCGGAGAGCGGCGACACGGCCTGCGCGGTGCGCATCACGCCGTACACGACCCACGGCTGGCGGCCCGCCTCGGTCGTCACCCAGCCCGCGAGCAGCGACACGAAACCGGTCGGGCCCATCGCGAGCGCGAAGCGCTGGAACCCCTTCGATTCATACAGGCGGTCGCGGCGGCGCAGCAGCCATGCGAGCGCGGCGAGCGCGATCATCGCGAAGCCGAGGCCGACCATGATCCGGAAGCTCCAGAACACGACCGTCGAGTTCGGCCGGTCTTCCGGCGGGAATTCCTTCAGGCCGCGGATCTCGCCGTCCCAGCTGTGCGTGAGGATCAGGCTGCCGAGGTGCGGGACCTTCACCGCGTAACGCGTCGTTTCGGCCTGCATGTCGGGAATGCCGAACAGGTTGAGCGGCGTGCCGCCCTTCTCGGTTTCCCACAGGCCCTCGATCGCGGCGATCTTCGCCGGCTGGTGCTTCAGCGTGTTGATGCCGTGCTGGTCGCCGATCAGCGCCTGCACCGGCGCGAGCACCAGCAGCAGCCACAGCGCCATCGAGAACATCTTCTTCACGCCCTGGTCGCGGCGGCCCTTCAGCAGGTGCCATGCGCCGGTCGCGGCGACCACCAGTGCGGCCACGATGAACGCGGCGATCGCCATGTGGAAGAGGCGGTACGGGAACGACGGGTTGAAGATGATCGCGAACCAGTCGGTCGGCACGACGCGGCCGTCGACGATCTCGAAGCCCTGCGGCGTCTGCATCCAGCTGTTCGACGCGAGGATCCAGAACGTCGAGATGATCGTGCCGATCGCGACCATCAGCGTCGCGCCGAAGTGCGCGCGCGGGCTGACGCGGTTCCAGCCGAACAGCATGATGCCGAGGAAGCCGGCTTCGAGGAAGAACGCGGTCATCACTTCGTACATCAGCAGCGGGCCGGTGACCGAGCCGGCGAAGCTCGAGAAGCCGGCCCAGTTGGTGCCGAACTGATAGCTCATCACCACGCCGGAGACGACGCCCATCCCGAACGCGACGGCGAAGATCTTCGACCAGAAGAGGCAGAGGGTTTTGTAGTACGGCTTGCCGGTCTTGAGCCAGCGGTATTCGAGCACCGCGATGAAGCTCGCGAGGCCGATGCTGAGCGCCGGAAAGACGATGTGAAACGAGACGGTGAACGCGAATTGCAGGCGGGCCAGATCGAGGGCCGAAAATGCGGTATCCATACCAGTTGACCGAAGCTGTCGATACCCGCCGGCGGGCCTGCCGGCGGACCCTGGCCGAGGGCGGTTGCAGGGTTGGCTGGAGTATGGGACGCGATATTGCGCTGCGAAATGCGCCAACTCGTCGCAGATGTCCAGACCCGGTGCGGCGCCGCCGCGTTAAATCGTTGATTCGTATCAAGATCGCGGCGCGGCCTGCGGCGGGCGGGGCGCGGCGGCCCGCCGCACCTGCGTCAATATGGCGCGTCGCATCATCGGGCGCGCGATGCCCGCTGCCCGTCACGCCCGCGCGGCCGGCAGCCGCCCGGCGAATTGCGTACACTCTGAGTCTCCTTTCGGCAGGCCGGCTCGGGCACGCCCGTGCCGGCCCGCGCTCACTCAGGGACCACCGATGATCGATCTACGCAGCGATACCGTGACGCGCCCCAGCCCCGCGATGCTGGCCGCAATGACAGCCGCCGAAGTCGGCGACGACGTGTGGGGCGACGACCCGACCGTCAAGCGCCTGCAGGCCGCGACGGCCGAGCGCGCGGGCAAGGAGGCGGGCCTGTACCTGCCGAGCGGCACGCAGAGCAATCTCGCCGCGCTGATGGCGCATTGCGAACGCGGCGACGAATACATCGTCGGCCAGCAGGCGCACACCTACAAATACGAAGGCGGCGGCGCGGCGGTGCTCGGCAGCATCCAGCCGCAGCCGATCGACAACGCGCCCGACGGCACGCTGCCGATCGACAGGATCGTCGCCGCGATCAAGCCGCTCGACGACCACTTCGCGCGCTCGCGGCTGCTCGCGCTCGAAAACACGATCGGCGGCCGCGTGCTGCCGGCCGGCTACGTGGAAGAGGCCGCCGCGCTCGCGCGCAGCCGCGGGCTGTCCACGCACCTCGACGGCGCGCGCGTGTGCAACGCGGCCGTCGCGTCGGGCCGCGCGATCGCGGACCTGTGCGCGCCGTTCGACACGGTGTCGATCTGCTTCTCGAAGGGGCTCGGCGCGCCGGTCGGCTCGGTGCTGGTCGGCAGCCGGCCGCTGATCGAGCGCGCAAGGCGCTGGCGCAAGATGCTCGGCGGCGCGATGCGGCAGTCGGGGCTGCTCGCGGCCGCGTGCCTGTATGCGCTCGAGCACAACGTCGAGCGGCTCGCGGACGATCACGAGAACGCCGCGCGCCTTGCCGCGGGGCTCGCGCGCATCGATGAGGTGAAGGTGCTGTCGCACGCGACGAACATGGTGTTCGCGCAGTTCCCCGAAGCCGACTGCGCGCCGCTCGAAGCGTGGCTCAAGGAACGCGGGATTCTCACGCAGATGCTGTACGCATCGCGTTTCGTCACGCACTGCGACGTGTCGCGCGACGACATCGACACGTTCGTCGCCGCGGTCGGCGCGTATTTCGCGCAGCGGCGCGCGTAACCGGGCGGCGGCGCTGCGCCGTCGAAGCGATCAGCGCGCGAGCGGCGCGAGCAGCCGCCGCGCCGCTTCGACGACGCGCGCGGACAACGACGCCATCGCCGGCGACTGCACGGTCCACGCGTGCCAGTACAGCGTGACGTCGGTCGGATGCGCGGGCGCGAGATCGACGAGGCCCTGCGCGTCGAGCGGCGTGTCGCCGAGCAGCGGCGCCGGCACCATCGCATAGCCGAGCCCGTGCTTCACCGCCGCGAAATGCGCGTGCGTGCCCGGCACGTAGTGGCACGGGTAGGCGCCGACGGGCAGCCCGAACTTTTCTTCCAGAAACGACGATTGCAGCGTGTCGCGCCGCGAATACGCGACGACCGGCGCGCGGCGCGCGCTCGCGCGATTGAGGCCGCGCGGAAACCAGCGCGCGGCGAACGCGGACGCGGCGAGCAGCCGGTAGCGCATCGTGCCGAGCGGCGTCGCGACGCAGCCGCGCATCGGCTTCGGCTCGGTCGTCACGCAGCCGACCGCCATCCCGCTTTCGAGCAGCGCGAACGTATGGTCCTGGTCCTCGACGATCAGCTCGAACAGGATGCGCTCGCCGGCAAGCACCGACGTCAGCGCGGGCAGGAACCACGTGCCGAGGCTGTCGGAATTGAGCGCGATCGTGACGGAGATCGGCGATTCGCGCTCGATCGCGAGCGCGCTCTGCAGATCGGCCTGCAGCAGCGCGACGCGGCGCAGGTGCTGCAGCACGCGCTGCCCGGCGACGGTCGGCCGGCACGGCCGCGTGCGCAGCACGAGCGGCGTGCCGAGGCTCGCCTCCAGCGCGCGCACCCGCTGCGTGACGGCGGACGCGGTCACGTGCAGGCGCACCGCCGCCTGCTCGAAGCTGCCCGTGTCGGCGACGGCCAGCAGCGCGGCGGCCTGCTTCGGATCAATCGTCAGCGACATGCGACGCAACTCCGGTGACGTGAGATGAGGCCCGCCAGTGTAAGGCCGCATGCGACTGCCCGCAGCGTCACGCGTCTCCCGTACGAAGCCGCCAATGGCCGCCGCGTTTTGCACTACGCTTGTGGGTACACGTGCGCATATCGCCCCGCATCGGCGGCATCCATGCCGCCTTCCGCGCGACCGCCACACTCCGCCGACGGAGCAACATCGCCATGATCTTCCGCCAACTGTTCGACCCGCAATCGTCGACCTACACCTATCTGCTCGCCGACCCGGCATCGCGCGAAGCGGTGCTGATCGATCCGGTGTTCGAGCAGGTGCGCCGCGATGCGGCGCTGATCGACGAACTCGGCCTGCGGCTTGGCGCGACGATCGACACGCACGTGCACGCCGATCACGTGACGGGCGCGTGGCTGCTGAAGCAGCGCACCGGCAGCGCCATCGCCATTTCCGCGGCGAGCGGCGCGGCGGGCGCGGACCGCTATCTGCGCGACGGCGACCATTGCGCGTTCGGCGAGCGCTACCTGACCGTGCGCGCGACGCCGGGCCACACGAACGGCTGCATCAGCCTCGTGCTCGACGACGAATCGATGGCGTTCATCGGCGATTGCCTGCTGATCCGCGGCACCGGCCGCACCGATTTCCAGCAGGGCGACCCGCGCGCGATGTATCGCGCGGTGCACGGCCGGCTCTTCACGCTGCCGGAAAGCTGCCTGCTGTACCCGGCGCACGACTACCGCGGGCTGACCGTGACGAGCGTCGGCGAGGAGCGGCGCTTCAATCCGCGCCTCGGCGGCGATCTCAGCGAGGACGATTTCGCTGGCTACATGACGAACCTCGGGCTGCCGCACCCGCGCCGGATCGACGTCGCGGTGCCCGCGAACCTGAAATGCGGGATCGCGGCGAGCGCGCCGGAGCGGCAGGACGAGCCCGGCTGGGCGCCGCTCGTCTATACGTTCGCCGGCTTCTGGGAAATCGATCCGCAGTGGCTCGAGGATCATCTGAACGCGGTGCAGATCGTCGACGTGCGCGAGCCCGCCGAATTCACCGGGCCGCTCGGGCACATTCCGGACGCGACGCCGATTCCGCTCGGCGAACTGGCCGCGCGCGCGGCCGAGCTCACGCGCGACCGGCCGATCGTGACCGTGTGCCGCGCGGGCGGACGGTCCGCGCAGGCGACCGTGATCCTGCGGCAGGCGGGTTTCGACGCGATCGCGAATCTCGGCGGCGGCATGCTGCGCTGGCGCAGCGAAGGGCGCATCGTGGCGGACGGGCGAGCGTAAGAACATCGCGGGCCGATGTCGAATTGGCCGGACGCGCACGCGGTTGCTTGCGCGTTCGTCGTTTGCATGCGCGGTTGATGAAGCACGATCGTATCGTGCGTCCTTTCCGCTCGGCGCGTCCGATCGCGACTGACGCACGTGGACGCAGCCTTACTCGCGCCGGCACCGGCTCGGCATCGGCATCGGCACCGCATCCACCTCCATGCGAGCTGCGCGATGCGATCGCCCGCGGCCCACAGCGTATGCGCGCGCGTCGCGACGACCGCACCGAACGCATCCGCCGACCACGCCGTTACAACGTCGTATGCGTGACCGACAGCGCGAGCGTCAGCACTTCGTCGAACTGCGTGATCAGCTCGAAGCACAGCAGGAACGCAAGCGTGTACGCCGGCGCCGGAAAGCGCCCGATCAGCCGCAGCACCGGCGGCGCGTAGTGCGCGCGGATCGCGTCGCGCGTCATCAGCCACGTGATCGCGACGCCGATCGCGGCGCCCGCCAGCAGGTCGGTCGGATAGTGAAAGCCGAGATACGCGCGCGGCACGCAGATGAACACGATCGTATACAGCAGCGCGAGCACGCCGACGCGGCGCGACATCAGGAAGATGCCGGTCGAGATCGCCATCCACAGCATCGCGTGGTCGCTCGGAAACGAACTCCACGTCTGCAGCGTCGCCGCGCGCAGTTCCGAGGACGGAAAGTGCAGGTGCAGCTCCGGGTTGTAGATCGGCCGCAGGCGGAACGGCAGGGTCTTCGCGAGCAGTCGGCCGGCCGCGAGCGCGACGAGGCCGCTCGCGATCGTCGCGACGATCATCTCCCGCCGCCGCTCGCTGTGCGGGCCCGGCTGGAACCACAGCCAGCACAGCACGGGCACGAGCACGAAGCCCTTGAACGTGTACAGGCCGGCGACGACGCGGATCGCATGATTCAGCAGCGGCCCGAACGTGATGTGCGTGAGGAAGACCTGGATCGTGGTGTCGAAATCATTCATGTCATGCGGCCCGACGGCACGGCAACCCATCGGCTGCGACCGGCGGAATCAGAAAGCGCGCTCGCAACCGAGCACGACGGGGGGCAAGTATGTCATCGGTAATGTTGAAGAAAATGCGAAAAAATACCGGGAATTCCCGGAGAAAATGCGGTTTTTCGATGGGGCCGGATTGCTCGACGCCGTGCGGCGCGGCTCCGCGAAATCGTCATACGGTTGCAGGAGCAACCATCGGGGCGTGCGGAAAAATAATTGGCCGGACTGCCGAGCGGGCGACGTGCCGTCGACCTTGCACCGGATGAGCGGACCGGGGGCGCCGGCCGCGCCCGGCTGTCGCGCGGCGGCGCCCCGTGCGACCCGCGAAAGAAAATAAAAAAAGCGGGCAGGCCGTCGAGCCTGCCCGCTTCATATCCGCGCTGCGCGGAAGAATTACCGGCGCCACATCCGCACGGCGAGCGCCGCGAGCGACGCCGCGACGGCGAGCGCGAGCACCGCGGTCCAGCCGAACTGCGCGAGCAGTTGACTGCCGATCGCGGCGCCGGCCGCCATGCCGATGAACATGCCGACGAACAGCACCGCGTTGAGGCGGCTGCGCGACGCGGGATCGATGCGGTACACGATCGACTGGTGCGCGATCAGCGTCGCCTGCACGCCGAGGTCGAAGCCGATCGTGCCCGCCGCGAGCAGCGCGAGCTGCGCGTGCGCCGACAGCAGCGGCGCGAGCGCCATGACCGCGAACGACAGTGTGGCGATGCCGATGCCGAGCCGCGTGACCCGCTCCGGCCCATGACGGTCGGCGAGCCGGCCGGCGACCGGTGCGGCCAGTGCGCCGGCCGCGCCTGCGAGGCCGAACGCGCCGGCCGCCGCGCTGCCGAGATGGAACGGCGCACCGTGCAGCATCACCGCGAGCGTCGACCAGAACGCGCTGAAGCCGACCGACAGCAGGCCTTGCGCCAGCGCCGCGCGCCGCAGCGCGGGATGGCGGCGCCACAGCTCGCCGAGCGAGCCCATCAGCGCGCGATACGACAGGCGCGTCGTCGGTTCGAAGCGCGGCAGGCCGCGCGCGGCCACGACGCCGATCGCCGCGACGCTCGCGGCGGCGATCACGAACATCGTGCGCCAGCCGAGGTTCTCGGCGACGAAGCCGCTGACCACCCGCGACAGCAGGATGCCCATCAGCAGGCCGGTCATCACGGTGCCGACCGTCCGGCCGCGATGCGCGTCGTGCGCGAGCGTGGCCGCGGCCGGCACGACGTCCTGCGCCATCGTCGCGGACAGGCCGATCGCGAAGCTCGCGGCCAGCAGCAGGCCGATCGACGGCGCGGCCGCGGCCAGCAGCAGCGCGCCGACCAGCGCGGCCGCCTTGGTCACGATCACGCGGCGGCGGTCGAAGCGGTCGCCGAGCGGCGCGAGCAGCAGGATGCCGAGCGCATAGCCGAGCTGCGTCAGCGTCGGCACGAGGCCGACCGCCCGCTCGGACGCGCCGAGATCGGGCCCGAGCACGCCGAGCATCGGTTGGCTGTAGTAGAGCGGCGCGACCGCGAGGCCGGCCGCGGCGGCGAGCAGCAGCACGAGGCGGCCGTCGAGCGGGGCGGCGGTGGTGGCCGCGTGCGGCGGGGCAAGCGGCGCGCGGGTCGCGGCGTCGAGGTTCGTCGGGGTGGACATGATGGGCATCCTGTGTGGGGTGAAGGAATGGATGCGAGTGTGCCGGCGCGGCGCGGGCGACGGTAGTACCGTGCGGCGCAGATTTGTTATACGCTTGGCGTATGAAAGAGAAAATCCCTGTCAAGTCCGCTGCTGGCGGGTCTACGCGTCATCGCACGGTTCCGGTGGAGGGCGCCGGCTATCGTTTCGAGCTGATGGAAACCTTCGTGCGCATAGTCGAATCGGGCAGCCTGTCGGCCGCCGCCGCGCAACTGAACACGACCCAGCCGACGATCAGCCGCCGGCTGCAGGCGCTCGAGCGCTCGCTCGGCGTGCGGCTGCTGCAGCGCACGACGCACACGATGCGGCTGACCGTCGACGGCGAGCGCTGCTTCAAGCGCGCGAAGGAACTGCTGGCGAGCTGGGCTGCGTTCGAAGCCGACCTGCGCGGCGCGCAGGAGGAGCCCGAGGGGCTGCTGCGGGTCGCGGTGCCGCACGCGTTCGGGCAGGAGCGCTTCGTCGGGCCGCTGGCGCGGTTCCTGCGCGACTATCCGCGCGTGTCGGTGGAGTGGCTGCTGCAGGACGAGGTGCGGGATTTCATCGGCAGCGGCATCGACTGCGCGATCCAGGTCGGCGAGCCGACCGATCCGGGCGTCGTCGCGATCCGGCTGTCGAAGGTGCCGCGCTTCGTGGTTGCCGCGCCGTCGGTGCTGAACGGCGCCCCCGTGCCGGCCGAGCCCGACGCGCTCGCCGCGCTGCCGTGGCTGTCGCTGAGCACTTACTATCGCAACGAACTGGCGCTCACGCATGCGGTCACGGGCGAGACGCGGCGCATCGCGATCCGGCCGCGCATCAGCACCGCGAACCTGTATGCGCTGCGCAGCGCCGCGCTGCTCGGCGCCGGCGCGTGCGTCGGCTCGTCATGGCTGCTGGCGGACGACCTGGCGCACGGGCGCCTCGTGCATCTCGCGCCGCAATGGGAGGCCGCGCCGCTGCCGGTCTACCTGACCTATCCGTATGCGCAGTTCTATCCGTCGCGGCTCGTGCGGTTCGCCGCGCTGATGCGGGAGGCGGTGCCGCCGCTCGTCGAAGACCGCGGCGCGTAGGCGCCGGGCGCGCCGTCAGCCGCGCCGGATGCCGTCCGGCAGCGCGCTGATGCGGCGCACTTCGGGCGAGTCGAGCCACGCGCGCGACGCGACGCAATCGACGAACATCGCGGTCGCATCCTCGCCCCAGAACAGGTCGCCGTCGAGTTCGAACGTCGGCACGCCGAACACGCCGTGCGCGATCGCGTGGTCGGTATGCGCGCGCAGCGCGTCCTTCACTTCCTGCGCATCGACGGCGGTCACGCCTTCGGGGAAGCCGACGGCGTCGCACAGCGCGGCGAAGCCTTCCGGCGACGCGACGTCATGCCCGTCGCGCCAGATATGGCGGAAGATGCGCCGGATCGCATCGAGCGAGCCGCCCATCGCGATCGCGAGGCGCAGCGGCCGGATCGGATTGAACGGATGCGCGGGCGGCATCCGGAACGCGATGCCGAGCTTGTCGGCGCGGTACTGCGCGTGGCGGTAGGTGAACACGCGCTTCGCCGCGATCTCGGCGGGCGCCTTTTGGCCCCAGTGCGCGAGCAGCGCGCCGAGCACGATCGGCTTGGGCTCGAACGCGATGTCGGGCGGCAACGTGTCGAAGCGTTCCAGCTGCAGATAGGCGAACGGCGAAACGAAATCGAAATACCAGGTGGCGGTGCGCGTGGCGTTCATCGTCGGTCCCTTGTGCGGAGTCGGAAGGCGGTCACGGGCATCGCGCCGGCGGCCGGCGCGATGCACGCAGCGGCGGCCAGTGTCGCATGCGGCGGGCTTTCGCGCTGCCGGCTGGCAGTGTGTGCTGCGGGCCGGCTCACCCGTGCTCGACCAGCGCCGCGAGCTTCGCCAGCGCCATGCGCCAGCCCGTCTCGTTGTCGGCGGCCGGCACGCCGGGCGGCAGGCCGTCGTGGACCGCGTCGATGCGCGTGCTGCCGGCGTCGTCGGACAGCGTGATCGTGATCGTCATCGCGCCGCGCAGCGCGGGATCGTCGGTTTCGAATGCGTCGATCTCGACGACGAGCTCATTCGGCACAAGGGTCACGAAGCGGCCGTGATAAGTGTCGGTGTGCGCGGTGGTCTTGCCGGTGCCGTCCGACGGCGCGTCGTAGCTGAGCGACACGCGCAGCGCACCGCCTTCGCGCGCATCGAACGCATCCACGCGGCAAGTCATGCCGTCCGGCGCTTTCCACTGCTCGATCGCGTGCGGATCGAGCAATGCGCGGTAGACGCGTCCGCGCGGTGCGTTCAGATGCCGGCTGACGCGGGTCGAATGCGTGTGCATGTGCAGCATGTCGCCTCCTGCGAAGCGCGTGACGGTGCACGCCGGCGACGGCGTGTCGTCGTGCTTCTTTCACGCATCGTAGGCGCGCGGCAGGCGTCTCGCAATGACGAGTCGCTTGCAGGGCCGCGAGCGTTCCGATTCGCGGATCGCGCCAGGACGGGGGCGCTGCGACACGCTTCAGGACGACGGTCGCGTCATATCGAACGGTGCGGCCAGCGCCGGAATGGTCCGCGCGCCGTTGTCGGCGCAGCAACGCTCAACGCATCGACCTGGCGGCCGGCGCCTGCGATACATCGCTGAAAGTGGGCCGTGCAGCGAGCATAGGCGATGCATCGTCGGTTCGCGTAGCATGACGGGGCGGCATCACTCGGCGGCCCGGCTCGGCGCCGTATTGGCGGACGCGGGCCGTCCCGTGCGCGCCTTCGCGCGCATGCCGTCGTCGGCTTCGATCGGGCGCATGCCGCCCGCCTGACTTCCGGAGAGAGAAGGAATGACCGAACCTGTCACCGTGCGTCGCGTCGACGCGCGCGAAGCACATGCGTGCGCCGATGCGCTGGCCGACGTGCTCATCGACTGCGTCGAGGGCGGCGCATCCGTCAGCTTCATGCTGCCGATCGCGCGCGCGACGGCCGTTGCATTCTGGAAGCAGGTTGCCGAAGGCGTGGCGCGCGGCGAGCGCATCCTGCTCGTCGCCGAGGACGCGGCCGCGCGCATCGTCGGCACCGTGCAGATCGTGACCGCGCAAGCGGAGAACCAGCCGCATCGCGCCGACGTCGCGAAGATGCTCGTGTCCCGCCGCGCGCGTCGGCAGGGCATCGCCGCGAAGCTGCTGGCCGCCGCCGACCACGCCGCACGCGAAGCCGGCAAGGCCGTCCTCGTGCTAGACACGGTGACCGGCAGCGATGCCGCGAGACTGTATGAGCGGGCAGGGTGGCAACGGGTCGGGGACGTGCCAAACTACGCGCTGATGCCGGACGGCACGCCGTGCGCGACCACGTATTTTCACAAGCAGCTTGTGTCGTGATGCACGCACGATCGGCGCCGCGCACGTCCACTCGCCCTTTCATCCCGTTCCGTTCCCATGCACATCATCGATCCGGTTCTGCTGTTCGCCACGTTCTGCGCGGGCGTCACCGCGTTGGCCGGCCCGCCGCTGCTCGCGCTCGTGTGGCGGCATCGCGCGGGCGTGCCGTGGCGCGCGTTTTTCTGCGGGATGCTGATCTTCTTCGTATTCCAGCCGGTGCTGCGGCTGTCTTGGCAGATTCCGCTGTTTCGCTGGCTCGGCGACGATCCGCGCTGGCATATGCCGATGCTCGTATTCGCGGCGCTCACCGCGGCACTGTTCGAGGAGTGCGGGCGCTGGGTCGCGTTCCGCTATCTGCTGGCCGGGCAACGCGATCCGCGCACCGCGGTGATGTACGGGCTCGGCCACGGCGGGCTGGAGGCGATGCTGCTGGTCGGCGTCGGCTTCGTCGCGCTCTGCGGCGGCTATCTGCTCGCGCGCGCCGGGCTCGTGACCAGCGCGGGCGTGCAAACGCTGATCGCGTCGCAGTTCGCCGGCATGACGCTCGCGTCGCCGTTCCTCGCGGTGCTCGAGCGCGTGAGCGCGGTTGCCGCGCATGTCGGGATGTCGCTGATGGTGATGCAGACGTTCGTGCGCGGCACGAAGCGCTGGCTGCTCGGCGCGATCGCGGTTCATTTCGCGATCGATCTCGTCGTCGTGCTGCTGTCGCGCTATTGGCACCTCGACTCGACGCTGCTCGAGGCGCTCCTGCTAGGATGCAGCGTCGCGATTCTGTGGCTCGGGATCCGGTCGAGTCGATGGGGCGCCGCGGCCGACGGGCTGCGGGGCGGGCAGGCGACGTGATCGCGCCGCCGCTGGCGCGCGACGGCGCAAAAAGCTGCGCAGGCCGCGCCGCCCGACCGTCCGATCGATCGATGCCGCAACATCCTCCTTCCCACCAAGGAACCCCGCCCCGATGAAACGCACCCCCATCGCCGTTGCCCTCGCGGGCCTGCTCGTCGCGTTGCCCGTCGCCGCATGGGCGCTCGTCAAGCCGTTGCGCGTGATCGCGCCCGCGCTGGTTCCCGGCGTGTCGTGCGCGGGCGCCGACATCTGCATCGACGATCCCGCGAAGCTCGGCGAGGCGCGGCAGCTCTATCGCGACGGTTACGCGCGCGCGGCGGCGGTGACCGGCGCATTCCGCTCGGCGCCGCGCGTCGTGTTCTGCTCGACGCGCGCGTGTGCCGACCGGTTCGGCCTCGGCGAACGCGCGGCATTGACGCTGGGAGACTTCGGCGTGGTCTTCGCGCCGCGCGGCTGGCAGACCTACTTCGTGGCGCACGAGCTGATCCACCATCGGCAGGCGGAAGCGCTCGGCAATCTGGCGGTCGCGACCAAGCCGCGCTGGCTGATCGAGGGAATGGCGTATTCGCTCAGCGGCGATCCGCGTCACCCGCTGACCGAGCCGTTCGAATCGTGGCGCACGCGTTTCGATGCATGGCATGCGGCGCTCGGCCGGCAGCCGCTGTGGGATGCCGCAGCGGCCGTCCAGTGAAGCGACCGCGCTGCGGCGGCGAACGCGATGACGTCCGCGCCGACACGGCCCGCCGCACGCATGCGCACGCGGCGGGCATCGGCCGTCAGGCCGTCGTGTCGATGATGCCGGGAATCTGCACGTCCGGATTCACGTCCGCCTCGTAGTCGACACCGGCGATCGCGAAGCCGAACAGGCGCAGGAACTCCGTCTTGTAGCCGGCGAAATCGGTCAGCTCGTACAGGTTCTCGTTCGTGACCTGATCCCACAGCGCGGCGACTTTCGCCTGCACCTGCGGATCGAGCTCCTTGTAGTCCGCGCGCAGGCGGCCTTCGTCGTCCACGTGCGGCGTCGCGCCGTACAGGCTGTCCTTGAGCAGCCCGTAGACCTGCTCGATGCAGCCCTCGTGCGTGCCTTGTTCCTTCATGACCTTGAACAGCAGCGACAGGTAGAGCGGCATCATCGGGATCGCCGAGCTCGCCTGCGTGACGACCGCCTTCAGCACCGACACGCGCGCATCGCCGCCGGTCGGGGAGAGCGTGTCGCGGATCGCGAGCACCTTCTTGTCGAGATCCTTCTTCGCCGCGCCGATCGAGCCGTTCCAGTAGATGTCGTGCGTGATCTGCTCGCCGAGGTACGTGAACGCGGTGGTCTTCGCGCCGTCGGCCAGCACGCCGGCGTCGTGCAGCGCGTCGATCCACATCTGCCAGTCCTCGCCGCCCATCACCGCGACGGTGCCGTCGATTTCTTCCTGCGTCGCCGGCTCGAGCACCGTTTCGCGGATCACTTCCTTGTCGGTGTCGAGGCCGCGGAAGCTGACCGACTTGCCGATCGGCTTGAGCGTCGAGCTGATCGTCTCGCCCGTCTTCGGATGCGTGCGGCGCGGCGCGGCGAGGCTGTAGACGACGAGGTCGACCTTGCCGAGGTCGCGCTTGATGGTGTCGATCGTGACCTGCTTGACCGCGTCGGAGAACGCGTCGCCGTTGATGCTGCGCGCATACAGGCCCTTCGCGGCCGCGAATTTCTCGAATGCCGCGCTGTTGTACCAGCCGGCCGTGCCGGGCTTCGTTTCGCTGCCGGCGCGCTCGAAGAACACGCCGAGCGTGTCCGCGCCCGAGCCGAACGCGGCCGTGATGCGAGCGGCGAGGCCGTAGCCGGTCGATGCGCCGATCACGAGCACCTTTTTCGGGCCGCCGGCAATCGGGCCGTGCGAAGTCACATAGTCGATCTGTTCCTTGACGTTGGCTTCGCAGCCGACGGGATGAGTCGTCACGCAGATGAAGCCACGCACGCGCGGTTTGATG
The DNA here is from genome assembly GCF_001718695.1 of Burkholderia ubonensis. Lineage (NCBI taxonomy): Bacteria > Pseudomonadati > Pseudomonadota > Betaproteobacteria > Burkholderiales > Burkholderiaceae > Burkholderia > Burkholderia ubonensis. The sequence goes on along the minus strand of NZ_CP013422.1, from coordinate 2,033,560 downwards.
ATCATGAAATCCTCTTGTCAGAAAGGCAGGGACGGCCTGAAAACGGAAAAATCCCGCGCATTGTAAAGGAAGCGGCGGGCGCGGCGGGCGCGGTGGGAACAGGGCGGCGCTTGCGAGCGTCGGGTCGGACCGCCGCGGCGCGTGCGTGCCGCGGCGCGTAGCCGGGCCGATGCGGGCGGCGCGACGGCGGCGGAAACGCCGATTTCACGAGCGCGCGCTGTCGATTTCCGCGCGCTCGTGTATAAATCCGACATGACCGCGTTCGGCCGCGCCGTGCCGGCCGACCGCTCCGCTCTCGACCCTCACAAGGAGCCTGCATGCTGCACATCCTCGGCAAGATCCCGTCCATCAACGTGCGCAAGGTGTTGTGGCTGTGCGCGGAACTCGACCTGCCGTTCGAACGCGAAGACTGGGGCGCCGGCTTTCGTTCGACCGACGATCCGGCCTACCTCGCGCTGAATCCGCACGGCCTCGTGCCGGTCATCAAGGACGGCGATTTCGTGCTCTGGGAATCGAACACGATCATCCGCTACCTCGCGAACCGCTACGGCGGCGAGTCGCTTTATCCGGCCGAGCCGCAGGCCCGCGCGCGGATCGACCAGTGGCTCGACTGGCAGGCCTCGGACCTGAACCGTTCGTGGGTGTTCGCGTTTCAGGGCCTCGTGAGAAAGTCGCCCGATCATCAGGACCCGGACGGCATTGCAAAGTCGATCGCGGACTGGACGAAGCACATGCGCGTGCTGAACGCGCAACTCGACGCGACCGGCGCGTTCGTGGCCGGCGACCGCTTCACGCTCGCCGACATTCCGATCGGGCTGTCGGTGAACCGCTGGCTCGGCACGCCGTTCGAGCGTCCCGATCTGCCGGCGGTGCAGCGCTACGTCGAGCGTCTGGCGACGCGCGAGGGCTTCAAGAAGTACGCGGGCAGCGCGAACCCGTAACGATGCACGCGGCGTCGCGCGCGTGCGCGGCCGGCGCTGCGGCATTGCATCGTCACCGGGCCGCCGCCGCCGGCACCGCGTCGAGCACGCGCGCGAGGAACGCTTCGTGATTCCACGCGGCTTCCGGCCGCGACACACCGAGCCGCACGATCACCAGCTGCCTGCTCGGCACCACGCTCACGAACTGGCCTTCGTGCCCGACCGCATGGAACGCGTCCGCCGGCAGCGCCGGCGCGTGCGGATCGGGGTCGTTGAACGGCTCGGGCACCTTCACCCACAGATGCGCGCCGAATTCCCGGCGCGGCGCTTGCGGCGTCGCGCGCGCCATGTAGCGCACCCAGCCTTCGGGCAGCAGGCGCTTGCCGTCCCACACGCCGTCCTGGAGGAGCAGCTGCCCGAACTGCGCCCAGTCGCGCGCGCTGGCATACATGAACGACGCGCTCGCGAGCGTGCCCGACGCATCCGGCTCGAAGAACGCATTGCGCATGCCGAGCGGCGCGAACAGCGCGTGTTGGGGGAACGCGAGGTAGTCGGTTTCCGTGCCGCCCATCGCGTCGCGCATCACGCGCGCGAGAATCGCGCTCGTGCCGCTCGAATAATGCCAGCGCGTGCCCGGCGGCGCCGCGAGCGGCATGGCCGACGCGAAGCGCGCGGTGTCGGGCTGCGTGAACAGCATCACGGCGACGTCGGACAGCGGGTCGTCATAGTCTTCGTTGAATCGCAGGCCGCTCGTCATCCGCAGCAGTTCGTCGAGCGTGATGCGCGCGCGCGGATCGCCGGCGTCGCGCCATTCGGGCAGCAGCGCCGACGCGTCCGGCGAGAGCTTGTGCTGCGCGACGAGCATGCCGATCAGCGCGGCGGTCACGCTCTTGGTCATCGACCAGCCGGGCAGCGGCATGTCCGCCGAAAAGCCCGGCGCGTAGCGCTCGGCGATCACCCGGCCGCGATGGAGCACGACCACCGCGCGCGTGCGCCGCGGCCGCGCGGGATCGGGCTCGTCGAACGCGCGGTCGAGCGCGTGCTGCAGCTTGCCGGTGTCGATGCCCGATAGGGCGGCCGGCGCGGCTACGGCCACGGCGTGCGGCGGATCGGCAACGGGCGGCAGCGCGGCCGGCAGCACATCGTGCGCCGGGCCGAGCGCGAGCGTGCACCCGAGCCCCGGCCGGAAGTCGGCCTCGCGTCGCGCGAAACCGGCGAACGTCGCGACCGCGCGCCGATGCTCCGGATCGAGCGACGGACGCACGAGCTTGAGCAGCGGATGCACGCCCGCCATGATGTCCACGTCGATCACCGACGCCGCCGGGCGGCCGGATACGAACACGCCCGAGCACAGCGTCTTGGCCGCGTAGCCGGTCGCGATCGGCGCGAGCCGGGACAGCGTGTAGCCGGCGTAGCCGAGCGTGACGGCGACTGCGACGGCGGCGCCGCGCAGGATCAGCGATTTGAACGGGAGCGTCATGCGCGAGCGTCCTCGGTGGCGTGCCGGCCGGCAACGATCCGGCAGTGTCGCAGGTTCGGGCGACGCGGTGCAATCGCGCGCGCGTGACGAACGGCGGCAGCGTGCATCGCGCGTCGCTGCACGTGCGATGGCGCGACCGGCAAGCCGGCAAACGCGCGCCGGAGATGCGCAGGTTGAACTGCGGACGGCGGCCGGTCGATAATCGACCGGCATCGTTACCCCTCGAACCCAATCCAGAAACCGGAAAACGCCATGTCCTACGACACCAACAACCCGTTCGCAAAAATCCTTCGCGGCGACCTGCCGTGCGTCAAGGTTGCGGAAGACGACGCCACGCTCGTGATCATGGACCTGATGCCGCAGGCGGACGGTCACGTGCTCGTGATCCCGAAGGAGCCCGCAGCGGAAATCTTCGACCTGTCCGCCGATGCCGCGGCCGCGTGCATTCGCATGACGCAGCGCGTCGCGGCCGCCGTGCGCGATGCGCTGCGGCCGGACGGCATGTTCATCGGCCAGTTCAACGGTCGCGCCGCGGGCCAGACGGTCGCGCACGTGCACTTCCATGTGATCCCGCGCTGGGAAGGCGTCGAGTTGCGGATGCACGCGCGCGACGTCGCCGACGCGGCGACGCTGGAAGCCCTCGCGCAGCGCATCCGCGCACGTTTCGTGTAACGGCCGCGCGGCTCGCTCCGGCCAGGGCGCCAGCACGCGCGCGCCGCGGCGCCCGCCGCGGCTGTTTCCGCGGTGACGCCCGGTAACACCTGTAACGGCCAGCGAAACGCCTCCCGCGGAGGCCGGCGCTAGACTCCGCGCATCGCTACACCGGGCGACGGCAACGCGGATCGGCGCATGCGGCCGTACGGTCGCACGCCGCGACGGCACGGCGCTCGCACGGTGCGATGCGTTCTTTTCGCCGGAGTCGAGCCATGTACAAAGTCCTCATCTCGTTTGCGCTGATCGCGGGCCTGTCCGGCTGCTATGTCGCGCCGCCTTACGGCTACGCACCCGCGCCCGCGTACGGCTATGCGCCCGCGCCGGCCTACTACGGCTATGCACCGGCCTATTACGCGCCGCCGGTCAGCGTCGGTATCGGCGGCCACTTCCGCATCCGCTGATCGCGCGGTACGCGCGGCGCGTCCAGCATGCGCGCCGCGCGGCCGTGTCGAGCCGGCGCATTCGTATTGCTGCGCGTCGTGACGCCGCGTTCTCCGTACGTCGCGCCATCCATCCCAACTCTGTCGCCCGAGCCATCGACGGCTTGCTCGTTCATTGAGCCGGCTGCGCCTCGTCCTATTCTTCACGGTGATTCCGCCCGCCGCAGGCAGCCGCTGCGACGAACCCGCAATGCATGCGTAGCGCATCGCGCGCGTCGATCGGACTCCGCGTGTCGCGCGATCGTTGCCGCCGCGTGCGGCTGCGCCGATGTGTTGCCACGTGTGTCCGAAGCGATGCCTCGCGCCCGTTCCGGCCCGCGCGGAAACCGTGGGCGGCCGCCGGCGGAGCCCCGGCCGACGGGCCTTCGCGGCCGATTTCCGGCAAGCTTTTCCGGTTCCGTTTCGGCGAACAACTTGTTACCGAATGACGGCGGCAAGGACCTGCGAGCGGTGCTATTCTTCGCCGCAAGCTCGTTGAAATGAATTGGTCGCGGTTCCGCACAATGCCGGAGTCGACGCCGACCGGTTCGGATCGTGGTAGCGAGCGGACCTTCAATAACCAGATTGCGAACAAGGAAGAACCGGGCATGTGGAAGAAGATCGCCCCCACCCTCGTCGTCGCCGCTCTTGCCGGCGCGACTGCGCTGCCGGCAGCAGCGAGTGATTTGAACAACGCGCTTGGCGGCGCGCTCGGCGGGGTTGCCGGCGCGGCAGTCGGCGGCGCCGTCGGCGGCAGCACCGGCTCGGTGATCGGCGGCGCGATCGGCGGCGGCGCAGGCGGCGCGGTCACGTCGAACCGTCGCGAGCGCACCGGCGCGATCATCGGCGGCGCGCTCGGCGGCGGCGCAGGCACCGCGGCGGGCAACGCGATGGGCGGCCGCACGGGCGGCCTCCTCGGCGCGGCCGTCGGCGGCGGCGCGGGCGCGGCGCTGGGCGGCAACATGTCGCGCAGCTCGTACGACCGCGACCATGGCGATCGCGGCTATCGCCACCGCAAGCACCGTCATCGCCGCGACTGGGACTGATCGCGACGGGCCTCGCACGGTGCGCGACGCGCGCACCGGCGCGCCCGATCCGGCAGGCGCGGCGGCCTCGCAGAGGCCGCCGTCGCCGACGAAACCTGCAGTCTTGTCGTTCCTCCGCAGTCCTTCCCCGGCTACGCTCGATTGGCCGGCGCATTCCCTCCTGCCGTACCTTCTCCTCTTCGACGACATCGCGCGCTACGTTCCCTTGTAGCCGTTCGGCATACGCGCGTACATCCATGCAACTGCTCGGCACAGAGCCCGATGTCCGCCGACACCGTCACGATTCCCCCCGACGCGCACAACTCACGCTCGCCGAGCCTCGGCACCGGTAGTGCGGAATCGAATGAAAGGCATCGCAACATTTAATTGGTCGGTCGCAATCGACTTCGCTATCGTCAGCGCTGCCCGCGTACGGAATCGAGCGTTGCCGTCCCGATCCCGTCCCGCGTGACGCCGAGCGTGTGCGGAGCGGCAAGCATCGGCGCGCGCCCGGATCCGCGCGCGGCCCCGTCGCGAAGCCTGTCCGACCGAACGAAGGCGCTGTCGTGCGACGCGGCCGCGTTGCGCTGCGGACGTTGGACCCACCCATTGCCTGGATGCCTATGTCTAAGACAACGTATTACGCGCCGCATGGCGGCCACCCGCCGCAGACCGACCTGCTGACCGATCGCGCGATGTTCACCGAGGCGTACGCGGTCATTCCGAAGGGCGTGATGCGCGACATCGTCACGAGCTGGCTGCCGTTCTGGGCGAACACGCGCCTGTGGGTGATCGCGCGCCCGCTGTCGGGCTTCGCCGAGACCTTCTCGCAGTACATCGTCGAAGTGAACCCGGGCGGCGGCAGCGACAAGCCCGAGCAGGACAAGGAAGCCGAAGCCGTGCTGTTCGTCGTCGAAGGCGAAGTCGAGCTGACGCTGCAGGGTTCGAAGCACGTGCTGAAGCCGGGCGGCTACGCGTTCATTCCGCCGGGCGCGAACTGGACGCTGCACAACGTCAGCGACGCCGCCGCGCGCTTCCACTGGATCCGCAAGCGCTACCAGGCCGTCGACGGCATTGCGCTGCCGGAAGCGTTCGTGACCAACGAGCAGGACGTCGAGCCGATTCCGATGCCGGGCACCGACGGCGCGTGGGTGACGACGCGCTTCGTCGACATGAGCGACATGCGCCACGACATGCACGTGAACATCGTGACGTTCCAGCCGGGCGGCGTGATTCCGTTCGCGGAGACGCACGTGATGGAGCACGGGCTGTACGTGCTCGAAGGCAAGGCGGTCTATCGCCTGAACCAGGACTGGGTCGAGGTCGAGGCCGGCGATTTCATGTGGCTGCGCGCGTTCTGCCCGCAGGCGTGCTACTCGGGCGGCCCCGGCCGCTTCCGCTACCTGCTGTACAAGGACGTGAACCGTCACATGAACCTGACGCTGAATCCCGCGCGCTGAGCATCGCGCGTTGGATCGGAGGAAACGCCGGCGCATGCCGGCGTCTTTTTGGGTGATACGGGGCGTGTGCGTCGCGTGCTACTTCAGGCCGAGGGAACCGGCGGCCAGCATCGCGACCTGCAGCGGCGTATCGGCCGTTCGTCCGTCGTCGATCGACCACACCGCGGATAGCCCGGCCCACGCGACGATCCATTGCAGCAGCCGTTGCCGGTCGATCTGCGCGGCGTCGGCGACGAGCGCCACACGGCGCTCGAAGCGCGCGCGATCGACCGCGAGGTCGTGCGCGGGATTGCAGAACAGGTTCGCATAGTCGAATGCGCGCTCGCCGTGCAGGCCCTTCGGGTCGATCGCGAGCCAGCCGCGATCGCCGAAGTTCAGCACGTTGCCGTGATGGATGTCGCCGTGCAGCACGGCTTCGTCGACGGGGGCGGCCAGCAGCCGCTGGGCTATCTCGGCCGACACGCGCAGCACTTCGTCGTGGCCGTCGTCGTGCGCGTGCGCGAGCAATGCGTGGAACCAGTCGCGCAGCGGCACCGTCGCGGGCGGCTGCGGCGCGCGATGCGCATGCAGCCGCGCGACGGCGTCGCACGCGATGCGGATCGCATCGTCGTCATGGCCGGCGGCCGACAGCTCGCCCAGCGTCGGCGTCGCGCATGCGCGTTCGAGCAGCACCGCGTCGCGATCGTGCAGCCACACCCGCGCGGCGCCGTTGCCGTTCCACCACGTCATCAGCGCGTTGCCGCGCCGCTCTTCGTCGCAGGTCGCGACCTTCAGCATCGCGGGCTGCGCATGCCGGGTGACCGGCAGCACGCCGCCGCTCGCGCTGAGGATCGGGCCGCCGTCGGGAACGAGATCCCATCGGCGCAGATAAGTGTCGAACATGCAGACGATGGTACAGGCGAAGCCGCCCGCGCGCGGGGCGCGGCGCGGCGCCCGGGGCTGAGGCCCGTGCATCGGCCTTTCCTAAATAAAATTTAGCCAGTCAAAGTTTGGCTAAAGAATGTTCCGGTATCGCGGCATCCCTTCGACAATGCGCGCGTTTCGCAATCGACGAACGCCGCTGCGGCGGGCGCGGTCGCCACATCGAATCAGGAGCCTGCATGATCCATCGCACCGCCGACCCATCGTCGCGACCACCCGTGTGTGCGGCATTGCCGCGCCGCTGTGTTCGGCGCATCCCGCTCGCGGTGACCGTCTCGCCCGACTACATGAAGACTACCGACGACGGAACCCTATCGGTGGCCGTGAAGCCGCCGCGCATGGCGCGCGTCGACCGACGCGATTTCGCCCATGCCCGATCCGCGCGCAGTACGCGCAGCGACGACTTCGCGCCTTTGATCCGCCGCGTCGTCGCGCTCGGCGCTTCGGGAACCATCGAGCGCCACGCGCAACGCAAGCCGGCAACGCCGCTGCCCGCGATCGACGCAGCCGGGCGCGCGCGTGTGCGCGGCCTGTTTCGTATCGAAAGCTGAGGCGCGCACGATGCATACGCTGTACCTGATCGCGATCGTCGCGGAGGCGATGTCGGGGGCGCTGATGGGCATGCGGCGCGGGATGGACCGCTTCGGCCTCGCGCTCGTCGGCGCGGTGACGGCGCTCGGCGGCGGCACGGTGCGCGACGTGCTGCTCGGCCACTATCCGCTCGGCTGGATCGCGCATCCCGAGTATCTCGTCATCACGCTGGCCGCGGCGACCTTCGCGTCGTGGGCGGCGCGCCGTCTCGCGCGGATGAAGACGCTGTTCGTCACGGTCGATGCGGTCGGCCTCGCGGCGTTCACGATCATCGGCTGCGACATCGGCGCGACGACCGGCAGCGCGCCGGTCATCGTCGTGCTGGCCGGCGCGATCACCGGCGTGTGCGGCGGGATGCTGCGCGACCTGCTGTGCAACGAAATGCCGCTGATCCTGCGCGAGGAGCTGTATGCGAGCGTCGCGTTCTGCACGGGCGCGCTCTATGTCGGGATGCAGTACCTGGGCATCGGCGCCGACGTGGCGACCGTGGTCGCGCTCGCGGCCGGCTTCGCGATGCGGATGCTCGCGGTGCGACTCGGATGGAAATTGCGGACTTTCGCCGTCGCGGATGTCGAGCGCTGAGCAATCGTGCCGGCGCGAACCTTGGCGCGCTGCTCGGGCAGCGGGGCTGACATGCGGAGATGCGGCGCGCTGGTGGTGCCGGTCGTGCCGGTCACACGCCGGAGCCTGAATACGGGGAGGGCATGGCGAGCGCCCTGGACATGCGGCCATCGACGCAACAGGCGGCGAACGATGGCCTACATCGCTACAGATGAGGAGCGTTCACGACAAATGGACGGAAAACGGCCGATTCGCCGGCGTGCTGCATAGGCGGCGGGGTTCGCTTGGCTCGCACCGGCAACCCGGCAACCCGGCAACCCGGCAACCCGGCAACCCGGCAACCCGGCAACCCGGCAACCCGGCAACCCGGCAACCCGGCAACCCGGCAACCCGGCAACCCGGCAACCCGGCGGACCGGGGGCCGGCAAACCGGGAGAACGGGGAGAACGAGGCGAACGAGGCGAACGAGGCGAACGAGGCGAACGAGGCGAACCGGGCGAACCGGGCGAACCCGCCCCCACGGCCCAACCGCCCCGCACGAAGCCTGCCCCACCATCCGCCCGCCCCACTACGCCAACGATTCGATCCGAATCAACAGGTTGCGCGCATGGGCGATGAACGCGTCGTGCGTCGCACGATCCCCATGACCTTCGAACCCGCCTTGCTCGGCGAACGCGAGCTGCTCCGCATAGAGATCGACGACGGCGCTGCGTGTATCCGGCGGCAGCGCACGGATCATCGAGACGAGCAGCAATTCCTGCGCGCGGAGCATGCCGGACAGCGATTGAGCGTTCATGCCGACCTCCTCGAACGATGCGGCGGCGTGCCGCTCGTTTCATAGTAGGCGCTCGGCGCGCCCAACGGAAATCAGCCGGCGGCCGTGGCGGCGCGTGCGTCGCGCACCGTGCGGGCGACGCGCTCGACGAATTCGACATCGACGCTCGACAGCGCTTCGCGCTTGCCGTCGGGCATCTCGACGATGAGCCGGTACGTGACGTCCTGCGTCGTCCACGCCAAGTAGCCGACGACCACCAGCATCACGCCGACGACGAGCGCGGCGGTCGACCCGAAAAGGCCGCCCGCGACAGCCGCGCCGATCAGCGAGATCAGTGACGGCACGAGTTTGTTTTTCGGGATCTTGACGACATCGACGCGACGAATGTCACGCAAGGGAAAGACCTGCCCGGCGGCCGACAGGCCGTTGCGCGTGACCGTCACGCCCCGTTCGTTGAAAGCGTTTTCCATCATGTGTGGCGTGGACGAAAACGCGCAGCGTAGCAGACTTCAATGCCGCGTCAAACGGGGCCGAGTGCCGCACGCGAGGCGGCAGCGCGTCAGAACTGCAGCCGGCCGTCGCCGTAGAGCCGGCCCGGCACGTGCGACGCGACCACTTCGGCGATCTCCGCATCGGTCGATTCGGCCGGCACGACCTGGCGCCGCGCGGGCGCGTCGAGATGCATCGTCCATTCGACGAGCCGGTACGGGCGCCCCCACGGGCGCTGCATCTCGACCGACACGCGGCAACTCTGGACGGGCAGCGAGTGCTCGCGCGTCAGAATCGCATGCAGATGGCTGAAAACGGTATCTTCGATCATCGTGGCCTCCGATCCTGTCTCGTGGTGGCCGGCAGTCGCGCCGCCGGAATCAAAAAAAAAGCCGCCGATGCTCAGGCGGCCAACAGGGGGGGTGAGCGCATCGTCTCAGCCCAGAATTAAGCGAAACTTAAAAGCCCATAAAAAAGCGCCCCGCACGCGGGGCGCTGCTTGCCGGCGGGGTCCGCGAACCGCGCGGACCGTCGGCCGGGTGCCTTAGAACTTGTGGCGGATACCGACGCGCACCGCGAGCTGGTTCTGCGAGTTCGTGCCCGACGTGCCGAAGTAGCTGCTCGTGCTCGAGCCGATCGCCGCTTGCGCGCCGTCGCCCGACGCGTCCTGGTAGATCACCAGGCCGTACACGTCCGTACGCTTGCTGAGCGCGTAGTCGAGCGCGAGATCGCCCTGGTTCCAGTGAGCCGACTGGCCGGGCAGCGTCGCATTGGTGTACGTGTAGCCCGCCGCTGCCGACAGGGCCGGCGTGATTGCGTACTTCACGCCCGCTTCATACGCGTTGTAGAAGCTGCCCGAGCCGGAGACCGGCGTGAACTGCGTGCGCGTCCAGAGCAGCCATGCCGTCGCCGGGCCCCAGATGTAGCGGCCGCCGACGCCATACGAGCGCAGGTCGCGGATGTTCGACAGCGCGAGGTTCGCGATCGTCGTCGAGAACGCCGGCGCCGACTGGCCCGGGAAGCGGATGTCCGTGTACGCGGCGCCGAGCGAGAACGGGCCGTTAGCGTAGTTCAGGCCGAAGCTGTACGCGCGCGACGAGCCGCCCGTGGCCGGGGTGCCCGTGCCCGCCGAGCCGGCGAAGTCCGTCGAATTCGAGAAGCCGTACAACGCGCCGAACGTGAAGCCGGCGTAGTTCGCGCTCTGGAACTTCACCGCGTTGTTGATGCGGCTCGACGTGAGCTGGTCGACGTCGTTCACGTGGTACGCATAGTTGCCCGCGACCGTGTTGCCGCCCGTCGAGTAGTTCGCGCCGAGGATGTCGGTCGAGAACGAGTACTGACGGCCGAACGTCACCGTGCCGTACTGGGCCGTGCTCAGGCCGACATACGCCTGACGGCCGAAGATCGCGCCGCCCTGGCCGAGCGCGCCGGTGCCGCTGTTGAACCCGTTTTCGAGCACGAAGATCGCCTTCAGGCCGCCACCGAGGTCTTCGGTGCCACGCAGGCCCCAACGGCTGCCCTGGGCAACGCCGTCGTCGTACTTGAACAGCCGGTCATTGCCGGTTGCCGTCTTCGAATGGTTTGCGAAGCTGATACCAGCATCGATCAAGCCATACAGCGTGACGCTGCTTTGTGCTTGGGCCGCGCCGGCCGTGGCTGCCAGGATGGCGGCGGTCAACAGTTTCTTGTTCAAAGGAATCTCCGAGCGAGTAAGGCGAGTAATTTGCGTGTCCAGTTGCGGTTCCGGCGCTCTTCAGGCGCGTTTGCGGACCGGCGGCAACTTTACCGGCAGGCAACGTAATGAATGTGACAGTTTCTGTCATATGAAGAATATGTGGTGCCGATACGACACCTAATCATGCCCGGTTGCGATCGCAGCGGTTATGCCGATTTCGGCTGAGGTTCGCCCCGGATCGGGAATATGCACATGAAATATGCTTATTTGGCGCCGGTCTGGCCCCGTGCGACGATGCGCGCTCTTACAACGACACGCGACGGAGAACACCCACATGCGACGCTCGAACTGGTTGACCGGCTTTGCCGCGCTCGGCGCGGCCCTGATGTTCGCGGCGCCCGGCGCGCACGCCGACCCGCAGGCGCTGAAGATCGGCACGATGAGCGGCCCCGACGCGGACATCTGGGCCGTGGTGACGAAAGTGGCCGCGCGCGACGGCCTCGCGATCAAGGTCATCGAATTCAACGACTACGTGCAGCCGAACGCCGCGCTCGACGCCGGCGATCTCGAAGCGAACGGCTTCCAGCACCAGCCGTTCCTCGACAGCCAGATCAAGCAGCGCGGCTACAAGATCGTCAGCGTCGGCCTGACCTACACGATGCCGATGGCCTTCTATTCGAAAAAGATCAAGTCGATCAAGGATTTGCCGGTAGGCGCGAAGGTCGGCATCCAGAATGACCCGTCGAACGGCAACCGCGCGCTGCTGCTGCTGCAGAAATACGGCGTGATCAAGCTGAAGCCGGGCGCCGGCACGAACGGCGTGAACGCGACGCCGCTCGACGTCGCCGAGAACCCGAAGAAGATCAAGCTCGTCGAGCTCGACGCCGCGCAGTTGCCGCGCGCGCTGCCCGACCTCGACGCCGCGTCGATCAACACCGATTACGCAGTGAAGGCCGGGCTCACGCCGGTGAAGGACGCGATCGCGATCGAGGACCTGAAAGGCCCGTACGCGAACCTGATCGCGGTGCGCGCGCAGGACCGGGACAAGCCGTGGGTGAAGAAGCTCGTCGCCGCCTACGAGTCGAACGACGTGCGCCGGTTCATCGAGACGAAGTTCGGCGGTGCGATCGTGCCGGCGTTCTGACGCAAACGGTCCACGCACGTAACGTGGCCGCCCCGTGAAAACGACATCGCCCGCGCAAGCGGGCGATGTCGTTTGAAGAAGACCGTCGGGGTGATCAGGCCGACAGCAGCGAGCCCGTGCGGATCGGCGTCGCGCCGGCGATGCGCGCGACTTCCATGCCGGCCGTCGCGAAGCGCACCACCTGGCGCGCGTACAGCACGCCCGACACGCTGCTCTTCAGCGTCACGACGCGATCGGTCAGCGGATCGACGATGTCGGCCACTTCCTGCCCCACCTCGATCCACGCGCCGACCGGCGTGCGGAACACGATCACGCCCGACACCGGCGCGACGAGCGGATCGGTGCCCGCGAGCGGCGTCGCCGGATACGCGAGCGGCGGCAGCGGCGCGGGCGTGCCTTCGATCACGCCGCGCGCGGTCAGGTATTCGACGATCGCCTGCGCGTCCTTTTCCGCGAATTCATACGACACGTCGCGTTCGCTGCGCAGCTCGACGGTGACCGAGATCGCGCCGTTCGGGATCGGGAAGCGGTCGCCGAAGCGCTCGCGCAGGTCCGACCAGCAGAAGCTGTGGATCTCGTCGAACGGATTGCCGACCGAGTTCAGCGCGAGCAGCGACGCCTGCGCGTCGAGGTAGCGCGCGAGCGGCTCGACGTCTTCCCACAGGTCGGGGTTCGTATACAGGTGCATCACCGCGTCGTTGTCGCAATGCAGGTCGAGCACGATGTCGGCGTCGTACGACAGCTTCTGCAGCGCGAGGCGCTGCGATTCGAGCTCGGTGCGCGGCGCCTGCTCGTCGAGCGCCTCGCGCATCGCCGCGCGCACGGCCGCGACGTTGCGCGCCCCGTCCTTCGTCAGGCGCGCTTCGACGCGCGGCAGCACGAGCGCCGCGAGGTCGTAGAAATTGCGGTTGAAGTTCTGCATCGAGCCGAGCTCGAAGCGGCCGAGGTGATCGCCGAACACATGCTGCGCGAGGCCGATCGGGTTCGGCACCGGGACGATGACGATTTCGCCGCGCAGCTTGCCGGCCGTCTCGAGCGCGGCGATCTTGCGGCGCAGCAGCGCGGCGACCAGCATGCCGGGCAGCTCGTCGGCGTGCAGCGACGACTGGATGTAGATCTTGGTGCCGCCGCGCGGGCCGTAGTGGAAGCTCGTGATGTGGCGCTCGGTGCCGACGGCGGGGGAAATCAGCGGATGGGTCTGCGTTTGCATGATGAGAAGAGTGCGGCGCAGCCGCGAATGATCCGGTGTGCGGGGAAGATCGATTGTACGTTGCCTTACGCGAACCCATCAAACCGCTTCCGCCGCGCTGGTTTTTCCGTTGCGAATCATCCGTTTAATGCGAAAAAAAAAACGTGCACTCCGCCACCTGCGCCTGCATGTTTCGCGCGATTCGTTGCGCGCGCGCATAAAAAAAACGGGCTCCTCGCGGAGCCCGTCTGCGTGCGCGCAAATCGCGCGCTGCTTACTTGCCGTACACGTCGAAGTCGAAGTACTTCTTCGCGATCTTGTCGTACGTGCCGTCCTTGCGCATGTCGCCGATCGCCTTGTCGATCTTCGCCTTCAGGTCGGTGTCTTCCTTGCGCAGGCCGATGCCCGCGCCGTTGCCGAGCGTCTTCGGATCGTCGAGATCCGTGCCGACGAACTGGAAGTCCTTGCCGCGCGGGGTCTTCAGGAAGCCGATGTCGGCCTGCACCGCGTCCTGCAGCGCGCCGTCGAGGCGGCCGGCGATCAGGTCCGCATAGACCTGGTCCTGGTTCTGGTACGGCACGACCGTCGCGCCGGCCGGCGCCCAGTAGGTCTTCGCGTACGTTTCCTGGATCGTGCCCTGCTCGACGCCGATGCGGTGGCCCTTCACCGACTTCACGTCCGGCATCAGCGACGAACCCTTCTTCGCGACGAGGCGCGTCGGCGTATTGAACAGCTTCGCCGAGAACGCGATCTGCTCCTCGCGCGCCGGCGTCATCGACATCGACGACAGCACGCCGTCGAACTTGCGCGCCTTCAGCGCCGGGATCATGCCGTCGAAATCATTCTCGATCCACACGCACTTCGCGCTCAGGCGGCGGCAGATTTCGTTGCCGAGATCCACGTCGAAGCCGACGACCTTGCCGTCCGGGCCTTTCGATTCGAAAGGCGGGTAGCTTGCGTCGACGCCGAAACGCACGGTGGTCCAGTCCTTCGCGTACGCGCTGCCGGCCGATACGGCGAGCAGGGCAACCGTCACAGCCGCAAGAATTTTTTTCACTCGGTGACTCCTCGTTTTGTTCGATGGGTGCGCGGTTGTGCCGCGCCGTAAGCCTTCGGCCCGGCGCGGCTTCGCGCCGGACTGTCCCGGACTGTTCAATTCGCCCGCCCGATCAAGGCGCACGACGTGCGCAGATTATCAAGACAAAATACCGGCGGGGCGCCTAGGACATGCCCCGATACCGGCCCGGACGGCCGCGCTCGCGCGATGCGGCCGTTTCAAAGCAAGGAACGATTCAGCCCAGCGTTTCGTTGACGGCGCGCTGCAGGCACGTGACGAACTGGGTGACGGCCGGCGTCGGCAGCAGGTCGCGCCGCGCGATGATCGACAGGTCGAAGCGCGGCAGGCGTTCCTCGAGCTCGGCCGTGCGGATGCCGAGCGGCGCGACCATCGCCGCGAGCGGGCGCGTGAAGCAGCCGATCACGTCCGAGCGCGCGACGAGCCCGAGCGTCACCGCGAACGACATCGGCGAGTGCAGCAGGCGCTGCGGCGGCGGCAGGCCGTGCGCGCCGAACATCGCGATCATCACGCTGTGCGGGAACTCGTCGGGGCCGACCGTGACGATCCATTCCGCGTCGAGTAAATCCTCTAAACGGCGCGCGTGCGCGAGCGGGTGGCCGTCGCGCATCACGACGGTGAACTCGGTGGACAGCAGCGGCGTCTGCGTGAAATCGCGGTCCAGCGCCGGGACATGGTGCATCGCAGCGATGTCGAGCGTGCCGTTGCGCAGTTGCGCGAGCGCTTCCGGCACCGTCACCTCCTCGAGATGCAGGCTCACGCGCGGCATCGCGCGGCGGAATGCCGTGACCGCGTGCGGCAGCGCGGTCAGCGCGATCGACGGCATCGTGCCGACGGCGACGCGCCCCGCCATTTCTCCCTTCACCTGCTCGACCGCCTCGACGGTGCGGCGCATGTCGCCGAGCAGCTGCTCGGCGCGCGGCAGCAGCGCATGGCCGCACGCGGTCAGCTCGACGCCGCGCACGGTGCGCACCAGCAGCTCCGCGTTGAGCGCCGTTTCGAGCTCGCGGATCGTGTGCGTGATCGCGGGCTGCGTGACGCCGAGTTCGCGCGCGGCGGCGCGCAGGCTGCGGTGGCGCGCGGCGCAGACGAAGGCCTGGAGCTGCGCGATGTTCAGGGGGCTGCGGATGCGGGTCATCGATCGGTTCGAGGCTGGTGGCGGCGCGGTGGCGCGGTGGCGTTGACGCGGGGATCGATAGGGTAGCGCGGGGGTGGGGGCGGTGGTGGGGTGGACAAAAAACGCCGGGGCCGCGGGGGTGGCTTCGTTTGCTCGCCGTTACTTCATCGAGGCCCGTGATCCATCCGTTTTAGCCAGCAACTGGTACGAGCACGCTGCCTCGTGAGCCGAGGGTTAGCCGCGAGCGCGTCTTCCTTGCGCGCGGCCCGCCAGTAAGCGCCGAAATGCGTCATTCATCAAGCTGGGTCGTGTGGCGTATTGTGAGGGTTATACGACCTTTGAGCCATTCGGCTCCAGTTCCATAATTTGCGCAGCAATCAAGCCGGATCAAGAGCACAAATGCGATTGCCCATTGAGCTCCCGGTTTGATCAATTTCGCGCAAACGAAAGGAACAGAGAATGAGGCTTAAGAACAAATCGGCTTTGATTACCGGCGGCACTAGCGGAATCGGTCTCGCGACCGCGAAGCTCTTTATTGCAGAAGGCGCTCGGGTCGCGGTGACCGGTCGCGATGTCGCTGCATTCGAGCGTGTGAAGGCCGAGCTTGGCGACGATGCATTGGTTTTCAGGGCCGATGTGCGTTCGATCGACGACATGCGTGCCGTTGCCGCCCAGTTAAAAGAACGGTTCGGCGGCCTGGATGTCGTATTCGCCAACGCTGGCTGGGCTTTCCCGTCCGCAGTGAATGACATCGACGATGACCTCTACAACGAGATCATGGACATCAACGTCAAGGGCGTGGTCTACACGCTTCAGGCGATGCTGCCGGAGTTGCGAGAGGGCGCCTCGGTCATCCTCAACACCTCGTTCGTCGCCCAGACCGGCAAGCACGGCATATCGTTGACCGCGGCAGCCAAGGCCGCCGTGCGATCGCTTGCCCGTAGTTGGTCCTACGAGTTTCTCGATCGCAAGATCCGGTTCAACGCGATCGCGCCCGGTGGCACGGACACGCCCCTGCTCAGCAAGTGGGGGATGTCGGACGAGGACGTCCGCAACTTCAAAAGCGAGTTCGCGAAGACCATCCCGGTTGGCCGTCTGGCAAAGGCAGAGGACATTGCCTACGCAGCGCTCTATCTCGCCAGCGACGAATCCTCCTACGTGGTCGGCAGCGAACTGGTTGTCGATGGCGGAGCGTCGCAGCTTTAAGCGGGAGCACACCGGTTCACGAGCCCGGCACGACCTTCCGATTCATCCACACCTGATCACATGTCCACTGCGCGTTATTCGCGCGGTGGTGTTCAATCCGGCCCAGCCTCGTTGCAAAAGTGGAGCGGCCGAAGCGCAAGGAGAAACGATCTTGACCGACACTAGCGAAAACAATCGCACCGGGAAGCCACTCACCGAAGCCGGTCGTTCGCGCCGCGATATTCTCAAATTCGGAAGCATCGTCACGCTCGGCGCCGTACTGGGTGGCGGAGCACTGCTTGGCCATACCGCGCCTGCTCTTGCGCAGGCAGCCAGCAAAGGAGAACTCGCTCCGAATGACCCGCTCGACATTTTGATTGTCAATTACGACGGCGGGACGCTGCTCGACTTCGCCGGCCCCAGCGAGATTTTCCACCGGTTACCGAATACGAACGTTCGCTATGCGAGCCTCAATGGGGGCAACGTGACGCTCGAATTCGGAGTCGTGTACGGCAAGACCGAACGGCTGGCCGATATCGAGCGAACCGATCTGATTCTGGTGCCCGGTGGCTCCGATTTGACGGCGCCGATGCGGCCCGAGTATCAGGCGCAGATCCGGCGTTTGGCCCAAAGTGCCAAACATGTGACCTCGGTTTGCAACGGATCGTTGGTGCTCGCTGCGACGGGCATTCTCAATGGCAAGCGTAGCGCCTGCCATTGGGCGTTCGTCAACAAGCTGTCCGAATATGGCGCCATCCCCGTGCCGGATCGATTCGTCGAAGACGACAACGGCCGCTTCATGAGCGGCGGCGGCGTGACGGCCGGCATCGATTTCGCACTTCGCGTCGCGGCGAAGCTGCGCGGTCAACAGGCTGCCGAATTCACGCAACTCGTAATCGAATACGATCCCGCTCCGCCGTTCCATTCCGGCCACCCCAGAGACGCACGGCAGGAAGTCATCGCGATGGTCGACAAAGAACTGCCCGGTGCATCCAAGGGACTCGCACGAATCCCGGGCGTTCGCTGAAATTCCCGCGGGCAATGTCTGCGAGGACTCGCACGGCTCTCGATGAAGCCGCAACCAACATTGCTTGCCTCACCTGCGCGATCTGGCGCAGGCCCGTCTATTTGAAATCTGATCGGAAAAATCTCAAATGCAACAGATTCGTCGTCTTGCCGCACCCGTTGCGGCCTGCTTTGCTTTTTTCGCCTTTGCCGTGCCGGCAGTTGCCAGTGGCCCGCAGCCTCGAATCGAAGCGGCCATCAATACCGAAAACGCGCGGTGGGCCGATGCCTTTGCGCGAGGGGATTACGAGGCGATAGGCCGCTTGTATACGCACGACGGCGCACTGCTGCCGCCCGGCGGCAACAGGGTGACGGGTGGCAGCGCGATTGCCGCATACTTCGCCAAGCAGTATGCCGGGGCAAAGCCCGACACCGTATCGTTCAGCAATTATGAGTTCTACGGTAACGACCGGGCCGTGACGGAGGTTTCGGATGCGGAAATCCGTGACCATGCTGGGGCCGTCAAATACCGTGGCAAGCAGATCCTCCTTTTTCTGAAGGAGGGCGGTGCGTGGAAATTGCATCGCGATATCTGGAATGATTACGCTACCCGAACCTGTCCGCATTTTTGTGGGCGAGGCGGTTGAACAGCGCGTTATCCGCGCGCCTGCGTGAATCGCTCGCCAAACAGGATAGCAAACTGGTTCATCGCTGATTTCCAGTCGAAGGCGGCCCGCACGGTCTTGGCCAGCACGTTGCGCAGCGCCAGCCAGAGCAGCTTGATCGCGGCCTCGTCATTCGGGAAGTGACCACGAGTCTTGATGATCTTGCGCAACTGCATGTTCAGACTTTCAATGGCGTTCGTAACCGGCATGATATAGCCGGTGCCTCGCGTTCCCGCGCCGAGCGGTTTGAGCGTATGGTGTGACCATCCGGGACATGGGGCACTGGGGAGCACTTCGGGTGGGCAGGCCGTTCCTATACGATGAGCCGCGAGCTCGTGTTAGTAGTTGGCCGCCCCTGCGACCCGCCCGGTTGCGCTGCGAGCGCGAATCCGTAGTTGTCGTGCTGTCCCACCGGCTCCCAACAGTGATCTGAAACGGGAGACGGTTATGCGAATCGTAGGGTTAGATGTGTCGCGCTCCGTGGCCGAGATCGCGTACCTGGAGGATGGCACGCTGCATGCAGGCGGCCGCACCGGGTTGCGACGCGATGAACTGGAGCGCTTTGCGGCAAAGCTGCGTGCCACCGATCATGTGGTACTCGAAGCGACCGGCAATACCACTGCCATCGTCAACGTCTTGCGCGCGCATGTCGCGCGTGTGGCGATTGCCAATCCGCTGCAAGTTAGGCTGATCGCGGAGGCTCGCGTCAAGACGGACAAGATCGATGCAGCCGTGCTGGCACAGCTGTATGCGAGCGGTTTTCTGCCGGAAGTATGGATGCCGGACGAGCACACGCTGGCGTTGCGTCGACAGATCGCGCGCCGCTCACAGCTGGTGCGGCAACGTACACGGCTGAAGAACGAGATTCACGCAGTCCTGATTGCACACCTGATCGAGCGGTGTCCCGCCACCGATCTTTTTGGCAAGAAGGGGCGTGCGTGGCTCGGTGTTCAACCGCTGCCACTGGATGAACGACTGGGTGTTGAGCAGCGACTGCGCGAACTGGACCGCCTCGGCGACGATCTGCGCGAGGTGGAGCAAGCGCTCGCGCAAGCGACCATCGACGATGCGCGATTGCGCGTGATGCTAACGATCACTGGCGTGAACACCACAGTGGCGATCGGACTGCTATCGGCCATCGGCGACATCGCGCGGTTTCCGAATCCGGAGAAGTTGGTGAGCTACTTCGGTCTCAATCCATCAGTCTATCAATCCGGTCCGGCACCGGCCAGGCATGGTCACATCACCAAGCGCGGGCGCTCTTATGCTCGGGCGATGCTGGTCGAAGCCGCTTGGGGTGCAACGCAAGCGCCCGGGCCGCTGCGCGCCTTCTTCCTGCGCGTGCGCGATCGCCGCGGCCAGCAAATTGCCGCCGTCGCGACTGCTCGCAAACTCGCAGTAATCGTATGGTATGTGCTGACACGCGGTGAACCGTTCGCGTGGGATCGCCCGGCGTTGACTGCGCACAAACTGCGTGCGCTGGAACTGCAGGCTGGAATGCCGGCGCAGCATGGCCCGCGCAAAGGTTCGGCTGCGGCCTACAGTCTGAAGAGTGTGCGTCAGCAAGAGCGAGCCGTGGCCGAGCAGTCTGAGCGAACCTATCAGAGACTGTTTAACCGGTGGAAACAGTCGCGCCCCAAATCAGACAGCGCGCCGATACGGTGGCCGCAGGCGCGAACATAGCGAACGAGCGAAGCGCGGTGCGGGACTTGTGCATTTCATCCGTTGTGTAGACAACTCGTCGAATCTCCGGCGGAAACACGAAGAACGGTATGACGTGCTCCCATGCACGCTGCCACGACTGCACGATGGTCGGGTACTTCGCGCCCCAAGGGCCGTCAGCGAAGTCTTGCAGTGCCTGCCTTGCCGCCTCCTCGCTGGCGGCCGCGTAGATCGGGCGCAGCGCTGCGGCGAGCGCCTTACGGTCCTTGTAGCTGGCGTACTCGAGACTGTTGCGGATCAGATGCACGATGCAGGTCTGAACGGTCGTGCGGGGATAGGCTGCGCTGATGGCCTCGGCCAGCCCCTTCAGGCCATCGACCACGGCGATCAGGATGTCCTGACAGCCACGCGTCTTGAGTTCGTTGAACACCTTGAGCCAGAACTTGGCGCCCTCGGTCTGCTCGATCCAGAGGCCCAGCACGTCGCGCTGGCCGTCGGCCTGGATGCCCAGGGCCAGATAGACGGCTTTGTTGCTGACCACACCATCGTCACGGATCTTGACCCGCAGGGCATCGAAGAACACCACCGGATACATCGTTTCGAGCGGGCGGCTCTGCCAAGTCAGCGCTTCGGCCATCACCTCGTCGGTGACCGAGCTGATGAAATCGGGAGATACCTCGGTGCCGTAACTCTCGGCCAGAAAGGCCTGAATCTCGCGCACACTCATGCCGCGAGCGTACATCGCGATGATGCGTTCGTCGAAGCCGGTGAAGCGGCGCTCGTGCTTGGGAATCAGGATCGGCTCGAAGCTGCCGTCGCGATCGCGGGGGACTTCGACCCGAACCGGGCCACGATCGGTGATGACCGTCTTGCCGCTGGCGCCATTGCGCTCGTTGGCCTGACCGGGCGGCTTGGACTGGCCTGGTCGGTAGCCCAAATGCAGATTCATCTCGGCGCCCATCGCGCGCTCGATGACTGCCTTGTTGAACGCCAGCATCAGGTCCTGAACCTCGGCCGGCGTCATCGGCCCCTTGACCAACTGGTCCAGCAGTTCCTTGGGCAGTTCAGGCAGCGGCCCGCGGGCCGCTGCCTGACGCGCTACAGTTTGCCTTTTCTTCTTCATTGGCATATCCATGACTTTTACACCTCATGATATGCCCCGCCCACGAAATCACGGATAGGTCCCGCTACCCAGAAATCCGATAGCCGTTGAGCGCGGGTGATATAGGCAAACACCGACCGCAAGCGCTATCCGGCCGGCGCTCGATCAGCGCGCTTTATTCAATCTGCTCTCGCGTCGGATCGCCTGCGGAGGGTGGCCATGCAGTTTGATGAAGGCCCTCCGCATTCTTTCCGGATCAGTGAACCCTACCGCCAGAGCAATTTGTTCGATCGGTTCGCTGCCCTCCTGCAGGCGCAGCCTCGCAGCTTCGACCCGCAAACGTTCGACGGCCTTGGCAGGCGTTTCACCCGTTTCCCGGCGAAATGCTCGTCCGAACTGTCGCAGGCTTAATCTCGCTGCATCGGCGAGTCGTTCCACAGGTAACGCTTCAGCCAGATGTTCCCGGGCAAAGTTCAGGGCGATGCGGATACGATCCGATTCCGGCTCCATTTGCGACATGGCGGAAAACTGGGACTGCCCGCCTGGTCGACGATACGGGACGACCAAAAGCCTGGAGACAGCGCGCGCAACATTCGAACCCAGATCTCTATCGATCATGCCGAGCGCCAGATCTATTCCGGAGGCGATTCCCGCCGACGTCCAAATACGGCCGTCCACGACATAGATGCTATTGCCCTCGACCCTGGTGCGGGGGAAGCGCGACTGCAATAGAGCAGCGTATCGCCAGTGTGTCGTTGCTTTCAATCCGTCCAGCAAGCCGGTTTCCGCCAGCAGAAACGCTCCTGTGCACACGCTTGCCACTCGCGAGGCCCGGGCGGCCAATTTCGTGGCAGCTGCGATGTTCTCCGGTGTCTGCATCGGATCTAAATCGCCGCCCACGAAAACGACGGTATCGAATGTGCGCTTTCCGATCGGCTTTGTCTCGATCGCAATGCCCGTATTACCGGGAACCGGACCTCCAGACTGCGAGACGACATGGAGATCGTACGGAGTATGGCCAGCGGCTGTGGCTACTTGATTAAAGGCGGAAAGTGGGCCACCGAGATCGAGAGCATCATGGCCGCGGCAAACGAAAAATCCAATTCGATGCATGACGAAGTCGGTGGTCGAAGATTCAAGGGAGGGCTTAGTTTATAGAAAACCCTCGAATCGCGTCGTGCGGTTCGTCGTGGGGAAGAGGCGTCGTTTGTGCTCTCGTCGGACGGCCTGTGGCGGGTGGTAGTCAGGGCTTGGGGGGCGGCTTTGGTGTTGGGGACGTTGTCCGAGCAGCAACTGCGTCGCCGTAAGGTTCTTCGTTGGCCGGTAGGTCAGTGAAGCCGTTGTGCGGCGTATCGTGTGGTTCCGTATGCGGCGTCGTCAAGGCCGGTTGATGCAACCCAGCGATGTACCGGCCGGACGTATTGCCGCGTTGATAGATGAAGTGACATATGCAACGAGCTCCGGAACAGAAAATCCCGCGGCCATCAAACCTCGCGCTCCGATTCACGCTTCGAGGTTCTCGCGGGTCTGTTCTGTGGTCTCCAGTTGCACTGGCCGCTTGGCTTTCTGCTGCATGATGTCGCTCTGGATGCCACGTGGTTTCCCTCGCGGACATCCTGAACCAGCAACCACGTAAGATCACCCGCTCCGAGACTGCTACCAATCGCGAGATTGAACGGCGCGAGTCCGCGAGGGTTCGACGCCATCTGCAGTCCGGTCCGGCTCGCGCCCATTTTGCAGAGCTTTAGCGGCGGCTTCTGCCCCGGTGAGCTTGCCCTTGTTCCGTGGCACGCGGGCTCTAATGGCGACATTTACTGATTTTGTAACAATTCCCTCTCAACCGGACGTAAATTCAGTGTGCTCCTTTTTTGACGGACGCAATCCGATACGGAATGGACCATCTGTGATGCCCAAACCAACGGTCGGTTTAGAGGTGAAGCGGTACTTTGTGCTCACGGCTCTCGGCTCACGGCGGACGCCGTTGATGACGCTCTGTGCATCGGTTTGCTGGTCAGCCGCTATATCGAAAAAATTCACTTGGTTGCTTTCTCAGATACTCAAGTTTTTTCTTTATTGTCCGTAAACGCGAAATGTAATAAAAAGCAGTCGGCCGTTCTTCGGATTCGAGCACGGGCGACGACATCGCCGAAATAAGAGCCCACAGGCATCGAGCGGAAGAGCGCAATGCAGGCATTCCATTTCACTGTTGCCTATAACCATCGCCACGGATATGCACGAAAAGAACATTGAAACACTTCGGGAAGAGGCTACGCGTTTGCTCCAGTACGGCGGCGAGCTGCTGGAGGCAATGGAACGGAACCGAGGCATTGTCGTGGAGCCGAAGCGCGACGAGCCGCAAATCTTCGACCTCGAATCGACGCGCGTTCGCATCGATGAAATGCACAGCGAGCAAGGCAAGGTGGAACAGCTCGAAATGGTGCTTGCCGTAGTCGGCACTATGAAGGCCGGCAAGTCCACGACGATTAATGCAATAGTTGGCGCGGAAGTGCTGCCCAACCGCAATCGCCCGATGACCGCGCTGCCCACGCTGATCCGCCACACGCCCGGCCAAGCCGTGCCGGTCCTGCGGCTCAACCATACGGGGCCGATCAACACGTTGATGCACACGCTTGCCGAAGCGGCTGCGCATTCCGACTATCGCGAGGCCATCCGAGGGCTGCAGGATGACAAGGACATGACGGCCCTGCTGCAATTCGTGAAGACCGGCGACGAGTTCCAGCAGTGTTACGAAGGCGCTGACGAGATATTCCGCTTTCTTAAAAGCTTGAACGATCTCGTGCGTCTTGCCGGCGAATTCGGCATCGACTTTCCGTTCGGCAGCTACAGCCGCATCGAAGCGATTCCCGTGATTGAGGTGGAGTTCGGCCACTTGCGCGGCAAGGCAGACTTCCAGGGGCGTCTCGCGTTGCTCGATACGCCGGGACCGAACGAGGCGGGTCAAACTCATCTGCGCAAGATGCTGCGCGAGCAGTTGCGCAATGCATCGGCGATTCTTGCGGTGCTCGACTTCACGCAGCTCAAGTCCGACGCTGACGCCGAACTGCGCAAGGAACTGGTGGATATCGATGGCGCGCGCACATATGCGCTCGTGAACAAGTTCGACCAGCGCGACCGCAACGGCGATACCGAGGACGACGTCCGTGCGCTCGTGGCCGGCAAGCTACTGCCCGAGTTGGTGCGGTTGGATGACGTGTTCCCGGTTTCCTCGAAGCGGGGCTATCTGGCGAACCGCGCGCGAACCGAACTGGTCGCCAAGGGCCGCTTGCCGGACCATAAGAAGGAGGGCTGGGTCGAGGACTTCGCCACCGAGGCAATGGGCAGCAGTTGGGACGAAGACGACTTGGCGGATTCCGAAAAGGTTGAGAGCGCCGCTGAAAAGCTCTGGAAGAAGTCGAATTTCCAAACCTTGCTCACGGACGTGATTGAATACGCGCACGCGCGCGCGGCTGCGCTGGCGATCGACTCGGCCTCGCAGAAGCTGATCAAGCTAACTGGCGACGTCTCGAACTTCCTCGACATTCGGAAGACCGGCCTTGCGCAGGACGCGGAGAAGTTGCACGCGCAGATCAACGCCATCGTCGAGGACATCGAAAAGATCGGGAAGCTCGAACAGAACGCACAAAAGGCGACGGATGATGCACTGGCCAATATGGCTGGCACGGTCGACGAGCGATTCATCATGAGCGAGAAGGACGTCGGAGCAGTTATCGAAAAGTACTTCCAGGAAGGCAAGATGGCCGAGCGCGAGGAGGCCGAAGCACGCGGGCCGCGTGCGCGGCGGGCACGTAACAGGCTGATGCAGCCCGCCCGTGCGCCGGAGGAGGCGAAGCCGGCCACACGCAACTGGTTCAGGGCAATGTTGGGGTTTGAGTCCGATCGCGGTGGGAATACTGACTTCAATCCAGACAAGGAGACGATCCAGTTCGACGACGCGAGCAAGGCGCAGGAGTTGATGGAGACCATCCGCGCGCGCGTGGAAGAAGTCATGGCGCATGCTGAACAAGACATGCAGGACGATCTGATGCAACTAATCGAGGATTTCAAGAAGCGCTTTTCCGACCACGTCGAGGCACCGGCTCATATGATTATCGGTGACATCAACAAGCGCCTCGGCGACGACGGTTTCGTGGTGAAGCTGGAAATTCCGATGATCGCGCTCGACACCATCGAGTTTTCGAGCGGAGAGATGCTGGCCGACGCTATCCAGCACAAGACGCGCCGAGTTACGCGCCAGCGGCGTTCGTCCGGCGCGTGGGGCACCGTCTGCAGCTGGTTCAACACGAGCGATTGGGGTTGGGAAGACTATAGCGTTTCGGTCGAATACGCGGAGATCAGCCTCAAAACAGTGAAGGGTATGGTCGGCGAGCGTATCAAGGACAGCTTCAATGGTCTCGCGGCGCGTATCCACGAATCGGTCAAGGAGCCGGTTACCATGGCCACTGACAAATTCTTCGCTGCGTTCAAGGACGAAGTCCAGAAGATTCGTGGCACTCTGATGCAGAGCGAGCGCGATCAGCAGCGCAGCAAGGCGGAGAAGGACCGATTGATCGAAGATCTGGTCCTGTTGATGCGGAACGTGCCAGCCGCACGCGAGGACAGCGAGGAGCTGTATCGCGAAACGCAGCACTGGCTGTCGGATGCTCTGGAAGAGCAGGCATGAGCGAAGCGCCCATCAGTGCGGAGTCGGCGGTCTGCAAGACGCTGACCTGTCTGCCCGAGAAGTTGGTGGTCGACTTCGCCAATTGCGTGGCGGAGTCCAAGGGGCGACTGGCCGGTCAGTTCAGCCGCAACGGATTCTTTTCTCGCTGCTGGGAGGGATTCACGGGCCGCAGCGCCGAGCGCCAAGGTGCCCTGAACCAGAATTTCGCCGAAGGTCTCGAGGTGACACTGCAATGGTTGACGGAGCTTACCGAATCTGTCACCCAGAGCAATCTTGCGGTCGGCCTCGTGCATGACACGGTCAACCGCATGATGCTCGACGTCGCGGATGTGGCGGACTTCTCGATGAGTGTCAAGAACGAACTGCTGGCGAGTACGTTGCGCCTGGAAAAGCGGCTTGACGCGCTGGCTGACGATCTGGCGCGCGTGGACTTCATTCAGCGCGTGCAGTTGAATCTGGACCAGGTGTTCAACCGCTGGCGTGCCGGCCGTTTCGCTGGCCTTTCGCCGGCGGGCCGAGCCTATGCGGCGCTCGAATGCCTGTGGTGGGGCGCGTTCGGCGACTATTGCCGCTATCAGGAGGGACCGCAGCGCCATGCATTCGTCGAGGACGCGATGAACCGCGTGACGGCGCAACTCGCTGACGACGCGCGATGTGCGACGAGCGAGCGGATCGATACGTCGTGGTGGCTCGCGGCGGGCAGCACTGCAGAGCAGCGGGACGGCGCGGCGGCACTCTCGTATCTCGGCGCTACGCTGAACCCGGCGCGCGCTCCGGTCGCATTCTCCGTCTCGCAGACTCCCACCCGCCTGCCGCTCGAAATGCCATTGCGTGCCACGCCGCGGCGCATCGGCGAGGCCTTGGTGCGTGAACTTTTCGGAGGGGCTATACGTGGATGAACTGAAGGTAGGTCTGGTGCTCTCGGGCGGGGGCGCGAAGGGTGCCTATCAGGTCGGTGTCATGCGTGCGCTAGCGGAGGTCGGCGCGCAGATCGACATGGTTGCGGGCGCGAGCATCGGCGCGCTCAATGGTGCGATCGTGGCGTCGGCTGTCACTCCGCAGAAGGCGCATGCGCACCTCGCCCTGCTTTGGGACCGGCTCGCGCAGACATCGCCGGTGGAGTTTCAGGCTTTTGGCTACCTCACGCTCCTGTCCTCTGCTGGTGCCGTGCTGGCGCCCACCCGCGCGCTTGGTCGTGTACTCAAGGCGGCTCGCGTTGCCGCCGCAATGCTGGACGTCACTCTGCCGAAGTCGCTCGACATGCTGGCAAATGGCCTTGCGAGCGACAAGCCGCTCAAGGCGTTGATGGACGAGTATCTCGATCCGGCAGCGCTGAACGCCGGCTTGCCACTGTACGTTTCGCTGTTCCGCTCGCAGACCCCCTTCGACGACCTGCTTCGCATCGCCGCCGCAGAAGTAGGGATCGAGGACACGCCAGCATCAACCTACGTGCACGTGCAAGGCTTGCCGGAGGCGGAGCAGAAGGCCGCATTGCTCGCCTCCGCCGCGATTCCGGCGATCTACGCGGCGAAAACGGTCAACGGTGAGCGCTATTCCGATGGTGGCATCGGCGGTTGGCGCAAGATGCAGGGCAACACGCCTGCAGGGGCGCTGCTCGACGCGGGCTGCAACATGCTGATCGTCTCGCATCTGTCCGACGACTCGCCGTGGTCGCGCCGCGAGTTGCCGCAAGCGACCGTACTGGAAATTCGTCCGCAGCGCGCGATATCGCGTGACCCGAGCCTGCTCGATCATCGCGATCTGCTCGGCTTCGATCCGAAGCGGATTCCGTCTTGGGTCGAACAGGGTTACGAGGACACACTCGCGTGCGCCGAACGCGTTATGCGGGCCGGCGAAGCCCGGCGCATGCTGCGCGAGTCGGAGAGGATATTGGAGGCGAAACGGACCCAACACATTGGAAATGAGGCGCGCCTTGCCGATTCGATGGCGCGCTTGCGCCGCTACTGAAAGGTTAGCGGCGAAGTGCTCACCAGAAAACCTATAAGCGCGCTGTGCAACTTGCTAGAGAAGTGATTCTTGACCCTGATCCGAGAAATAGTCCGGTTCAAAAGTGGAGCATGGATTTTGTTGTAGATATAGCGTTCGATGGGCGACGCCTTCGCGCTCCGACCATCGTCGACAACTGCACACGGGAACGCCTGGCCATCGAGGTCCGACGAAGTCTGAAGTGCAGCATGTGGTCGAAGTGTTGGCGCGTATTACTGCCACGCGCGGGTACCCTGCCACCACCAAAGTTGACAATGGCAACGAGTTCATCTCAAAGGTGGTGGACTGGTGTGCGTATGAACCTGGCATTGAACTGGATTTCAGGCTGCCGGGCACGCCAACTGAAAACGTCAAGGTCGAAAGCTTCAACGGGCGCTTCCGTCAGGAAGGTCTGAATGCGCATCGGCTCTTGTCATTGGCGGGCGCGCAGCAAAATAAGTGATTGGCGCACGTACTATAACGAGGCTCATCCCCACTCGCATTGCCGTGGATGACATCCACCGAATTCGGCCGTCTGGAAAGGAAATCCGACTCGCCTGACAACTCAACCACGCTGAAAATATCCGCTTCCGGTCGTGACTAATTCTGATTCAGGGTCATTAAAAGTCAATATCGCTATACCAGCTGAAGACATGTACGTCACTCAATGCGAGCACGCCGGCTCGGCGTTGCAGCTTCGTTTTGTACATGACTTTCATCCGACGTCTCCGCGCAACGAGCAAGTCCTGCAGATATCCCTTGAAGGGCTGCGCAATGTCTCGACTTGCGTCGAGTTTTTTCGCGACCGCCAGTACACCAAGCCGATTTACCTTGAGCTTGATGAGAAGACACTTACCGCTACGGCTGACGCGGGCGCTTTGCTTTCGATGAATGCGACTGCGCTCACGGTGAGCTACGACAGACTGAACCAGGATGAGCTGCGTAAGGAGTTGGATTTGGTCTACGAATGGTATCTCGGTGCCGATCGCAGCTGCGCGAATGCATACAAACGCATCAACGCGATACGCAGCCTGACGGCGGAGTCGATACGGCGAATCGAATCGAAGTCATCTGGCCATGCTCGCGGTGGAACGGCTTCAGTGTTGTATGGGCAGCAACTTCATTTGCTCAACAGGATCTTGCAGTTGCTTGACGAATAGTACTGGGTCCCGCGAACGTGGTGGCCGACCGGTCGTGGCGGCTCCGATTCAATCGATCCAACGCTATCTATCCACCTCACCCCTCACCCCACCGCAAGCTCCACAGCCGCGAGCGTCCGCCGCCGAATCCAGCCGCTCGCGAGCCGGATCGCGAGCCAGTACGGCACGAACAGCGCGCGCGTGCGCTTGCTCGGGCAATGAACGAAGGTTTCCGTGCGCAAGAACCGCGCGCCGCTCGGCAGCCCGACGACCTCGAACCTGAGCACCAGCTTCGCGTCGTGGGGATCGGCGTGCCGCACGAACGCCGCGGCGTCGTCGATTGGCCGGACGTCGGGCGTCGGACGCCAGAAGCGGCCGACGAGGCCAAGCGACAGCGACGTATCGTCGCGATGCAGCAGCGTGAACGTATCGAAGCCGAAGCGTTCACGCGCAGCGCCGCCGCTGCGGCGGCCCACCAAACGAGCGACGGCCGCCGGCGCTTCGCGCACGGCGAGCAGCGCATCGATCACCGGATCGGCGCGCATGTCGAGCGCGGCGACGGCATCGATGATGCGAGCCGACGGCGCGTCGATCGGCTGCGATTCGTGCGTTTCGACGAAGCCGAACGACGGGATGAACGGCGGCTTGCGCGGCGCGGTCCGCGTATCTGATTCGGAGACGATACCGAACGGATTCATGACGGTTCCGGAACACAAAGCGCGATCGTAGCACCGCGTGCGCAATCGTGATTCGACGCGCCAGCACGCGCTCGCCGCATCTGCGAAGCACCACGCCCGTACGGGCAAAAAAGCCTGGAAACATCCGCTTCCGGGCCTGCAGAGCGCTCGCCGCTGAGCGTGAACGCAAACATTCCCGTCCCGCTGCGCACCGGCTTCAGATCGCCCAGCCGCCGAGATAGAACACGACGAGCACGGCCGCGATGCTCACCGTGCCGACGTTGAGCCTGCGGAACTCGCCGCTCGCGATGCGTCCGATCACGAGCGTCGAGAAGCCGAGCATGATGCCCGTCACGATGTTCGCGGTCAGCACGATGAAGACCGCGCACACGAGGCCGGACATCGCGTCGACCATGTCGTCCATGTGCAGCTTGCTGACGCTGCCGAGCATCAGCAGGCCGACGTACATCAGCGCGGGCGCGGTCGCATACGACGGCACGAGCGCCGCGATCGGCGAGAAGAACATCACGACCAGGAACAGCAGCCCGACCACCGCGGCCGCGAGGCCCGTCTTCGCGCCGGCGGCCACGCCGACGCTCGATTCGATGTAGGCTGCCGCCGGCGCGCCGCCGAGGAAGCCGGAGAAGATCGAGCTCACCGAGTCCGCGGTCAGCGCGCGGCCGCCGTTGATGATGCGGCCGTTCTCGTCGAGCAGGCCCGCCTGCCCGGCCACCGCGCGAATCGTGCCGGTCGCGTCGAACACGGCGGTCATCACGAGCGCCAGCACGCTCGGCAGCACCGCGAGCGACAGCGCGCCCTTGATGTCCATCGCGCCGATCAGCGACGCGTGGCCCGGCGCGCTCAGCGAAGGCAGCGCGAACACGCCGCGGAACTTCACGGCCGGATCGAACGCGAGGCCGAACGCCGAGATCGCGATCACGACGAGCAGGATCCCGCCCGGCACGCGGCGCCTTTCCAGCCCGAAGATCGCGGCGAGCCCGATCACCGACATGATCACCGGCAGCGCGGTGACGTGGCCGAGCGACACCGGCAGGCCGGCGCCGGGGTTCTTGACGACGAGGCCGACGTCGTTCGACGCGATCAGCAGCAGGAACAGGCCGATGCCGATCCCGGTGCCGTGCGCGACGCCCGCGGGCAGGTTGCGCAGGATCCACGAACGCACGCCGGTGACGGAAATGCCGGTGAACACGAGCCCCATCAGGAACACGGCGCCGAGCGCGACCGTTGGCGGCAAGCCCTTGCCGAGCACGAGGCCGAACGCGGTGAAGGCGGTCAGCGAGATCGCGCAGCCGATCGCGATCGGCAGCTTCGCCCACAGGCCCATCAGCAGCGAGCCGAACGCCGTCGTCACGCACACGGCGACGAACACGGCGCTCGCGTCGAAGCCGGCCTTGCCGAACATGCCGGGCACGACGAACACCGAATAGACCATCGCCAGGAAGGTGGTGACGCCCGCGACGATTTCGCGGCGCCGCGTGCTGCCGCGCGCCGAAATCCCGAAGTATCGGTCGATGGCGCCGTTCGCGCCGAACGCCGCTTGCGCGCCGACGCCGGCTGCCGGCTGCACCGGGGTATCGCTCATGAGCTTGCTCCTTTATCAGCATGCTGAAACGGTCGACGTGGACCGTCGTCAGGGTGTCTCGAATCTGGTTGGAATGATCGGCATCGTCGTGCGCACGCATGATGCGCGGCGGGTGTCGCCGGCCGCGCGCCAACCGGCGCGCGTGCGTCGCGTCGTACCACGCGCGGCGAGGCGGACTCGGCCGCGTGCTTTGCCGTAGCGAAGGTTAGGCGAACGGCCCGGCGCGTCCCATTGGAGGAACGGCATGCAGCGCATGTCGGCGCGCTTATATCCGCGTGCCGCGGGGCTTCGTCGACGAGGAACGCGTGTATACGCCTAGTGGGAATCCGTTAAGGCGACTATTCGTAGGCGGGATGGGCGGCAGTGGCACTGCAGCGGCAGCGCAGCGCGGCCGCGCTGCCTCAGTCGCGCGCGGGATGCGCGCCACGGACCAGATGCTCGAGATATGCGCAGAACATGTCGGCCATCGCGTTCGAGTACGCGTCGATCTCGGCCGCGCTGCGTTCGGTCTCGGAAAACGCCTTGCCGCCCGCCGTGAGCGTGGTCACGATCAGGTCGCCCGCGAGCGTGCGCGCGGCGTCCGGCACGTCGGGCAGCGCTTCGCGCATGAACGCGCCGAACACGCGCTCGCTTTCGGCTTTCAGTTCGCGCGCCTCGGGCGCATCGCGATAGAGCGGCGCGGCGTCGTCGAGTGCGGTGCGCATCGGCGCCTCGTCGCACTCCGAGCGCACGAACGCATGGACGGCAGTGCGCAGGCGCTCGAGCGGCGTCTTCGCGCCGTCCTGCAGCATCGCGCACAGCATGCCGGAGGTTTGCCGCCATTCGTCGTGCTGCAGGCGGAACAGCACGGCGGCCTTGTTCGGGAAGTACTGATACAGCGAGCCGACGCTCACGCCGGCCCGCTCGGCGACGCGCGCCATCGTGAAGCGCTGCGCGCCTTCGGCCGCCAGAACCTGAACAGCGGCCTGCAGCACGGCGTCGACGAGTTGGGTCGAGCGGGCCTGCCGAGGCAGTCTGCGTGAGGCGATCCGGGTGGTGCGGCGGTCGGTCATGGCGGCTCCGGGAATGCGAATAGTAAAACGTGAATAGTTCGTCATATTCTAGTCGGGCGCCCTGACGCGCTCAACCTGACCCGGAGATTTGCATGACCACCCTGATTCAAGATCCGCTCGCATCGCTGCTCGCGCGCCTGTTCGACGAAGCCGACGCGTCGTCGCCCGCGTCGGACCCGGCGTTCGCCGGCGTGTCGCGCGACGAGCTGGCGCGGCTGATGCGCAGCAAGACCGATTACGCCGATTTCTATGCAGGTCTGAAGGACTATCCGCTCGCGGTGTCGCGCGAGACGGGCGCGCTGCTGTACATGCTCGCGCGCGGTTGCGGCGCGCGCTCGATCGTCGAGTTCGGCACGTCGTTCGGCATCTCGACGCTGCATCTGGCGGCCGCGCTGCGCGACAACGGCGGCGGCCGCGTGATCACGAGCGAATTCGAGGCGTCGAAGGTGGCGCGCGCGAGCGCGAACCTCGCGGCGGCCGGGCTCGCGGATCTGGTCGAGATCCGCGCAGGCGATGCGCTGCAGACGCTCGCGACCGACCTGCCGGCCACCGTCGACCTGCTGCTGCTCGACGGCGCGAAGGCGCTGTATCCGGAGATACTCGCGCGCGTCGAGCCGCGGCTGCGGCGCGGCGCATTCATCGTCGCCGACAACGCCGAGCACAGCCCCGACTACCTCGACTACGTGCGCGCGCCGGCGAACGGCTACCTGTCGGTGCCGTTCGGCGCCGACGTCGAGCTGTCGATGCGGCTCGTCTGACATCGGCGCGCCATCGCGCGGGCGCTCACTTTCACGTTCACGCGCAAGCCTGCGCGAGCGCCGGGTAGTCGGTGAGGCCCTTGGCGCCGCCGCCGAACAGCGTGTTGCGGTCGTGCGGCGCGAGCTCGGCGCCGATGCGCAGGCGTTCGGGCAGGTCGGGGTTCGCGACGAACGGGCGGCCGAACGCGATCAGGTCGGCCCAGCCGGCGGCGATCGCTTCGCGCGCGCGCTCCGCGGTGTACTTGCCCGCATAGATCAGCACGCCGGGGTACGCGGCGCGCAGCTTCTGCTTGAATTCGACCGGCATCAGCGGCGCATCGTCCCAGTCCGCTTCCGCGATGTGCAGGTAGCCGACGCCGAGACCGGCGAGCAGTTTCGCGGCGGCGAGATACGTCGTTTCGGGATCGTCGTCGACGCAGCCGTTCAGCGTGGTCAGCGGCGCGAGGCGGATGCCGACGCGCGATGCGTCGCCGGCGCCTTCGATCAGCGCCTGCGTGACTTCGCCGAGGAAGCGCAGCCGGTTCTCGAGCGAGCCGCCGTATTCATCCGTGCGCGTGTTGGCGTTCGAGTCGATGAACTGGTTGACGAGATAGCCGTTCGCGCCGTGCAGCTCGACGCCGTCGAAGCCCGCGTCGATCGCGTTGCGGGCGGCGGCGCGATACTGGCCGACGACGTCGCGGATTTCCTCGACCGTCAACGCGCGCGGCTCGGAGGCCTGCACGAAGCCGGGCGTGCTGCCGTCCTCGCCCGCGATGAACACGTTCACGCCTGTCGCCTGCAGCGGCGACGACGACACCGGCTGCTTGCCGCCGAGCAGGCTCGTATGGCTCAGCCGGCCGACGTGCCAGAGCTGCGCGAAGATGCGGCCGTCGGCGGCGTGCACGGCGTCGGTCACCTTGCGCCAGCCGGCGACGTGCTCGGGCGCATGAATGCCGGGCGTCCACGCATAGCCCTTGCCGAGCGGCGCGATGTAGGTGCCTTCACTGACGATGAGGCCGGCGCTCGCGCGCTGCGCGTAGTACGCGGCCATCAGGTCGTTGGCGACGTCGCCGGGCTGGCTCGCGCGCGAGCGGGTCATCGGCGGCATCACGATGCGGTTCGGCAGCATCAGCGCGCCGAGTTGCAGCGGTTGAAACAAGGGGTCCTGGGTCATGATGGGGTGTCCTGTCAGGCCCGCGGCCTGCGGGCCGCGGACGGGTATGAGAAAGTGCCGGGGCGATCAGTCCCACTCCGGCGCGAGGCCGGCGGGGTCGACTTCGCGGCCGTTGCGCTCGAGCGCGGCGATCTGCGCCATGTCTTCGTCGGTCAGCCGCAGCGTCTGCGCGAGCAGGTTGCTCGCGAGGTGCTCGCGCTTCGTCGACGACGGGATCACCGAGTAGCCGAGCTGCAGCGCCCACGCGAGCGCGACCTGGGCCGGCGTGGCCTGGTGTTTCTGCGCGATCGCGCCGATCACCGCGTTGCCGAGCACCTTGCCGTACGCGAGCGTCATGTACGACGTGACGTGGATGTCCTCGCGCTGCAGGAACGCGACCAGCTTGCGGTTCTGCAGGTACGGGCTCAGCTCGATCTGGTTGGTCGCGATCTCGCCCTTGCCGACGGCGGCGATCGCCTGCTTCGTCAGTTCGATGTTGAAGTTCGAGATGCCGATCCGGCGCGTCAGGCCCTTCGCCTTCGCGTCGGCGAGCGCGGTCATGAATGCCTCGATCGACACGCCGTTGCCGGGCGCCGGCCAGTGAATCAGCGTCAGGTCGACGTAGTCGGTGCGCAGCTTGTCGAGGCTTTCCTGAAGGCTCGGCACGAGCTTGTCCTTCGCGTAGTTGTCGACCCAGATCTTCGTGGTCAGGAACAGCTCGTCGCGGCGCACGCCGGATGCGGCGATCGCTTCGCCCACTTGCGCTTCGTTGCCGTAGATCTGCGCCGTGTCGATCGCGCGGTAGCCGAGCTCGAGGCCGTTGCGGACCGAATCGATGACGACCTGGTCTTGCAGGCGAAACGTGCCGAGGCCGAAAGCGGGGATCTTGCTCATGATGGGCTTCCTTGAGTGTATGTGGGCCGGGTTGGCCCGAGAGGCATTCTGGCGCTTGCCACTGATGAAATAAACGCCTCTAGACGGCAAACATATTTGATTTGAAATCAAATGTGGCTCATGCGACGGTCGCGCGGTCGGCTTCCTGTCACGTGGCGGACGTCGGGCCGGTGCATTCATGTTGGTGATCTCCGGCGGGTAGCGAAAGGGCTCAGTGGGCGAATTCCGCGGCTTCGGCGGGTTCGGCCGTGCGCTCGGGCAGGCCGGCGCGCTGGTCGAGACGGCCGCTCAGCGCGGTGAGCGCGAACGCGCCGAGCGTGACGACCGCGGCGATCCACGGCGTATGGCCGAGGCCGACGTGCGCGACGATCAGGCCGCCGAGCGACGAGCCGCCCGCGACGCCCAGGTTGAAGGCGGCGATGTTGAAGCCCGACGCGACGTCGGCGGCGTCCGGCGCGAAATGCCGCGCCTGCTTGACGACGTAGACCTGCAGGCCCGGCACGTTGCCGAACGCGACCGCGCCCCACGCGAGCATCGTCAGCACCGCGAGCCATGCGTAGTGGACGGTGAACGTCAGCGCGAGCAGCACGACGGCGAGCAGCAGGAAGATCCGCTTGAGCGCCTTGACGGGCCCGACGCGATCCGCGAGCTTGCCGCCCCACACGTTGCCGAACGCGACCGACACGCCGTAGCCGACGAGCACGAGGCTCACCTGCGACGGCGTGAAGCCGGCAATCTGCTCGAGCAGCGGGGCCATGTACGTGAACGCGATCAGCGAGCCGCCGTAGCCGACCGCCGTCATCGCGAACACGAGCAACAGGCGCGGCTGCGCCAGCACGCGGAACTGCCGGGCGAGCGGCGCGGGTTCCGTTTGCGGCAGCCGGCGCGGCACGAACGCGACCGCGCCGAGGAACGCGACGAGTCCGAACAGCGCGACGATCAGGAACGTCGCGCGCCAGCCGAAGTGCTGGCCGATGAAGGTGCCGAGCGGAATGCCGGCGACGAACGCGACGGTCATCCCGCTGAACATCGTCGCGATCGCGCTCGCGGCCTTGTCCTTCGGCACGAGCGTCGTCGCGATGATCGAGCCGACCGAGAAGAACACGCCGTGCGCGAGGCCGGTGAGGATGCGCGCGACGATCAGCGATTCGTAGCCGGGCGCTTGCCACGCGATGAGGTTGCCGACGGTGAACAGCGCCATCAGCCCGGCGAGCAGCGTCTTGCGCGGCACGCGGCCGGTCAGCGCGGTGAGCAGCGGCGCGCCGATCGCGACGCTGAGCGCATAGAGACTGACGAGCAGGCCCGCGGAGGGCAGGGTGACGGCGAGATCGGCGGCGATCGTCGGGATCAGCCCGACGATCACGAATTCGGTCGTGCCGATGGCGAATGCGCTGATCGTCAGCGCGAGCAGGGCGAGTGGCATGACGGGATCCTGGTTCCGGTGAGGACGGATCGCAGTGTGCCGGCTTTACTTTTGCGGAAAAACTCGTCTATAAACCAAATTGTTTTGATTTGAGATCAACAATGAAAGTCACGCTCGACGAACTCCAGGCATTCGCGACCGTGGTCGACACCGGATCGATCACGTCGGCCGCGCAGCAGCTCGACCTCACCGTGTCGGCGACGAGCCGCACGCTCGCGCGGCTCGAGGAAAAGCTGAAGACCACGCTGCTGCGTCGGACCACGCGGCGGCTCGAACTGACCGAGGAGGGGCAGGCGTTCCTGCAGAATGCGCGCGCGATCATCGAATCGGTCGAGAGCGCCGAAGAGCAGATGACGGCGCGGCGCGAGAAGCCGTCGGGGCGCTTGCGGGTCGATGCCGCGTCGCCGTTCATGCTGCACGTGATCGTGCCGCTCGTGCGCGGCTATCGCGAGCGGTTTCCGCAGGTCGAGCTGGAGCTGAACAGCAACGAAGGGATCATCGACCTGCTCGAAAAGCGCACCGACGTCGCGATCCGGATCGGCCGGCTCAAGGATTCGACGCTGCACAGCCGGCACATCGGCAACAGCCGGTTGCGCCTGCTTGCGAGCCCGGCCTATCTCGAGGCGCACGGACACCCGCGCAAGGTCGAGGATCTCGCGAAGCATGCGCTGCTGGGCTTCAATCAGCCGGAGTCGCTGAACGTGTGGCCGATCCTCGGCACGGACGGCGAGCCGTACCGGATCGCGCCGGCGATCTGGTCGTCGAGCGGCGAGACGCTCAGGCAACTCGCGCTCGACGGCGCGGGCATCGTCTGCCTGTCGGACTTCATGACCGTCCACGATCGCGAAGCGGGGCGGCTCGTGCAGCTCCTCGCGCGCCAGACGCAGGACGTGCGGCAGCCGATCAATGCGGTCTATTACCGGAACACGGCGATTTCGTCGCGGATCGCATCGTTCGTCGATTACCTGATCGATGCGCTGCGCGGCGGCAGCGGCACCGGCAGCGAAGCGCCCGCGCGGCGCAAGGCCGCCTGGATGGGGCCGCTGTGACGGCGCGCCGCGCGCGTGCGCGGCGGGCCTGCCGGCGGGCCGCTTACGCCTCTTCGGACCACGACATGTTGTTCCGCGCGAGCAGCGCGGACGATGCGGCCGGCCCGAACGTGCCCGACGTATACAGCCGCGGCCGGTCGCCGATCTGCTGCCAGCCGTCGAGGATCGGCTCGACCCACTTCCACGCGGCCTCGAGTTCGTCGCGGCGCATGAAGTGCGTGAGGCGCCCGCGGATCACGTCGATCAGCAGCCGCTCGTACGCTTCCGCGCGCCGCTCCGGAATGGCCTGCTGCAGGTCGAGGTTGAGGCTCACCGGCACCATGTTCATGCCGCTGCCCGGCTCCTTCGCGAGCATCTGCAGCTGGATCGATTCTTCCGGCTGAAGCTGGATCACGAGCCGGTTGCTGTAGTGGCGCGGGCCGCTCGGGATGATCGAGAACGGCATGTCCGCGAACTCGATCACGATTTCCGACTGGCGCTTCTGCAGCCGCTTGCCGGTGCGCAGGAAGAACGGCACGTTCGCCCAGCGCCAGTTGTTGATGTGCGCGCGCAGCGCGACGAAGGTTTCCGCGCGGCTGTCCGGCGGCACGTTGTCTTCCTCGAGGTAGCCCTTGACCGGCTGGCCGTCGATCGCGCCCGCCGTGTACTGGCCGCGCACCGTGTCGCGCGCGATGTCCGACGGCGACATCGGCCGCAGCGAGCGCAGCACCTTCAGCTTCTCGTCGCGAACCGCATCCGGATCGAGCGACACGGGCGGCTCCATCGCGACGATGCACAGCAGCTGCAGCAGATGGTTCTGCACCATGTCGCGCAGCGCGCCGGTATGGTCGTAGAAGCCCGCGCGGCTGCCGACGCCGACCGTTTCCGCGACGGTGATCTGCACGCTGCGGATGCAGGGCGCCTGCCACAGCGGCCCGAAGATCGGATTGCCGAAGCGCAGCACCATCAGGTTCTGCACGGTTTCCTTGCCGAGATAGTGGTCGATCCGGTAGATCTGCGATTCCTCGAAGTGCTTGCCGACCGCGTCGTTGATGGCCTTCGCGGATGCAAGATCGTGGCCGAGCGGCTTCTCCAGCACGACCCGCGAGCGGGCGTCGACGAGGTCGGCCGACGAGAGGTTGTCGCAGATCGTCGTGAACAGCTCCGGCGACGTCGACAGGTAGAACACGCGAATCGCGTCGCGGCGGGTTGCTTCCGTGAGGCGCGCGTAGTCGGCCGCGTCGTGCACGTCGATCAGCACGTAGCGGAACAGGTCGAGGAAGCGATGCCACGCCTGCGGGTCGAACGCCTTCTCGTCGATGAACGGCCGCGACTGCTCCTCCATGAACTTCAGGTAGCCGTCGATGCCCCAGTCGCGGCGGCCGACCGCGATGATCCGCGTTTCGGGGGGGAGGTTGCGGTGCAGATGCGCCATGTACAGCGCGGGCAGCAGCTTGCGGGCGGCGAGGTCGCCGCCGCCGCCGAAGATGATCATGTCGACGGGCTGATCGGCTGCAGTCTGGGTAGGCTGATTCGTCATGGGTGGTTCGCTGTCTGAAACGGTGGGCGTTGAACGAACGTCGAAGGCGCCGGTGCGGCGGTGCAACGAAAACCCTAATAGTGCACGGTTTTGCCGAATCGCGTGTGCGCTCGTCATCGATCCGCGACGCCGCTTGCGCGATCCCGGCGGGCTCGATTATGATTGAGCAATCACTCATTTAAGGCGGCAAATCTTGGCACGACCCCGCAGTCTCGACAAGCACGAAGCGATTCTCGCCGCGGCGGCCGGCGCGCTCGCCGAACATGGCGCGGCCGCGACCACCGCGCGCATTGCGCGGCTCGCGGGCGTGGCCGAGGGGACGGTGTTCACGTATTTCGACACCAAGGATGCGCTGCTGAACGCGCTGTACCTGCATCTGAAGGCCGACCTGCGGCGCGCGATGATGACGGGCTTCCCGGAGGACGGCCCCGCCGAGCCGGCGATGCGCCACGCGTGGAACGGCTACGTGTCGTGGGGCGTCGCGAATCCGGACGGGCGGCGCGCGCTGCGGCAGCTCGAGGTCAGCGGACGCATCGACGGCGCGCATCGCGACGCGGGCGCCGAAGGATTCGGTCCGATCCGGGCGGTGCTGCGCGAGCGGATCGCCGCATCGGGCACATTGCGGCCCGACGAGGCACTCGCGTTCTGCGGCGCGTTGTTCACGTCGATCGCGGAAACGACGATGGAATCGGTCGCGCGCGATCCGGCGCGGGCCGATGCCTACCGCGAAGCCGGCTTTCGGGCGCTGTGGGCGGTGTTGCACACGCTATGAACGTGCGGTGCGTCGGTCGAGTCATCGATGCATCGTCTTTATTAATGAGTGAGTAATCATTCATTTTGTGTGATGTCATTCTCGAGGAGTGGAACATGTCGAAAGTCTGGTTTGTCACAGGGGCCGCACGCGGCCTGGGGCGGTCGATTTCGGAGGCGGTGCTCGCGGCGGGCGACCGGCTCGTGGCCGGTGCGCGTGATCCCGCGCGGCTCGCGGATCTGGCCGGGCGTTACGGCGACCGGCTGCTGCCGGTCGCGCTCGACGTCACCGATGCAGCGGCGGCGACGCGCGCCGTCGCTGCCGCGCGGGACGCATTCGGGCGCATCGATGTGCTCGTGAATAACGCGGGCTACGGCCATACGGCGCCGTTCGAGCAGATGAGCGCCGACGATTTC
The DNA here is from genome assembly GCF_001718695.1 of Burkholderia ubonensis. Classification (NCBI taxonomy): domain Bacteria; kingdom Pseudomonadati; phylum Pseudomonadota; class Betaproteobacteria; order Burkholderiales; family Burkholderiaceae; genus Burkholderia; species Burkholderia ubonensis. Next base: position 1,993,306 of record NZ_CP013422.1, on the reverse strand, counting down.
CGCGCGCAGATCGAGACGAACCTGTTCGGCGTGGTGAACGTGACGCGCGCGGTGCTGCCGACGATGCGCGCGCAGCGCGCGGGCCATATCTTCCAGGTGTCGTCGGTGGGCGGGCGGACGTCGACGCCCGGCCTGTCCGCGTATCAGGCGGCGAAATGGGCGGTCGGCGGATTCAGCGACGTGCTGGCGAAGGAGGTCGCGCCGTTCGGCGTGCGCGTGTGCACGCTCGAGCCGGGCGGGATGCGCACCGGCTGGGCCGCCGAGGCGAAGCGCGGCGTCGACGGCATGCTGCCGGACTACCAGCCGTCGGTCGGACGCATGCTCGACATGCTCGGCGCGTATGGCGGCCACGAGATCGGCGATCCGGCGCGGATCGCCGCGCTGATCGTCGAGCTGTCGCGTCGCGATGATGTGCCGATGCGGCTGTTGCTGGGCGGCGATGCGGTGTTCGTCTGCGAGCAGGCCGAAGCGCAGCGCGCACAGGAGGCGGCGCGGTGGCGCGATACGACGTTGTCGACGATGTTCCCCGACGCGAAGCTGCCAGAGGGGCTGCACACGTTGAAGCAGGTCGGGTAGGCGGGCAAGCGCGGGTTTCGGCCGCGCGTTCTGCGGCTGCGCCGCTGCCGGCCGGCGCATGCGGCGAACGGCGCGGCAGCACGAGGCAGGCTGCGCCCGCGACGGCCCGCGCCGTCAACGCCCGAGCGCGTAGAACTGCGCGTTCGGGCGCATGTTGGTCACGTTCGCGAGGCGGTTCGACATGCCGAAGAACGCGGCGATCGCCGCGATGTCCCACGCGTCGTCGTCGCTGAAGCCGTGCGACTTCAGCGTGTCGAAGTCCGCTTCGCCCACTTCATGCGCGGCCTGCGAGACCTTCATCGCGAAGTCGAGCATCGCCTTCTGCCGCGCGGTGATGTCGGCCTTGCGGTAGTTCGTCGCGATCTGGTCGGCGATCAGCGGATCCTTCGCGCGGATGCGCAGGATCGCGCCGTGCGCGATCACGCAATACTGGCACTGGTTCGCGCTGCTGGTCGCGACGACGATCATCTCCCGGTCGGCCTTGGTGAGATTGCCGGGCTTGTCCATCAGTGCGTTGTGGTACGCGAAGAACGCGCGAAATTCGTCCGGGCGATGCGCGAGCGTGACGAACACGTTCGGGATGAAGCCCGACTTCTCCTGAACGGCGGCGATGCGTGCGCGAATGTCGTCGGGCAGATCGTCGAGCGCGGGCACGGGGAAGCGGCTGATGGGCGCGTGGTCGGCAGCGGTCATGGGGTCTCCTTGATAGTGGCGCGGTCGGGCGCGCTGCGCGTGCCGCCGGCCGGAACGTGAACGATAAACCGTTGGGCCGCGGCGTCAACGGCGTGCACGTGTCGGCCGTCGGGAGCCGTGTTTACCCTGATTAAAAAACCTTATCGCGGTGAAAAATTCCGCATCTTATTGAACCGATATCGGCTCGTTATAGTGGCTCGCTTTCCCGCATGCCGCTCGCCGCGTGCGGGCTGACACGCAGACGCTCAGCAGGAGCCCGCTTGATGACCACCGATGTCCGCTTTACCGAAATCGACGATCTGCTGCCTGCCGCCGACGGCCTGCGCGAGATCCGCCATCACATCCACCGCCATCCCGAACTCGCGTACGAGGAAGTCGAAACCGCCGGGCTCGTCGCCGACAGGCTCGCGCAATGGGGCTGGCAGGTCACGCGCGGCGTCGGCAGGACCGGCGTGGTCGGCACGCTGCGGGTTGGCGACGGCGCGCGCAGCATCGGCATCCGCGCGGACATGGACGCGCTGCCGATCGTCGAGGCGACGGGCCTGCCGTACGCCAGCGCGACGCACGGCAAGATGCACGCGTGCGGGCACGACGGCCACACGACGATGCTGCTTGGCGCCGCGCAGCATCTCGCGAAGACCCGCAACTTCTCCGGCACCGTGCACCTGTATTTCCAGCCGGCCGAAGAGCACGGCGTCGACAGCGGCGCGAAGAAGATGATCGACGACGGCCTGTTCGAGCGCTTCCCGTGCGACGCGGTGTTCGGCATGCACAACCATCCGGGCGCGGCGCCCGGCGTGTTCCTGACGCGGCGCGGCCCGTTCATGTCGGCGGGCGACAAGGCGATCATCTCGATCGACGGCGTCGGCGGGCACGCGGCGCGGCCGCACCTGGCGGTCGATCCGGTCGTCGTCGCGGCGAGCATCGTGATGGCGCTGCAGACGATCGTCGCGCGCAACGTCGATCCCGCGCAGCCCGCCGTGGTCACGGTCGGCTCGATGCACGCGGGCACCGCGAACAACGTGATTCCGCACGGCGCGCGGCTCGAGCTGAGCGTGCGCTCGTTCAGCCCGGACGTGCGCGCGCTGCTCAAGCGCCGCATCGCCGAGCTCGCCGAGTCGCAGGCCGCGAGCTACGGCGCGACCGCGCACGTCGAGTACATCGAAGGCTATCCGGTCGTCGTCAATTCGGATGCCGAAACCGATTTCGCCGCGCGGGTCGCGCGCGAGCTGGTCGGCGACGCGAACGTCGTCGAGCAGGCCGACCTGCTGATGGGCAGCGAGGATTTCGCGTTCATGCTGCAGCGGCGCCCCGGTTCGTTCGTGCGCCTCGGCAACGGCGCGGGCGAGGACGGCTGCATGGTGCACAACCCGAAATACGACTTCAACGATCGCAACCTGCCGATCGGCGCGGCGTTCTGGACGCGCCTCGTGGAGCGTTTTCTGGGCCGCTGACACCGGCGGCGCGCGGCCGGCGGTTCCGGCCGATTCGATCGGAGACCTGAACGATGCAGAAAGATCCTCTCGCATTGCCCGCCGCCGCGTCTGCCGCCGTCGCGGCCGACGCCCCGCCCGATTCTCCTGCGGTCACCCGGCGCGGCGCGATCGCGGCGGCCGTGATCGGCAACTGGCTGGAATTCTTCGATTTCACCGTGTACGGTTTCTTCGCGGTGCTGATCGGCAAGCTGTATTTCCCGTCGGGCGATCCGACGACGTCGCTGCTGCTGTCGGTCGCGACGTTCGCGGCGGGCTTCTTCACGCGGCCGCTCGGCAGCATCGTGCTCGGCGTCTACGCGGACCGCAACGGCCGCAAGGCCGCGCTGAACCTGACGATCACGCTGATGGCGCTCGGCACGGGCCTGATCGCGATCGCGCCGACCTATGCGCAGATCGGCGTGGCCGCGCCGCTGCTCGTCGTCTGCGCGCGGCTGATGCAGGGCTTCTCACAAGGCGGCGAGTTCGGCGCGGCGACGTCGACGCTGCTCGAACAAGGCGGCGTGTCGCGGCGCGGCTTGCGCGCGAGCTGGCAGCTCGCGACGCAGGGCGGCGCGGCGCTGATGGGCTCGGGCTTCGCGGCGCTGCTGTCGAACACGCTGACGAAGGGCGCGCTCGAAAGCTGGGGCTGGCGGATTCCGTTCTTCGTGGGCGTGCTGATCGCGCCGGTCGGCATGATCCTGCGCCGGCGCCTCGCCGACGATGCACCGGGCGACAGTCACCACGGCATCGACGGCGGCGTGCTGCGCGAGCTGTTCACGCAGCATGCGCGCACGGTGCTGCTGCTGGCGCTGACGGTGATGGGCGGCACGGTGTCGACCTACATCCTGACCTTCTACATGCCGACCTATGCGATCCATACGCTCGGCCTGCCGATGAAGCTGTCGATGTTCGTCGGCGTCGCGTCGGGATGCGTGATGCTGCTGACGTGCCCGCTGTTCGGCTGGCTGTCGGACCGGATCGGCAGCCGGCGCCTGCCGATCTTCGTCGGGCGCGGCGTGCTCGTCGTGCTGCTGTTCCCGGCATTCTGGCTGATGAACCGTCATCCGTCGCTGTCGGTCGTCATGCCGCTGACCGCGCTGATGCTGCTGTTCTATTCGATGGGTTCCGCATCGGAATTCGCGCTGATGTGCGAATCCTTTCCGCGCCGCGTGCGCGCGACCGGGATCTCGATCGCGTATGCGCTCGCGGTGACGATCTTCGGCGGCACGTCGCAGCTCGTCGCGACGTGGCTCGTGCAGACGACCGGCAGCAAGCTCGCGCCGGCGGGTTACGTCGCGGTGTGCGTGCTGGTGTCGCTGGCGGCGGTGGCGATGCTGCGGGAGACGGCGGGGGAGCGGGGCGACTGACGGCGCAACGGCGCGTCCGATTTGCCGGTTGCCGGCGCGTCACCCCCGCCGCGCAACCAGCTCCGACACCGTCTGCGCCGCCTGCTGCAGCGGCCCGAGAAACTCCTTCACCATCTGCTTCGCGGTATGCCGCTGCGCATTGCCGCTCACGTTCATCGCCGCGATGATCTGCCCGCGCCGGTTGCGGATCGGCGCCGAGATCGACAGCAGCCCCACTTCCAGCTCCTGGTCGACGATCGCCCAGCCCTGCTGGCGCACGAGCGCGATCGCGGCCTTCAGTTCGCCGAGGTCCGTGACCGTGCGCGGCGTGTGCGCGCGGATGCCGCTCTGCGCGAGCGTGGCGTCGAGCGTCGCGTCGTCGAGCGCGGACAGCAGCACGCGGCCCATCGACGTGCAGTACGCGGGCAGCCGGCTGCCGATCGACAGGTTGATCGTCATGATCTTGTGCGTCGGCACGCGCAGCACGTAGACGATCTCGGTGCGGTCGAGCACGGCCGCCGAGCAGCTCTCGTGGATCTGCGCGGACAACTGCTCCATCACCGGCTCCGCGAGATTCCAGAACGGCATCGACGTCAGGTACGCGAAGCCGAGCTCGAGAATCTTCGGCGTGAGCCGGAACAGCCGTCCGTCCGCCTCGACGTAGCCGAGCGTCTGCAGCGTGAGCAGGATCCGGCGCGCGCCGGCGCGCGTCAGGCCGGTGGCCGACGCGACCTCGGTGAGGGTCTGTTCGGGACGGTCCGCGTCGAACGCGCGGATCACCGCGAGCCCGCGCGCGAACGACTGGACGTAGGAGTCGCCGGGTTTGGCCTGGATGTCTTCGGTAGTCATGACCTGTCGGAATATCGTGCAGCCGAGAAGATAGCGCATGGGGCCTGACACGCCAACCGCGCGGCCGCCGCCGGCGCTTGACAGGCCGTCCCCGCACTCCCTATGATGCATCGAACGTTCGATACACGATCTTATGTTCGTATATAGAACATTTAAGCGCATCCCGGCGGGCAATGCAATGGGGGCGCCCATATCATTTCTCTCCCGGAGACACTGATGACCGAAGCTTTCCTGTGTGATGCGATCCGCACGCCGATCGGGCGTTACGGCGGCGCGCTGTCCGGCGTGCGCGCCGACGATCTGGGCGCGGTGCCGCTCAAGGCGCTCGTCGAACGTAACCGCGACGTCGACTGGTCCGCGATCGACGACGTGATCTACGGCTGCGCGAACCAGGCGGGCGAGGACAACCGCAACGTCGCGCGCATGTCGCTGCTGCTCGCGGGCCTGCCACAGGTCGTGCCGGGCTCGACGATCAACCGCCTGTGCGGCTCCGGGATGGATGCGGTCGGCTCCGCCGCGCGCGCGATCAAGTCCGGCGAGGCCGGGTTGATGATCGCGGGCGGCGTCGAGAGCATGACCCGCGCGCCGTTCGTGATGGGCAAATCGGCGAGCGCGTTCGCGCGCCAGGCCGACATCTTCGACACGACGATCGGCTGGCGCTTCGTGAATCCGCTGATGAAACAATTGCACGGCGTCGATTCGATGCCGGAAACGGCCGAAAACGTCGCGACCGACTACCACGTCAGCCGCGCCGACCAGGATCTGTTCGCGCTGCGCAGCCAGCAGAAGGCCGCGCGCGCGCAGCAGGACGGTACGCTGGCGGAGGAGATCGTCGCGGTGACGATCCCGCAGAAAAAGGGCGACCCGCTCGTCGTGTCGCGCGACGAGCATCCGCGCGAGACGTCGCTGGAGACGCTGGCGAAGCTCAAGGGCGTCGTGCGCCCGGACGGCACTGTGACGGCCGGCAATGCGTCGGGCGTCAACGACGGCGCAGCGGCGCTGCTGCTCGCGAACGAGGAGAACGCGAAGCGCTTCGGCCTGACGCCGCGCGCCCGCGTGCTCGGCATCGCGACGGCGGGCGTCGCGCCGCGCGTGATGGGCATCGGCCCGGCGCCGGCCACGCAGAAGCTGCTCGCGCGGCTCGGTATGACGATCGACCAGTTCGACGTGATCGAGCTGAACGAGGCGTTCGCGTCGCAAGGGCTCGCGGTGCTGCGCATGCTGGGCGTCGCGGACGACGATCCGCGCGTGAACCCGAACGGCGGCGCGATCGCGCTCGGCCATCCGCTCGGCGCATCCGGCGCGCGTCTCGTGACCACCGCGATGTACCAGCTGCATCGCACGAAGGGCCGCTATGCGCTGTGCACGATGTGCATCGGCGTCGGCCAGGGCATCGCGATCGCGATCGAACGCGTCTAAGCGCGCAATGCGGCGCGGCGCGGCCCGCCGCGCGCGTAGCCTTTCCTCGACGATGTGGCCGGCACGACGCGCGCGTGCCGGCCACATCGTCATTCGGCCGGCGAATGCTGCGCGATACGCGCGGCGAGCGCGTCGATCTCGGTGTCCGCGAATACCTCGATGCCATGCTCGCGCAGCAAGGCCGCCGTCACGCCGGCGCCCGGATGCCGACGCCCCGCAAAATTCCCGTCATGAATGAAGCGGCTGCCGCACGACGGACTGCCGTCCGCGAGCAGCGCGAAGCGGCAATCGTGCGCGCGGGCCAGCGCGAGCGCGGCTTGTGCGCCGCAGACGAACTGCGCGGTCAGATCGGTCCCATGCACGTCGACGATCCGTGCGGCGCCGGCGAGCACGCGCTGGCCCGATGCGCCGCTGGCGATCTCGGCGGGCGGCCGCGGCACGCCCAGCCCGCCGGCGAGCTCCGGGCAGACGAGCACCAGCCGCCCGTCGCGCTGCCAGCGCGCGAGCGCGTCATGCGCGCTGCGCCTGGCTGCGCCGTCGTAGCGGACGGGATGCCCGAGCAGGCACATGCTGACGAGGATCTTCGGCGTGGCCGCTTGTTGCTCCGTGTGCTGCACGGTCGTTCTCCAGGTTCGCGTCGAGCGCTGCGCGCACGTCCGCATCGTTTTGCGGTTTGCAACGGTCGATGGGATCGCTGCATTGACGGCGCTGCGTGCACACCGTTTAGGCATCGCCTCGGCGCCGGTTATTTCCAGATTGTTTGATTGAAATCATATTTAGCGTCGAATTCGATATTTTGTGTCGATCAGGCCTAAGGTTTTGCCGCTAGTTGCCGTCAGCAGGGGACGATACCGTCGTAAAGCGATCAACCGTTTTCCGGCTACTGAGCGCGATTCCGCGCCCGCGCGGGCCCCCAACCCGGACCCGCTCTTCGGAGCCCTCCATGCGCAACAACCAGCCCGTTACCCAACACGAATTCGAATTCCCCGACGATGCGACGCTGATGTCGACCACTGACGCCGACAGCATCATCACCTATGCGAACACAACGTTTGCGTATGTGAGCGGTTTCTCCACCGACGAACTCGTCGGCCAGCCGCACAACCTCGTGCGGCACCCGGACATGCCGAAGGAGGCGTTCGCCGACATGTGGGCGACGCTCAAGGGCGGCGAACCATGGACCGCGCTCGTCAAGAACCGCCGCAAGGACGGCGACCATTACTGGGTGCGCGCGAACGCGGTGCCGGTGATGCGCAACGGCCGCACGGAGGGCTACCTGTCGGTGCGCACGAAGGCGCCGCGCGACCAGATCGCGGGCGCCGAGGCGCTGTATCGCGACTTTCGCGAAGGCCGCGCCGGCAAGCGGCGTTTCCACAAGGGGCTGGTCGTGCGCACCGGGCTGATGCGCATCGTCTCGCTGCCGCAAACGATGTCGGTGCGCGCGCGCGTTCACTCGGCGTTGGCCGTGCTGGCGCCGGTCGTGATCGGCACGGGCTGGGCGTGCGGTCTCGACGGCGGCGGGCTCGCGGCGTTCGCCGCGGTGACGGCCGGCGCCGCCGCGGCGGCCGGCATGTGGCTCGATGCGCAGATCGCCCGCCCGCTGAAGCAGTTGCGCGACCAGGCGCTGAACGTCGCGACCGGCGATCGCCGCGGCGGCGCCGGCATGGACCGCGTCGACGAGATCGGCATGACGCTGCGCACGATCAACCAGCTCGGGCTGATGTTCCGCTGGCTGGTCGACGACGTCAGCGAGCAGGTGCTCAACGTGCAGCGCGCGAGCAACGAGATCGCGCAGGGCAACAACGACCTGAGCGCGCGCACCGAGCAGGCCGCGTCGAGCGTGCAGCAGACGGCCGCGTCGATGGCGGAGATGACGGCGACCGTCGACAGCAACGCGCAGACCGCGCAGCAGGCGAACCAGTTGTCGGTCTCTGCGAGCGAGGCGGCGGAACGCGGCGGGCACGCGATGTCCGAGATCGTCAATACGATGAACGACATCACGGACAGCTCGCGCCGGATTTCGGACATCATCGGCGTGATCGACGGGATCGCATTCCAGACCAACATCCTGGCGCTGAACGCAGCGGTCGAGGCGGCGCGCGCGGGCGATCAGGGGCGCGGTTTCGCGGTGGTCGCGGGCGAGGTGCGCTCGCTCGCGCAGCGCAGCGCGAATGCGGCGAAGGAGATCAAGACGCTGATCGGCGCGAGCGTCGAGCGCGTCGAGTCGGGCTCGCGCATCGTAGACGGCGCGGGCAAGACGATGGAAGACATCGTCGCGCAGGTCAAACGCGTGTCGGATCTGATCGCGGAGATCAGCTCGTCGACGGCCGAGCAAAGCACGGGCGTCGCGCAGGTCGATCAGGCGGTCGTGCATCTGGACAACATCACGCAGCAGAACGCGGCGCTGGTCGAGCAGAGCGCGGCGGCGTCGGAGAGCCTGAAGCAGCAGGCGATGCGGCTGGTCGACGCGGTGAACGTGTTCCGCTGATCGCGCAGGCGCGCTTGCCGGTGCATGTGCATCGTATGGCCGTCGGCCCGCTCAGGCCGCGGTCATGCGATTCGATCCAGTGCAAAAAATGAGAGAAATTCGCATTCTGGATATCGAATCGATTCGTCGATTCGCGTGACCGGCGATTATCGAATAATCGGATGATTGGGCTCCGAACGATTTGCCTGACGAATTTTTCGATTTACGTATGAATCAAGGATTCGGCAAAGGCGCGTGAAGCGGAATTAATGCGAATTTACCCTTGGGCGGCATAAGGTTTTCGCCAGATTTGCCGAAAGCGCAGGAGTCTGATTGACCGAATGCGGCGCGAGCGCGCTGCATCCGGCCTCGATCCTATTCACGAGCGGACGCAAGATCCGCCACCAGGAACCTCATACCATGCGCAATAACCAGCCTGTCACGCAACGCGAATTCGAGTTTCCCGATGACGCGACGCTGATGTCGACCACCGACGCCAACAGCTACATCCAGTACGCGAACGCGGCGTTCATTCAGGTCAGCGGATTTTCTCCGGAAGAAATCGAAGGTCAGCCGCACAACGTCGTGCGCCATCCGGACATGCCGAAGGAGGCATTCGCCGACATGTGGGCGACGCTGAAGAACGGCGAGCCGTGGACGGCGCTCGTGAAGAACCGCCGCAAGAACGGCGATCACTACTGGGTGCGTTCGAATACGGTGCCGGTGATGCGCAACGGCCAGCCGACCGGCTACATGTCGGTGCGCACGAAGGCGTCGCGCGACGAGATCGCGGCTGCCGATGCGCTGTACCGCGCGTTCCGCGAAGGCAACGCCGGCAGTCGCCGCTTCCATAAGGGCCTGGTCGTGCGCACCGGCCTGCTCGGCTTCACGTCGCTGTTCCGGACGATGTCGGTGCGCGCGCGGCTGCATGCGACGCTCGGCGTGCTGGCGCCCGTCGTGGTCGGCGCCGGCTGGGCGTGCGGCCTCGGCGGCGGCGCGCTGGCCGGGTTTGCGGCGGTGACGGCCGGCGCGTCGCTGATCGCCGGGCTGTGGCTCGATGCGCAGATCGCCCGCCCGCTGAAGCAGTTGCGCGACCAGGCGCTGAACGTCGCGACCGGCGATCGCCGCGGCGGCGCCGGCATGGACCGCGTCGACGAGATCGGCATGACGCTGCGCACGATCAACCAGCTCGGGCTGATGTTCCGCTGGCTGGTCGACGACGTCAGCGAGCAGGTGCTCAACGTGCAGCGCGCGAGCAACGAGATCGCGCAGGGCAACAACGACCTGAGCGCGCGCACCGAACAGGCGTCGACCAGCGTCCAGCAGACGGCCGCGTCGATGGCCGAGATGACGGCCACCGTGTCGAGCAACGCGGAGACGGCGCTGCAGGCCAACCAGCTGTCGGTGTCGGCGAGCGAGGCGGCCATGCGCGGCGGGCAGGCGGTCAACGAAGTGGTCGCGACGATGAACGACATCACCGCGAGTTCGCACAAGATCGCCGACATCATCGGCGTGATCGACGGGATCGCATTCCAGACCAACATCCTGGCGCTGAACGCAGCGGTCGAGGCGGCGCGCGCGGGCGATCAGGGGCGCGGTTTCGCGGTGGTCGCGGGCGAGGTGCGCTCGCTCGCGCAGCGCAGCGCGAATGCGGCGAAGGAGATCAAGACGCTGATCGGCGCGAGCGTCGAGCGGGTGGAGTCGGGCTCGCGCATCGTAGACGGCGCGGGCAAGACGATGGAGGACATCGTCGCGCAGGTGAAGCGGGTGTCGGACCTGATCGCGGAGATCAGCGCATCGACCGCCGAGCAGAGCTCGGGCGTCACGCAGGTCGATCAGGCGGTCGTGCATCTCGACAGCATCACGCAGCAGAACGCGGCGCTCGTCGAGCAGAGCACGGCGGCGTCGGAGAGCCTGAAGCAGCAGGCGACGCGGCTGGTGGATGCGGTGAACGTGTTTCGTTGAGCGCGCAGGCGCGCACGAGGAGGTGACGCGGGCACGGCGGAGAGGGGACGCCGGCCCGCGTCGGGCCGCCCGGTTCCGGCCGGGCGGTCAGGGCCCGTCACCGAAGCGGCAGGCCCCGAACCGTCAAACAGCGAGACAGAGATACTTGATCACGACGTAGTCGTCGATGCCGTAGTGCGAGCCTTCGCGGCCGAGGCCGGACTGCTTCACGCCGCCGAACGGCGCGACCTCGTTCGAGATCAGGCCGGTGTTGACGCCGACCATCCCGTACTCGAGCGCTTCGGCGACCTTCCACACGCGGCCGATGTCGCGGCTGTAGAAGTACGCGGCGAGGCCGAACTCGGTGTCGTTCGCGAGGCGGATCACTTCGTCGTCGCTGCCGAACTTGAACAGCGGCGCGAGCGGCCCGAACGTCTCTTCCTTCGCGACCTTCATCGCCGGCGTGACGCCCGTCAGCACGGTCGGCTCGAAGAAGCCGTGGCCGAGCGCGTGGCGCTTGCCGCCCGTGACGACGGTCGCGCCTTTCGCGAGCGCGTCCTCGATGTGCGCCTCGACCTTCAGCACGGCCGCTTCGTTGATCAGCGGGCCTTGCGTGACGCCCGGCTCGGTGCCGCGCCCGACCTTCAGCTGGCCGACCGCCGCCGCGAGCTTCTGCGCGAACTGGTCGTACACGGCTTCGTGCACGTAGAAGCGGTTCGTGCACACGCAGGTCTGGCCGCTGTTGCGGTACTTCGACGCGATCGCGCCCTGCACCGCCGCGTCGAGGTCGGCGTCGTCGAACACGATGAACGGCGCGTTGCCGCCCAGCTCCAGCGACACCTTCTTGACCGTCGGCGCGCATTGCGCCATCAGCAGGCGGCCGACCGGCGTCGAGCCGGTGAACGACAGCTTGCGCACGACCGGATTCGACGTCAGTTCGCCGCCGATCGCCTTCGGGTCGCCCGTCACGACGCTGAACACGCCGGCCGGCACGCCCGCGCGCTCAGCCAGCACGGCCATCGCGAGCGCGGAGAACGGCGTCGCCTCGGCCGGCTTCACGACGATCGGGCAGCCTGCCGCGAGCGCCGGGCCGACCTTGCGGGTGATCATCGCCGCCGGGAAGTTCCACGGCGTGATCGCCGCGCACACGCCGACCGGCTCCTTCGTCACGACGATGCGCTTGTCGCTCGCCGGCGTCGGGATCGTGTCGCCATACACGCGCTTGCCTTCTTCCGCGAACCATTCGAGGAACGACGCGGCATAGCCGATCTCGCCCTTCGCCTCGGCCAGCGACTTGCCTTGCTCGGTGGTCAGGATCAGCGCCAGGTCGTCGGCGTTTTCCATCATCAGGTCATGCCACTTGCGCAGGATCGCCGCGCGTTCCTTCGCGGTCTTCTTGCGCCACGCGGGCCATGCGGCGTTCGCGGCGTCGATCGCCTGGCGCGTCTCGGCCGCGCCCAGCACCGGCACGACGCCGACGAGGCCGCCCGTCGCCGGGTTGCGGACCTCGAACGTCTCGCCGTTCGCCGCGCCTTGCCATGCGCCGTTGACGTAAGCCTGCTGGCGGAACAGCGACGGATCTTTCAGGGAAAGGGATTCCTGGACATGGACAGTGCTCATATGAATAGCCTGCTTTGAAGATGAAACGGCCGCCGCCGTCGTCACGACGGCGGCGGCGCGATCAGTTGACTGGACCTCAGGCCGGCACGCCGACCGTTTCCTTCAGCACGTCCTCGAGGATCACGAGCGCTTCGTCGAACACGGCTTGCGGAATCGTCAGCGGGAACAGGAAGCGCACGACGTTCGAGTACACGCCGCACACGAGCAGCAGCAGGCCGCGCTCGAGCGCGCGCGCCTGCACGCGCTTCGTGAATTCCGCATCCGGCTCGCCGGTGCCCGGCTTCATGAACTCGACCGCGATCATCGCGCCCGGGCCGCGCACGTCGGCGATCTGCGGCACGTCGGCCTGCAGCGCGTTCAGCTTCGCCTTCAGCACGTCGCCGAGCTGCGTCGCGCGCTCGCACAGCTTCTCTTCGTCGATGATCTCGAGCACCGCGTGCGCCGACGCGACCGCGAGCGGGTTGCCCGCGTAGGTGCCGCCGAGGCCGCCGGGCGCGGCCGCGTCCATCACGTCGGCACGGCCGACGACGCCCGACAGCGGCATGCCGCCCGCGAGGCTCTTCGCCATCGTGATCAGGTCGGCCTGCACGTCGTAGTGCTGCATCGCGAACAGCTTGCCGGTGCGCGCGAAGCCCGTCTGCACTTCGTCGGCGATCAGCAGGATGCCGTGCTCGTCGCAGATCTTGCGCAGCGCGCGCACGAATTCCGCCGGCGCCGGGTTGAAGCCGCCTTCGCCCTGCACCGGCTCGAAGATGATCGCGGCGACGCGCTTCGGATCGATGTCGGCCTTGAACAGCATCTCGATCGCCTTGATCGAGTCGGCGGTCGTCACGCCGTGCAGCGCGGTCGGGTACGGCGCGTGGAACACGTCGCCCGGGAACGGGCCGAAGTTCAGCTTGTACGGCGCGACCTTGCCGGTCAGCGCCATGCCCATCATCGTGCGGCCGTGGAAGCCGCCCGAGAACGCGATGACGCCCGGACGGCCGGTCGCCGCGCGCGCGATCTTGATCGCGTTCTCGACGGCTTCGGCGCCGGTCGTGAAGAACGCGGTCTTCTTCGCGAAGTCGCCCGGCGCGCGCGCGTTGATCTTCTCGGCCAGCTCGACGTACGACGCGTACGGGACGATCTGGTACGCGGTGTGCGTGAAGCTGTTCAACTGGTCGGCGATCGCCTTGACGATCTTCGGATGGCGGTGGCCCGTGTTCAGCACCGCGATGCCGGCGGCGAAATCGATGAAGCGGCGGCCTTCGACGTCCCACAGCTCCGCGTTCTCGGCGCGGGCTGCATAGAAATCGCACATCACGCCGACGCCGCGCGGGGTGGCGGCGTTCTTGCGGGCCTGCAGGTCGGCATTCTTCACGGTCATCTCCTTGATGTTTCGTATCCGGTGGGAAGGAATCGGGCGCGCTCCGGCAGCCCATGACGGCGACTATAATCAGATTTGGCTCTGACAATCAGAGCCATTTCAATAAATAGTTAGGAGCCAATCATGCGGGCAAGCGTGTTGTCGGACTGGCTGGCGCAGCGTCTCGTGCGCGGCGGTGCGCAGCCGATCTACCGGCAGCTGCACCGGCTGCTGCAGCAGGCGATCCTGTCGCGGGAGCTGCCGGCCGGCACGCGCGTGCCGTCGTCGCGGCTGCTGGCGGCCGAGCTCGGGATCGCGCGCAACACGGTGACCCAGGTGTACGAGCAGCTCGCGCTCGAAGGCTATGTGAGCTCGGCGACCGGCCGCGGCACGTTCGTCGCCGACAGCGCGCCGGACGAGCTCGTCGGCGCGCCGGCGGACGCCGCGGGCCTGACGCCGGCCCCGCGGGCGCGGCCGCTGTCCGCGCGCGGCGCGCGGCTCGTCGAGGGCGCGGGCGTGTCGAAGCGGCAGGGCGGCGCGTTCATGCCGGGCGTGCCCGATGTGTCGCGATTTCCGGCGCGCGTATGGACGCGCCTGCACAACAAGTACTGGCGGCGCCTGCGTCCTGACCTGCTGACCTACGCGCCGGGCGGCGGGCTCGCGCTGCTGCGCGAGGCGCTGGCCGACTATCTGCGCACGTCGCGCTCGGTGCGCTGCGCGCCGGAGCAGATCGTGATCACGACCGGCATCCATCAGTCGATCGATCTCGCGGTGCGGCTCCTGACCGACCCGGGCGACGCGATCTGGACCGAGGACCCGTGCTACTGGGGCGTGCGCAGCGTGCTCAACGTGTCGGGGCTCACGACGCGGCCGATTCCGGTCGACGACGAGGGGATCGCGCCGTCGGCCGCCGATCTCGCCGAGCCGCCGAAGCTGATGCTCGTCACGCCGTCGCACCAGTATCCGCTCGGGATGGTGATGAGCCTCGCGCGGCGCCGGATGCTGCTCGAATATGCGCGCCAGCACCGCTGCTGGATCATCGAGGACGACTACGACAGCGAGTTCCGCTACGGCAGCCGGCCGCTCGCGTCGCTGCAGGGGCTCGACACGGCGGGGCAGGTGATCTACGTCGGCAGTTTCGGCAAGACGCTGTTTCCGGGGCTGCGGGTCGGCTACCTCGTCGCGCCGGAGCCGCTCGCGGACAGCTTCGCGACGGCGAGCGCGGAGCTGTACCGGGAAGGGCAGCTGCTGCAGCAGGCGGTGCTCGCGGAGTTCATCGCCGAAGGGCACTTCGTGTCGCACATCCGCAAGATGCGCACGCTGTACGGGCAGCGCCGCGAGATGCTGCTCGACGCGGTCGCGCGCCGCTACGGCGATACGCTGCAGGCGGCCGGCAGCGATGCCGGGCTGCACCTGGTGACGCGGCTGCCGGACGGCGTCGACGATCGCGCGGTCGCGCAGGCCGCGCTCGCGCGCAACATCGTCGTGCGGCCGCTGTCCGGGTATTACGCGGACCCGGCGCGCGCGGCGTCGGGGCTGCTGCTCGGCTACGCGTGCGTGCCGGAAGAGGAGATCGCGCCGGCGTTCGCGACGCTGGCGGAGGCGATCGACGAGCGGGCGTTCGACGGGGTCGTTGCGGCGGCTTGATGGGGAGTGGGCGTGTGTGGGCGTGTGGTGGCGTGGTCGCGACCGGAGGCGGCCGCGTCGTAGGACACGTGCGACGCGACGGTGAACGCGTGACACGCCCGTGTCGTAGCCGAGGCGCCGCGTCGGACCATGCGGTTTGCCCGGTTCGCCCGGTTCGTGCCGACTTCGCGGTTTGCGCCGACGTGGACCGCGGCGCACGCATTCCATCCCGCATCCGGATATCGCGCGTGCTCGCGCGGAATTGCCGATAATAGAACGTTGTTATTCACCCGATGCCGACGATGACCGAAGCCACCCAGACCCCGCCCGCCGCGCCGCGCCTCACGAGCCTGTCTCATGGAGGCGGCTGCGGCTGCAAGATCGCGCCCGGCGTGCTGTCCGAGCTGCTGAAGCGTGCGACGCCGCCCGCCCTGTTTCCGGACCTGCTCGTCGGCACCGAAACCTCCGACGATGCCGCGGTCTATCGCCTGAACGACGAGCAGGCGATCGTCGCGACCACCGATTTCTTCATGCCGATCGTCGACGATCCGTTCGACTTCGGCCGCATCGCGGCGACCAACGCGCTGTCCGACGTCTACGCGATGGGCGGCAAGCCGCTGCTCGCGCTCGCGCTGGTCGGCATGCCGATCAACGTGCTGCCGCACGAGACGATCGCGGCGGTGCTGCGCGGCGGCGAGTCCGTGTGCGCGGACGCAGGGATTCCGGTCGCGGGCGGCCATTCGATCGACTCGGTCGAGCCGATCTACGGGCTGGCCGCGATCGGCGTCGTGCATCCGTCGCGCGTGAAGCGCAATGCGGCGGCGCGCGCGGGCGACGTGCTGGTGCTCGGCAAGCCGCTCGGCGTCGGCGTGCTGTCCGCCGCGCTGAAGAAGAACCAGCTCGACGACGCCGGCTATGCGCAGATGATCGCGACCACGACCAAGCTGAACCGGCCGGGCGCCGAGCTGGCCGCGCTGCCGGGCGTGCACGCGCTGACCGACGTGACCGGCTTCGGCCTGCTCGGCCACACGCTTGAGCTCGCGCGCGGCGCGCGGCTCACGGCGCGCGTGAACTACGCGGCGCTGCCGTGGCTCGCGGGCGTCGAGGCGTTCGCGGCGGCCGGCGTGTTCACCGGCGCGTCGGGCCGCAACTGGACGGCCTACGGCGCGGACGTGCGGCTCGGCGACGCGCTGCCGCCGGTCGCGCAGGCGCTGCTGACCGATCCGCAGACGTCGGGCGGCCTGCTCGTCGCGTGCTCGCCCGATGCGGTCGACGACGTGCTCGCCTGCTTCCGCGCGGACGGTTTCGATCGCGCGGCGGTGATCGGCGAGATGACGGACGGGCCGGCCCGCGTCGACGTCGCCTGACGCGCATTTTTGCTGTCGCTAGAATCGGCGTTTTCCATCGAAGACGTCGATTCCCGATGAACGACTTCCTGTTCGGGCTGATGATCGCGCTGTCGGTCGGCCCCGTTGCGCTGATGATCGCGAACTACGGGATGCGCGCCGGCACCGCGAGCGGCGTGCGCGCGGCGGCCGGCGTCGCGACGGCCGACGGCTGCTATGCGGTCGTCGCCTTCACGATCGGCGCGCTGCTCGCGAGCACGCTCGCGTCGCACCTGTCGCTGTTCCGTCTGGCCGGCGCGCTCGTGCTGCTCGCGATGGGCGCGCGGATGATGTGGCAGGCGCTGCGCGATCGCCGCCGCACGCTCGACGGCGACGCGCCTGCGCCCGGCAGCCGCCCGTTCACGTCGATGTTCTTCGTCACGCTCGCGAACCCGCTCACGATCCTGCTGTTCTACGGCTACGCGACGGCTGCCGCCGCCGCACATCGTCACTGGCTGCTCGGCGCGGCGTGCGTGTTCGCAGGCAGCCTCACCGGCCAGCTCGTGTTCGCATTCGGCGGCAGCGCGATCGGCCGCCTCGTGAAGTCGCCGCGATGGCTCGCGGCGAGCCACGTGCTTGCTGCGCTGGTCGTGCTTGCTTATGGCGTCGCGGGGATCGTCCGCGCGTAGCGGGGCCGGGACGGTCGTCGAAGCCTCGGCCGCTCAGGAATGCCTGCATGCCGTGGCACGCGGCCTCGTAGCGATTCTCAGTGTCGGTCGCAGCGGCGTGCGGCGATTACGGCGCGAACGCGCTGATCCGCGCAACCGGCAACCGGCGTAATCAGCGTAATCAGCGTTATCGGCACCTTCAATCACCCCGCGCCACTCCCCCCCAACCCCCCGTTTCGTAGTCGGGTTCCGCATCGCAGACCCGCGTTCTATACTGCGTCGCGCAGTCTCCGAGAGTCGTTCACACTCAACATCACTCGAAACAAGGAACGCCGATGCTGACTCGCTCCATTCTTTCCGCCGCCGCCTTCTCGCTCGCCGCCTGCGCCACCGCGCCGTCGATCGCGCAGGACCATCAGCGCGACGACGCAGGCAACGCGGCCACGACGGCCAACGCCGCATTCGCCGAGACCGCGGCACAGGGCCGCCCGGTCAAGGTCATGATCGTCACGATGTTCGCGCCGGAAGGCCAGGCCTGGCTCGACCGCCTCGGCCCGTGGCGCGACCTGACGGTGCCGGGCCTGTCGCCCGATTACCCGGCGGTCCACTGCAACAAGCAGGACGTATGCGTGATGACGACCGGCATGGGCTATGCGAACGCCGCGGCGTCGATCATGGCGCTGACGTTTTCGCAGCGCTTCGATCTGCGCCGCACGTATTTCCTCGTCTCCGGCATCGCGGGCGTCGATCCCGCGCAGGGGACGGTGGGCTCCGCGGCGTGGGCGAAGTACCTCGTCGATTTCGGCCTGCAGTGGGAGCTCGACGCGCGCGAGATTCCCGCCGGCTGGAACTCCGGCTATCTCGGCATCAACACGAAGAGCCCGAGCGACAAGCCGCCGCTCGACTACCGCAGCGAGGTGTTCCAGCTCAATCCGCAACTGGCCGACGCCGCCTACGCGCTGTCGCGCAACGTCGTGCTCGCCGACAGCACGCAGGCACAGGCCGCGCGCGCGAAATTCAGCTACGCGCCCGCGAACCAGCCGCCTTCGGTGATCCGCTGCGACACGTCGTCGGGCAATACGTGGTTCTCGGGCACGCTGCTCGGCGAGCGCGCGCGGCAATGGACCAAGATCCTGACGGACGGCAAGGGCACGTACTGCATGACCGCGCAGGAAGACAATGCGACGTTCGAGGCGCTGAAGCGCGCGGCGAGCGTGAAGCGGGTGGACCTGTCGCGCGTCGCGGTGCTGCGCACCGGCTCCGATTTCGACCGCCCGTATGCGGGGCAGACGAGCGTCGACAACCTGCTGAACTACGCGGACCAGGGCGGCTTCGTCCCGGCGACCGAGAACCTGTACCGCGCGGGCAATCCGCTCGTGCAGGACATCGTGTCGCACTGGGGCGAATGGCGCGACGGCGTGCCGCGTCGATGACGCACCGGCGCTCGCATCGGCGCGTGACGGACGCGTTCAGTGCGGTTGCGACGACGAACGAAACGGCGTCCAGACGGGCGTCGTGTCGTCCCAATGATCGAGCGGCGAAGGAAGTTGATCGTTCATCACGGACTCCTGCAACTGACTGACGTGTGTCGGGTTCGCGACGCCGCGCGACGGACGATCCGTCGCGCGGCGTCGTGCGTTTACCGGCCCGCGCCTGCGAGCTGGTTGCCTTCCGGCGTCGGACGGTACGGGCCTTGCGCGAGCTCGACACCTTGCGGATACGAATTCACCTTGCGCAGGTATGCGAGCGTGCCGTCGCGGCGTGCCTGTTCGACTTCCGCATTGACTTCGGCGCGCGTGCGCGGGCCGTTGCTCGGCTGCGTGTACGACGCGCCGGCGTAGTTGGCGGCTTGCGGCGCATTGGTATCGGCGAAGGCCGGTGCGGACACGACGAGTGCGAGTGCGATGGCGGAGAGAAGATGGCGGCGGTTCATGACGTAACTCCTGTGTTGGTCGGAGTTGGCGCAAGAGCGCTCGCTCCGGTCCCGTCGAACGGGATGTTGGATGCGCAACGATGTGCGCGACAGGGTTAACTCTAGGTGTGTGTCCCGGCGCGATAAATGCAGCTGATGCGAATTGAATTGTCGCGATGCTGGAACAATCGCGATCCGTCACGGCCGCACGGTGCTGCCGGAATCGCGCACAGCCGCCTGTGGCGCGGCTCGCGGCGACGCGGCCCGACTTCGCGACGGCGTGTCGGCGCGACGCGGCGATTGCCGCGCGCGATGCAAAGGTGTGATGCGGATTCCGGAAAGACGCGATGTGCGCGCCGCTGCGACGTCTGCAGGAGCACGACGCATCCGCGGAAGGAGAACGTGCTGGAAGGCCGACCGATCGAGGTATGAAGAAAGCGCGGAGACGCGCGAGCGCGCGGCCCGCGCGCCGCTCGTCAGACTAAGCGACTAAGCGGCTACGCGACCCACTCGTTGAGCACCGGCGTATCGAGCGCCGGCGCGCGCTCCGCTTCCTCGAACGTGCGCTTGCTGCACGTCGCGTCGAGGCTGCCCTTGCCGCTCAGGAGCGGGCAGCGGTCGAACACCTCGGCGATCCAGTCGACGAACACGCGCACCTTCGGCGACAGGTGGCGGCTGTGCGGATAGACGACCGAGATCGGCATCGGCAGCGGCTTGATGCCGGGCAGGACTTCCTTGAGCCGGCCCTCGCGCAGGTGCGGCAGCACCATGAACAGCGGCGGCTGCACCAGCCCGAAGCCTTCCAGCCCGCACGTCACGTAGGCGTCCGCGTCGTTCACCGACACGACGCTGTCCATCTTGATCTCGACTTCCTTGCCGTCGATCAGGAACGTCCAGTCGATCACGCGGCCCGTGCGGCTCGAGAAGTAGTTGACGGCCTTGTGCTGGCTCAGGTCCTCGATCGACTGGCTCGCCGTACTTCTCGAGATAGGCGGGCGACGCGACCGACGTGCATTCGAACAGGCCGATGCGGCGCGCGACGAGCGACGAGTCCTGCAGCGCGCCGACCCGGATCACGCAGTCGACGCCTTCCTGCAGCAGGTCGACCGGGCGGTCCGACAGGCCGAGCTGCAGGTCGATGTCCGGATAGCGCGAATGGAATTCACACAGCGAAGGAATCACGAGCAGCCGCCCGATCGAGCCCGGCATGTCGATACGCAACTTTCCGTGCGGCTTGCGATTGTTGTTCTGGAAGCTCGCCTCGGTTTCCTCGACGTCCGCGAGAATCCGCACGCAGCGTTCGTAGTACGCGGCGCCGTCGGGCGTCAGCGACAGCCGGCGGGTGGTGCGATGCATCAGCCGCACGCCGAGGAAGGCCTCCAGATTCTGGATGATGGTCGTGACGGACGCCCGCGGCAGGCCGAGCGTCTCCGCCGCCTTGGTGAAGCTGCTCGTGTCGACGACGCGTGTAAACACCTGCATGGCCTGAAGCCGGTCCATTGCAACCTCCGCATTTGACGGGCCGAACAAAGAGGCTGCGTTGCCTCGAAAGCAAAAAGCAAACGCAGCCCGTGATTGTTCGGAGTCGTTGAATTGTGTTGCCGGATTATAGGCATTTATCCGGATGTCTGCCGGACCCAGAATGCGTTCCATCTTGAAATGGATGCCGTTTCCTCATGGACGCCTCTGAATTCAGCAAATTCCTGAAAGCCGCGCTGCCGGTGGAACCCTGCGCCGGCGCGGCTCTGACGGTCACCGAGGTCGAAATTCCCGGCTACGCGCAGGACATCGCGCTGCGCTTGTACCGTCGCCCGGACAAGACCGGACTGCCGGTAGTGCTTTATTTCCACGGCGGCGGGTTCGTGCGCGGCACGCTCGACGACGCCGATTTCGCCGCGCGCTTTTTAGCAGAACGCTTACCGGCGCTCGTCGTCTCCGTCGATTATTCGCTCGCGCCGGCCCATCCGTTTCCGGCCGCGCCGGAGGACGCGTATCGCGCGGCGATCTGGGCCGCGACCCGCGCCCGCGCGTTCGGCGGCAATCCGAAGAAGATCGGCGTCGCCGGCCACGACGCGGGCGGCCAGCTCGCGAACTGCCTCGCGTTCATCGCGCGCGACCGCGGCGAGGTGCCGATCGCCGCGCAGGCGCTGTTCGGCCCGATGCTCGACCCGAGCATGACGCGCATCGGCGACGCCGAGCGCCTCGCGTCCGACATCACCGCGCGCGAATGCGCGGCGTGCTATCGCGCGTACCTGCCGCAGGCGGCGCAGCGGATGCACCCGTACGCGGCGCCGCTCGAGTCGGTGCGCCTCGCGGGCCTGCCGCCGACGCTGATCGTCACCGCGCAGAACGACGTGCTGCACGTCGAGGCGGAAAAGTATGCGGGCTGCCTGATCGAATCCGGCGTGCTCACGCAGGTGATCCGCTATCCGGATATCACGCACGCGGCGCTCGCGACGCACGAGCTCGCCTTCGAGGAAGCCGTGCGCTTCTTCCAGTGCCGCTTCCAGGCGCGGCAGCCGAACCGAACCGCGAATTGAATCGAATAACCAATCCAATCCACGTTCACTGGAGATCTACATGGCCATCCTACGCACCCCTCGTTCCCGGATCGCAGCCGCGGTCGCGACGCTCGCCGTCGTCGGCCTGGGCACGTTCGGCGCGATGCGCGTCGGCGCAAGCGCGCCGGAGAAGCCGGCGGCGCCGCTGCCGGAAGTCGACGTCGCGACCGTCGTGCCGCAGACCGTGACGGACTGGCAGGCCTATTCGGGCCGCCTCGAAGCCGTCGAGAAGGTCGACGTGCGCCCGCAGGTGCCGGGCACGATCGTCTCGGTCAATTTCAAGGACGGTGCGCTCGTGAAGAAAGGCGACGTGCTGTTCGTGATCGATCCGCGCCCGTATCAGGCCGAAGTCGACCGCGCGGGCGCGCAGCTCGCGGCCGCGCAGGCGCGCAACGGCTACGCGCAGAGCGACTGGCAGCGCGCGCAGCGGCTGATCGGCGACAACGCGATCGCGAAGCGCGACTACGACGAGAAGCAGAACGCGGCGCGCGAGGCGAGCGCGAACCTGAAGGCCGCCGAGGCCGCGCTCGAGACCGCGCGCATCAACCTCGGCTATACGCGGATCACCGCGCCGGTGGCGGGCCGCGTGTCGCGCGCGGAGATCACGCTCGGCAACGTCGTGTCGGCGGGCGCGTCGGCCGCGCCGCTGACGACGCTCGTGTCGGTGTCGCCGATCTACGCGTCGTTCGACGCGGACGAGCAGACCTACCTGCAATACATCGGCGGCGCGCGCGACGGCCGCAAGGTGCCGGTCGAGCTCGGCCTCGCGAACGAAGCCGGCTATTCGAGGAGCGGCGTGATCGACTCGGTCGACAACCGGCTCGACACGTCGTCCGGCACGATCCGCGTGCGCGCGCGCTTCGACAACGCGGACGGCTCGCTCGTCCCGGGCCTCTACGCGCGCGTGAAGGTCGGCGGCAGCGCGCCGCACCAGGCGCTGCTCGTCGACGACGCGGCGATCAACACCGACCAGGACAAGAAGTTCGTGTTCGTCGTCGACCAGCAGGGCCGCGTGTCGTACCGCGAAGTGCAGCCGGGGATGCAGCACGGCAACCGGCGCGTGATCGTCAGCGGCATCGCCGCCGGCGACCGCGTGATCGTGAACGGCACGCAGCGCGTGCGGCCGGGCGAGCAGGTCAAGCCGCACATGGTGCCGATGACGGGCGGCGATGCGCCCGCCATCGGCGCCGTCCGCGCCGCTCGCCGACAACGCGAAGCCCGCCGCGCCGGCCAAGGCGAATTCGTAAGGGGCGCACCCGCCGCGCATTCGCGTCGAACCAGACAGAGCCAGCCATGAACATATCCAAATTCTTTATCGACCGGCCGATCTTTGCAGGAGTCCTATCGGTGGTCATCCTGCTTGCCGGGGTGATCGCGATGTTCCTGCTGCCGATTTCGGAATACCCGGAAGTCGTGCCGCCGTCGGTCATCGTCAAGGCGCAGTATCCGGGCGCGAACCCGAAGGTGATCGCCGAGACGGTCGCGTCGCCGCTCGAGGAGCAGATCAACGGCGTCGAGGACATGCTGTACATGCAGTCGCAGGCGAACAGCGACGGCAACATGACCATCACCGTCACGTTCAAGCTCGGCACCGATCCGGACAAGGCCACGCAGCTCGTGCAGAACCGCGTGAACCAGGCGCTGCCGCGCCTGCCGGAGGACGTGCAGCGGCTCGGCATCACGACGGTGAAGAGCTCGCCGACGCTGACGATGGTCGTGCACCTGATCTCGCCGGACAACCGCTACGACATGACCTACCTGCGCAACTACGCGCTGATCAACGTGAAGGACCGCCTGTCGCGGATCCAGGGCGTCGGCCAGGTGCAGCTGTGGGGCTCGGGCGACTACGCGATGCGCGTGTGGCTCGACCCGCAGAAGGTCGCGCAGCGCGGCCTCGCCGCGGAGGACGTCGTGCAGGCGATCCGCGAGCAGAACGTGCAGGTCGCGGCCGGCGTGATCGGTGCGTCGCCGTCGCTGCCGGGCACGCCGCTGCAGCTGTCGGTGAACGCGCGCGGCCGCCTGCAGACGGAGGAGGAGTTCGGCGACATCGTCGTGAAGACGACGCCGGACGGCGGCGTCACGCACCTGCGCGACATCGCGCGCATCGAGCTCGACGCGTCCGAGTACGGGCTGCGCTCGCTGCTCGACAACAAGCCGGCCGTCGCGATGGCGATCAACCAGTCGCCGGGCGCGAACTCGCTGCAGATCTCGGACGAAGTGCGCAAGACGATGGCCGAGCTGAAGCAGGACATGCCGGCGGGCGTCGACTACAAGATCGTCTATGACCCGACGCAGTTCGTGCGTTCGTCGATCAAGGCCGTCGTGCACACGCTGCTCGAGGCGATCGCGCTGGTCGTGATCGTCGTGATCGTGTTCCTGCAGACCTGGCGCGCGTCGATCATTCCGCTGATCGCGGTGCCGGTGTCGATCGTCGGCACGTTCTCGCTGCTGCTCGGCTTCGGGTATTCGATCAATGCATTGTCGCTGTTCGGGATGGTGCTCGCGATCGGGATCGTCGTCGACGACGCGATCGTCGTCGTCGAGAACGTCGAGCGCAACATCGAGAGCGGGATGAGCGCGCGGCAGGCGACCTACAAGGCGATGCAGGAGGTGAGCGGGCCGATCATCGCGATCGCGCTGACGCTGGTCGCCGTGTTCGTGCCGCTCGCGTTCATGTCGGGCCTGACCGGCCAGTTCTACAAGCAGTTCGCGATGACGATCGCGATCTCGACGGTGATCTCGGCGTTCAACTCGCTGACGCTGTCGCCGGCGCTGTCCGCGATCCTGCTGAAGGGCCACGGCGACAAGGAAGACTGGCTGACGCGCGTGATGAACCGCGTGCTCGGCGGCTTCTTCAAGCGCTTCAACAAGGTGTTCCATCGCGGCGCGGAGAACTACGGGCGCGGGGTGCGCGGCGTGCTGTCGAGAAAGGCGGTGATGCTCGGCGTGTACGTGGCGCTGGTCGGCGCGACCGTGATGGTGTCGAAGATCGTGCCGGGCGGCTTCGTGCCCGCGCAGGACAAGGAATACCTGATCGCGTTCGCGCAGCTGCCGAACGGCGCGTCGCTCGACCGCACCGAGAAGGTGATCCGCGACATGGGCTCGATCGCGCTGAAGCAGCCGGGCGTCGAGAGCGCGGTCGCGTTCCCGGGCCTGTCGGTGAACGGCTTCACCAACAGCTCCAGCGCGGGCATCGTGTTCGTCACGCTGAAGCCGTTCTCGGAGCGGCACGGCAAGGCGCTGTCGGCGGGTGCGATCGCGGGCGCGCTGAACCAGCAGTACGGCGCGATCAAGGATTCGTTCGTCGCGGTGTTCCCGCCGCCGCCGGTGCTCGGCCTCGGCACGCTCGGCGGCTTCAAGCTGCAGATCGAGGATCGCGGCGCGGTCGGCTACGCGAAGCTCGCCGATGCGACCAGCGACTTCATCAAGCGCGCGCAGCAGGCGCCGGAGCTGGGGCCGCTGTTCACGAGCTACCAGATCAACGTGCCGCAACTGAACGTCGATCTCGACCGCGTGAAGGCGAAGCAGCTCGGCGTGTCGGTCACCGACGTGTTCGACACGATGCAGATCTATCTCGGCTCGCTGTACGTGAACGACTTCAACCGCTTCGGCCGCGTGTACCAGGTGCGCGTACAGGCGGATGCGCCGTTCCGGGCCTACGCCGAGGATATCGGGCAGCTGAAGACGCGCAACGCCGCGGGCGAGATGGTGCCGCTGTCGTCGCTCGTCAACGTGACGCCGACGTTCGGCCCCGAGATGGTGGTGCGCTACAACGGCTACACGGCGGCCGACATCAACGGCGGCCCGGCGCCGGGCTTCTCGTCGGGGCAGGCGCAGGCGGCGATCGAGCGGATCGCGCACGAGACGCTGCCGCGCGGCGTGCGCTTCGAGTGGACCGACCTCACGTACCAGCAGATCCTCGCGGGCGATTCGGCGATCTGGGTGTTCCCGATCAGCGTGCTGCTCGTGTTCCTCGTGCTCGCCGCGCTGTATGAAAGCCTGACGCTGCCGCTCGCGGTGATCCTGATCGTGCCGATGAGCATCCTGTCGGCCTTGACGGGGGTGTGGCTCACGCAGGGGGACAACAACATCTTCACGCAGATCGGCCTGATGGTGCTGGTCGGGCTGTCGGCGAAGAACGCGATCCTGATCGTCGAGTTCGCGCGCGAGCTGGAGCACGACGGCAGGACGCCGCTCGAGGCGGCGATCGAGGCGAGCCGGCTGCGGCTGCGGCCGATCCTGATGACGTCGATCGCGTTCATCATGGGCGTCGTGCCGCTCGTCACGTCGACCGGCGCGGGCGCGGAGATGCGCCACGCGATGGGCGTCGCGGTGTTCTTCGGGATGCTGGGCGTGACGCTGTTCGGCCTGATGCTGACGCCGGTGTTCTACGTCGTGCTGCGCACGCTCGCGGGTGGCAAGATCCACGTCGCCGGCAAGGACTCGGCCGGCTACGGCGGGCCGGCCCACGGCGTACCGGCTTCGGATGCTTGAGGACAACAAGATGGACAACATGCACAACACGAACGGCCTGCTGCGCGTCGCGAAGCTGGCGGCCGCGAGCACTCTGCTCGCGACGCTGCTGGCCGCGTGCGCGGTCGGGCCCGACTACGAGCGGCCGGAGGCGGCAACGCCCGCCGCGTTCAAGGAAGCGCCGACGCTCGCGCCGGGCGAGCAGGCCGGCACGTGGAAGACCGCCGAGCCGTCGGACGCCGCGCATCGCGGCGAATGGTGGAAGGCGTTCGGCGATCCGGTGCTCGATGCGCTCGAGGCGCAGGCGCTGGCCGCGAACCAGAACCTGAAGGCCGCGGCGGCGCGCGTCGAGGAAGCGCGCGCGGCGACCCGCGCGGCGCGCTCGCAGTGGTTCCCGCAGGTCGGCGTCGGCTTCGGGCCGACGCGGCAGGGGCTGTCGTCGGCGTCGCAATCCCTGCCGCAAGGCAGCGGCCCGACCACCTCGACGCTGTGGCGTGCGCAGGGCACGGTGTCGTATGAAGCGGACCTGTTCGGCCGCGTCGGCCGCAACGTCGAGGCGTCGCGCGCGGACCAGGCGCAGAGCGAGGCGCTGTTCCGCTCGGTGCAGCTCGCGCTGCAGGCGGACGTCGCGCAGAACTACTTCGAGCTGCGCCGGCTCGATTCCGACCAGGACCTGTACCGCCGCACGGTCGAGCTGCGCGATCAGGCGCTGAAGCTCGTGCAGCGCCGCTTCAACGAAGGCGACATCAGCGAGCTCGACGTGTCGCGCGCGAAGAACGAGCTGGCGACCGCGCAGGCCGATGCGGTCGGCGTCGCGCGCCGTCGCGCGGCGTCCGAGCATGCGCTCGCGATCCTGCTCGGCAAGGCGCCCGCGGACTTCGCGTTCAAGGAGACGCCGCTCGTGCCGGTCGGCGTGAAGATTCCGGCCGGCCTGCCGTCGGCGCTGCTCGAGCGGCGGCCCGACGTCTCGGCGGCCGAGCGTGCGATGGCGGCGGCGAACGCGCGCATCGGCCTCGCGAAGTCCGCGTATTTCCCGAAGCTCGACATCACCGGGGCGTTCGGCTATGAGGCGTCGACGCTCGGCAGCCTGTTCATGTGGTCGAGCCGCACGTTCCTGCTCGGGCCGTTCGCGGGCACCGCGCTGACGCTGCCGCTGTTCGACGGCGGACGGCGCGCGGCGGGCGTGCAGCAGGCGCGCGCGCAGTACGACGAGCAGGTCGCGAACTACCGGCAGCAGGTGCTCGTCGCGTTCCGCGAGGTCGAGGACAACCTGGCCGACTTGCGGCTGCTCGACGACCAGATCCGCGCGCAGGATGCGGCCGTCAACGCGTCGCGGCGCGCGGCGAAGCTGTCGCGCACGCAGTACCAGGAAGGCGAGGTCAGCTATCTCGACGTGATCGACAGCGAGCGCTCGGTGCTCGTGTCGCAGTTGCAGGCGAATGCGCTGACGGGCACGCAGGCGGTGTCGACCGTGAACCTGATTCGTGCGCTGGGCGGCGGCTGGGGACCGGCGCCGACGGCGGTCGGCGATGCGGCGACCGGCAAGGCGGAGGTGGCGGCGCGGTGAAGGGGAGTGGCGGGTGGGGTTCGCTCGCCAGTCTTGAAGTGAAGAAACCCGGTATGCAGGCTTAGGGCTGTGTGCCGGTTTTTTTTGTGGTTCGACGAGGGATTGGCGGGGCGTCGCTCGCGATCGGCCATGTCGCTGGCTCGAAAAGCTGAATGGGCGGCTCGCGAGCAAGTCGGCCCGTAATGGCGTAACTAGGCGGCCACTGCATTGACTGGAGCGTTCGGATAGCTGAACTGTTGCAGTTCTGGTAACGCTCGCTTCTACCCTTGCGATTCTAGATTTCTGCTTGTTTGTGTTTTAAATAAAAAAATAATCTATTGAACTATTGAGTTGATTTGCGCTGCTATAACTGTCAGCTTTCGAAGCGGATGGGTGTGTCCTATGTTTGAAGCGCATCGGGATCGCGTTAAGTCGCCGTGATGCGCTATCAACTTTATTTTGGAGACCGATATGTCTGCGCGAAGCACTGTCGTGAAGTTGCAAAACAATTCGGGGAACACGTTATTCCTGGATCCCGCGTCGATCAACCTGCTGCACGGGGAATGGGTGACATATCCTCCGGAGAAAATCCCGGATGGCCAAACTGGCCAATGGGAAAGCGATTCGGACGGTTTTATGACGGGAACGGAAGGTCAGCTTCAATATCAATTTGCAGACGGCGGCGGTATCGAGAACGTCAGGCTTTACTGGGACAACCCCTATGTCGGAAATAACGGATACTCGATCACCGTTAGTGCCGCGGGTTATAAGGTTGGTTATGACGGTGGCTCCGGGGATAACGCAACCGTCAACTTCTACATCAAGAAGGGCTGACGCCGTGTGAGGCGCTCGCGCCCGTCTCGATGGGGCGCGAGTGCTCGACGGACGTATTGAGGGCTTGGCCGGATCTCGCGCCCTTGGCGATCGGTCGGTTCCAGCCGCGCGCCTGATACCCGGCGCTGTCATTCGAACGGCTGCTGCTTCGCAACGGGAACGTGTCAGCCATCGTTCGTTGGAAACCCGCGTCCGCGGGAACGCTACTGGAAAATTCGATCGCCGCCTGGCAGGTGAGTCATGCGGCTCCGCAATGCCGCCAACTGCTGGTGCCATGACGACGACGTTGCCGCTGACGTTTTCACGCATGGCCTTCATTGCACGTCGCAACTAACGGTCAGTCCTGCCCGCCGACTTCCAATGGCGCGGTGGCGTCCCGCCACGCGCACCGGCAGTGCATGAAGGTCAGCGGTCACGCAGCGAAGGCGACGCCTGCCGCTACGGACGCACCCGCGCAGAACCATCCGCGCCCCTACTCAATCACCGCCGCGCCTCATTCCCGCGTGAAACATCTTCCCCATCAGCCTCGTTCGCATCCCATCCGCTAACCAAACGTCCGCGCAAGATCACACGCGCGCGTTGACGCGTGTGGCGGTCAGGGAAGGACCAGGAGCGTGATTGGATTGGATTTCGCGGCGGCCGTGCGGCCGTGCTTGCGGCGTCGGCGCGCGCCGCGCATAAAGGCTGCCGCCGACAACGCAAAGGGATCCGAAGCGATCGCATGCGGACATGCACATCGTTCGCCTCGGCAACAGCGCGTTCAACGGGCGGCACACACACCGCCCACCCACCTTACGCCGTGACGAACTCGTGCACGTACCGATTGAACACCGCGGGACTCGCCGCATTCATCCCGTGTGACGCACCGGCGACGGTTTGCCGCTGCGCGTCGCCGATCCACTGCGCGAGCGTGTCGACGTTGTGGCGGAACATCTTCGGGCTGCGCTGACCGTCGATCAGCAGCGTGCGGCATGCGACATCCGCGGCCGCATCGCGCGAATACGCGGGCAGCGGGTCGCGCAACTGCTTCGGCAGCGTGCTCGCGTTGTCGATTGCCATCGTGCGGAAGCTCGCGGTGCTCTTCTTCCACGCGCCGGGGATGCTGACCGAGTCGACGAACGTTTCGAGCCCCGCTTCGACGTCGCCGTTCTCGATCAGGCTCACGGCCTTCGTGCGCAGCGCAATCGCGGCCGGCGGCAGCGTTGCCTCGCGCACGCCTTCCTGCTGCAGCGGGCCGCCCGGATCGGCGAGCGTCAGCGTCTCGACGAGGTGGGGATGGTGGCGCGCGACGTTGAACGCGACGCTGCCGCCGCGCGAGTGGCCGACGAGATGCACCGGGCCGAGGTCGAGCGCGTCGATGAATTCGGCGAGCTCGTCGACGTGGTTCTGCCAGCTGAACTCGTTCTGGATGCCGGCTTCAACCGCCGGCCAGTAGTGGCTGAGACTCGGCGCGATGCAGCGATAGTGCGCCGACAGCGCAGCGAGCTGCGGGTCCCAGTAGCGATAGTCGCAAAGCGACCCATGAACGAACACCATCGGCGCGCCCGTGCCCTGCTCGACATACGGCAGGCTGATGCCTGACGACAGCGTCGCAAATTGCAGGTCGGGGTTCGCGAGCACCGAAGGCTCGATTCGCATGTTCATGACTGAAAAAACTCACAGGTGCGTCATCACGTCGCAACTATGCCCGACCGCGGCGTTTAAGCAAAACGCATAATTTTCATCGCATCGATCAATTTTATTGATGACAACGCCGAAAACCCTTGTCGCAGCGTGGTACGCACTTCAGCCTTCAATCGTCTGACGGTTTGATTCCGCGCTGAAAGCCAGCGTGTGCGGCCGCGCGGGCGCGCATCGGACGCGACCGCGTGCTGCGCAAAATGAAGGTCGCGCGACGTCGTTCGCGCGTTATCGCGCCGCGGGCGCGGCCAAGGTCCGAAGCTCGCCAGGTAGATCGTTGTCCGCAGCGAATGGCATCGCGAAGTCGAATGCATCGGCGCACATGACGCGCAACGCGTCCGCGACGAACAGGCATTTGACGCGGCCGTCGACCACCGGCATCGCGAGCCACTCGGACCAGTCGCGCGTGACACCGCGCGTCAGATCGCCGCCGATCCGGCCGCGATCCATGCCCGCATACGCGGCCTCATTCCCCGCCGTCGGCGGCCGCATCGCCGCGCGCGGGAATCCGCAGGTGGCGCAGCTTGTGATAAAGCGTCTTCTTCGGCATCCCGAGCGCATCGCTGGCGTCCGCGACGTTGCCGTGGTGCCGGCGCAGCATGTCCTCGATCAGCATGCGCTCGAAATACGCGAGCTGCTCCGCGAGCGTGCCGCCCTTCGCGGGCGCGCCGCCGGACGCCGACAGCAGGCTGTCGCCGGTCAGCCCGAGCACGAAGCGGTCGGCGACGTTCTGCAGCTCGCGCACGTTGCCAGGCCACTGGTGCGTCATCAGTTCGGACACCTGCGCGGCGCTCACGACGGGCGCGGGCTGCCCGAAGCGGCGCGCGGCCGCGAGCACGAAGTGCTCGAACAAGAGCGGCACGTCTTCGCGGCGCTCGCGCAAAGGCGGCAGCTCGATCTGCGCGACGTTCAGCCGGTACAGCAGGTCCGCGCGGAAGCGCCCGTCGGCCGCGAGCTCGGCGAGGTCGGCCTTCGACGCGGCGACCACGCGGCAATCGACCGGAATCAGCTCGTTCGCGCCGAGCCGTTCGACCACGCGCTCCTGCAGCACGCGCAGCATCTTGATCTGCAGCGCGACCGGCATCGTCTCGATCTCGTCGAGGAACAGCGTGCCGCCGTGCGCCCACTCGATCTTGCCGATGCGCTTCTTGATCGCGCCCGTGAACGCGCCGGCCTCGTGGCCGAACAGCTCGCTCTCGAACACCTGTTCCGGCAGGCCGCCGCAGTTCAGCGCAACGAAATGCGCGTCGCGCCGCCCGCCGAAATCGTGCAGGCTGCGCGCGATCAGCTCCTTGCCGGTGCCGGTCTCGCCGGTGATCAGCACCGACACCGACGTATCGGCGAGCCGCAGGATCTTCTTGCGGACATCCGCCATCGCCGGCGACTTGCCGAGCACGAGCGCCTCGATGCCCTGCCAGTTGTGCAGCGCCGCGCGCAGGCCCTGCACCTCGAGCGTGAGGCGCCGCTTCTCGACCGCGCGCGCGACGCGCCCGGCGATCACGTCGGACGAGAACGGCTTCTCGATGAAGTCGTAAGCGCCAACCTGCATCGCGCCGACGGCCGTCGAGATGTCCGCGTGGCCGCTGATCAGCACGACCGGGATCTGCGCATCGATCGCCATCACGCGGTCGAGCAGCTGTAACCCGTCGATGCCCGGCATGCGCACGTCCGACACGATCACGACCGGCGCGCCGGGTGCCACCTGCGCGAGCGCGTCGGCCGCCGACGCGAACGCGTCGACCGGAAACCCGGCGAGCGCGACTGCCTGCTCGACGCCGATCCGGACGTTCTCATCGTCCTCGACGACCAGCACCCGAATCTCATCTTCCATGCTCTGTCCTTTGCAGCGTGGCCGCTGCGAAATCGATACTGAACTCCGCGCCGCCCTCGTCGCCGTCGTGACGGTTGGCGGCCGTGATCTTCGCGCCGAACCCTTCGACGATGCGCGACGTGATCGCGAGGCCGAGCCCGAGGCCCTGCCCGCGCGGCTTGGTCGTCACGAACGGCTCGAACAGGTGCGGGAGCACGTCCGGCGCGATGCCCGCGCCGCTGTCGGCGATCGTGAAGCGCACGCGGCCTTGCGGATCGGGTTCGCCGGCTTCGATGACGATCGTGCGCGCGGCGGCGTCGCGCACCGCGTCGAGCGCGTTGCCGAGCAGGTTCACGATCACCTGCTGGAGCTGGCTCGATTCCGCGTACACGGTCGTGCCGGGCGGAATCCGCACGTCGAGCGTCACGCCTTCGTCGCGAATCCGCGCATCGTAGATGAGCCGCGCATGCGCGACCGCTTCGCCGAGCGACACCGCGACGCGCTCGATGTCCGGCTTGCGCGCGAACGTCTTCAGCTCGCCGGTCAGCACCGCCATGCTGTCGACGAGGCGGCCGATGCGTTCGAGATTGGCGAGCGCCTGCGCCGGCTGGTTGCGTTCGAAGAAGGTGCGCGCGTTGTCGCACAGCGTGCGGATCGCGACGAGCGGCTGGTTCAGCTCGTGTGTGAGGCCCGCGGCCATCTGCCCGAGCACCGCGAGCTTGCCCGCATGCACGACCTCCTGCTGCGAATCGCGCAGGCGCTGCTCGGTGCGCTCGCGCTCGACGATCTCCTGCTGCATCCGCTCGTTCGCGGCCGTCAGCGCGGCCGTGCGCTGGGCGACGGTCAATTCGAGCCGGTCGTTCGCGCGGCGCAGCGCGTCCTGCGCATTGAGCCGCGCGGCGATCGTGCGGCGGCGCTGGATCGCATACGCGGCATAGAGCGCGGCGATCAGGAACGCGCCCGTCACGAACGCGAACGCCATCTGCTGCTGGCGCCGCGCGCCGGCGACGTCGAGCAGCACCATCAGCGAATCGCCGGCCTGCGGCGCGGGCCGCGACATCACCAGATAGCGCGCGGTGCGTCCCGGGCGATGCAGGTCGGGAAACTCGCCGAGCCACGCGGCGGCGTTCCAGCCGCCGGCGCGCCGGTACGGCAGCGCCTCGACCGTGCGGCCCGCGTACTGGCGCGACGCCTGGATGTCGCGCTGCTGCTGCGCGGTGATCGGCCGCAGCGCGGCGAACTTCCATTCGGGTTCGGTCGAGATGACGATCACGCCGTTGCCGTCGACCACCATCGCCGCGACGCCGGGCGCGCGCCACGCGAATTCGAGCGCGTCGACGCTGACCTTGACGGCTGCCGCGCCGAGCGTCCGGCCGTCGTCGCGGACCGCGCTCGCGAAATACAGCCCGGGAATGCCGGTGTTGGTGCCGATGCCGAAGAAGCGGCCGCTGCCGTGCGCGAGCGCATCCTTGAAGTAAGGCCGGTACGACACGTTGGTGCCGACGAAGCTGACCGGCTGGTTCCAGTTGCTCGCGGCGATCACCGAGCCTTGCAGGTCGATCACGTCGACCGCGCCGCTGCCCGCGTCGCGGTTCACCGCTTCGAGATAGGTGTTGACCGTGTGCAGCAGGTCGGGAGATTCATCCGGCGGCGCTTTCAGCAGCGCGCGCACGCCGTCCTGCCGCGCGACGAGCGCGGGCAGCAGCTCGAAGCGGCCGAGTTCGCTCTTCAGGCTCGCCGCGTACAGGTCGAGCCGGTGCGCGCCGACCTCCTCGAGCCCGTCGATCGCGCGATCCCACGCGAACTCGACCGCGGCGGCCGTCACGCCGACATACAGCGCGACCGCCGCCGCCCAACCCCACCACGCGATTCCCTTGAAACTCGTCTGCACGTTCGCCCTCATCGATGCCCGCCGCCGGCGCTACTGGATGCGCGCGCGCCGCGCGCCGGGCGAACCGGCGGCGGCGCCGCGCATCACGTGGCCGTCGCGAGCGGACGCGCGGCGACGCGTCATCCGAGATGCGCCAGCAGGATCAGCGTCACCGTGACGACGATCGCGCCGCCGATGCGCGTCGCGATCTGCGCGAACGGCATCAGCTGCATCCGGTTCGCGGCGGTCAGGATCGCGACGTCGCCGGTGCCGCCTTGCCCGCTGTGGCATGCGTTCACGATGGCCGTGTCGATAGGGTACATCTTCATCAGGCGGCCGACCACGAAGCCCGTGCCCATCAGTGTCGCGACCGTCGCGACGATCGTGATCACGTTGACCAGCGTGAACGCGGCGGTCAGCTTGTCCCACGGCGTCATCGCGACGCCGATCGCGAACAGCAGCGGATAGGTGACGGCGGTCGAGAAGAACTTGTAGACGACGAACGCGCCTTCCTGCAGCGGCGGCGACACCGCGCGCGCGAGCTTCACGAGTACCGCGAGGAACAGCATCGCGACCGGCGCGGGCAGGCCGAACAGCTTGTGCGACATCAGGCCGACGAGGTACAGCGTGATCGCCGTGATGCCGGCGCCCGCGATGTGCGTGACGTCGACGTGGCCGCGGATCTCTTCGTTTTCCGGCGTCATGTCGCCGCTTTCGCCGACCTGCAGGCGGCCGTTGCCGGTCAGGTGCGGCAGGCGCTTGCCGATCATGTCGAGCGCGCCGGACAGGATGATCGCGGTCAGGCTGCCGAGCATCACCGGCGGCAGCACGGCCGCGAACATCTCGCCCTGCGGCAGGTGCAGGATTTCCGAATAGCCGATCGACAGCGGAATCGCGCCTTCGCCGACGCCGCCTGCCATGATCGGCACGACGATGTACAGCAGCGTGTGCCGCGCACCGAGGCCGAGCGCGGTGCCGACGGCCGTGCCGACGATCGCCGCGGCGATCGAGCCGACCGCGAGCGGGATGAAGATCTTCAGGAAGCCCTGGATCAGCACGCGCCGGTCCATGCTCAGGATGCTGCCGACGATGATCGACGCGATGAACAGGTACAGGAAGTTCGTCGACTTCGTGAACTCGGTCGTGAGGGTCAGCACGGGCTTCGGCAGCACGTGGTAGTAGGTCAGCGCGGACGGCACGAAGGTCGCGAAGATCGCCGCGGCGCCGATGTTGCGCAGGAGCGGCAGGCGCTTGCCGAGTTCCGCGCAGGTGAAGCCGAAGAACGCGAGCACGGCGATCGCCATCGAGATCTCGCCGGGCACCTTGCCGGTGACCGAGAAGCCGACGATCAGCGCGAGCAGGATGAAGTAGATCGGCAGCGGGATGATGCCGATGCGGATTTCCATCAGCTTCCACCAGCCTTCCGGCCAGAAACGGGTGCGCGTGTCGGAACGGGGCGCGGCGCTCGGCTCCGCGTGGATCGGGGTGGACGTAGAGGTCTGCAAGACGTGTCTCCTTGGATTTGGAATGCCGGCGCTGCTTCGTTGCTGCGCGGCATCGTGTGCCGACAATTACGCAACGTCCGTGCCAGCGGCGATCCTGCGGAGGAATCTGCAACGCGTTGATTTGACGGGGGTTTCCGTTGTCTGATGTTTGTGCGGTGCAGGCGGCGTTCCGAAACTTCGGAATCCGCCCCGCGCGCAGGCCGAGATTTCGGCCAGTGCGCCATATCGCTGGCGGCGATTTTCTTCCCAGAATCGCTTCGTAGACCGCCGTCCCGCCGCTCTCTATCATCGGCTGATCATTTCCTCACGCATGAACCCCTGTCCGGAGAGCGCCCGCGCGCTCGCCGCGGCATCGCTCATGCCTCGATACCGTCTTTGGACTGGAGAATGGCTTCCATGCAGCATCCCGTTATTTCCGCCCGCGGCGCCGTGCGCGTTGTCCGCCTGCTGGCGGCCGCGCTGCTCGGCGCGGCCCTGCTGGCCGGTGCGCAGGCCGAACCCGCGCCGCTGAAGGTCGGCGTGTCGACCACCCCGCAGATCGACGCGCTGAAGATCGCCGCGAAGGAAGCGAAGGCGCAGGGGCTCGACGTGAAGATCATCGAGTTCACCGACTGGAATACGCCGAACGCGGCGCTCGCGAACAAGGACATCGACGTCAACTACTTCCAGCACGTCCCATTCCTCGAGAACGCGAAGCAGCAGCGCGGCTACAACTTCGTGTCGATCGCGCCGGGCACGATCATGAAGATCGGCCTCTATTCGAAGAAGGTGAAAAGCTTCAGCGAGCTGAAGGACGGCGCGACGGTCGCGATCGCGAACGATCCCGTCAACGGCGGGCGCGGCCTGCTGCTGCTGCAGCGCGCGGGGCTCGTCACGCTGAAGCCGGGCGTCGACTACCGCGCGACCACGCACGACATCGTGTCGAACCCGAAGCACCTGAAGATCATCGCGCTCGAGGCGTCGCAGCTTGCCCGCTCGCTCGACGACGTCGATCTCGCGCAGGGCTACCCGAGCTTCATCAAGCTCGCGGGCACGACCGACCCGAACAGCGCGCTGCTGTTCGACGGCACCGAGAACAAGAACTACGCGCTGCAGTGGGTCGTGCGGCCGGAGAGCGCGAACGACGCGCGCATCCGCAAGTTCATCGCGATCTACCAGCAATCGCCCGCGGTGCGCAAGGCGCTCGACAATGCGTTCGGCTCGCTGTACGCGATCGCGTGGTGACGGAGGCGCGCATGGCGAACCAGAAGAAGATCCTGCTCAACGCATTCAACATGAACTGCGTCGGGCACATCAATCACGGCCTGTGGACGCACCCGCGCGACCGCTCCGCGCACTACACCGATCTCGACTACTGGGCGGATCTCGCGAAGACGCTCGAGCGCGGCAAGTTCGACGGCATCTTCCTCGCGGACATCGTCGGCGTGTACGACGTGTTCGGCGGCGGCCCGGACGCGGCGCTGCGCGAATCGGTGCAGGTGCCGGTCAACGATCCGCTGCTGATCGTGCCCGCGATGGCGCAGGTCACGCGGCATCTCGGCTTCGGCGTGACCGCGAACCTGACCTACGAGCCGCCGTACCTGTTCGCGCGGCGCATGTCGACGCTCGATCACCTGACGAAGGGGCGCGTCGGCTGGAACATCGTCACCGGCTATCTCGACAGCGCCGCGCGCGGGATGGGCCTCGCGCAGCAGATCGGCCACGACGACCGCTATGAGCGCGCGGACGACTACATGGAGGTCGTCTACAAGCTGTGGGAGCAGAGCTGGGACGACGACGCGGTGATCCGCGACGCACGCGCACGCGTGTTCACGCAGCCGGGCAAGGTGCGGCGCGTGAAGCATGACGGGCCGTTCTATTCGATCGACGCGATCCATCTGTGCGAGCCGTCGCCGCAGCGCACGCCGGTGCTGTACCAGGCCGGCGCGTCGGCGCGCGGCGTCGAGTTCGCGGGCCGGCACGCGGAGTGCGTGTTCGTGAACGGCCAGAGCAAGGCGGCCGCGCGCGCGGCGGTGCTCGACATTCGCGCGGCGGCGGCGCGGCAGGGGCGCGATCCGGCGTCGATCAGGATCTTTGCCGGCGTGACCGTCGTCACCGCCGAGAACGAACGGCTCGCGCGCGAGAAGTTCGACGAATACCGGCGCTACGCGAGCCCCGAGGCCGGCCTCGCGCATTTCGCGAGCTCGACCGGCATCGACTTCGCGAAGTACGGGCTCGACGAGCCGATCTCGTACGTGAAGACCGATTCGATCCAGTCCGCGGTCGACGCGATCTCGAAGAAGAGCACGAGCGGCGCGTGGACCGTGCGGCGCATGCTCGACCAGATGTC
This sequence comes from Burkholderia ubonensis, assembly GCF_001718695.1. Taxonomy (NCBI): domain Bacteria; kingdom Pseudomonadati; phylum Pseudomonadota; class Betaproteobacteria; order Burkholderiales; family Burkholderiaceae; genus Burkholderia; species Burkholderia ubonensis. The sequence continues at coordinate 1,955,433 of NZ_CP013422.1, read as the reverse complement.
GCTCGGCGGCCGCTATCACCCGATCGTCGGCTCGCCGTCGCAGGTCGCGGACGAGCTGCAGGCGTGGATCGACGAGACCGGCATCGACGGCTTCAACCTGACGCGCACGGTGATGCCCGAGTCGTTCGAGGATTTCGTCGACTGGGTCGTGCCGGAGCTGCAGAGCCGCGGCGTCTACAAGGAAGACTACGATCCCGCGCCGACGCTGCGCGAGAAGCTGTTCGGCGCCGGCGCGCGCCTGCCCGCGTGGCATGCGGGCGCGCAGCACCGGCCGGCGGCCGCGCGCGAGCCCGCGCATGCGTGAGCGCAACGGAGCAACGCGATGACGCAATTTTTCGATACGCTGGGCTTCGTCGACACGTCGGCCGTGCCCGCCGGCCGTGACGCGCAGGCGCGCGCGGCCGATCGGGCCGACGCCGCGGCCGCGGACGGCGTCGCCGTCGCGCTGGAGCAGGTCGGCAAGGTGTTCGCGTCGCCGCGCGGGCAGGCCGCTGCGTTGCGCGACGTGACGCTTAACGTGCGGCGCGGCGAGGTGTTCGGCATCATCGGCCGCAGCGGCGCGGGCAAGTCGACGCTGCTGCGGCTCGTCAACGGGCTCGAACGGCCGACGTCGGGCCGCGTGCGCGTGCAGGGCGTCGACGTCGGCGCGCTCGACGAGGACGGCCTCGTCGCGCTGCGCCGCCGCACCGGGATGGTGTTCCAGCATTTCAACCTGCTGTCCGCGAAGACGGTCGCCGAGAACGTCGCGCTGCCGCTGAAGATCGCCGGCGTGCCGAAGGCCGAGCGCGCGCAAAAGGTCGCGGCGCTGCTCGAGCTGGTCGGGCTGACCGCGAAGCGCGACGCATACCCGGCGAGCCTGTCCGGCGGCCAGAAGCAGCGCGTCGGCATTGCACGCGCGCTCGTGCACGATCCTGAAGTATTGCTCTGCGACGAGGCGACGTCGGCGCTCGATCCGGAGACGACGCAGTCGATCCTCGCGCTGCTCGCCGACATCAATCGCCGCCTCGGCCTGACGATCGTGCTGATCACGCACGAGATGGAAGTGATCCGCGCGGTGTGCGACACCGTCGCGGTGATCGAGCAGGGCGAGGTCGTCGAGACGGGCCCCGTGTGGCGCGTGTTCGGCGCGCCGCAGCACGGCGCGACGCGCGCGCTGCTCAGCACGCTGGTGCACGACCTGCCGGCCGAACTCGCGGCGCGCGTGCAGCCGCTGCCCGCGCACGCGGCGCTGCCCGACGGCGCGCAGGTCGTGCTCGACCTGCGCTATACGGGCGAGAGCGGCGGCGAGCCGGACGTCGGCGCGCTCGCGGCGGCGCTCGGCGGCTCGGTGCGATTCCTGCACGGTGGCGTCGAGCGCATCCAGGGGCGCGCGCAGGGCCGCCTCGTGATCGCGTCGGCGGCCGACGCGCGCGCGCCTGGCGCGCTCGCCGCGCTGCTCGAACGCGTGCGCCGCCATGCGAACCATGCGGAGGTGCTCGGCTATGTTTGAGCTCTGGTGGCCCGAACTGCTCGACGCGATGCGCGACACGCTGTCGATGGTCGCGGCGTCGGCGGCGATCGCGGCGCTCGTCGGCACCCCGCTCGCGGTGATCCTCGTGACGACCGCGCCGGGCGGCATCTACGCGCGGCGCGGCCTGAACACGGCACTCGGCGCGATCGTCAACGTGTTCCGCTCGACGCCGTTCATCATCCTGCTCGTCGCGCTGCTGCCGTTCACGCGCGTGCTGATCGGCACGACGATCGGCGTGTGGGCGGCCGTCGTGCCGCTGTCGATCGCGGCGATTCCGTTCTTCGCGCGCGTGGCCGAGGTGAGCCTGCGCGAAGTGGATCGCGGGCTGATCGAGGCCGCGCTCGCGATGGGCGCGAAGCGCCGCCACATCGTGTGGCACGTGCTGCTGCCGGAGGCGCTGCCCGGCATGCTCGGCGGCTTCACGATCACCGTGGTCGCGCTGATCGGCTCGACCGCGATGGCGGGCGCGGTCGGCGCGGGCGGGCTCGGCGACCTCGCGATCCGCTACGGCTACCAGCGTTTCGACACCACCGTCATGGCGACCGTGATCGTGATCCTGATCGCGCTCGTCTCGGCCGTGCAAGTCACGGGCGACCGCCTGGCCCGACGACTGGCCAGGCGCACCTGAGCGGGCGCCACAAGCGCCTGCTTTCCCCTCCAACGATCCTGAGAGACCGATTCATCATGACCTTGCCCATCGGCGCGCCGCGCGAGTGGAACGCCCAGTTCGAGGAAGCCCTGTTCCTGGACGTGGCGCGCCGCCATCGTCCCGATTTTCCGGCCAAGCTCGCCGCGCCGCCGCGCGAGCCGCGCAACGCGGACGAGCTGGCCGCCGTCGCGGACTACTACACGAAGATGGCGTCGCACGACCTGTTCATCGTGCAGGTCGTCGCGAAGGCGATCGACACGCTGTTCCGCGACGATCCGCATTTCCAGCTGATCCTGTCGCGCCAGCTCGGCGACGACGGCGCGCATGCGGTGATCGGCCGCGAGCGCGTGCTGGAGCTGACCGGGCGCGATCCGCTGCCGGAGATCGATGCGCTCGTCGCCGCGCACTGGGCGCGGCTGGGGGACTTGCCGGTGCGTGACCTTGCGGGCTTTCTCGCGTTCGAATGGCATTACGAGCTGCACATCCTCGCGAAGCTGTGGATCCAGCGCAAGACCGGCGGCATCGCCGACGGCGCGATGCGCGAGCACGGCGAGAACCGCATCCGTCCCGACGAGGAATGGCATCGCGTGCAGATCGTGCAATGGTGGTTCGAGAAGCTGGCCGCGTTGCCGGCGGCCGAGCGCGACGCGCTGATCGAGCGTGTGATCGACGCCGACGAGGAAACGCAGCGGCGGCTCGACGGCTATCTGCACGACGAATATGCGCATACCGCCGAGGTGTTCGGCGCGGACATCGCCGACTATCGCGCGATCTACGACGACTGGCGCCGCGAGATTCTCGCGCGGCTGACCGGGCGCCGGCTCGATGCGCTCACGCCGCTGTCACGCGACGTCGTTGCGCGCGAAACCATCGTTGCGGAAGCCGTTGCATGAACGATCCGCGCGGCCCGGCGACGTTCGCGCCGGATACCGACGAGCGCGCCCACGCCGACGCGGCGCTCGACCGCGCGCTCGATGCGCTGCGCGAGACGGCCGTCGCGCGCGACCGCACCGGCGGTCATGCGGCCGATGCGAAGCAGCGGCTTGCCGACGCCGGCCTGCTGACGCTCGCGGTGCCGCGCGCGTTCGGCGGGCAGGAAGCCGCGTGGCCCGCGATCTACGACGCGATCCGGCAGATCGCGCGCGTCGACAGCGCGCTCGCGCATCTGGTCGGCTTCCAGTGCCTGCAGGTCGTGAGCGTCGACGTGTGGGGCAGCCCCGCGCAGCGCGAGCGTTATCTGCGCGGCACCGTCGCGCAACGCTGGTGGTGGGGCAATGCGGTCAATCCGCTCGACACGCGGCTCGTCGCGACCGCGACGCCCGACGGCGGCTATCGGCTCGATGGCGTGAAGGGCTTTTGCTCGGGCACGCGCGGCTCGCAGCGGATGACCGTGTCCGCGCACGATCCGGCGCTCGGCCGGACCGTGTTCGGCGTGGTGCCGACCGCGCGCGCGGGCATCACCGTGAACGACGACTGGGACCCGATCGGCCAGCGCCAGACCGACAGCGGCAGCGTGAGGTTCGACGGCGTGACGCTCGCGCCCGACGAAGTGCTGCATCGCTCGGAAGCGCCGCCGACGCCGCGCGCGACGCTGCGCACGCTGGTGTCGCAACTGGTGCTGACGAACCTGTTCGTCGGGCTCGCCGAAGGCGCGCTGGCCGACGCGCGCGAATACGTGCTGCGGCAAGGGCGGCCGTGGATTCACGCGGGCGTCGAGCGCGCGACCGACGATCCGTACACGCTGCAGCGCTTCGGCGACATGCGCGTGCAGGCGGTGGCCGCCGCGGCGCTCGCCGATCGCGCGGCTCTCGACCTGCAGCGCGCGTGGACGCTGCGCGACGCGTTGAGCGCGAACCAGCGCGCGGAAGTGGCGATCGCGGTGTCGAACGCGAAGATCGTCGCGCAGCGGGCTGCGCTTGCGAACGGCGAAGCGCTGTTCGATGCGTGCGGCGCGCGGGCGACGGCCGCGTCGCTCGGGCTCGACCGGTTCTGGCGCAATGCGCGCACGCATACGCTGCACGATCCGCTCGACTACCGGCTGCGCGACGTCGGGAAGTTCGCGCTGACCGGTGAGTTGCCGCAGGCGTCGCTCTATACGTGACGACGGTGGGGGACGCTCGCGTGTGCCGGTTGTCGATGGCGTGGTGGCGAGCCGGGACGCGACCGCGTGAACGAACATGCGTTACGCGATTCGCGGGCGCCGTGTGTGATCGCTGTCGCGGGCCGTTCCGCACACTAAGTCAGCCGCTCGACGTTCGCGCAAGATGCGCCGTGTCACATGTCGGGACCGACGCGCCGCGCGACTACAGCCGCGCCGGCCCGCCCGCTCACTGCGCCGCCAGCGTATCGGCCAGTGCGCGCATCGCGTCAGCCGTCTGCGGGTTCGCCGGGAAAAACGCCTCGATCGCAAGCTCCGACAGCGTGACGTCGACCGGCGTGCCGAATACCGTCGTCGTGCTGAAGAACGTCAGCTCGCCGCCGCTTGCCGTGCGCAGCCGCAGCGGGACGGCGATGTCCGCGTAGTCGGTACGCGGCTGCGCGTCGTCGGGCTGGCCGGCCGGCGCCGGATACGCCGCCAGTTCATCGCGCAGCGTGTGCAGCGTGCGGTCGCCGCTCGCGTCGATCTGCCGTTGCAGCCGATGCAGGACGTGCGCGCGCCATTCGTGCCAGTTGACGATCTGCGCTGCGAGGCCGTCCGGATGCAGGCTGAGCCGTAACACGTTGACGGGCGGCTGCAGCAGCGCGGGATCGGCTTGCTCGACGAGCGCGCCGAGCATCCGGTTCGCGGCGAGCAGCATCCAGTGGCGATCGACCGCGAGCGCCGGATACGGCTCGTGGCCGCGCAGCACGGCTTCGACGGCATGCCGAGCGGCATCCAGTTGCGGATCGGAGAATGGTCGCTCGCGAAACAGCGGCGCGTAGCCGGCTGCGACGAGCAGCGCATTGCGTTCGCGCAGCGGGACGTCGAGGCGCTCGGCCAGATGCAGCACCATGTCGCGGCTCGGCTGCGCGCGGCCCGATTCGACGAAGCTCAGGTGCCGCGCGGACACCTCGGCTTCCAGCGCGAGCGCCATCTGGCTCAGGCGGCGGCGTTGCCGCCAGGTGCGCAGCAACGGGCCGATGCCGGACGCGCGGCCGGCGGACGACGGGAGCGAGTGGAGGGCGGCGGTCGAGTTCATGGGGACGATGATAGGCAATCCCGCACGCGCCGGGTATTACCTGCGAGGTAAGCGTTGGGGCTACGCGGGCCGCGGCGGGCGCCGGAGCGGTGGAGGCGAGGCACCCGAAGCACCCGAAGCAATCCCCACACGCCCCCGCCGCCTCACCAGCCCCCGATCACACAGCCCAGCGCCTCTAGCCACCGCCCCTCAAGCATCGCGATGACGCAGCTCGACGCGCTTGATGTCCTTCACGATCACGAGATAGCTGAGCACCGTGACCAGCGCATTGAGCCCGACGAACACGAGCGCGCCGTTGAACGAACCGCTCGCGCCGACCAGATAGCCGATCGCGATCGGCGCGACGATGCCGGCCGTATTGCCGAACATGTTGAACAGGCTGCCGGACAGGCCGATCGCTTCCTTCGGCGCGGTGTCCGCGACGACGGCCCAGCCGAGCGAGCCGATGCCCTTGCCGAAGAACGACACGGCCATCAGCGCGATCACCAGCGCTTCGCTGTCGACGTAATTGCAGCCGATGATGACCATCGACAGGAGCATCCCGCCGACGATCGGAATCTTGCGTGCGATCGTCAGCGATACGCCGCGGCGGATCAGCGTGTCCGACAGCATCCCGCCCAGCACGCCGCCGAGAAAGCCGCAGATCGCCGGCAGCGACGTCATGAAGCCGGCCTTCAGCAGCGACATCCCGCGCGCCTGCACGAGGTAGATCGGAAACCACGTGAGGAAGAAATAGGTGAGCACGTTCACGCAGTACTGGCCCAGATAGACGCCGAGCAGCATCCGGTTCGACAGCAGCTGGCGCACGTAGTACCAGCCCGCGACGCGGCTGCCGCCCGCCGCCGCGCCGTTGCCACGCGACATGGTGCGCACGAGGCCGCCGCCTTGCTCGATGTGCTCGAGTTCCGCGCGGTTCACGGCCGGATGGTCGACCGGGTCCTTCATCACGCGCAGCCACAGGCACGCGAGCGCGATGCCGGCGAGGCCGAGCCACAGATACACGTGATGCCAGCCGTACGCGTGCGTGAGCCATGCCATCAGCGGCGAGAACACCACCGCCGCGAAATACTGCGCGGCGTTGAAGATCGCCGACGCCGTGCCGCGCTCCGCGGTCGGGAACCAGCTCGCGACGACCTTCGCGTTGGCGGGGAACGCGGGCGCTTCGGCGATGCCCACCGCGAAGCGCATCGCGAACAGCGCGGCCACCGCGAACGCCGCGCTGCCGCCCAGGCCGATCGTGCTTTGCAGCAGCGTGAACGCCGACCACAGGAAGATGCTCGCCGCATAGACGCGCCGAGCGCCGAAGCGGTCGAGCAGCCAGCCGCTCGGCAGCTGCGCGAGCATGTGCGCCCACTGAACGCCGAGAAGATGTAGCCCATCGTCACCGGGTCGATGCCGAACGCCTTGCGGATCGGCGTGCCGGTGATCGACAGCGGCGCGCGGTCGGCGTAGTTGAGCGTCGTGACGACGAACAGCATCGCCAGAATCCAGTAGCGCACGGCGGTGCGGCGCGCGCTGCCGGCGAGGTCGATGGGGAGATCGCGAGAGGAGGTTCGATGGGTCACTTTAAATGTACGTCGTCGTATGACATCGGCGGGAGTTTATGGGGAACGGCCGAATACATAAACCTCGGGTTTTCCCTTTGATGACTGTCACAGAGTGTGGGAAGTGGCCGGATAACTTGGCCCGGATTGGCCCCGCGGTGTATCGTGCGCGCCTTCGCAGGCGGCGCGATCGGTAGTGCGTCGTCAGCAGACATCGTATCTGTTGAGATACAATGAGCGCACCATTCCCGAACCACGGAGCACACCCCATGCAACTGACAGGTGAGATGCTGATCGGCGCCGATGCGGTCTACGGCTCGTCCGGAACCTTGCACGCGTTCGACCCGACGCGGGGCGCGCCGATCGACGCGCCAGCGTTCGGCGTCGGCGGGCCGGCCGACGTCGAGCGCGCGTGCGAGCTCGCGCGCGACGCGTTCGACGCGTATCGCGCGCAGCCGCTGGCGGCGCGCGCCGCGTTCCTCGACGCGATCGCGGACGAGATCGTCGCGCTCGGCGATGCGCTGATCGAGCGCGCGCACGCCGAAACCGGCCTGCCGGTTGCGCGCCTGCAAGGCGAGCGCGGCCGCACGGTCGGCCAGCTGCGCCTGTTCGCGCGGGTCGTGCGCGACGGCCGCTTCCTCGCCGCGTCGATCGATCCGGCCCAGCCCGCGCGCACGCCGCTGCCGCGCGCCGACCTGCGGCTGCAGAAGATCCCGCTCGGGCCGGTCGCCGTGTTCGGCGCGAGCAACTTCCCGCTCGCGTTCTCGGTGGCCGGCGGCGATACGGCGTCGGCGCTCGCGGCCGGCTGCCCGGTGATCGTGAAGGCGCACGAGGCGCATCTCGGCACGTCCGAGCTGGTCGGCCGCGCGATCCGCGCGGCAGTCGAGAAGTGCCGGATGCCGGCCGGCGTGTTCTCGCTGCTGATCGGGCCGGGCCGCGTGATCGGCGCGGCGCTCGTCAGCCATCCGGCGATCCAGGCGGTCGGCTTCACCGGTTCGAGGCAGGGTGGCGTCGCGCTGACGCAGCTTGCGAACGCGCGCCCGCAGCCGATCCCGGTCTATGCGGAAATGAGCAGCATCAACCCGGTGCTGCTGTTCCCGGCCGCGCTCGCCGCGCGCGGCGACGCGATCGCGACGGGCTTCGTCGATTCGCTGACGCTCGGCGTCGGCCAGTTCTGCACGAACCCGGGGCTCGTGCTCGCGCTCGACGGTCCGGATCTCGACCGCTTCGAAGCGACCGCCGCGCAGGCGCTCGCGGCGAAGCCGGCGGGCGTGATGCTGACGCGCGGCATCGCCGAAGCGTACCGTGCCGGCCGCGGCCAGCTCGCCGAGCTGCCGGGCGTGCGCCAGCTCGGCGCGGGCGGGGCGGCGCAGGGCGCCTGCGACGTGAGCGGCGCGCTGTTCGAGGTGTCCGCGCAGGCGTTTCTCGACGAGCCGGCGTTCAGCCACGAGGTGTTCGGGCCGTCGTCGCTGATCGTGCGCTGCCGCGACGTCGACGAACTGGCGCGCGTGCTCGACGCGCTCGAGGGCCAGTTGACGGCGACGCTGCAGATGGACGCGGCCGATCAGCCGCTCGCGCGCCGGCTGCTGCCGATCCTGGAGCGCAAGGCGGGGCGTCTGCTCGTCAACGGGTTCCCGACCGGCGTCGAGGTGTGCGATGCGATGGTGCACGGCGGGCCGTTCCCGGCGACGTCGAACCCGGCGGTCACGTCGGTCGGCGCGACCGCGATCGACCGCTTCCTGCGGCCGGTGTGCTACCAGGACTTCCCGGACGACCTGCTGCCGGAAGGGCTGCAGGAAGCGAACCCGCTCGGGATTCCGCGTCTGCGCGACGGCAAGGCGGAGTGACGCGGCCGCGGCCCCGCGCGGATGCGCGGGCCGCCATGCCGGAACGGAAAAGCGGACGCGGCCGGCTGGCCGCGTCCGCTTTTTGTTGGTCGTCGCCGGGGCGGTTTCAAACCAGTGATGGAATGGACGCGCCGGGTGCCGCAGCAGCGGCGCATGCGGGCGGAGTCTGCGCATTCGGCAGCGCTGCCGCCGGCCCATCGCACGCTGCGCCGCCCCAAACGACAGCGGCCGGCAAGCGCCGGCCGCAAAACAGTCGAGCAACTTCACGACGGCGGCCGGCACGACGCCGGCCGCCCGCCGCGCTTACTGCGGCCCCATCTTCTTGATCAGCGCGTCGAGCTCGGCCATTTCGTCGTCGGTGAGATCAATCAGCGGCGCGCGCACCGGGCCCGCATCGTGGCCGACGAGCTTCGCGCCCGCCTTGACGATGCTGACCGCATAACCCGCGCGGCGGTTGCGGATCTGCAGGTACGGCAGGAAGAATTCGTCGAGCAGGCGGCCGACCGTCGCGTGATCGTCCTTCGCGATCGCTTCGTAGAACGCCATCGCGGTCTTCGGGATGAAGTTGAACACCGCCGACGAATACACCGGCACGCCGAGCGCCTTGTATGCCGCCGCATAGACTTCGGCGGTCGGCAGGCCGCCGAGGTACGAGAAGCGCTCGCCGAGGCGGCGGCGGATCGTGACCATGCTCTCGATGTCGCCGACGCCGTCCTTGAAGCCGATCAGGTTCGGGCAGCGGTCGGCGAGGCGCTCGAGCATGTCCGCGTTCAGCTTCGAATTCGCGCGGTTGTAGACCACCACGCCGATCTTCAGCGCACGGCACACCTGCTCGACGTGCTCGGCGATGCCTTCCTGGCTCGCTTCGGTCAGGTAGTGCGGCATCAGCAGGATGCCGCTCGCGCCGAGGCGCTCGGCCTCCTGCGCGTATTCGATCGCGACCCTCGTCGCGCCGCCCGCGCCGGCCAGGATCGGCACCTTGCCCTTGCAGGTCTCGGTCGCGACGCGGATCACGTCCGAGTATTCGCGCTGCGTGAGCGAGAAGAATTCACCCGTGCCGCCCGCGGCGAACAGCGCCGTCGCGCCGTACGGCGCGAGCCATTCGAGGCGCTCCGCGTAGGTCGCCGGGCGGAAGTTGCCGTTCGCGTCGAAATCCGTCAGCGGAAACGACAGCAGGCCGTGGGAAATGATCTGTTTGAGTTCTTGCGGAGAAGTCATGATGGGGTCGTCCGTCTAGCGCGAGTGCTGGGTTCGTCGGGAACGGCATGCGGGCCAAGAGTGGCGATGTCGTTGTATGTCATCGTACAACAATGGGGAAGGGCGGTGCAAGCGCTTTGCTGTCGTCACGATGATAGGGTCTTTCCGGATAGGGGTTTACGCACGATGCTCCGGTGGTGTTCAATGTCATATGATGACTAACGATTTGTCCGGTAGCCTCCAGGAATTCCGATGACTGCTTCTCCTCTTTATATCCGCGTGCATCCGGACGACAACGTCGCGATCGTCGTCAACGACGGCGGCCTGCCGGAGGGCGCGACGTTCGCCGACGGGCTGACGCTGCGCGAGGGCGTGCCGCAGGGGCACAAGGTCGCGCTGGCCGATCTCGCGGCCGGCGATCCGATCGTTCGCTACGGCGTCGTGATCGGCTATGCGCTGACCGACCTGCGGCGCGGCAGCTGGGTCAACGAGCGCACGATGCGCATGCCCGAGCCGCCGGGCCTCGACGACCTGCCGCTCGCGACCCGCAAGGCGCCGCCGCTGCCGCCGCTCGAAGGCTATACGTTCGAGGGCTTTCGCAATCCGGACGGCTCGGTCGGCACGCGCAACATCCTCGCGATCACGACGACCGTGCAGTGCGTGTCGGGCGTCGTCGAGCACGCGGTGAAGCGGATCAAGGCCGAGCTTCTGCCGCGCTATCCGAACGTCGACGACGTGGTCGGGCTCGAGCACACGTACGGCTGCGGCGTCGCGATCGACGCGCCGGACGCCGACATCCCGATCCGCACGCTGCGCAACATCAGCCTGAACCCGAACTTCGGCGGCGAGGTGATGACGGTGAGCCTCGGCTGCGAGAAGCTGCAGCCGGACCGCCTGCTGCCGCCGGGCGCTGTCCCGGTCGCGGCCGATGGTGAGCCGGGTGACAACGGCGGCGTCGTGTGCCTGCAGGACGCCGCGCACGTCGGCTTCAATTCGATGATCGACTCGATCATGACGATGGCCGAGCCGCATCTCGAGCGGCTGAACCGCCGCCGCCGCGAGACCTGCCCGGCGTCGGACCTCGTGGTCGGCGTGCAGTGCGGCGGCAGCGACGCGTTCTCCGGGCTGACCGCGAACCCGGCGGTCGGCTTCGCGGCGGACCTGCTGGTGCGCGCAGGCGCGACGATCATGTTCTCCGAGGTGACGGAAGTGCGCGACGGCGTCGCGCAGCTCACGTCGCGCGCGGCGAACGAGGACGTCGCGCGCGCGATCATCCGCGAGATGGACTGGTACGACCGCTACCTGCAGCGCGGCCGCGTCGACCGCAGCGCGAACACGACGCCCGGCAACAAGAAGGGCGGCCTGTCGAACATCGTCGAGAAGGCGATGGGCTCGATCGTGAAATCGGGCAGCGCGCCGATCGCCGGCGTCGTGCCGCCGGGCGAGCGAGCGCGGCAGAAGGGGCTGCTGTACGCGGCGACGCCCGCGAGCGATTTCATCTGCGGCACGCTGCAGCTAGCGGCGGGGATGAACCTGCACGTGTTCACGACCGGGCGCGGCACGCCATATGGCCTCGCGCAGGTGCCGGTGATCAAGGTCGCGACGCGCAGCGACCTCGCGCGCCGCTGGCACGACCTGATGGATCTCGATGCCGGGCAGATTGCGACCGGCGCGGCGACGATCGAGGATGTGGGCTGGGAACTGTTCCGGCTGATGCTCGACGTCGCGAGCGGCAGGCGCCGCACGTGGGCCGAGCAATGGCAGCTCGCGAACGCGCTGGCGCTGTTCAATCCGGCGCCGGTGACCTGACGCGCGCGCGGTGGCTTGCTGCGGCCGAAGCGGGCGCCTTCGCGCCCCCGTCGTCACGTCGTCATCGCGCCGCCGCGCGGCCGCCTGACATGCATGACGCGTCGCCCGCGGCGCCCGGGATCGGGTAACGTTATGCGGTTCGTTCCTGATCCCGGAGACTTGCTCACATGTTGAAGAACCTCGATCCGCTGCTGCACGCCGACATCCTGCACGCGCTGCGCGCGATGGGCCACGGCGACGAAGTGGTGATCTGCGATGCGAATTTTCCGGCGGAGTCCGTCGCGCGGCATACGGCGGTCGGCCGCGCGCTGCGCATCGACGGCGCCGATTCGGCGCGGGTCGTGCGCGCGGTGTTGTCCGTGCTGCCGCTCGACACGTTCGTCGATGCGCCCGCGGCGCGGATGGAAGTCGTCGGCGATCCGGCTGCCGTCCCGCCGGTGCAGCGCGAAGTGCAGGCCGAGATCGATCGCGCGGAAGGGCGCGCGGTGCCGCTCGCCGGCATCGACCGGTTCGCGTTCTACGCGCGCGCGCAGCAGGCGTATGCGGTGATCGTCACCGGCGAGTTGCGCGGCTACGGCTGCTTCATCTTCAAAAAAGGCGTGCTGCTGAGCGACGCCGGCTAGCGACGTGCCCGCCTCGACGGTAAGGGCTGCAGTGTAAAGATTTGCTACAACCTTTTTCTTGGACACGGCCACAAGACCCTCTATGCTGGCCCATTTGCCGCCGGCCCCGCTCGGCCGCGCGGTTCGAACCGCACGGGTGCGCCCGTGCGGACGGCCGAACTGCTACGAGGAGAAAGGCATGACGCGTCCAGTCGATTCCGGCGTCATTTTTTTCGCGCGCCTGGCGCTGGCGGCGCTGTTTCTGTGGGGCGGCGTGATGAAGCTGCTCGGCTACGGCGACCTGGTCGGCTACCTGCGCGGCCTGAACGTGCCGTTTCCGACCTATGTCGCGCCGGTCGTCGTCGCCATCGAAGGGCTCGGCGCGCTGCTGCTGATCGTCGGCTACAAGGTGAAGCCGCTCGCCTTGCTGATGGCGTTCTACACGCTGGCGACCGCGGTGGTCGGGCACAATTTCTGGGACGCGACGAACCCCGCCGTCCAGCACGAGATGGTGATCCATTTCTGGAAGAACGTCGCGATCGCCGGCGGCTTCCTGCTGCTGTTCGTGACCGGCGCGGGCGGCGTGAGCATCGACGCGCTGCGCCGGCCGAGTTCGTCGTACGGCGCGCTGCGCTGAGCGGAACTGAGCAGAACTGATCCAGCCGACGTGCGCGGCACGCGCTGCCAACGCAAAAGGGCCGAATCCCGCAGGTGCGGGATTCGGCCCTTCGTTCATCTGCTAGGCGCGCAGGCGGCGCTCAGCGAGCGTCCGTCAGCTCCTTCGCATCCTTCGCGAACTGCACCGCGATCGCGCCGAGCACGCAAATCGCTGCGACGTACACCACCGGCGCGAGTGGATTCGACTTCATCATCAGCGACACGATCACCGGCGTCAGGCCGCCGAAGATCGCATAGGCGACGTTGTACGAGAACGAGATTCCCGAGAACCGCACGACGGCCGGGAAGCTCTTCACCATCACGAACGGCACCGCGCCGATCGCGCCGACCGCGAAGCCCGCGATCCCGTAGTAGAGCGGCAGCGTCGACGCGTCGGCCGCGACCTGCGCGAACAGCAGGTAATAGCACGCGGCCAGCACGAGGCCGCCGAGGCCGAGCACGCGCTTTGCGCCGATCCAGCCGGCGAGCGAGCCCGCGGTGATGCAGCCGGCGGTCAGGCACAGCGTCGCGATGCTGTTCGCGAACAGCGTCGTGGCCGGCGACAGGTGGAACTGCTTCTGCAGCAGCGCGGGCGTCATCAGGATCACGACGACGATCGCCGCCGACAGCATCCACGTGAGCAGCATCGACACGATCACCGCGCGGCCGTGGTCGCGCAGCACGGCCTTCAGCGGGATCTCGGCCGCGAGCGCCTTTTTCGCCTTCATTTCGGTGAACACCGGCGTCTCGTGCAGCCAGCGGCGCAGGTAGACGGAGAACAGGCCGAACACGCCGCCGAGCAGGAACGGGATGCGCCACGCGAACGCGGTGACCTCGGCGGGTGCGTAGCGGCGGTTGATGCCGGCCGCGACGAGCGAGCCGAGCAGGATGCCGGCCGTGAGGCCCGCGGTCAGCGTGCCGCACGCGTAGCCGATGTGGCGCGACGGCACGTGCTCGGACACGAACACCCATGCGCCGGGCACCTCGCCGCCGACCGCCGCGCCCTGCAGGATGCGGAACAGCAGCAGCAGCACGGGTGCGAGGATGCCGACCGTGTCGTAGGTCGGCAGGAGGCCCATCAGCAGCGTCGGGACCGACATCATCAGCACGCTCAGCGTGAACATCCGCTTGCGGCCGACGAGGTCGCCGAAGTGCGCCATGATCACGCCGCCGAGCGGACGCGCGAGATAGCCGGCCGCGAAGATGCCGTAGGTCTGCAGCACGCGCAGCCATTCGGGGATGTCGTGCGGGAAGAACAGCTGCCCGATCGCGGGCGCGAAGAACACGAAGATGATGAAGTCGTAGAACTCGAGCGCGCCGCCGAGCGCGGCGAGGCCGAGGGTCTTGTAGTCGCTGCGCGTCAGCGCGCGCTCGGCGGCGCGCGGGGCGCCGCTCAATTCGGAAGCTTGCATGGTCAGGGCGATCGGTATTCGAATTAATTGTTTGAATCGGCGCCGCGTCTCCAAGGCGCGGCCTGCCTCGTCGACGAGGTGCGCCGCGCGCGGATGGCGCACGGAACACGCATCGCGTCGCCCGGGTCGGGCAAGCGGGGACGAGTGTCAAGCGAGTGGGAGGATTCTACAGGAGCACGAACGTGCGCAAGGCGGGCATGCAACTTTTCGGCGGCAGCGAGCGGCGGCGCGCGGCGCGGGCGGGCGAACCGGGCGCCGCCGCGCCGCGCGCGCTGGGGCTGCGTCAGTTGCCGGCGATCGTGTCGACCGGCTTGAACGCGCCGCCCTCGACCCGGTAGATCGTCACCGGCGCATCCTTCAGGTCGCCTTTTGCGTCATAGGCGATGCGCTCCGCCGATACGCCCTTGACCGTTACCTTGCCGAGATACGGCGCGTAGACCTTCGGGTCGGTCGAATTGGCGTCCTTCATCGCGGTGAGCAGCGCGATCGTCCCGTCGTACGAGTAGGGCGAATAGGTGATCACGTCTTCGTTGAAGCGCGCCTTGTAGCGCGCCGCGTAGCCGGCGAAGCCGGGCATCTTCTCCTTCGGCAGCCCGCCCATGTAGACGATCGCGCCTTCCGCCGCCGTGCCGCCCACCTTCAGGAACGTCGGCGAGCGCGACATCTCGCCCGTCACGAACGCGGACTTGATCCCGAGCTGGCGCATCTTGCGGATCATCGGCGACGATTGCGCGTCGCCGCCGCCGTAGAAGATCGCGTCGGGATTCATCCCTTTCAGGTTGGTCAGGATCGCGGAGAAGTCGAGCGCCTTGTCGTTCGTGAAGTCGCGCTTGATGATCGTGCCGCCCGCCGCCTGCACGGCCTTCGCGAATTCGTCGGCGATGCCCTGGCCGTACGCGGTGCGGTCGTCGATGATCGCGATGCGCTTGAAGTGCAGCGTCTTCACCGCGTAGGTGCCGACGATGCGGCCCGCCTGCGCGTCGCTCGTCAGCAGCCGGTAGGTGGTCTTGTAGCCGCGCGCGGTGTATTGCGGCGACGTCGCCATCGAGATCTGCGGCAGCCCCGCGCGATCGTACAGGTCGGACGCCGGGATGCTGGTGCCCGAGTTGAAGTGGCCGATGATGCCGCGCACGTTGTCGTCGATCAGGCGCTGCGCGACGGTCGTGCCGGTGCGCGGGTCGGCCTGGTCGTCCTGCGAATCGAGCTGGAACGTGACCGGCTTGCCGCCGATCGTCGGATTGGTCGCGTTGAAATCGGCGATCGCGAGCTGCACGCCTTTCTGCATGTCGGTGCCGTAGTTCGATTGCGGCCCGGTCAGCGGCGCGGCGAAACCGATCCTGACGACGTCGGCGGCGATGGCGTGGGCGCCCGACAGTGCGCAGGCGGCGGCCAGCGCGACGTGCGATACCTTCAGCTTCACTTTCACTTCCCCTTGATGGCGTGGTTGGGCCGCGGCCGACCCTTCGACCGGTGCGGTAAGCCGGGCGAGACGTTTCGACCCTGCGTGGTGCGGAACGCGCCGCCACGGCGATGCGAATGCGCGGCACGCAGCGCATGCTGTGCCGGAATCGGCGTGGGCTGCGGGGGCGGATGGACGTCTCGTAACCGTTCATTAAAGTCTAGATAGTGAAAATTCCCGCGTCTTGCGCGTTCGATGCGTGGCGCGCGACGATTTCGGCATATCGTCGATAACCCTGATATATGCCGAAATCGTCATGGGTGATGCGCAGACGGGCCAAGACGCGGGACGTCGTCGTTCCTAGGATGGCGGGTTTGGGTTGCAGGCGGCGGTGGGCGTGGCGATGGGGCGGCGTCGGGGGATGTGTGATGCCGATGAGGGCCTTGCGAGTCTTGCAGCGGTTGCGCGTACAACCTCCTGCTGCGCGGCGCGTTGTGAGCTCCCTGCAACCGGCGATTTGCGATTTGCGAATTGCGACGGGCGACGGGCGACAGGCGACAGGCGACAGGCGACAGGCGACAGGCGGACAGGCGGACAGGCGGACAAGCGGACAAGCGGACAGGCGGACAAGCGGACAAGCGGACAAGCGGACAAGCGGACAAGCGGACAAGCGGACAAGCGGACAAGCGGACAGGCGGACAGGCGGACAGGCGGACAGGCGGACAGGCGGACAGGCGGACAGGCGGACAGGCGACAGTCCGCCCCACGCCCTCCACCCGCCAATCCCGTAGCGATAACGTTCCGCGACGCGAAGCGTGGCGCCCCGGCCCTCGCCATCACCTCCACCGCGAGAACCACCGCACCGCGAACCTTGCGCCGCGCCGGACCGCCCGCTTCTATAATCGACGCCATCAGCCACTCGCCTAGCGGATGCCGGGATGACGACCTTGCTTGCCGCACCGTCCATGAGCCTGTCCGACACCTTGCGCTACCAGCCCGACAACGCCGACTTCGGCGCGATGCTCGCGCATTTCCGGCTGCTCGAGCCGGTCTTCGACGCGCTGCCCGACGTCGCGTTCTTCGTGAAGGATGCGGACGGCCGCTACGCGCTCGTCAACCGCACGCTGGCGATGCGCTGCGGCTACAAGGACAAGCGCGACCTGCTCGGCAAGACCACCGACGAGGTGTTCCCGCGGCGCTTCGGCCGCAGCTACTTCGAGCAGGACATGGCGACGATCACCGCCGGCCACCAGCTGACGGACCAGCTCGAACTGCACCTGTACCCCGGCCGCCAGCCGGGCTGGTGCCTGACCTGCAAGGAGCCGCTGCGCGACGCGGCCGGCAAGGTGGTCGGCCTCGCGGGCATCTCGCGCGACCTGAAGGCGCACGAAGGTTCGCATCCGGCCTACAGCAAGCTCGCGGACGTGGTCCAGTACATCCAGGATCACTACGTGCAGCCGCTGAACCTGAGGCAGCTCGCGCAGATGGCCGGGATGTCGGTCGCGCAGCTCGAGCGCTACTTCCACAAGGTGTTCCACCTGACGCCGCGCCAGGTGCTGCTGAAGACGCGGCTCGACGCCGCGACCGCGCTGCTGGTCACGCACGACAAGGTGACCGACGTCGCGGCGCTATGCGGGTACACCGATCACAGCGCGTTCACGCGCCAGTTCAAGGCGACGGTCGGCGTGACGCCGACGGAATACCGGATGATGCTGCAGGAACGCGCCGGTTGAAACGACGCGCGCGCCGGGGCGGCGGCGCGCAATGACGGGCGTGGGGCGGGTGGGGGAAGGGGAAGCTGACGGCTCAGCGGTAGCCGAGACCTTTCAGCACGGCCGTGCCGTTTTCGGTCAGGCGGAAGCTCGGCTGCGCGTCGGCGTCGAGCTTGATCATTTCGATGAGGCCGGCTTCCTGCAGCGCCGGCAGTTCGGGTTTGGCGTTGGCGCCGATCGGCGCGTGCAGCAGCACGAGCAGCGTCGCGATTTCGTGATGGCTGAGCAGGCGGCGCAGCATCGTCCTGGGTTTGGCGGGGGGCGCGGCCGGGCGGCCCGCGGGTGCAACTACGGCGCTCATCGCTGTCCTCCTAGTTCGACGGATTCTTCGGATATGGTTGCGGATGGTGCCGTCGAAGGCTTAAGCGATTCTTAAAACTGCCGCCTTGCCGCGCATGCTGCGATGCCGCATCCGTTACTGGACGTAACGGCGGCCGTGTGCCGGCCGCCGGGCGCGCGCGTTCGGGCCTTGCCGGACGGGCGTCCGCCGCCGTATTGCTCACATAGATGAGTCCGCTCCGCCGAGCCGGGCCGTGGTATGCCGTGCCACAGCGGCACGCTGGCGATCATGCGATCCGGCGCCGAGCCGGAATCTCGCCGCTTCGCTATTTCCGGCGCTGCGCCTGCGCCGCCAGGCGAACGGCCGCGTTCGCCGCGCCGTAGCCGTCGTACCCGCCGCGCCGCTCGACGATCTCGAGCGAGAAGCGGTTGTCGACCAGTTCCGTATACGCATGCAGGAACTCTCCGCCGCTGTCGTCGCGGTCGTACAGCAGGTGGTGGGCGCTCAGCGTGTCGATGACGTCGTCCGGCAGCGCGTAGCGCGCGGCGAGGTCGTCGTAGTAGTTGCGCGGGATGCGCAGGAACGGCACGCCGTCGGCCGCGAATTCTGCGACCGTCTTCACGATGTCGTCGGTGCGGAACGCGACGTGGTTCAGCCCGGTGCCGTGGTAGCGGTCCAGCGATTCGGCGACGGCCGTGTGGCGATCGACCGACGCGTTCAGCGCGATCCGCACCGAGCCGTCCGCGCTGCGCACCGCGCGGCTGCGCATCAGCCCGTACGGATCGGGCACGAGCCAGCTGCGCTCGGCCTCGAAGCCGAACGCGGTCTTGAAGAACAGGATCCACGTATCGAGCGCGTCGCCCGGCAGCGCGAGGCACACGTGGTCGATGCCGGTCAGCGGGCCGACTTCGCTCGGGCCGTCGATGTCGGTCAGCACGAAATCGGATTCGTAGAGCGTCGGCGCGTTCGGCGCCTCGTCGACGAAGTATTCGAGGCTGCCGTCCGGCGCCTTCACGCTCGGCAGCACGCGCTCGTTCGGGCCGACGCGCCCCGAAAACGGCGCATAGCCGAAGCCCGCCGCGCGATCGAACGCAACTTTCGCGTCGTCGACGCGGAACGCCGACGCGCACAGCGACAGCCCATGCTGCTGGAAGAACGCGTCGGCGAACGAATCCCGCTCCGCGTTCAGCACGATCGACGCGGCGCCGTGCTGGAACAGCGTCACGTCCTTCGAGCGGTGCCGCCCGGCGAGCCGGAAGCGCATCTTGCCGAGCCACTCGCCGACGTTGGCCGCGGCCCGCGCATCGACCGCGAATTCGATGAACTGGAACCCGACGTGCGCAGGCGGCGCGGGCGGCGCGAACAGCGGCTGGCCGGCGCCCGGCGCGCGGCTTTCCCGCGCGAGCTGTGCGCGCGTCTGCTCCTCCAGATAAAGCAGCGAGCGGTGGCCGTCGGCGGCCGTGAGCGCGGTCGGCGCCGCGCGGAAGCCGTCGTTGAAGATCTCGAGCGACAGCGGCCCCGTATAGCCGGCCTCGATCACGCGCGCGGTGAAGCGCGCGAGGTCGAAGTCGCCCTGGCCGGGGAACGAGCGGAAGTGGCGGCTCCATTCGATCACGTCCATCACGAGCTTCGGCGCGTCGGCGATCTGCACGAACGCGATCCGGTGGCCGGGGATGTCGGCGATCGCGTCCGGCGAATCGTCGAGCGACAGCGTGTGGAAGCTGTCGAGCGCGAGCCCGAGATGCGGGCTGTTCACCGCGTTCACGAGCCGCCACGCGTGGCCGTAGGTCTTCACGACCCGCCCCCATGCGAGCGCTTCGTAGGCGGCGACGACGCCCGCCTGCCGCGCGGCCTCGGCGAGCGCGCCGAGCTGGTCGACGAGCAGCCCGTCGTCCGCGCTCGTATCGGGCGACACGTTGCTGCAGACGAGGATGCGGTCGGTGCCGAGCGCGTGCATCACGTCGAACTTGCGCTTGATGCGGTCGAGGTTGCGCGCGAGCTGCGCGGGGCTCACGCCCTCGAAATCGCGAAACGGCTGGAACAGCACGATGTCGAGGCCGAGATCGGCGGCCATGTTCCGCACGTCGGCGGGCGAGCCGTCGAAGTAGACGAGGTCGTTCTCGAAGATTTCGACGCCGTCGAAACCCGCGGCCTGGACGGCGGCGAGCTTCTCGGCGAGCGTGCCGGACAGGGACACGGTGGCGATCGAGCGCTGCATGGGCGAATCCTGCGGATGAGCGGGGGGCGGCGCCGGCCGGACTGGCCCTGAATGAACCAGTCGTGGAGTCATAGGGGCGCGCCATATCCCCAATTTACTAGGCTGATGTAGCGGATTATACAAACTAACTAGTTGGTACAAATTAGCGAAAACCCGAAAAGACTTTGCGCTTTCGCAAGCGCACACTAGCGTCGAATCTTGACGTGAGGGGGCGAAGTCGCGTAGTGATGAGCCCCCCTTTTCGGAGCCTGACATGAGCAAGCGCAAGGTCCTGGTGCTGAACGGCCCGAACCTGAATCTGCTGGGGACGCGTGAACCCCACATCTACGGCGCGGAAACGCTCGCCGACCTCGAGCAGCGCTGCCGCGCCGCGGCGGATACGCTCGGGCTGGAGATCGACTTTCGCCAATCGAACGCCGAGCACCAGCTGATCGACTGGCTGCACGCGGCGCGCCACGACACGGACGGCGTCGTGATCAACCCGGCCGCGTACACGCACACGTCGGTCGCGCTGGCCGATGCGCTGTCGGCGATCGCGAAGCCGGTGATCGAGGTCCACATCTCGAACGTGCACCGCCGCGAGCCGTTCCGCCACCACTCGTACGTGTCGGCGATCGCCGAAGCCGTGATCTGCGGCTGCGGCACCGAAGGCTACGTGTTCGCGCTGCAGCGCATGTCCACCATTCTTTCGCAAGGAGCCGCGCGATGAGCCGCCCGTCCTTTCTGATCGGCCTGATCGGCCAGGGCATCGGCGGTTCGCTGTCTCCCGCGATGCATGAGGAAGAAGGATTCCGCCAGGGATTCGGCTATGTGTACCGGCGCATCGACCTCGACGTGCTCGGCCTGACCGCCGACGCGCTGCCGCAACTGCTCGCGGCCGCCGAGCAGATGGGCTTTACGGGCCTGAACATCACGCACCCGTGCAAGCAGCGCGTGATCGAGCACCTCGACGCGCTGTCCGACGACGCGCGCGCGCTCGGCGCGGTCAACACCGTGCTGTTCAAGGACGGCAAGCGGATCGGCCACAACACCGACTGGTCGGGCTTCGCGAAGTCGTTCCGGCGCGGGCTGCCGGGCGCATCGCTCGAACGTGTCGTCCAGCTCGGCGCGGGCGGCGCCGGGGCCGCCGTCGCGCATGCGGCGCTGCAGATGGGCGCGGCTGAGCTGGCGATCTTCGACGTCGACGCGTCGCGCTCCCGCGCGCTCGCCGACGAACTGCAGCAGCGCTTCCCGGCCGCGAAAGTGACGCAGGGCGACGATCTCGCGAGCGCGATGCGCGCCGCGACCGGCCTGATCCACGCGACGCCGACCGGCATGGCGAAGCATCCGGGCCTGCCGCTGCCGGCCGAGCTGCTGCGCGCGGGGATGTGGGTTGCCGACATCGTGTACTTCCCGCTCGAAACCGAGCTGATCCGGGCGGCGCGCGCGGCGGGCTGCGCGACGCTGCCGGGCGGCGGAATGGCGGTCTACCAGGCCGTCGACGCGTTCGAGATCTTCACCGGACGCACGCCCGACGCCGAGCGGATGTTCGACCACTTTCAGGCGCTCGTTGCGCGCTGACCCTCGATAGATCCAGAGAAAGACGAGACCAGGAGACGACCATGCAGCACACCACCCACACCAACCATGCGCCGGCGCGTCCGGCGCAGGCAGCCGGCACGGTCCGGCGCACGTCGGCGCGCTACAAGATTCTCGCGCTGCTCGCGATCGGCACGATGATCAACTACCTCGACCGCACCGTGCTGGGGGTGGCCGCGCCGCAGCTCACCAAGGAGCTCGGCATCAACGCGGCGGTGATGGGCATCATGTTCTCCGCGTTCTCATGGACCTACGCCGCGATGCAGGTGCCGGGCGGCCTCTTTCTCGACCGCTTCGGCAGCAAGATCACCTATTACTGGTCGATGACGCTGTGGTCGCTGTGCACGCTGCTGCAGGGCTTCGTGCCCGGCGTCGCGACGCTGTTCGCGTGCCGCCTCGGCCTCGGCATCACGGAAGCGCCGTGCTTCCCGACCAACAGCCGGGTGGTCGCGACGTGGTTCCCGCAGAACGAGCGCGCGATGGCGACCGGCACCTACACGGTCGGCGAGTACATCGGCCTCGCGTTCTTCAGCCCGGTGCTGTTCGCGCTGATGGGCGCGTTCGGCTGGCGCTCGCTGTTCTGGGTCGTCGGCGGCGTCGGCATCGCGTTCGGTTTCGTCTGGTGGAAGCTCTATCACGAGCCGCACAACCATCCGGGCGCGAACAAGGAGGAGATCGAGTTCATCGAAGCGGGCGGCGGCCTCGCGCACGGCGCGAAGAAGAACGACCGGCCCGAGCAGGCGAAATTCAGCTGGCGCATGGCCGGCCAGCTGCTGAAGAAGCGCCAGCTCGCGGGCATCTGCCTCGGCCAGTTCGCCGGCAACTCGACGCTCGTGTTCTTCCTGACCTGGTTCCCGACCTATCTCGCCACCGAGCGCCACATGGGCTGGCTGAAGATCGGCTTCTTCGCGGTGATGCCGTTCATCGCCGCGTCGGTCGGCGTGATGTTCGGCGGCATTTTCTCCGACTGGCTGCTGCGCCGCGGAAAGTCCGCGAACCTCGCGCGCAAGCTGCCGATCATCGCGGGCCTGCTGCTCGCGTCGACGATCATTCTCGCGAACTACGTGCAGAGCAACGAGGCCGTGATCGCGATCATGTCGGTCGCGTTCTTCGCGCAGGGGATGGCCGCGCTCGGCTGGGCGCTCGTGTCCGACATCGCGCCGGACGGCCTGCTCGGCGTGACGGGCGGCATCTTCAACTTCGCGGCGAACCTCGCCGGCATCATCACGCCGCTCGTCGTCGGCTTCATCGTCGCATCGACCGGCTCGTTCGTCGGCGCGCTGGTGTTCATCGGCGTGATCGCGCTGATCGGCGCGGCGTCGTACATCTTCGTCGTCGGCGACATCAAGCGGATCGTGCTGTAACGCAGGCACGCGGCGGCAGGACCTCGGGCCCGGCGGGAGCAACCCGCCGGGCCCTTTTTTCGTTCATGACGCGCGGCGCAGCGCGATGCCGAGCGTCTCGATCGCGTGCGCGATCGCGGCGACCGCGCGCCGGACGTCGTCGGCGTCGATCGCGCCGATGCAGCCGACGCGGAACGTCTCCAGCTGCGTGAGCTTGCCCGGATAGAGGATGAAGCCGGCGTCGCGCACCGCGTCGTAGAAGCGCTTGAAGTCGTATGCCGGATCGTCCGGCGCATGGAACGTCACGATCACCGGCGCCTGCACGCGCGCGTCGAGGATCGGCTCGAAGCCGAGCGCATGCATCGCGTCGACCAGCGTCCTGCAATTCTCCGCATAGCGCGCGCCGCGCGCGGGCTGGCCTCCCTCGGCGAGAAACTGGTCGAGCGCCACGCGCAGCGCGGCGGCCACGTGCGTCGGCGGCGTGAAGCGCCACTGGCCGGTCTTGCGCAGGTACGCGTACTGGTCGTGCAGGTCGAGCGCGAGCGACGGCGAGCGGCCTTCGCAGGCGTCCAGCGCGTCGCGCCGCACGATCACGAACCCCATCCCCGGCACGCCTTCCAGGCATTTGCCGCTGGCCGAGACCAGCGCGTCGACGCCGCTGCCGTCGAGCGTGATCGGCAGCGCGCCGAACGAGCTCATCGCATCGACGATCAGCCGCTTGCCATGCCGCCGGCAGCACGCGGCGATCTCGTCGAGCGGATTCAGGATGCCGGCGCTCGTCTCGAGATGCACCAGCGCGACGTGAGTGATGCGCGGGTCGCGCGCGAACGCCGCGTCGATCGCCGCGGGATCGGCCGCGGACGCCTCGCCGAACGGCAGCGCGATCGCCTCGATCCCGAGCCGGCCGAGGATCTTCAGGATGCGCGCGCAATACGCGCCGTTGTCCGGCACGAGCACGACGCCGTCGCGCGGCACCAGCGTGCCGAGCGCGGCTTCGACCGCGAACGTGCCGCTGCCCTGCATCGGCACGCACACGTATTCGGCGTCGCCGCGGGCGATGCCGACGAGGTCGGCGCACACGCTTTCGGTCAGGCGATTGAATTCGGCATCCCACGAGCCCCAGTCGCGCTGCATCGCGTCGCGCGTCGCGGCGGACGTGGTGAGCGGGCCGGGGGTGAGCAGGATCGGGGCGGTGGCGGACATCGGTTTTTCTCCAGCACAGGTCGGATGAAACGCCGGGTGGCGTTTCCGGGTGACGGCCATCTTAGTGGCAAATTATGTCATTTTGTGGAATTTTGGGCGGTCGTCACGGGCTTGTCATCGAACGCTGTGATCCTTCGCTTGCCGCACGAAACCGCATCGGTCCAGCACCGATCGGGCGGCGACGAGGCGGGCCCGCTGGAGGTTCGCCCCCAATTACTGCTCTGCGTGGGGCCAGAGTAAGCGCTGAAGCGCCAACTCTGGCCGACAGAGCCGGTCGTGCCCCGGCCGTTTGGTGTTCCGTCTACGGAGAAGTGAGATGACACTGCAGAATTCCTCGCGCGCCGCTGCCGGCGCGTTCCGCAAGCTTGCGCTGGCTGCCTGCGCCGCCGGCCTGCTGCAAGGCGCCGCGCTGTCGGCGCACGCGGCGAACGCGGTCGTGCTGTACACGGCGGACGGCCTGGAAAACCTCTACCGCGACGTGCTGCCGGCCTTCGAGAAGAAGGAAGGCGTGAAGGTCAACATCGTCACGGCGGGCAGCGGCGAAGTCGTCAACCGCGCGAACATCGAGAAGAACTCGCCGAAGGCGGACGTGATCGTCACGCTGCCGCCGTTCATCCAGCAAGCCGGCCAGATGGGCCTGCTGCAGCCGTACCAGAGCGTCAACTACAAGAACGTGCCGGCGATCGCGAAGGCGGAAGACGGCAGCTGGGCGACGTTCGTGAACAACTATTTCTCGTTCGCGATCAACCCCGAAGTCGTCAAGCAGCAGCCGAAGACGTTCGCCGACCTGTTGTCGCCGAACTACGCGGGCAAGGTCGCGTACTCGAACCCGGCCACGGCCGGCGACGGGATGGCGGTGCTGATCCTGACGACCACGCTGATGGGCGAGGACAAGGCGTTCGACTACCTCGCGAAGCTGTCGCAGAGCGTGAAGTTCCACACGAAGGGCACGGGCTACCTGAACGTGCTGCTGTCGCGCAACGAGATCAGCTTCGCGAACGGCGACCTGCAGATGGATCTCGACGATGCCGAGCACGGCGGCCTGTCGATCAAGCCGATCTTCCTCGCGGCGAAGGACGGCGACCAGCCGACGACGTTCCAGCTCCCGTACGGCATCGGCCTGATCAAGAGCGGCCCGAACCAGGACGCGGGCAAGAAGCTGATCGACTACCTGATGTCGACGGAAGTGCAGGCGAAGGTGCCGGACATGTACGGCATCCCGGGCCGCACCGACGTGCCGCTCGCCGGCAAGAACGGCGAGGCGGTCAAGCGCGCGATCGCGGGCGTGAAGCTGATCCCGGTCGACTGGAGCCAGGTGATGGCGAAGAAGCCGGTGTGGCTGGAGCGCTGGAAGAAGGACGTGATCGGCAGCTCGGGCAAGCAGACCGAAGTCGTCAAGCCGAAGTGACCGGCGCACGCCGCGTGCCATTCCGCCTGCAATTGAAAGGATGAAACCGGTGGATACCGCCATGACCCATCCCGGCGCATTCGGCGCCGCCGAGCCGCATGCGACGCTGCGGTCCGGCGCGCCGGGCGGCGTGCAGATCGAGCACCTGAGCGTGCGCTACGGCGCGCGCACGGTGCTGGACGATCTGACGCTGTCGATCGGCGCCGGCGAATTTCTGACCGTGCTCGGCAAGAGCGGCTGCGGCAAGACCACGCTGCTGCGCTTCATCGCCGGGTTCGTGAAGGCCGACGGCCTGACCGGCACGTTGACCGTCGCCGGGCGCGACCTGACCTATGCGCCGCCGCACAAGCGCAACCTCGGTCTGCTGTTCCAGAACTACGCGCTGTTCCCGCACCTGTCGGTGTTCGAGAACGTCGCATTCGGCCTGCGCGCGCGACGGATGCCGTCGGCCGAGGTGACGCGCCGCGTCGCCGACGCGCTGAAGCTCGTCCAGCTCGGCGACGCCGGCCACCACCTGCCGGCGCAACTGTCGGGCGGCATGCAGCAGCGCGTTGCGCTCGCCCGCGCGCTCGTGATCGAGCCCGACGTGCTGCTGCTCGACGAGCCGCTGTCCGCGCTCGACGCGAACCTGCGCGCGTCGGTGCGCAGCGAGCTGAAGGCGCTGCACGAGCGCCTGCCGAACCTGACCGTCGTGTGCGTGACGCACGACCGCGACGACGCGCTGGTGCTGTCCGACCGCGCGCTGCTGATGCGCGACGGCCACGTCGCGCAGCTCGGCACGCCGCAGCAGCTTTACGACACGCCGCGCAACGGCTACGTCGCGCGCTACCTGGGCCCGGCGAACCTGCTGCCGCCGCGCGTGATCTTCCCGCTCGGCGATCCACGCCACGACGTGCGCGACAGGGTCGCATGCGTGCGTCCCGAGCAATTGACCGTCCGGCCGCTTGCGGCGGGCGGGCTGCACGGCACGGTTGCATCGGTCGAATGGCAGGGCGCGGAGCTGTCGATCGCGGTCGTGGTCGACGCGGCGCCGGACGAGCCGGTGCGCGTGACGATGCAGCGCGGCCGCGGCGCGGCGCCCGAGCGCGGCGCGCGTGTTTCCCTGCATTGCGAGGCAGACGATGTCGTCCTTATCGAGCCCTGACGCCGCGCTGCCGCCAAAGGCGCTCGCGTCGGCCGCCGCCCATGCTGCCGCCGCGAAGCGCCGCCGGCGCGCCGGCGACTGGCACCTGATCCTGCTCGCGGTCGTCGTGCTCGGCCCGCTCGTCGTCTATCCGCTCGTGCGGCTCGTGCTGCTGAGCCTGACCGGCGATCACGGGCTGAGCTTCGCCGCGTACCGGAACTTCTTCGGCAATCCCGACACGCGCAACGTGCTGCTGACGACGCTCGGCGTGCTGTTCGCGAGCGCCGGCACCGCGTCGGTGCTCGGCGTGCTGCTCGCCGCGCTGCTGTTCTTCCGGCCGTTTCCGGGCGCGTCGCTCGTCACGCGCTTCCTGGAGCTGTACGTCGCGTTTCCTTCGTTTCTCGTCGCGTTCACGCTGATCTTCCTGTACGGCTCGCAGGGCTCGGTCAGCATCGCGCTGCAGCAGGCGTTCCATCTCGACCAGCCGCCGCTCGATTTCCTGTTCGGCTTCGGCGGCGTGATCCTCGCGCAGACCGTGTTCTACACGCCGTTCGTCGTGCGGCCGACGCTCGCGTCGTTCGCGACGCTCGACCTGCGCCTGATCGAAGCGGCGCGCAGCCTCGGCGCGTCGGGCTGGATGCTCGCGCGGCGCGTCGTGCTGCCGATCGCGTGGCCCGGGATCGCGGCCGGCACCGTGCTGTGCTTCCTGCTGACGCTGAACGAATTCGGGATCCTGCTCGTGCTCGGCAGCGCCAAGCTCGTCACGCTGCCGGTCGCGATCTACAGCAGCGCGACCGTCGATCTCGACCTGCCGACCGCGTCGGCCGGCGCGGTCGCGATGCTCGCGCTGTCGCTGGCGCTGTATGCGGTCTATCGCCGGGTGAACCGGCGCGCAACGGGAGGGACGCGCGATGTCCGCTGAATATCGTATCGGGCAGGCCGTGCCGCGCCACGAACCGGGCTGGAGCGACACGCTGCTCAAGCATGCGTCGCGCGTCGCGCTGGCGCTCGCCGCGTTCGCGTGCTTCTGGCTGTTCGTGCTGCCGGTGATCGTCGTCGCGCTGTCGAGCGTGTCGAGCCGCTGGTCCGGCACGATCCTGCCGGCCGGCTACAGCCTGCGCTGGTTCGAGCAGCTCGGTTCGCAGGAATACGGCGCGCTCGCGACGAGCCTCGAGATCGGCTTCGGGGTCGCCGTGATCGGCACGGCCCTCGGCCTGTGGCTCGCGCTCGCGCTCGAAGGGCGCGACCGGCGCGGCGTCGGCGCGTTCGTCGACGCGCTCGTGATGGTGCCCAACGGCGTGCCGAGCGTCGTGCTCGGGCTCGCGGTGCTGATCGCCTATCACCAGAAGCCGGTCGATCTGTCGAGTTCGGCGGCGATCGTCGTGCTCGTGCAGCTCACGCTGATCTTGCCGTTCTGCTATCGCTGCGCGGCAGCGGCGCTGCGCCCGGAGCTGACGGTGCTGCGCGAGGCCGCGGCCAGCCTCGGCGCGCCGCCCGCGATGGTGCTGCGGCGCGTGCTGCTGCCGCAGCTCGTGCCCGCGCTGCGTGCGAGCCTCGCGCTCGGCTTCGCGCTGTCGCTCGGCGAGCTCGGCGCGACGCTGACCGTCTATCCGCCCGGCTTCGCCACCGTGCCGATCGTCGTGATCGGCCAGGTGGAGCGCGGCTATTACCTGCCGGCGTCGGCGCTGTCGCTGCTGATGCTCGGCGCGTCGCTCGCGGCGCTGCTGCTGATTGCCGCCCGCGTGCCGGGCGGCACGAGGGCTGCATCATGAACGCCGCATTCTCCTTGCGACTGCCCGGTGAGCACGTGCGTGCCGGCAACCTTTCGGCCGATCTCGCGGCGCGCTGCGTCGACGTCAACGGCCGCCGCTACCGGCTGCCGGCCGTGCCGACCGTCGTCGTGTGCGTCGACGGCTGCGAATACGACTATCTCGAGCGCGCGGTCGACGCGGGCGTCGCGCCGTTCATCGGCCGGATGTTCGCGGAAGGCACCGCGTGGCGCGCCGATTGCGTCGTGCCGACTTTCACCAACCCGAACAACCTGTCGATCGTCTGCGGCGCGCCGCCGTCCGTGCACGGGATCTGCGGCAACTACTTCTGGGACCCGGACGCCGACGGCGGGCGCGGCGCCGAGGTGATGATGAACGACCCGGCCTACCTGCGGGCGGGCACGCTGCTCGCCGCGGCGTCCGACGCCGGCGCGCGGGTGGCGGTCGTGACCGCGAAGGACAAGCTGCGCCGCCTGCTCGGCTGGCGGATGCGCGGCATCTGCTTCTCCGCGGAGAAAGCCGCGCAGGCGAATCTCGCGGAAAACGGCATCGTCGACGTGCTCGACTGGGTCGGCCTGCCGTCGCCGGACGTCTATAGTGCGGCGCTGTCCGAATTCGTGTTCGCGGCCGGCGTGCGGCTCGCGCAGACGCGCCAGGTCGACCTGATGTACCTGTCGACCACCGACTACGTGCAGCACAAGTGCGCGCCCGGCAGCCCCGGCGCAAATGCGTTCTACGCGATGATGGACCGCTATCTCGCGCAGCTCGATGCGCTCGGCTGGGTGATCGGGCTGACCGCCGACCACGGGATGAACGCGAAGCACGATCCGGCGACGGGCCGGCCGAACGTCGTTTATCTGCAGGATGCGCTCGACGGCTGGTTCGGCGTGCAGGCCGCGCGGGTGATCCTGCCGATCACCGATCCGTACGTCGTGCACCACGGCGCGCTCGGCTCGTTCGCGACCGTCTATCTGGCGTCGGGCGCCGACCGGATGGACGCGATGTGGCGCATCGGCGGGCTCGACGGCGTCGAACTCGTGCTCGACAACGCGGAAGCCGCGGCGCGCTTCGAGCTGCCGGCGGACCGGATCGGCGATCTGGCCGTGATCGCCCGGCGCGACATGACGCTCGGCACGCGCGAGCGCGAACACGACCTGTCCGGGTTGACCGTGCCGCTGCGCTCGCATGGCGGCGTGTCGGAGCAGGAAGTGCCGCTGCTGTTCAACCGTCGCATCGAGCGCGACGATCCCGAGCGTCGTCCGCGGAATTTCGACGTGTTCGATTTCGCGCTGAACCGGATCGCATCATGACTTCCCCTGTTCGGCGGGACCATCCGGCCTTTCGTGCCGAGGCGTTGCGCTGGTGCGGCGCTCACGCGGCACGCGAGCGGACCTTCGATGTCACCGATCCCTATACCGGCATGCGCGTCGGCACCGCGCCGCTCGCGAGCGTCGACGACGTGCGCGCCGCGTTCGACTACGCGATGGCTTACCGGCCGGTGCTCACGCGCTACGAGCGTTCGCAGATCCTCGAACGGGCGGCCGCGCTGCTGCGAGAGCGCACCGAGGAAGCGTCGGACCTGATCACGCTCGAATCCGGCCTGTCGAAGCAGGATTCGCGCTACGAGATCGGCCGCGTCGCGGACGTGCTGAAGTTCGCGTCGGTCGAGGCGCTGCGCGACGACGCGCAGAGCTTCTCGTGCGACCTGACGCCTCACGGCAAGGCGCGCCGGGTGTTTTCGCAGCGCCAGCCGCTCGACGGGGTGATCGTCGCGATCACGCCGTTCAATCATCCGATGAACCAGGTTGCGCACAAGGTCGCGCCGGCGATCGCGACCAACAACCGGGTGATCGTGAAGCCGTCCGAGAAGGTGCCGCTGTCGGCGTTCTATCTGGCGGATCTGCTCCATGAGGCCGGACTGCCCGAGCCGATGCTGCAGGTCGTGACCGGCGATCCGCGGGAGATCGCGGACGAGCTGGTGACGCACCCGCACGCGTCGCTGATCACGTTTACCGGCGGCGTGGCGATCGGCAAGGCGATTGCCGCGAAGGCCGGTTACCGGCGCGTCGTGCTCGAGCTGGGCGGCAACGATCCGCTGATCGTCCTCGGCGACGCCGATCTCGACCGCGCCGCGTCGCTCGCGGTGCAGGGCTCGTACCGGAATTCCGGCCAGCGCTGCACGGCGGTCAAGCGCATCCTGGTCCAGCGTTCGGTTGCGCCGGCGTTCACCGAACGATTGGTGGAGAAGACGCGCGCGTGGTCGTACGGCGACCCGTTCGATCCGGCGAACGAGATGGGCACGGTGATCGACGAAGCAGCGGCGCGCCTGTTCGAGGCGCGCGTCAACGAGGCGCTCGCGCAGGGTGCGCGACTGCTGACCGGGAATGTCCGCCGCGGCGCGCTCTATGCGCCGACCGTGCTCGATCGCGTCGATCCGGCGATGGCGCTGGTGCGCGAGGAGACGTTCGGCCCGGTGTCGCCGGTCATCGCGTTCGACACGATCGACGACGCGATCCGGATCAGCAACGGCACGGCGTTCGGGCTGTCGTCGGGCGTCTGCACCGACAGCACGGAAGCGGTCGTGCGGTTCGTGAACGAATTGAACGTCGGCACCGTGAACGTCTGGGAGGTGCCGGGCTACCGGATCGAGCTGACGCCGTTCGGCGGGATCAAGGATTCGGGATTGGGCTACAAGGAAGGGGTGCAGGAAGCGATGAAGAGCTTCACGAACCTGAAGACCTTCTCGTTGCCGTGGGGATGACGGAAATGGCGTTGACGCTTGAGGAGATTCGCGGCCTGTACCGCGAGCATGGCCATGTGGCCTATAGCGGGGAGCCGGTCACGCAGCTCGAGCATGCGCTGCAGAGCGGCTTGCTGGCGGAGGAGGCGGGCGCGGACGACGCGCTGGTCGCGGCGGCGTTCCTGCACGACCTTGGGCATCTGCTGAACCGTCAGGGGGAGACGCCGAGCGCGCGCGGCATCGACGATCTCCATCAATATTACGTATTGCCGTTCCTGCGGCCGCTGTTGCCGGACGCGGTGCTCGATCCGATCCGGCTGCATGTCGATGCCAAGCGCTGCCTTTGCCGGACGGACGCCGGCTACTTCGAGAGCCTGTCGCCGGACTCGGTGCGCAGCCTCGCATTGCAGGGCGGGATCTTCAGCGAGGAGGAGGCCGCGGCGTTCCTGCTGCGCCCGTTCGCGGAGGACGCGCTGCGCCTGCGCCGCTGGGACGATATGGCGAAGGTGGAAGGGAAGGTGACGCCGGATCTCGATCACTATATGGAGATCGTGGCCCGCCAGGCGCGGACGGGCTGACTGCTCGACTGTTTGTATATAAAGCCCCGCACGCGGCAGCGTGCGGGGCTTTATATATTTCACGAAACCCCTTGCGCGATTGCCGTGAGCTGCATAGAATCACGCCTCTTTCGCGCTGACGGCAACGCGGCGCGGAAGGAAGAAGGGAAGCGGTGCGGTTGGGTGGATGTGGTGACCCAGGTGCACACGAAGCTGAACCCCTCACCGTCACAACGAAGCAGTTCAAAAAGTTGTTGACGAGTGAAGAAAGACGGTTCATAATCTCTCTTCTCTGCTGCTGACAACGCAGCGCTGCTGGGAAAGACGAAGTTCTCGCAGAAATGCTCTTTAAAAATTAACAGCCGATAAGTGTGGGCGCTTGATCGAAGCGAGCCGATCGTCAGATCGGATTGGCAAAAGTATCAAGAGTCTCACACTAAAGTAAGTCAGGTTTATGAAGCAATTCATATTCCTGTCAGCTTTGAGTGAGCGACCGGTTCTGCGGAACCGAAAACAGTAACAGGTTTGAACTGAAGAGTTTGATCCTGGCTCAGATTGAACGCTGGCGGCATGCCTTACACATGCAAGTCGAACGGCAGCACGGGTGCTTGCACCTGGTGGCGAGTGGCGAACGGGTGAGTAATACATCGGAACATGTCCTGTAGTGGGGGATAGCCCGGCGAAAGCCGGATTAATACCGCATACGATCTATGGATGAAAGCGGGGGACCTTCGGGCCTCGCGCTATAGGGTTGGCCGATGGCTGATTAGCTAGTTGGTGGGGTAAAGGCCTACCAAGGCGACGATCAGTAGCTGGTCTGAGAGGACGACCAGCCACACTGGGACTGAGACACGGCCCAGACTCCTACGGGAGGCAGCAGTGGGGAATTTTGGACAATGGGCGAAAGCCTGATCCAGCAATGCCGCGTGTGTGAAGAAGGCCTTCGGGTTGTAAAGCACTTTTGTCCGGAAAGAAATCCTTGGCTCTAATACAGTCGGGGGATGACGGTACCGGAAGAATAAGCACCGGCTAACTACGTGCCAGCAGCCGCGGTAATACGTAGGGTGCAAGCGTTAATCGGAATTACTGGGCGTAAAGCGTGCGCAGGCGGTTTGCTAAGACCGATGTGAAATCCCCGGGCTCAACCTGGGAACTGCATTGGTGACTGGCAGGCTAGAGTATGGCAGAGGGGGGTAGAATTCCACGTGTAGCAGTGAAATGCGTAGAGATGTGGAGGAATACCGATGGCGAAGGCAGCCCCCTGGGCCAATACTGACGCTCATGCACGAAAGCGTGGGGAGCAAACAGGATTAGATACCCTGGTAGTCCACGCCCTAAACGATGTCAACTAGTTGTTGGGGATTCATTTCCTTAGTAACGTAGCTAACGCGTGAAGTTGACCGCCTGGGGAGTACGGTCGCAAGATTAAAACTCAAAGGAATTGACGGGGACCCGCACAAGCGGTGGATGATGTGGATTAATTCGATGCAACGCGAAAAACCTTACCTACCCTTGACATGGTCGGAATCCTGAAGAGATTCGGGAGTGCTCGAAAGAGAACCGGCGCACAGGTGCTGCATGGCTGTCGTCAGCTCGTGTCGTGAGATGTTGGGTTAAGTCCCGCAACGAGCGCAACCCTTGTCCTTAGTTGCTACGCAAGAGCACTCTAAGGAGACTGCCGGTGACAAACCGGAGGAAGGTGGGGATGACGTCAAGTCCTCATGGCCCTTATGGGTAGGGCTTCACACGTCATACAATGGTCGGAACAGAGGGTTGCCAACCCGCGAGGGGGAGCTAATCCCAGAAAACCGATCGTAGTCCGGATTGCACTCTGCAACTCGAGTGCATGAAGCTGGAATCGCTAGTAATCGCGGATCAGCATGCCGCGGTGAATACGTTCCCGGGTCTTGTACACACCGCCCGTCACACCATGGGAGTGGGTTTTACCAGAAGTGGCTAGTCTAACCGCAAGGAGGACGGTCACCACGGTAGGATTCATGACTGGGGTGAAGTCGTAACAAGGTAGCCGTATCGGAAGGTGCGGCTGGATCACCTCCTTTCCAGAGCTTATCGCAAAGTTGAGCGCTCACGCTTATCGGCTGTAAATTTAAAGACAGACTCAGGGGTCTGTAGCTCAGTCGGTTAGAGCACCGTCTTGATAAGGCGGGGGTCGTTGGTTCGAATCCAACCAGACCCACCATTTGTCTGGCGGTAACACCCTGAGGCATCTGTACTCATGGGGGCATAGCTCAGCTGGGAGAGCACCTGCTTTGCAAGCAGGGGGTCGTCGGTTCGATCCCGTCTGCCTCCACCAATCCTCAATGACAAGCGTTCGACGCGTCGAGCTTTTGTCATTGGCGATTGAGCCAGTCAGAGTGATATGAGTAACACCATATCGGCTGTCGTTCTTTAACAATCTGGAAGAAGTAAGTAATTTGGATAGCGGAAGCGTCTCGAGATGGACGTGAAAACTATCCGGGTTGTGATTGTATCGATGTATCTCAAGATGATTCGAACTTCATGTTCGGCTCAATTGGAATACGGCACAACGCGAGAACTCAACCTGTAGCGACTGTCGATGAGACAGACTCGTTATAGGGTCAAGCGAACAAGTGCATGTGGTGGATGCCTTGGCGATCACAGGCGATGAAGGACGCGGTAGCCTGCGAAAAGCTACGGGGAGCTGGCAAACGAGCTTTGATCCGTAGATGTCCGAATGGGGAAACCCGGCCCTTTTGGGTCATCCTGGACTGAATACATAGGTCCAGAGAAGCGAACGCGGTGAACTGAAACATCTAAGTAACCGCAGGAAAAGAAATCAACCGAGATTCCCAAAGTAGTGGCGAGCGAAATGGGATGAGCCTTGCACTCTTTATTTGTATTGTTAGCCGAACGCTCTGGAAAGTGCGGCCATAGCAGGTGATAGCCCTGTAGGCGAAAACAGTATGAAAGAACTAGGTGTGCGACAAGTAGGGCGGGACACGTGAAATCCTGTCTGAAGATGGGGGGACCATCCTCCAAGGCTAAATACTCGTGATCGACCGATAGTGAACCAGTACCGTGAGGGAAAGGCGAAAAGAACCCCGGGAGGGGAGTGAAATAGATCCTGAAACCGCATGCATACAAACAGTCGGAGCCTCGTAAGGGGTGACGGCGTACCTTTTGTATAATGGGTCAGCGACTTACGTTCAGTAGCAAGCTTAACCGTATAGGGCAGGCGTAGCGAAAGCGAGTCCGAATAGGGCGTTCAGTTGCTGGGCGTAGACCCGAAACCAGGTGATCTATCCATGGCCAGGATGAAGGTGCGGTAACACGTACTGGAGGTCCGAACCCACTAACGTTGAAAAGTTAGGGGATGAGCTGTGGATAGGGGTGAAAGGCTAAACAAACCTGGAAATAGCTGGTTCTCTCCGAAAACTATTTAGGTAGTGCCTCGTGTCTCACCTTCGGGGGTAGAGCACTGTCATGGTTGGGGGGTCTATTGCAGATTACCCCGCCATAGCAAACTCCGAATACCGAAGAGTGCAATCACGGGAGACAGACATCGGGTGCTAACGTCCGGTGTCAAGAGGGAAACAACCCAGACCGCCAGCTAAGGTCCCCAAATATAGCTAAGTGGGAAACGAAGTGGGAAGGCTAAAACAGTCAGGAGGTTGGCTTAGAAGCAGCCACCCTTTAAAGAAAGCGTAATAGCTCACTGATCGAGTCGTCCTGCGCGGAAGATGTAACGGGGCTAAGCTATATACCGAAGCTGCGGATGCGAGCTTTGCTCGCATGGTAGGAGAGCGTTCCGTAAGCCTGCGAAGGTGCCTTGTAAAGGGTGCTGGAGGTATCGGAAGTGCGAATGCTGACATGAGTAGCGATAAAGGGGGTGAAAGGCCCCCTCGCCGTAAGCCCAAGGTTTCCTACGCAACGTTCATCGGCGTAGGGTGAGTCGGCCCCTAAGGCGAGGCAGAAATGCGTAGCTGATGGGAAGCAGGTCAATATTCCTGCACCATTGTTAGATGCGATGGGGGGACGGATCGCGGAAGGTTGTCCGGGTGTTGGAAGTCCCGGTCGCTGCATTGGAGAAGGCACTTAGGCAAATCCGGGTGCGTAATTCAAGGGTGTGGCGCGAGCTCCTTCGGGAGCGAAGCAATTGGAAGTGGTTCCAAGAAAAGCCTCTAAGCTTCAGTCTAACGATGACCGTACCGCAAACCGACACAGGTGGGCGAGATGAGTATTCTAAGGCGCTTGAGAGAACTCGGGAGAAGGAACTCGGCAAATTGGTACCGTAACTTCGGGATAAGGTACGCCCTTGTAGCTTGACTGGCCTGCGCCAGGAGGGTGAAGGGGTTGCAATAAACTGGTGGCTGCGACTGTTTAATAAAAACACAGCACTCTGCAAACACGAAAGTGGACGTATAGGGTGTGACGCCTGCCCGGTGCCGGAAGATTAAATGATGGGGTGCAAGCTCTTGATTGAAGTCCCGGTAAACGGCGGCCGTAACTATAACGGTCCTAAGGTAGCGAAATTCCTTGTCGGGTAAGTTCCGACCTGCACGAATGGCGTAACGATGGCCACACTGTCTCCTCCCGAGACTCAGCGAAGTTGAAGTGTTTGTGATGATGCAATCTACCCGCGGCTAGACGGAAAGACCCCATGAACCTTTACTGTAGCTTTGCATTGGACTTTGAACCGATCTGTGTAGGATAGGTGGGAGGCTATGAAACCGGAACGCTAGTTTCGGTGGAGCCGTCCTTGAAATACCACCCTGGTTTGTTTGAGGTTCTAACCTTGGCCCGTGATCCGGGTCGGGGACAGTGCATGGTAGGCAGTTTGACTGGGGCGGTCTCCTCCCAAAGCGTAACGGAGGAGTACGAAGGTACGCTAGGTACGGTCGGAAATCGTGCTGATAGTGCAATGGCATAAGCGTGCTTAACTGCGAGACCGACAAGTCGAGCAGGTGCGAAAGCAGGTCATAGTGATCCGGTGGTTCTGTATGGAAGGGCCATCGCTCAACGGATAAAAGGTACTCTGGGGATAACAGGCTGATACCGCCCAAGAGTTCATATCGACGGCGGTGTTTGGCACCTCGATGTCGGCTCATCTCATCCTGGGGCTGTAGCCGGTCCCAAGGGTATGGCTGTTCGCCATTTAAAGAGGTACGTGAGCTGGGTTTAAAACGTCGTGAGACAGTTTGGTCCCTATCTGCCGTGGGCGTTGGATATTTGAAGGGGGCTGCTCCTAGTACGAGAGGACCGGAGTGGACGAACCTCTGGTGTACCGGTTGTCACGCCAGTGGCATCGCCGGGTAGCTATGTTCGGAAGAGATAACCGCTGAAAGCATCTAAGCGGGAAACTCGCCTTAAGATGAGATATCCCTGGGGACTAGATCCCCTTGAAGGGTCGTTCGAGACCAGGACGTTGATAGGTCAGGTGTGTAAGCGCAGTAATGCGTTCAGCTAACTGATACTAATTGCCCGTAAGGCTTGATCCTATAACAAGTCTGCCTTGTAGATCGGCGCCGTGCGAAAGCACTGGCCGCGATCCGGAGCGACATGTTGGATTCTCGTGTGTGATACACACAACCTAAATTACTGCTTCTTCCAAGATTGGTTCTGTTGGCCACGCCAGCAGAACAACCCTCTTTGCCTGATGACCATAGCGAGTCGGTCCCACCCCTTCCCATCCCGAACAGGACCGTGAAACGACTCTACGCCGATGATAGTGCGGATTCCCGTGTGAAAGTAGGTAATCGTCAGGCTCCCTAAGCCGAGAACCCCCGCCTGAACAGGCGGGGGTTTTTGCATTGGCGCGGCAGAAAGAGCACTCGGCCAGTTGCATCGGCTCGAGTCGGCGGGATCGAACGAACCCGGTCGGTTTGCGATAGCTTGGTGATGTGCCCAGGACCGACTCGCTAGAAGCCACGCTGCTCACCAGGTTCACGACGAGTCGGCCCATATCCCCTGATCGTCACGCTGCCGCGGAACTGCTCATCGCCGGAACGCGCGATGCATCAAGCTGGCGATATCTGCGATGCATGTCCGGCGGCCACGCGCCAACGATCTCCTACTGGGCGCCACAGCCGCGTGTAGGCGAACCTGCCGCTGAACGCCGTGCCATCGAAATCACCGGCAAGCACGACCGTTGTCGCGGTGACGATGCTGCGTACGGGATTCCGCGCATCCTAGGCGTCCAGATATAACGCGTGATGGCGTCGACGTGGAAGATGATGCTGCATGTTGAGCGGAAATGACTGCTAGATGCTCAATCACTTCGTCGACGTAAGTGCGATTCGCCGGTCTTGAGGGGGCTTCACCTAGTGGCCGGTATATCCCAATATCCCAATAAAAATCTATGCGCATAAAGTCCCCGAGCGCCAGATGTCATCGGCGAGCTTCCCGCCATTCACGGTAATATCGCCGTTCGTCCGACTGCCGGCAATTCGTCTGCCTGCCACTGCTCGGTGTTCCTACAACTCATTCCCGCACATTGATTCATGACCGACCGCGCCGCCGCTTCATGTCGTCGGACGACCGACTTCCTGCCATATCTCGTCGCCGCGACATTTTTCATGGAGTATCTCGATACGACCGTGATCGCGACCGCACTCCCGCAGATGGCGCACACGTTCGGCGTCGGGCCGAACGCGCTGAGCCTCGGGATGACCGCCTATATGCTCGCGCTCGCGGTATTCATCCCGATCAGCGGCTGGATTGCGGATCGATACGGTTCGCGGACGGTGTTCGGCAGTGCGATCGTCATCTTTACCGGCGCGTCGGTGTTGTGCGGCCTGTCCAACGGCGTCGGGACTTTCACCGCAGCACGGCTGCTGCAGGGCATCGGCGGCGCAATGATGGTGCCCGTCGGGCGGATGATCGTCGTGCGCAGCACCGAAAAGGCGCGCCTGATGCGCGCGATCGCGACGATCACGTGGCCGGGCATCGTCGCGCCGGTCGTCGGGCCGCCGATCGGCGGCTTCATCACGACGTATGCGTCGTGGCGCTGGATCTTCCTGCTGAACGTGCCGTTCGGCATCGCGGCGTTCGCATGTACCTGGCTGATCGTCAGGAACACGCGCGTCGACGAGCAGCGGCCGCTCGACTGGATCGGTTTCGTGCTCGCCGGCGCCGCGTTGACGTGCCTGCTGATCGGGACCGAAGCGGCCGGGCAGCAGGACGTCGATTTCACGCGCGCAGGTATCCTGGTCGCCGCGAGCGTGTTGTTCGGCATTGCCGCATGGTTGCATGCGCAACGATGCGCGCATCCGCTGCTCGACTTCACCACGCTCGAGGTCCCGACGTTCTCCGTGACGGTGATCACGGGCTCGGTCACGCGGATCGCGATCAACGCCGTGCCCTATCTGCTGCCGCTGCTGTTCCAGATCGGCTTCGGCCTGTCGCCGTTCCAGTCGGGCCTGTTGCTGCTGGCGAGCGCGGTCGGCAATCTCGGCATGAAGGCGGGGACGTCCTGGATCCTCGACCGGTTCGGCTTCCGGCGCGTCGCGCTCGTTGACGTGACGATCGTCGGCCTGTTCACGATCGCATGCGGCTGGCTGACCGCATCAACGCCGCTTGCGATCACGCTGCTCGTCGTGTTCGTCTACGGGCTGACACGGTCGATGCAGTTCACGACGCTCGCGACGCTGGCCTATGCGGACATTCCCGCCCGGCAGACGAGTGCCGCGAGCACATTGTGGAGCGCCGCGCAGCAGATGACGATCGGCATGGGGATCGCCTTCGGCGCGCTGGCGCTGCGTGTGGCAGCTTCGTTGCGCGGCGACGCGACCGGCGTGCATTACGTGCTCGAGGACTTTCGCTGGGCGTTCGTCGCGGCCGGCGTGCTTGCGCTGCTGACTTTGCCCGGCTATGCGGGACTCGCCGCCGATGCTGGCGATCGACTTCGCGCAAATGTGGCGCGCGGGTAGAGCGTCGTTCTGATCGCGGCGGTCGCGCGAAGGCCGGCGGTCAGCGATTCGTCGCCACTGCGGACTGAGTCGAGACGCCGCCCCAGCAATGAGCAGCGGACCGCGCGTATGGAGCAGCCAGTCGTCGGTTGCAGTTTACGGCGCGCGAACTCTAAATCGCGTGGCGTTGCCCGCTTATAACTTCACGCCGTCCGGGCTGCTGCCGGCGACAGGCGACAGGCGACAGGCGACAGGCGACAGGCGACAGGCGACAGGCAACCGGCAACCGGCAACCGGCAACCGGCAACCGGCAACCGGCAACCGGCGAGTGGCGAGTGGCAACCAATAACCGGCGCCCGGAACGCGCAACCGGCAACCCGCAACGGGCAACGGGCACTCGGCAACCGGCACTCGGCACTTGCCAATCGGTAATCGGCAATTGGCCACCGCCAACCGCCAACCGCCCGCCCACGCTCCCCCAACGTGCCGAGTCCCATCTCCACCTCATCCGCACCACCAACACCCTCACAACGCATCATGGAAGATGATGCCGACCGTATGGCGGTGACCGCTGCGAATCCTGCTCACCCCGTGGCGCAAGTTCACGCGGTAGATGCCGCGCGTGCCCTGCACCGGCCGGCCGTGCACGGCGAAGATCACGGCGTCACCCTGGGTCAGCGGGACCACTTCGGCGCGCGACTGCATGCGCGGCCGCTGCTCGGTCAGCACGAACTCGCCGCCGGTAAAGTCCCGTCCGGGCGCGGACAGCAGGATCACAACCTGGAGCGGAAAGACGTGTTCGCCGTACAGGTCCTGATGCAGACAGTTGTAGTCGTCCGGGCCGTATTGGAGGATCAACGGCGTCGGGCGCGTCTGCCCCGCCGCGTGGCAGCGGGCGAGAAACGCCGCATGGTCGAGCGGATAGCGCACGTCGATCCGCAGCGCGTCATTCCAGCGATTGGCAATCGGCGCGAGATGCGGGTAGATCGTTGCGCGCAGCGCGTCGACGACTGCGGGCAGCGGATAGGCGAAGTACTTGTATTCGCCGCGTCCGAAACCGTGACGTGCCATCACGACGCGCGAGCGGTACAGCGCATCGTGCGGATAAAGCGCGCGCAGCGCATCGCATTCGCCGCGCGACAGCAGGCTCGACACGTGCGCGCAGCCGTAGCGATCGAGTTCGGCCTCGACGGTCGACCAGTCGATTGCGTCGACGCGCGCCGCGATGTCCTGCAAGTCGGCGGCAGGTTGCAGATCGGCGATATTCACGGACATCCCCCGGTTCGTTTGCGACGTCGCATCGCGCGTACCCGCGGCGTGCTTCGCAGGCATGCAGCACACGCGGGGCGTCGCGATGCATGTCGATGAACCGAGTCTAGCGACCGGCGCGCGCCGTTGCACTCCGGATGTTGCGCTTCAATTCGCGAAGCGACGGCGAGCCGCGCGACGACGGCACGCCGATTGCGGCGACGTGCCCGAGCGCAGCGACAAAGAAGAATGAAGCCACTGCCGAACCCGCCGCTCTCGCACCCGCCGCGGCAACCGCGCGGCCGTGAGCCGTCGCCGCCCGCCCGCTCGCCGTTATCCGCTCAAGCCAGCGCGCGGAACAACCAGTACAACCCGCCCGCGAGCGCGATCGATGCAGGCAGCGTCAGCACCCACGCAAGCACGAGGCCGCGCACCGTGCCCCATTGCAGCCCCGACCCGTTGGCGGCCATCGTGCCGGCGACGCCGGACGACAGCACGTGCGTCGTCGAGACCGGCAGCCCGTAGACGTCGGCGGCGCCGATCGTCAGCATCGCGACGAGCTCCGCCGACGCGCCCTGGCCGTAAGTCAGGTGCTGCTTGCCGATCTTCTCGCCGACGGTCACGACGATGCGCTTCCAGCCGACCATCGTGCCGAGCCCCAGCGCGATCGCGACGGCAACCTTCACCCAGGTCGGGATGAACTTGGTCGCGTGGTCGAGCTGCCTGCGGTAGTTGTCGATCGCGAGCCGGTCGGCCGGCGCGAACGCCGGCTGCCCGGATTTTTCCATCAGCCGGATTGCTTCGGACACGAGGTACATCGTATTGCGCACGTTGTCGATGTCGCCCTGCGGCACCGCCGCCATCGAGCCCGATGCGCCGACCGCATGCGCAAGCGAGACCGACAACTGCTGTACCGCGGGCAGTACGGCGGGCGTCATCTCGCGATGCTGCACGTACTGCTCGACGTCGGCGCGCGGATTGGCGGACGGCGCGATGCCGTTTGCATACTTCGCGAACGTCATGGCCGCCTGGTTCGCCACCGCGACGAAGGTCTGCGATTCCGCGGGCGTCACGGCCTTGTTGAGCGCGTAGGCGGTGGGCACGATACCGATCAGGATCAGCATGATGAGCCCCATCCCCTTCTGGCCGTCGTTCGAGCCATGCGCGAACGACACGCCGGTGCAGGTCAGGATCAGCAGGCAGCGGATCCAGAACGGCGGCGGCTGATCCTTCGGCGGCTCCTGGTACAGTTCCGGCACCCGCGCGAGCGCGTTCAGCACGAGCAGCAGCAGGCCCGCGCACAGGAAGCCGACGATCGGCGAAAACAGCAGCGACTTGCCGACGCCGAGCGCCTGGCCCCAGTCGACGCCGCTCGTGCCGGACGGCCCGTGCATCAGCTGGTTCATCAGCCCGACGCCGATGATCGAACCGATCAGCGTGTGCGAGCTCGACGACGGCAGTCCGAAATACCAGGTCGCGAGATTCCAGACGATCGCGGCGATCAGCAGCGCGAACACCATCGCGAAGCCGGCGCCGCTGCCGACCTGCAGGATCAGTTCGACAGGCAGCAGCTGCAGGATGCCGAACGCGACGGCGCCGCTCGAGAGCATCACGCCGAGGAAGTTCCACAGGCCGGACCAGATCACCGCGATGTTCGGCGTCAGCGAATGCGTATAGATCACGGTCGCGACCGCGTTCGCGGTGTCGTGGAATCCGTTGACGAACTCGAAGCCGAGCGCGATCACGAGCGCGGCGCCGAGCATCAGGTACGGAAACAGCGAGCCTTCGCGGACCGGCGCAATATCGGAGATCAGGTGCGTGGCAACGTAGACGGCGCCGATCGCGAGCACCAGCAGGACGACGGCGTAGCCGGCACGTCGGGCGCGTTCGGTGGAACCGGGATGGTGTGCGGCGGACGAAGCGGGTTGATTCATGACGGCGTCTCGTAACGGAAACGCGTCCGATCCTAGCGTCGGCTTTCAGTCAGTTTGATGACAGTACGGACCGCGAAACGCCGTTGTTCACGCCGTCGTCCATATAGTGAGCACGCTCATGCATCCGGGCCGCTTCGCGCCTTGCGCGCGCGCCTATCGCAGCATGCGTGGCGCGTCCGACGCCGAGTCGCGTGCGAGCGCGAGAAATGCGGACAGGTAATCGATCGATGCGTCGGCGTCGCGGATGCCGAGAAAGATCTGTTTCGCGATGCCTTGCTTGCCGAGCCTGACCGGCACGACCGGCATGCGGTCCGCGTATTCGTCGGCGAGCCACTTCGGCAATGCGGCCACGCCGCGTCCGCTCGCGACCATCTGCAGCATGATGTCGGTCGTCTCGATCGACTTGTGGCGCCGCGGCACGATGGCGGCCGGCGTCAGGAACTGGTTGTAGATGTCGAGCCGGTCGGTCTCGACCGGGTACGTGATCAGCACCTCGTCGGCCAGTTGCTCGGGCGTGACGTAGTCGGCGTTCGCGAGCCGGTGCGCGTCGGCGACCACCAGCACCTGCTCGTAGTCGAACACCGGATCGAAGCGCAGGCCCGGCTTGTTCAGCGGGTCGGGCGTCACGAGCACGTCGATGTCATGGCCGAGCAGCGCGCCGATCCCGCCGAACTGAAAGCGCTGCTTCACGTCGACGTCGACGTCCGGCCAGCGCGCCAGATACGGCGACACCACCTTCAGCAGCCACTGGTAGCACGGATGGCATTCCATCCCGATGCGCAGCGTGCCGCGCTCGCCCTTCGCGTACTGCTTCATCCGCTCCTCGGCGAGCTCGAACTGCGGCAGCAGCCGGTTCGCGAGCTTCAGCAGATATTGCCCGCCCTGCGTGAGCCGCAGGCCA
Source organism: Burkholderia ubonensis (assembly GCF_001718695.1). NCBI lineage: Bacteria > Pseudomonadati > Pseudomonadota > Betaproteobacteria > Burkholderiales > Burkholderiaceae > Burkholderia > Burkholderia ubonensis. The sequence continues at coordinate 1,911,665 of NZ_CP013422.1, read as the reverse complement.
CGTCCTTCCCGATCCCAGATCGGCGTGCCGAGCTGCTGCTCGATTTTCCGCACGGTATGGCTGAGCGCCGACTGCGTGAGGTGCAGCGCGTTGGCAGCCGCAGTCAGCGAGCCCTGGCGCTCGACTTCGCGGATCACGACGAGATGGAATCGCTCGAGCATCAATACATGAACAAAGTTAATGGATGAATGAAATAATGCCATTTTATTTCATGGGGCGAAATCCCTATGATGGCTGCTGAATCTTCTATTACTTCTGGACGGCGGCTTCATGGTGAAGACCCACAACCTCGGTTTCCCGCGCATCGGCGCGCAGCGTGAACTGAAATTCGGCCTCGAACGCTACTGGAACGGCGACGCCACGCGCGACGAGCTGACGGCCCTCGGCGCCGCGCTGCGCCGGCGCCACTGGAGCGACCAGCACGACCTCGATCTCGCGCCGCTCGGCGATTTCGCGTGGTACGACCACGTGCTCGACATGAGCTTCACGCTCGGCAATCTGCCGAAGCGCGTGCAGGACTTTCACGGCGACGCGCTCGACAACTATTTCCGCGTGGCGCGCGGCCGTTCCGCGCATTCGGCGCACGAGCATGCGAGCTGCTGCGGTGGCGTGGCGGCCGGCGAGATGACGAAGTGGTTCGACACGAACTATCACTACCTCGTGCCGGAGTTCCACGCCGACACGAACTTCTCGCTCGACCCGTCGCGACTGCTGCAGCAACTGGCCGAGGCGAACGCGCAGCGCGTAAACGCAAAGCCGGTGATACTCGGCCCCGTCACGTATCTGTGGCTCGGCAAGGCGAAGGACGATTCCGACCGGCTCGCGCTGCTGCCGAAACTGCTGCCCGTGTACGGCGCGCTGCTCGATACGTTGACCGCTCAGGGCGTCGAATGGGTGCAGATCGACGAGCCGATCCTCGTCACCGAGCTCGACGCCGACTGGCGGCGTGCGTTGCGCACGGCATACGAGGCGCTCGAGACGCGTCGCATCAAGCTGCTGGTCGCGACGTACTTCGGCCCGCTTCAGGACAATCTCGAGCTTGCGGTTTCGCTGCCGGTCGATGGACTGCACATCGACGCCGTCAATGCGCGCGACGAGGTCGACGTGCTGGCGCGCACGCTGCCGGCCACACGCGTGCTGTCGGTCGGCGTGATCGACGGCCGCAACATCTGGCGGACCGACCTGAACGCGGCGCTCGATTGGCTCGAGCCGCTCGCGCGGCAGTTGGGCGAGCGACTGTGGCTTGCGCCGTCGTGTTCGCTGCTGCACGCGCCGGTCGATCTCGGCAACGAGCCGAAGCTGGACGCCGAGATCCGCTCGTGGCTCGCGTTCGCGGTGCAGAAGCTCGCCGAACTGAAGCTGCTCGCGACCGCGCTGAACCAAGGGCGCGACACGGTGGCCGACGCCCTCGCGGAGAATGCGGCCGCGATCGAGTCGCGGTGCCGCTCGCCGCGCGTGCACAACCCGGCGGTGAAGACCGCCGTCGCGCGCATCGACGCGCGGCTCGGCAACCGTGCGAGCGCGTATCCGCAACGCGCGGCCGCGCAGTCGGCACGCCTGAAACTGCCGCTGCTGCCGACCACGACGATCGGCTCGTTCCCGCAGACCGCGGAGATCCGCGACGCGCGCCGCCGCTTCAAGGCCGGCGAGCTCGACGAAGCCGGCTACCGCCACGCGATGCACGCGGAGATCGAACGCAGCGTGCGCGAACAGGAAACGCTGCAGCTCGACGTGCTGGTGCACGGCGAAGCCGAGCGCAACGACATGGTCGAATATTTCGGCGAGCAGCTGGATGGCTACGCGTTCAGCCAGTTCGGCTGGGTGCAGTCGTACGGATCGCGCTGCGTGAAGCCGCCGATCCTGTTCGGCGACATCAGCCGACCGAGCGCGATGACGGTCGAGTGGATCGCCTACGCGCAGTCGCTGACGAGCAAGCCGATGAAAGGCATGCTGACGGGGCCCGTGACGATGCTGCAGTGGTCGTTCGTGCGCGACGATCAGCCGCGTTCGGTGTCGTGCTACCAGCTCGCGCTGGCGATCCGCGACGAAGTGCTCGATCTCGAGCGGGCCGGGGTGCGCGTGATCCAGATCGACGAGGCCGCGCTGCGCGAGGGGCTGCCGCTGCGTCGTGCGCAATGGCCGGCCTACCTGAAGTGGGCGATCGACGCGTTCCGGATCGCCGCGAACGGCGTGCGCGACGACACGCAGATCCACACGCACATGTGCTATTCGGAGTTCGGCGACATCCTGCCGTCGATCGCCGCGCTCGACGCCGACGTGATCTCGATCGAGACGACCCGCTCGAACATGGAGCTGCTCGACGCGTTCGACGGCTTCCGGTATCCGAATGAAATCGGGCCGGGCGTGTACGACATCCATTCGCCGAACATCCCGACGCAGGAGCACATCGTCGGCCTGATGAGGAAAGCCGCCGAGCGGATTCCGGCCGAGCGGCTGTGGGTCAATCCGGACTGCGGGCTGAAGACGCGCCGCTGGGCGGAAGTGCTGCCGGCGCTGACGAACATGGTCGCCGCGGCGAAGACGTTGCGCAGCGAGCTGCGCAACGGGCTCTGATAAAGCGCTTCGGCGACGCGCCGGTTCCGCGCTCGCGCAACCAGCGCGTGCGCGGAAGCTCCCGGCGCAGCGCCGCCCCGGAACCCGCCCTATGCCGCGCCGCGATCAGTCGCGGTACGTGACGCCCGGCAGCACGCACAGCAGCTCGTACGCGAGGTTCGCGCCGAGCAGCGCCGTGGTGCCGAACGGGTCGTACGGCGGCGCCACCTCGACGAGATCGCAGCCGACGATGTTCAGGCCCTTCGCGCCGCGGATGATCTCGAGCGCCTGCGGCACCGTCAGGCCCGCGATTTCCGGGGTGCCGGTGCCGGGCGCGTAGGCCGGGTCGATGCCGTCGATGTCGAAGCTGATGTAGACGGGCGTGTCGCCGATCCGTTCGCGCACTTCGTCCATCAGCGGCGCGAGGGACTTGTTCCAGCATTCCTCGGCCTGGACCACGCGGAAGCCCTGCTCGCGGCACCAGTCGAAGTCCTCGGCGGCGTAGCCGGTGCCGCGCAGGCCGATCTGCGTGACCTTGTCGCCGTGCAGCAGCCCTTCCTCGACCGCGCGGCGGAACGGCGTGCCGTGGGCGATCTTTTCGCCCATCATCGTATCGTTCACGTCCGCATGTGCATCGACGTGAATCAATGCAACCTTGCCGTGCTTGCGGTGGATCGCGCGCAGGATCGGCAGCGCGATCGTGTGGTCGCCGCCCAGCGTGATCGGCTTGCAGCCGTGCTTCAGGATCGCGTCGTACTCGACTTCGATGCGGGCGATGGAATCGTGCAGATTGTAAGGATTGATCGCCACGTCACCGATGTCCGCGACCTGCAGCGAGTCGAACGGCGCGGCGCGCGTCGCCATGTTGTACGGGCGCAGCAGCACGGATTCGGTGCGGATCTGGCGCGGACCGAAGCGCGCGCCGGTGCGGTTCGACGTGCCGAGATCGAACGGCACGCCGACGAAGCACGCGTCGAGCCCTTCGGCGCTCGGCACGTGCGGCAGGCGCATCATCGTCGCGATGCCGCCGCAGCGCGGCATTTCGTTGCCGCCGAGCGGCTGGAAATGGATATGGTCGTTCATCTTGCGTCTCTTCCAGTGTGGGGTTGCCGTATCATGCGACGCGGCTTGGCTCGTAGTTGTACGCGCTCCGGCCGGAAAGAAGAATGCGAAGATATCGACGTAAACATCGATCTCCATCGATGTATGGAAGGGGAATGGCGTGCTGGGGAATCTGTCGACTCTCGATCTGCGGCTGATCCGGGTGTTTCTCGCGGTGACGGACGCCGGCGGCGTATCGGCCGCGCAGACGGTGCTGAACGTCGGGCAATCGACGATCAGCGCGCAGTTGTCGTCGCTCGAGACCCGGCTCGGCTACCGGCTCTGCGAGCGGGGCCGCAGCGGCTTCCGGCTCACGCCGAAGGGCGAGCGTTTCCATGCGATGAGCCGCAAGCTGCTGACGGCGCTCGACGAATTCGGGATGGCGGCGCGGCACATGGACAGGCAGCTGGTCGGCACGCTGAACATCGGCCTGATCGGCCATACGCCGATCAGCCAGAACGCGCGGATCGCCGAGGCGATTGCCGCGTTCCGCACCCGCGACGAGGCGGTGCGCTTCTCGATCTCGGTGAGGGCGCCCGGCGATCTCGAGGAAAAGCTGTTGAGCGACGAGCTCCAGATCGCGGTCGGCTATTTCTGGCACCGGGTGCCGTCGCTGCACTACACGCCGCTCTTCATCGAGCGGCAGGTCGCGTACTGCGGCCGCAGCCATCCGCTGTTCGCGCGCGCCGGCGCGCTGAAGCCGGCCGACGTGGCCGGGTTCGAATGGGCGTGGCGCTCGTACCCGCTGCCCGAGGCGCAGATGTCGACGACGCCCGACCGCGTGACCGCGACCGCCGACAACATGGAGGCGGTCGCGCTGCTGATCCTGTCGGGCCACCATCTCGGCTACCTGCCGCAGCACTTTGCGGCGCCGTACGTCGCGCAGGGGCTGCTCGCGCCGCTCAACGCGGAGCGGCTGCACTACGACGTCACGTTCCACATGGTGGTCGCGCGCAACGCGCGCGGCAATCCGCTCGTGCAGGCGTTTCTCGAGGATCTCGAGCACGCGCACCAGCCGGGCGATGCCGGATGACGGTGATCTTCCCGATCACCTGGGCCTGTGTCGTGCCGGCGCGCCCGGTCGCTCGCATCAAGGCACCGGCAAACCCGCGTCGTGCTTCACTTCCCGCAGCGACAGCGCCGATTCGAGCGACGTCACGCCGGGCAGCGTCCGCAGCGATTCGCGCAGGAACGTGCCGTAATCGTCGAGATCGCGCGCGACGACCTGCAGCAGGTAGTCGGCCGTGCCCGACACGTTGTGGCACGACAGGATCCGCTCGATCCCGAGCACCTCCCGTTCGAACCGGTCGGCGATCTTGCGGTCGTGCGTCGCGAACCGCACCAGCACGAACGCGACGACGCCGAAACCGAGCGCCTTGCGCGACAGTTGTGCGCGATAGCGCTCGATGTAGCCGTCGGTTTCGAGGCGCTTCAGCCGCCGCGCGCACGGCGTTTCGGACAGGCCGACGCTGTCGGCCAGGCGCGCGATCGGCAGGCGGCCGTCGCGCTGCACCGCGGCAAGGATCGCGCGGTCGGTTTTGTCGAGTTCGGTCATGTGGGGGAATCCGTTTGTAGATCGGCCAATTGTGGGGGATTCCGCCGCGAAGCGGCAATACGGAACGAAAGATGGCCAATAAGCGCTCCGCCTTCGACGGCAACATATCGTCATCGAAGGACGAGCCCGACCATGATTTCCACGCATTTGCTGTTGATCTACCTGGCCGCGCTGGCGGCAATCTACGCGGTGCCGGGGCCGGACATGGCGCTCGTGCTGCAGACCAGCATCGGGCGCGGCGTGCGGCCGGGCATGGCCGCAGCGGCCGGCCTGTCGCTGTCGCGCACCGCGCACGTGACGCTGTCCGCGTGCGGCGTCGCGGCGCTGATCCGCAGCGCGCCGTGGCTCTATGAAGTGATCCGCTACGGCGGCGCGCTCTATCTCGCGTATGTCGCGATCCAGGTGTTCCGCTCGCCGGTGTTCGCGCTCGGCGACGGCGCCGCCGAGGCGGGCGAACTGCGGCAGGCGTTCGTGAAGGGGCTGCTGACGAACCTGCTGAACCCGAAGGCGCTGCTGTTCTGCTCGGTGCTGCTGCCGCAGTTCGTGCGGCCCGACGCGGGCCCGGTCGTCTGGCAGATGTTCGAGCTCGGCGCGCTGCTGGTGGCGGCGGGCGTGTGCTTCGACCTCGCGTGCGTGTTCGGCGCGTCGCGGATCGCCGCGTGGATGCGCGCGCATCCGCTCGCGCAGACCGTGCAGCGCTGGACCTTCTCCGCGGCGCTGATCGGCTTCGCGCTGCGCCTGTCGGTGGACTGAGCCGGACGTCGCGGATTCGCCGTCCGCGACGCGCGTCACCATCGCTGCCTTCCCTCTCGCGCCTGCCACCAGTGACATACCGCAACCGCGATTCATCTGACTTGTTCTAAACTTCCTGTACGTCGCCGCGCCGCTGTTGCGCGGCCAACCGGACGGAACCTTCTTTCGTCTGCCATATCCGATTTTCTGGCTGTTCCGTGCAACGCGGTACCAAGGAGGTCAACACATGGCAAGGCACCTTCACGCCGACCGTGAACCCCGAATCGTGGCCGAGTCCACCTGTCTCGGCCCGTGCGATCCGGCCGAGCGCATCCACGTCACGATCATGTTGCGGCGGCAGGAGGAAGCACATCTTGATGCACTGCTTCACCAGCTCGCGAGCGGCGACGCGGCCGCGAAGCCGCTGTCGCGCGAAGCGTTCGCGCAGCGCTTTTCCGCGAATCCCGACGACATCCGCAAGACCGAGGACTTCGCGCACCGCCATCAGTTGAAGGTGGAGCGGGTCGATCCCGCGGAAAGCGTCGTCGTGCTGTCCGGCACGATCAGGCAGTTCGAGGCCGCGTTCGGCGTCACGCTCGAACGCTTCGAGCATCGGTCGATCGGCCAGTATCGCGGCCGGTCCGGCCCGATCGTGCTGCCCGACGAGCTGGGCGACGCGGTTACCGCGGTGCTCGGCCTCGACAGCCGGCCGCAGGCGCGGCCGCACTTCCGGCTGCGGCCGCCGTTCAGGCCCGCGCGCGGCGGCGCGGCCGCCGTCACGTTCACGCCGCCGCAGCTCGCGTCGCTCTATGGCTTTCCGGACGGCGACGGCGCGGGGCAGTGCATCGCCATCATCGAACTGGGCGGCGGCTATCGCGCGGCCGACATCCGGCGGTATTTCCGCGGGCTGGGCATCGCGACGCCGCCGGCGCTCGTCGACGTGAACGTCGGCAGCGGCCGCAACGTGCCGACCGGCGATGCGAACGGCCCGGACGGCGAAGTCGCGCTCGACCTCGAGATCGCGGGCGCGATCGCGCCCGCCGCGAAGCTCGCCGTCTATTTCGCGCCGAACAGCGACGCAGGCTTCATCCAGGCCGTGAACGCGGCGGTGCACGACACGACCAACCGGCCGTCGGTGATCTCGATCAGCTGGGGCGGGCCCGAGGCGATCTGGCAGGCGCAGTCCGCGCAGGCATTCAACCGCGTGCTGCAGTCGGCGGCCGCGCTGGGCGTCACCGTGTGCGCGGCGTCGGGCGACAGCGGCTCCGGCGACGGGCTGCAGGACGGCGCGCAGCACGTCGATTTCCCCGCGTCGAGCCCGTACGTGCTCGCGTGCGGCGGCACGCAGCTCGACGCGTTGCCGGGGCAGGGCATCCGTCGCGAGGTGACGTGGAACGACGAGGCGTCGGGCGGCGGCTCGGGCGGCGGGGGCGTCAGCACGCTGTTCGACGTGCCCGTGTGGCAGCAGGGGCTGGCCGCGAAGCTCGCCGACGGCAGCCGCGCGCCGCTCGCGAAGCGCGGCGTGCCGGACGTCGCGGGCGATGCATCGCCGCAGACCGGCTACGAAGTCTCGGTCGCGGGCACGCCCGCGGTGATGGGCGGCACGAGCGCGGTGTCGCCGCTGTGGGCGGCGCTGATCGCGCGCATCAACGCGGCGGCGAACACGTCCGTCGGCTGGATCAACCCGACGCTGTACAAGCATCCGGACGCGTTGCGCGACATCACCGAAGGCAGCAACGGCGCGTACGCGGCGGCGCCGGGCTGGGACGCGTGCACGGGGCTCGGCAGCCCGAACGGCGCGCGGCTGGCCGCGATCCTGCCGCCGAAGCCGTCGAGCTGACGGCGGCGGTTGCCGCGCATCAGGTTGTCACGGGTTTCTTGCTTCCCCCCCTTTACCTCGAGGAGCAGCACGATGGGCAACGATTCCGCATCTTCCGGCGGCGTGTATCCGCTGCATCACGGCGAGCACAATTCGCACGCCGTGCCGCCGACCGTCAATCCGGTTGCGCTGAGCCACGGCCGCGACCATCCGTTCTTCGATCCGGTCGCCTACGGCAACGGCCCGGACGATTCGGTGACCGACACGACCGAGGCGGCCGCCGTCACGCATCACACGGTCACGATCGGCGGGCGGCGCATCGCGTACACCGCGACGGCCGGGCATCTCGTGACGGTCGATCCGAGCAGTTCGCTGCCGGACGCCAAGATTTTCTACGTCGCGTTCACCGAGGACGGCCAGAAGGAGGAAGCGCGCCCCGTGACGTTCTTCTATAACGGCGGGCCGGGCTCGTCGTCGGTGTTCGTGCTGCTCGGCTCGTTCGCGCCGCGCCGCATCAAGACGTCGATGCCGGGCTTCACGCCGCCTGCGCCGTACCAGATGGAGGACAACCCCGACAGCCTGCTCGACCGCAGCGACCTCGTGTTCATCAACCCGGTCGGCACCGGCTACTCGGCCGCGATCGCGCCGCACAAGAACCGCGATTTCTGGGGCGTCGACCAGGATGCGAACTCGCTGAAGCAATTCATCAAGCGCTACCTGACGAAGAACAACCGCTGGAATTCGCCGAAATACCTGTTCGGCGAATCGTACGGCACCGCGCGCAGCTGCGTGCTCGCGTACAAGCTGCACGAGGACGGCGTCGACCTGAACGGCGTCACGCTGCAGTCGTCGATCCTCGACTACCGGCAGGCAGGCAACCCGGTCGGCGTGCTGCCGACCGCGGCGGCCGACGCGTGGTATCACAAGCGGCTCGGCGTGTCGCCGGCGCCGACCGACCTCGGCGCGTTCGTCGAGGAAGTCGCGCAGTTCGCGCGCACCGACTACCTGGACGCGCTGCGCAAGCGCCCGCATCCCGATCCAGCCGTGGTGCGGAAGCTCGCCGACTACACGGGGATCGACACGGCGACGCTGCTGTCGTGGAACCTCGACATCGCCGGCTACGACGCGCGCGGCAATTCGGTGTTCCTGACGACGCTGCTGCGCGCGCGCGGGCTGTCGCTCGGCGCGTACGACGGCCGCGTGACGGGGATCGGCACGGGCATCGCGGGCAAGGTCGATCCGAACTCGGGCGGCAACGATCCGACGATGACGGCCGTGTCCGGCGTCTATACGGCGATGTGGAACAGCTACCTGAACGAGCAGCTGAAGTTCACGTCGAACTCGTCGTTCACGGACCTGAACGACCAGGCGTTCCAGAACTGGGATTTCAGCCACATCGACCCGACCGGCGCACAGCAGGGCGTCGACGCGCAGGGCAACGTGATCCTCTACACGGCGGGCGACCTCGCCGCGGTGATGGCGCTCAACGTGGACCTGAAGGTGCTGTCGGCGAACGGCTTCTACGATTTCGTCACGCCGTTCTACCAGACCGTGCTCGACCTGCAGCAGATGCCGCTCGAAGATGCGACGGTGCGGCAGAACCTGTCGGCGCGCTTTTATCCGTCGGGGCACATGGTGTATCTCGACGGCGGCTCGCGCACCGCGCTCAAGCACGATCTCGCGGCGATGTACGACAAGACGGTTGCCGATACCGGCGCGCAGCTGCGGATTCGCGCGCTGCAGGCGAAGAAGGGCGGCGGGCGCGCGTAGCGTCGCCGGGCGCGCGCGCCGCGCGTGGTGTGCATGGTGTGCGTGGCGCGTGCGGGGCGCGCGGCGTCGGCAGCGAGCCGGGCCGGCTTACGCGGCCGGCCAGTCGAACGGCGTGTAAGGCAGCGCGCGCTTGTGCCGCGAGCCGTCGTAGAAGCGCAGCACGGTTTCGTACACGTGATCGCTGACCGGCTTGCCTTCGAGGAAGTCGTCGATCTCGTCGTAGCTGACGCCGTACGCGTGCTCGTCGGGGCGCAGCGGACGCAGCTCCTCGAGATCGGCGGTCGGGACCTTCATCACGATCGTCTCCTCGCCGCCGAGCGCGCGGGCCACCGCGCGCACGCGGCGTTTGTTCAGGCCCGCGAGCGGCAGGATGTCCGCGCCGCCGTCGCCGAACTTCGTGAAGAACCCCATCAGCGATTCGGCCGCGTGATCGGTGCCGATCACGATCCCGCGCCGCGCGCCGGCCACCGCGTACTGCGCGATCATGCGCTCGCGCGCCTTGATGTTGCCGTGCACGAAGTCCTGCTGCGCGTGTTCCGCGAACGCCAGCCCGCCGGCGACGAGCGACGCGAGCATCGCGTCGGCGGCCGGCTTCACGTCGACCGTCAGCACCTCGTCCGCGCGAACGAACGCGAGCGCACGCTGCGCGTCGGCTTCGTCGTTCTGCACGCCGTTCGGCAAACGCATCGCGATGAAGCGCGCGTCGTAATCCTCCGCACGCAGGCGCTCGACCGCGAGCTGCGCGAGCCGCCCGGCCGTCGACGAATCGACGCCGCCGCTGATCCCGAGCACGTAGGTCCGCAGGCCGGTCGAGCGCAGGTACTGGGCGAGGAAGTCGACGCGGCGCGCGATTTCGGCATCGGCATCGAAATGCGGGGCGACGTTCAGTTCGGCGATGATCGCGCGTTGGCGGCTGGCGTAATCGGCGGAGGTCATGTCAGTGGTTCCGGAACGAAAATTCGAGGCGCCCATCATAAGCGCAATCGCGGGCGGGTGCCGCGCGGCGCGTGCACGTGGGGAGGGTGAGTTGCATCGGGGAGATGCGTGGGGGCGTCAGGGGGCGGGGCTTGGTTGCGTGCAAGGACGGTGGCGTGGTGGCGGGCGCCCGCTTGCGCCGATGCTTCGGTTGCATGCAGCGACGGCGTCGATGGCGTACGACCGCGCACATGCGTCGGCGTTTCGCACGCACGCAACCGCGCGCCGACCGCGGATCAGCGCCGCGCGAGCACGACGCCCACCAGCGCGAGCGCGAACCCCGCGAGCTGGACGGCGGCGAGCGTCTCGCCGAACAGCAGGTAGCCCTGCAGCGCGGCCAGCGGCGGCGCGAGGAACAGCAGCGACGTCGCGCGCGCGGCGTTGCCGCGCCGGAGCATCCACATCAGCATCGTGACCGCGCCGCCCGACAGGAATACGACGCCCCACGCGAGCGACACCCACAGCGCGGGTGCGCCGGTCCAGCGCGTCTCGTGCAGCAGCCCCGCGAAGACGGCCGCGACGAGCGCCGCGCCGAGGTTCTGCACCGCGACGGCGGTGCGCAGGTCGCTCTGCGCGAGCTTGCCCTTCTGATAGAGCGAGCCGGCGGTGATCGAGCCGACCGCCAGCACCGACACCGTGACGACGAGCCAGGCCGGCGCGGCGCCGGGCGGCGGCGCGACGCCGCCCGTGACCTTCGGCGCCAGCACCAGCGCGACGCCTGCGAGGCCGAGCGCCATCCCGAGCCAGCCGCGCGCGGGCAGCCGTTCGTTGAACAGCGGCACCGCGAGCACGGCGGTCGCGAGCGGCTGCAGCGCGCCGAGCAGCGCCATCACGCCCGCGTTCAGCTCCTGGGCGACCGCCCAGTAGCTCGCGCCGAGGTACACGCCCTGCAGCAGCGCGCCGGCGATCAGGTGGCGCGGCCATTCGCGGCGCGCGGGCCACGGCGCGCGCGCGGCGAGCGCGACCGCGCCGAACAGCACGGCGGTGCCCGCGAAGCGCGCGAGCAGGAACAGGTTGGGATCGGCGTAGGGCTTGATCGCCCGCGCGACGATGAACCCGGTGGACCAGAGTGCGACGAAGGCCGCGGCGACGATCGAGGTCAGCATGCAGGACGGGCCGCGGACGGCCGGATGGAATCACGAAGTCCGGCAGTATCCGGCGCCGCCGCGCCGGTGTCTTGTCGAATCCTGCAGTCGCGCGCGCGTCGTGCGAACAGGCCCTAGTCGAGCGAGAAGGTGTCGAGCGGCTGGTTCGCGCTCGTTTCGTTCGCGAAGCGGGCGGCGAGCTGCTGATGCAGGCGGCGCGCCTCGTCGAGCGTCAGGTCGATCCAGTAGGGATCGCCGGCGGCGTCGTTGAGTCGTTCGGGCGGAAACTGGATTTCGAGCACTATGCCTTTGCGATACATCGCGCAAGCTCCCCTGGATGGTCGTTCGTTCGGCGAAGCGCAAAGTGTAGCAATGCGCGGCGCGCCGATTCCCGCGCCGCCGGCAATTCAGAATTTCTCCGCCCGCGACGACCGGCCGGCTTACACGCGGCGGTCAAACGGCCGTACTACAATGGCGCGCTACTCATTCACTGGTCGCCTCGGGCGCGTCGCGAGATGCTGGCGGAACAACGTCACCAATTCATCCTGTCGGAACTCGGAAGGTCGGGCGCGCTGTCGGTCGCGGAACTGGTGCGTTCGCTCGACGTGTCGCGCGAGACCGTGCGGCGCGACCTGAACGCACTGGCGGCGCGCGGGCTGCTGGTGATGACGCACGGCGGCGCGCTGGCCGCGGACCGCCGCGAGCCGAGCCTGTCCGAGCGCGAGGCGGCCAACGCCGACGCGAAGCGCGCGATCGGGCGGCGCGCGGCCGAATTCGTGCCCGACGGCGCGTCGGTGCTGATCGATTCCGGCAGCACGCCGCATGCGGTCGCGCTCGCACTCGCCGACAAGCACCGGCTGGCGGTCTATACGAACGACTGGCGCACCGCGCTGGTGCTCGCGCGCCGCAACGGCAATCGCGTCACGCTGCTCGGCGGCGAGCTGTCGGACGACGAGGACGCGACGTTCGGGCTCGACACGATCCAGCAGCTCGCGCAATACCACGTCGACTTCGCGTTCGTCGGCGCGGGCGGCATCACGGCCGACGGCGAATTCACCGACTACTCGCGGCTTGCCGCCGAAGTGCGCAGCCGCATGATCGCCGCGGCCGCCACGGCGATCGTCGTCGCCGACCATTCGAAGTTCGGCCGCGTGACGCCGGTGCGGATCAACGGCACCGAAGCGGCGCGCTATCTCGTGACCGAGCGCGCGCCCGACAAGGCAGTGCGCCGCACGCTGGTCGCGCGCGGCATCGAGCTGCTCGTCTGCGACTGACGCGCGTACCGCGACACGCAAGATTCATCGAAGCGTCATCCCCACGGCAAAGCCGCGCGAAAGACTGACCCGTTCGACCTGGATTGAACCAAGGAGAACGACGATGTCCGTGAGCGTGCGCAGCTATCTTTCCCCGACGTTGGTGCTGCTGGCCTTCGACTGGCCCGGCGCGCAGGCGCGAGGCGACTTCCTCGGTTTCGCGATCACGCGCACGCCGGGCTTCTGGTCGGCGGACGGGAGGACGCGCGCGCCCTATAGCTGGCTGCCGAACCGCCTGACGTTCGACGGCCCGGCCGCCGATACGCAAGGCGACGCGCCCACCGACCAGGCGCCGATCCAGAAATTCATGTGGTGGGACGCGCGGATCGACCCGCAGGACCGCGGCGGCGCATTCCGCTACGACGTGTATCCGGTCGTCGGCACGCCGGCGTGCCTGCAGGTGCTCGACGCAGAACGCGGCGTGTGCGACGTCGTGCTGCCCGCGCACGTCGAGGATGGCGTCGGCACGTGGTTCAACCGTGCGGTGGTCAGCTCGCAGGCATTCGCGAAGCAGGTCGCGGCGCTGCATCTCGCGCCCGGCGAAGCGCCCGCCGCCGACCAGGCGCTGAAGCTGCGCACGTGGCTCGCGAACGACATGGAGCAGGTGTTCGCACAGATGCTCGATCCCGCGTCGCGCGCGGTGTCGGCCGTCTATCACCTGACCGACACGCTGTGGGCGTTGCCCGCGTTCGACGCGTTCGGCCGTGCGCACGGCGACGCGTCGCTCGCGATCGTCTACGACGCGCACGTGACGGCGCGCAAGGGCCGGCCGCCGCTGCCGTCGCCGAACCAGCCGGCCGTCGACGCGCTGCAAGGGCTCGCGACGCTCGCGCCGCGCGACCGGACGCACATCATGCACGACAAGTTCATCGTGACGGACGCACCGGGGAGCGCCGCGCCGGCGCGCCTGTTGACGGGCTCGGCGAACTTCACGACCGAAGGCCTGACCGAGCAGGCGAACGTGCTGCACACGTTCGATTCGCCGGCGCTTGCCGCGCTGTACAACGATCGCGCGCGTGCGCTCGCCGCGAATCCGCCGATCGCCGAGACGGCGCGGCTGTCGCCGGGCTGGTCGGAGCCGGTGGCGATCGGCGGCGCGCGGGTGCGGGTGTCGTTCTCGCCCGAGCCGGCCGGGCAGCGCACGCAGATCGACACGATCGTCTCGGCGATCGAGGCGGCGCAGCATTCGGTCGCGTTCTGCCTGTTCATGCCGACCGACGCCGCGTTGCGCGATGCGTGCTTCGCGGCCGGCGACCGCGGGCTGATGATGTTCGGGCTCGTCAACCGGATCAGCATCGACAGCGCGACGAAGGCCGATGCCGCGCAGCAGAATGGCCAGGCGCTCGATGCGGCGACGCTCGCGAACCTCGAGCTGTACCACCGCGGCCGCGACCATCGCGACGTGATCGACGCGCGGTATTTTTCGCCGGCGACGGCGCCGCAAGGCTTCGAACCGGAGCTGCGGCTGTTTCCGGGCGAGCCCGCGCCCGCGTATCCGCCGGTCGTGATCCATCACAAGTTCATCGTGATCGACGCGGAGGGCGCGAACCCGGTCGTCTACAGCGGATCGGCGAACATGAGCCGCAATTCCGAGCAATACAACGACGAGAACCTGCTCGAGATTCGCGACGCGCGCGTCGCCGCGACCTATCTGGCGGAATTCCTGCGGCTGTACGAGCACTACCGCGCGCGGGCGCTAGCCATCGACGCGAAGACGCGCGGCGCGTCGCCGCATCCGCGGCTCGCGCTGGCACCCGATGCGGGCTGGGCGAAGAAGTATTTCGTGGCGGGAAGCCCGGAGGAGAAGGCGCGGGTTGCACTGGCCGCACCCGCGCCGAAGGGCTGATGCGCGCGTCGCGCGGCGCTATTCGGCGGCGACGTACCGTAGCACGGCCTCGGCGATCGTGTCGCGATGCCGCGCGCGCAGGCGCGGCGCCGACGGATCACGGCCGAACGCGGCGCCGAACGTGTAGCGGTTCGACACGCGATGGAAGCAGAACGAACTGATCAGCAAGTGCAGGTCGAACGCGTCGACGTCCTTGCGGAACGCGCCGCTCGCAGCACCGCGCTCGAGCAGCTCCTCGAGCGTCTTGATGATGCTGACGTTGCGGTTCTTGAACGACTTGAGCTGTTCGAGATACTTCGCGCCGTGGATGTTCTCGATCGACACGAGACGGACGAAATCGCGATGCTTGTCGTGATAGTCGAACGTGAACTCGACGAGCCGGCGCATGCCCTCGACCGGCGCCATGTCGCCGACGTGCAGCTCCTGCTCGAGCGCGCGGATGTCGCCGTAGACCTTCTCCAGCACGGCCTCGTACAGGCCTTCCTTGCTTTCGAAGTAGTAGTAGAGCATCCGCTTCGTCGTGTTCGTGCGCTCGGCGATCGCGTCGACGCGCGCGCCGGCGAGCCCCATCGCGGAGAATTCCTGCGTGGCGACGTCGAGGATGTTGCGCTTGGTCTGCTCGGGATCGTATTTGCGCCGCGCATCGGACGGAACCGCGCGGTTGTCGGACGTGGCGGCCCTGCTTCCTGTTTTCATGTGACGTTTATTGGTGGCTTCACGGCGGCTTGGACAGGCCATTCTAGCATGTGGAAATTCGTCGTTTTGCCGACCTTTCGTTCTAGTCCGGATATGTCCGGCAGCGCCGGGAAGCGCCCGACGGGCCGCCGCGCGGGCGCTCAGTGGCGTTCAGTGCCGATAAGCCGCGAGCGCGTCGCGCGCCTGGTACGCGGTGTACGTGAGCTGTGCGGCGGCGAGGCCCGCGAGCCCGAACGTGCGGGTCAAGCCGAACGCGGCGAAGCCTGCCGGCACCGGCCGCTCGCCGGCCAGCGCGGCGGCGAGCGTTTCGCCGGCGACCGTGGTCGGCGCCATCCCGTGCCCGCCGAACGCGATCGCGTGCCAGACGCCGTCGGCGTCGCGGCCGATCTGCGGCATCTTGTGCCGCGCGTAGCTCATCAGCCCGCCCCACGCGTATTCGACCTTCACGTCCGCGAGCTGCGGATACACGCGCGCGAGGTCGCGCTTGAGCAGGCGGGCGATCGCGTCCGGGCCGCGGTCGAGCACCGAGATCCGGCCGCCCCACAGGATCCGCGTGTCCTGCAGCGGACGGTAGTAGTCGAACGCGAAGCGCGTGTCGTAGATCGCATACGGCGCGTCGATCGCATCGGCGAGGCGCGCGCCGAGCGGCTCGGTCGCGATCACGTAGGTCGCGATCGGCAGCACCGCGCGCTCGATGCGCGGCGACACGCCGCGCGCGTAGCCGCCGCCCGCGAATACGACGTCCTTCGCTCGCACCGCGCCCCGGGCGGTGCGCACGACGTAGCCCGCGCCGTCGCGTGCGATGCCGAGCGCGGCCGACTGTTCGCAGATGCGCGCGCCGCCGCGCGCCGCGGCCGCGGCTACGCCGAGCACGTACTTGAGCGGATGGAAATGGAACGCGTTGGGCTCGAACAGGCCGCCGTGATAGCGCGTGGTCTTCAGCCGCGCGCGCAGCGCGTCGGTCGCGACCGGCTCCCAGTCGACGTCGAATTCCGTCTTCATCAGCGTGCGCAGCCCGTCGAGCCGCGACGGATCGTCGAACCAGTTCGCGAGCATCACGCCGCGGTCGACGATGTCGCAGTCGATGCCGTAGCGCGCGATGCGCGCGCGTATCAGGTCGACCGCATCGACGGTCAGCCGGTACAGGCGGCGCCCTTCGTCGCGGCCGAGCGTGCGCAGCAGGTCGGCGTTGTCGAGGCTGTAGCCGCCGAACACGAAGCCGCCGTTGCGGCCGGACGCGCCGTAGCCGACCCGTTCGCCGTCGAGCACGACGACGTCGCGCACGCCGCGCTCGACGAGCCCGAGCGCGGTGCACAGGCCGGCGAGGCCGCCGCCGACGATGCAGACCTGCGTGTCGACGGTGTCGGTCAGTTGCGGATAGGGCTGGCGGGAAACGGTGGCTTCGTAGAAATTCTGCATGCGTTTTCGGTGACGATGGACGACGAACGGGGCGCGCGGCGCGCGTCGATCTTGCCTGAACGCGCGCGCCGCGTCGAATGGCGGGTCGGTATCGCGGCGGGTGGGCTGTCGTCGTGGAAGCGAAGGGCGTCGTGTCGCCATTGGCCGACGGCCGTGGGCGCGCCGGATGCGGAGCATGCCGGCGCCACCTCGTTCGTGTGTGCAAGTCGCCCGCACGGCGAACGAAATTTGCACACCGGGTAATGCCGCATCGTCATCAAGTTGCTGCGCGCGGCACCGGCACATGCGTGCCGCCCATCCGCCCTAGACATGTCGGCTCGGCGCGCCGACACGCCCCGCTTCGGCCAGCCCAGTTGTTGCGTTTTGGGAATGAAGTCGTGAGTTAATATCAATAGCCGCCCGACTTGTGGCCATCGACAATGTGATGCATGGATCGTGCGTTACGGCGCGCGGGTTTGCCGTCCTCCACGGCCCGGCGACGGCATCCACCCGAGGCGCGACACAGCGCTGCCGTACTCGCCCCGCCGTGCGTGCGCTTGCACAGGGCGCGCGAACGCGCTCCAATCGAATCACGCGGGCGGCGTTGCCGCCGCACCGATCAATCTGTCCCTGAAGAGGAAGTGATGCAATTCAACGACATTCTTGCCGCGCTCGACATCGATCTCGCCCAGTGGAAAGGCAATGCGCTGACCGCGCGCTCGCCGCTCGACGGCGCGACGCTCGCGACGCTGGCCGTCGACAGCCCTGCCGACGCCGAGCGCAAGATCGACGCCGCGCACGCGGCATTCCTCAAGTGGCGCACGGTGCCCGCGCCGGTTCGCGGCGAACTGGTGCGCGTGTTCGGCAACGTGCTGCGCGAGCACAAGGCCGCGCTGGGCCGGCTCGTCACGCTCGAAGCCGGCAAGATCACGTCGGAAGGGCTCGGCGAAGTGCAGGAAATGATCGACATCTGCGATTTCGCGGTCGGCCTGTCGCGCCAGCTGTACGGCCTGACGATCGCGTCCGAGCGCCCGGGCCACCGGATGATGGAGACGTGGCACCCGATCGGCGTGTGCGGCGTGATTTCGGCGTTCAACTTCCCGGTCGCGGTGTGGGCGTGGAATGCGGCGCTCGCGTTCGTGTGCGGCGATCCGGTCGTGTGGAAGCCGTCCGAGAAGACGCCGCTCACCGCGATCGCGTGCCACGTGCTGCTCGGCAAGGCGCTGCGCGAGTTCGACAAGACGCATCCGGGCGTCGCGCCGGAAGGCTTGAGCCAGCTCGTGCTCGGCATGCGCGACGTCGGCGAGGTGCTGACGTCGTCGAGGAAGGTGCCGGTCGTCAGCGCGACGGGCAGCGTGCGGATGGGCCAGGAAGTCGCGAAGGTGCTGAGCCAGCGCCTCGGCCGCGGCATCCTCGAGCTCGGCGGCAACAACGGGATGATCGTCGCGCCGAGCGCGGATCTCGATCTCGTCGTGCGCGCGGTCACGTTCGCCGCGGTCGGCACGGCCGGCCAGCGCTGCACGACGCTGCGCCGCCTGATCGTGCACCGCAGCGTCGTCGATCAGCTGCTGCCGCGACTCGAGAAGGCCTATGCGTCAGTGACGGTCGGCAGCCCGCTGGAAGCCGGCACGCTCATCGGCCCGCTGGTCGACCGCGCGTCGTTCGACGCGATGCAGAAGGCGCTGGCCGATGCGCGCGAGCAGGGCGGCGAGGTGAAGGGCGGCGAGCGTGTCGACTTCGGCCACGCGGATGCTTACTACGTGCGTCCGGCCATCGTGCGGATGCCGAAGCAGACGGCGGTGGTCGAGCGCGAAACGTTCGCGCCGATCCTCTACGTGATGGTGTACGACGACTTCACGGATGCGATCGACGTGCACAACGCGGTGCCGCAGGGCTTGTCGTCGGCGATCTTCACGAACGACATGCGCGAGGCCGAGCAGTTCATGTCGGCGGCGGGCAGCGATTGCGGGATCGTCAACGTGAACATCGGCACGAGCGGCGCGGAGATCGGCGGCGCGTTCCGCGGCGAGAAGGAGACGGGCGGCGGGCGCGAGTCGGGTTCGGATGCGTGGAAGGCGTATATGCGTCGCGCGACGAACGCGATCAACTACAGCCGGGAGCTGCCGCTGGCGCAGGGGGTGAAGTTCGACGTGTGATGCGGGGCGCCGCCGCTCGGCGGCCCACGCGCCGGCACCGGGAAAAGGGCGTTTGCGGTCGTCGCAAACGCCCTTTGCGTTTCAGCGGGGCGACGCCTCCCCCGCCGGCATGTTCTGCACCATCAGCATCCGCGGGCTCGACAGCGAGATCTGCGCGGCGCGCAGCCGCTTCAGGATCTCGAACAGCAGGTCGCTCTTCGTCGACCCCGCGATCCGCGGGCTCGCGACGTAGCCCGTCACGCTCAGCGTGATGCCGTCCGGCGTGAGCTGGCTGAACGTCACCGACGGCGCGGGCTTCTCCAGAATCGACGGATGCTCGCGGTACGCATCGAGCAGCAGGTCGCGCACCTGCTCCGGATCGGTGTTCAGCGGAAACGTCAGCACCAGCGTCGCGACGCCCTGCGTGCTGTTGCCCATCGTCACGTTGCGCAGGTTCTGCGAGATCAGTTGCGAGTTCGGCACGATCACGGTCGAGCGGTCGCTGAGCTGGATCTCGGTCGCGCGCACGTTGATCCGGCGGATGTCGCCCTCGACGCCGCTGATGCTGATCATGTCGCCGACCTTCACCGGCCGCTCGGTCAGCAGGATCAGCCCCGACACGAAGTTCTTCACGATCTCCTGCAGGCCGAAGCCGATGCCGACCGACAGCGCGCTGACGATCCACGCGAGCTTGTCCCACCGCACGCCGAGCAGCGCCAGCGTCATCAGCACGATCAGCGCATAGCCGACGTTGCTGAACAGCGTGACGAGCGACGCGCGCATGCCGGGGTCCATGCCGAGCGCCGGCATGAACTCGTTGTCGAGCCAGCGCCGCACGGAGCGCAGCAGGTAGAGGCCGACCGCGAAGCCGATCACCGCGTTGATGATCCGGTCCGGCATGATGTTGAGGCTTTGCAGCTTCTGGCCGCCGACCACCGCGACCAGGCTGTCGAGCAGGTCGCCCGGCGTCGTGCCGAAGCCGCCCGTCAGCAGCGCGATCACCGCGAACAGCATCAGCAGGCTCGTGCCGAGGCCCGACAGCACGGTCTGCGCCTGTTCGAGATGCCTGTCGCCGAGCCCGAACAGATGCTTGATCTGCTTGCCGCTCGACAGGTTCGCGTTGAACAGCGTGGCGCACGCGTCGCGCGTCAGTTGCGTCAGCACGTATACGCTGCACAGGACGATCTCGAACCAGACCAGCTCGAAGGTGATGAAGCGTGCGACCGAGATGTAGCCGATCATCAGCGCGAGCAGCGACACGACGATCGCGAGCGACACGCCGGCGTGGATCAGTCCCGCAAGCGTCGAGCGCTGCTCGGGCGCTTCGCCGGCCGCCGCGAGCGCGCTGCGCACGCGGTTCGCGCGCAGCAGCGACGCGCCGACCGTCAGCGTGACGACGAGCGCCACGATGCCGCGGCCGAACAGCGTGACCGACAGGCTCGTGTCGACGATCCGGTTGATTTCCTCAAGCGTGCCGGACACGAGCAGCAACCCGGCCAGCACGCCCGGGAACGGCCGCATCGCGCGGGCGACCGGATCGGCGAGCGCGGGCAGCCGCCACGACGGATGGCGCGTGCACAGCAGCGCGCGGCCGAGGCCCGCGATCAGCGCGCAGGTCAGCGCCAGCTTCGCGAACTCGTCCCACAGGTCGCTGAGCGTCGGCGTGAGATCGTAGCGACGCGCCAGCGCGACATAGAGGAGCTGCACCGCGACGCCGGTGGTCAGCAGCGTGGTGACCGCGGTCGACAGCGCGAGCGCGCTGCGGCGCAGGCGGGTTTCGGGCAGGCGGTTCACGCAGAACCACGCGAGCCCGCGTTCGACGAGCCGCCGGCCCACGATCCAGACCGCCAGCGCGGCGAGCAGCAGCAGCGTGGTCACGATGCGCTGCCCCGGCTGCCAGGCCGACTTCAGCATCGCGACGAGCTGCTCGTCGAAGTCGCCGAGCCGCTGCGCGTCGTCGGGCGGCAGCCGGAACAGCGGCAGCCAGAATTGTGCGCCGAAGATGCTGCCCGAGCGCAGCACGAGCTGGTTCTTCAGCAGGCTGCGATTCAGCTTCGAGAACTGGTCGGTCAGGTTGGCGAGATTGCCCTTCTGGTCGGCGGCCTGCTTCAGCGCCGCATCGATTTGCGCCTTGCGCGCGTTCAACGTCGCGCGCTGCTGCTCGACCGCCGGGGTCTCGGGCGCCGCGCCCGGCGCGGGCGGCGGCCCGAGCACGTCGAGCTGCGCCTGGATCTTCGCGCGCTGCGGGACCAGTTGCGCGCTCAGCTTGTCGACGGCGGCGCTCAACGCCTGGGTCGAGTCTGCCAGCGAGTCCAGCACCTTGCCGTTCGTCGCGGCGGACGTCTGCTGCTTGATGCGGTCCTGCTGGACCTGCATCTGCTTCAGCTCGGCGACCGCGTCGCTCAACGAAATCGTCGGCACCGGGACGCCGACGCCGCTCGCGCCCGGTGCGGACGCGGCCGCCGGAAACGCGGCGGCCGTCGCGATCGCCGCGAACTGCAGCAGTGCGATCAGCGCGATGCGGCGTGCGTAGGTGGAAAGTCGTGGTATTGACATGGAATGCTTGCGTTTTGCTGACGACCCCGGCCGCCGCATGGCGCCGGGGAGGCGGGAAGTTGGACCGCTAGCATGTTACCGGGCGCGGCGCGGGCGGTGGCGCAGGTCGTGCCCGCGCGGCCTCGGCGCGCAGGCATGCGCCGGCGGACGCGCGCGGGCGCGCGGCGACGCCGGACGCCCGTGCCGACGGGGCCGCGCCGGCTTTCGCGGGCGGCTGCGGCGGCGCATGGCCTGCGCGCACCGATGGCGATGCGCCGACACATCGTTACGCAATTTACACATCGTCCGGCTGCGAAGCGGTGTGCCCGCGCGGCGTCGCGCTCCTCGGACCATCCGAGCCGGCGCGTGCGGCGTGCCGGTACAATGCAGCGAATCGTCGACGCGGCGGCCGGCCGGCCGGCGAACAACAACATACGACACGATCAGGAGACACGACCAAGATGGTCTCATCGGAAAGCATTCCACGGGCAGCCGCCCCGTCCTCCACCATCGACGCGGGCGCAATCTCGGCCCGCCTCGACCGCCTGCCGCCGACCCGCAGCGTCTGGAAGCTCGTCGTGCTGCTGAGCCTCGGCTTTTTCTTCGAACTCTACGACCTGCTGTACAGCGGCTATGTCGCACCGGGCCTCGTGAAAAGCGGCATCCTCAGCGCGACGACGCATGGGCTGTTCGGCACCACCGGCGTCGCGAGCTTCATCGCCGCGCTGTTCGCGGGCCTCTTCATCGGCACGATCGCGTGCGGCTTCCTCGCCGATCGCTTCGGACGCCGAGCGATCTTCACGTGGTCGCTGCTGTGGTACACGGCCGCGAATGTCGTGATGGCGTTCCAGGACACCGCCGCGGGGCTGAACTTCTGGCGCTTCGTCGTCGGCCTCGGGCTCGGCGTCGAGATGGTGACGATCGGCACGTACATCTCGGAGCTCGTGCCGAAGCAGATCCGCGGCCGCGCATTCGCGTGCGAGCAGGCGGTCGGGTTCGCCGCGGTGCCGGTCGTCGCGTTCCTCGCGTACCTGCTCGTCCCGCGCGCGCCGCTCGGCCTCGACGGCTGGCGCTGGGTCGTGCTGATCGGCGCGCACGGCGCGATCTTCGTCTGGTGGATCCGTCGCGCACTGCCGGAAAGCCCGCGCTGGCTCGCGCAGCAGGGCCGGCTCGACGAGGCGGACCGCGTGATGCGCGCGCTCGAGGCGAAGGTCGAGGCGGAATACGGCCGCCCGCTGCCGCCGCCCGCGCCTGCCCAGCCGGTGCAACGCGCGCGGCAGCTTCCGGGACATGTGGGTGCCGCCGTACCGCAACCGCACGATCATGATGACGATCTTCAACGTGTTCCAGACGGTCGGCTTCTACGGCTTCGCGAACTGGGTGCCGACGCTGCTGATCAAGCAGGGCATCACGATCACGACGAGCCTCGCGTATTCGAGCGTGATCGCGCTGGCCGCACCGATCGGCCCGTTGATCGGACTCCTGATCGCCGACCGCTTCGAGCGCAAGTCGGTGATCGTCGCGATGGCGGGCGCGGCGGTGGTCTGCGGGCTGCTGTTCAGCCAGACGACGGCGGCCGCGCTCCTGATCGTGCTCGGCATCGGCCTCACGCTCGCGAACAACATCATGTCGTACAGCTTCCACGCATACCAGGCCGAACTGTTCCCGACCGCGATCCGGGCGCGCGCGGTCGGCTTCGTCTATTCGTGGAGCCGCTTCTCGGCGATCTTCACGTCGTTCGCGATCGCCGCCGTGCTGAAGGGCTTCGGCACCGCAGGCGTGTTCGTGTTCATCGCGGGCGCGATGGCGGTCGTGATGGCGGTGATCGGGCTGATGGGGCCGCGCACCAAGGGCATCGCGCTCGAAGCGATCTCGAAGTAGTTGTCGCGCGGGGTGCGGGGCAGGCGGCCGGGCGGCGCGCTACGTTGCGCGCCGCTCGGTGCTTCGTGCAGGGCGAACGGCGTCCGAAGCCCGAAGCCCGAAGCCCAGAGTAAAGCGCTCGGTGCGCGCCCCACGCCCCGCCGCGCTGCCGTTCAATGCGTGCGCAGGTAGAATGAAAGACCTCACGACTCATTGACCGCCATCGGGCCGAACGTGTTGCCCGCACGAGCGGCTTCGCCCCGGCGAGACGTCGGCGCGGCGCGCATGCGATGCGTTCCACGTACCGGCGAAGCTCGCGCGCGTTGCGCCGCTCGCTATGTCCGGCGGCCGGATCGGCCGATGGCTCCGATCGCATGATGCTTTCCGACCTGACGCGGCGATTCCCCGTGCCGCGTTGCAGTACGCGCACCGTCGCCGCCTTCGTGTGGCTCGCCGCCGCGCTCCCCGTTTCCGTTCTCGTCCCGCAGCCGGCCTTCGGCGCATCCGACGTGCTGGCGTCTGCCGCGCCCGGCGCCTCATCGGCATCGTCTCCGGCTCGGCATGCCGCCGCGGCGCATCCGGCGTCGTCGGCGGCGCCGTCGTCCGCTGCCGCCGCGCATCACGCGCATTCCGCCAGCGGCGCATCGGCTGCTTCGGCCGCATCCGCCGCCTCGGATACCGCAGAAACTTCCGCGAGCGAAGCCGAAGCACCGGCGCCGACGCCGCCGCGCCGGCATCCGCCGTTGTCTGCGGAACAGGCGAAGGAGGCGACCACGCGCGCGGTCGACATGCGCAAGCGGTTCGCGCAGGAAGTGACGCGCCGGCTGAACGTGCCTTCGAGCGAGCAGCGCGCATATGGCCAGCGCCTGCAGCAGGCGCTGGCGGCCGGCGGTCTCGCCGACCTCGCCGGCGAATACGTGGTGATGGTCGATCGCGCGCCGGCCGTGCAGGCGCTCTTCATCTACTTCCGCGCGACGTCGGCCAACGCGTGGCTCATGATCGGCGCGTCGCCGGTCGCGACCGGGCTGCCCGGCAAGTACGACCACTTCATGACGCCGCTCGGCGTGTTTACGCACACGCCGGACAACATGGATTTCCGCGCGGAAGGCACGACGAACGACAACGGCATTCGCGGCTACGGCCGCCGCGACATGCGGATCTTCGACTTCGGCTGGGTGGACAGCGAACGCGGCTGGGGCAAGGGCGGCGTGTCGGCGATGCGCTTCCAGATGCATGCGACCGATCCGGAGCGCCTCGAACCGCTGCTCGGCATCCGCCATTCGAAGGGCTGCGTGCGGATTCCGGCGTCGCTGAACACGTTCATCGACCGGCACGGGATGCTCGACGCCGACTACGAGGCGCGCGTCGAGTCCGGCCGGTCGCTGTGGGTGCTGCGCCACGATCGCGACATCACGCCGATCGCCGGGCGCTATCTGGTCGTGATCGACAGCGAACGCAGGACGCGTCCGGCATGGTCGCCGGCGCCGGGCCACAAGGCGCGGTCGAAATTGCCGAAGAACGGCGATACGGCGGATTGACGCGCGCCGGTCAGCGGAAGAATTTCAGCCAGTCGAACAGGCCCGCATGCGGTGCGCGCCGCTTCGGCGCCGGCGCGCTGCGCGGCCGGAAATCCGGCGACAGCTGCGCGCGCGGATCGATCACGCGCGCACGCAACGCGGCATCGTAGAACGTGCCGACGATCGGCAGCGCGCTGTGCGCGCCTTCGCCCCAGTAGTCGCTGCCGAGCGTCACGTGGCCGTCGTCGAAGCCGACCCACGCGCCGGCCACCAGCTGCGCATGCATCAGGATGAACCAGCCGTCGGCGTTGTCCTGCGTCGTGCCCGTCTTGCCGGCCACGTCGGCGCGAATGCCGTAGCGCGCGCGGATGTCCACGCCGGTGCCCTGGTCGACGACGTCGCGCATCACGTCGACGAGCGTCAGCGCTGCGTTCGCGGGCAGCGCCCGTTCCGGCGGCGGGCTCGCGAACACGGCCAGCACCTTGCCGTCGTGATCCTCGATGCGCGTGACCATCTGCGGTTCGACGTACATGCCGCGGTTCGCGATCGTGCCGTACGCCGACACCATTTCCTTCAGCGTGACCGGGCTCGTGCCGAGCGCGAGCGACGGCACCGCGTCGAGCGGACTCTCGCGCACGCCCATCGCGCGCGCGAGCCGCACCACCTTCGCCGGGCCTTCGTGCTGCATCAGCTGCGCGGTGATGCGGTTGCGCGAATGCGCGAGCGCGTCGCGCAGCGTCATCGGCAGGCCGCTCGGCGGTTCCGCGTCGGTCGGCCGCCACACCGCGTGAGCGTCGAGCGGGATCGCGACATTGCGGTCGACGAACGTGTCGTCCGGCCGCAGGCCGTCCGCGAACGCCGCGCCGTAGACGAATGGCTTGAACGTCGAGCCCGGCTGGCGGCGCGCCTGCTGCACGTGATCGAACGGTTCGTCGCCGAAGTCGGGGCTGCCGACCCACGCGCGAATCTGGCCGTTGCGCGGATCGAGCGCGACGAAGCCGGCCTGCACCCGCGTCTTGCTCCGGCACAGCGCGCGCATGAAGTCGCGATTCGCGCCGAGCCTGCGCAGCGCGACCGGGTCCGTCAGGCCGGCATCGCGCGCGCTGCGGTAGTCGGGCGTCTGGCGAATGAAGCTCCGAAACAGGTCGTTGCGCAGCCCGCAGCCGTTCGGGCCGCGCCACGCGTCGTTCGCGATTTCCTGCAGCCGGTCCGTCTGCCGTTCGACCGCCTGCGTGGCGATCTCCTGCAGGCGCGAATCGATCGTTGTGCGCACGACGAGCCCGTCCGAGTAGATGTTGTAGTTGTTGCGGTCGGCCCACGCGATCAGCCATTTGCGCAACAGCACGGTGAAGTGCGGCGCGAGGCCGGGCGACGCGGCCTGCGGTTCGAAATCGACGCGCAGCGGCCGGCGGGTCAGCGCCGCATACGCGTCGGGCCGCAGCTTGCCGAATTTCTCCATCTGGCCGAGCACGGTGTTGCGCCGCTGCAGCGCGCGCTCGGGGTTGAGCACCGGGTTGTAATAGCTGTTGGCCTTCAGCATGCCGACGAGCGTCGCGCTTTCAAGGATGTCGAGCTGGGCGGCCGATTTGCCGAAGTAGGTGCGCGCGGCCATTTCGATGCCGTACGCGTTGTACAGGAACGGCACCGTGTTCAGGTAGGTCTCGAGGATCTGGTCCTTCGTGTACACGCTCTCGATCTTGAACGCGGTCACCAGTTCCTTCAGCTTGCGCGTGAGCGTCGGCGCGCGGCCGACTTCGTCGGGATACAGGTTGCGCGCGAGCTGCTGCGTGATCGTCGAGCCGCCCTGGCGGTCGCCGGAGAAGGTATGCAGCGCGGCGCCGAGCGTGCGGCGCCAGTCGATGCCGTGGTGGTCGTAGAAGCGGCGGTCCTCGGTGGCGATCAGCGCGTCGACCATGTGCGGCGAGATCTGTGACAGCGGCACCCATTCGCGGTTCACCGGCCGGAACTCGGCGATCACCTGGCCGTCCGCCGACACGATCTGCGCGGGGCGGTCGATGCGCGCCTTGCGGATGTCGCCGATGCTCGGCGTGAACGGCACGAACGCGAGCAGGACCAGCAGCCCGAGCAGCGGAAGCGCCGCGAGCGCGAGCACGACGCCGCGGCGCGTCGGATGGCGCAGCCGCTGCCATGCGCCGGCGCACAAGGCGCGCGCGCGGTCGCGGCAGCGGAGCCACAGATTGCGAAGAGACGGCACGAAGCGATTCACGGCGACGGTAGCGCGGAGCGCGGTCCGAAAAGGCGCGATGCTAGCAAACCGCGAGCGGCTGCCGCGGGCCGAAACGGCCGTTTTCTTGCAGGATTTACAGACGATTACGTTTGTTGCCCGCGGACAACCTTTCGCGGCGCCCGCGGCCGCGGCGCGCCGCTCGGGTCGAGGGCGGCCGCCTCCATCTGCGCGATCGAAGCCGCCACGCCGCGCGCTTCCACGAAGCCTTTGCCGCTCGGTCGTGCATTCGCTTCGACGACGGTGGAGCGCGCCGCCTGCAGCGATGCCGCGAGCCGCCACGTGGACGGCGGATCGTCGCCGAGCCGCACGTCGCCGAGGCGCACGGCGGCGCGCCGGAGCGCGCCGAGCGACGGCATTGCCACGATGCGGGCCGTTCGGGCCACGATCCTGTTCTGCTGAAACTGCTCGCAACCGGTTCTACAGAAGAAACCAGTTTGCGGGCACAATCTGCGCATGACGAAGCCCATGCAGGGCCGTCAGCCGAACCCCGTCCCACCGTGGAGCCGCCATGTACGTCCCTGCCCATTTCGCCGAATCGAACCCCGACGCGCTGCGCGAGCTGATCGTCCAGCACCCGTTCGGCAGCCTGGTCACGCACGGCAGGAGCGGGCTCGATGCGAACCACCTGCCGTTCGAGCTGGTAGCCGGCGACGGCGGGCTCGGCGAGCTGCATGCGCACGTCGCGCGCGCGAATCCGGTCTGGCAGGACGTCGCGGACGGCGGCGAGGTGCTGGTGATTTTTCGTGGAGGCGATGCGTATATCTCGCCGAGCTGGTATCCGAGCAAGCACGCGACGCACCGGCAGGTGCCGACGTGGAACTACGTCGCCGTGCATGCGCACGGGCGCGTCACGGTGCGCGACGACGAGCGCTTCGTGCGCGGCGTGGTCGCGCGGCTGACGCGCACGCACGAAGCAGCGCTGCCTGAACCGTGGAAGATGGGGGACGCGCCGAAGGACTACCTCGATACGATGCTGCAGTCGATCGTCGGGCTGCAGATCGAGATCACGCGGCTGGTCGGGAAGCGCAAGCTGGGGCAGAACAAGGCGGTGGAGGATATTCGCGGCGCGGCCGACGCGCTGATCGCGAACGGGCAGGTGGCCATCGGCGACGCGATGCTCGAGCAGGCGGACGCGAAGCGGCAGTGAGTCGCGCCGATCCGCACGCGCGCCGCACCTGCGCGCGCCGCCGTGCGAGCTACTGCGTGCGCGTCGCGCGTTGCATCGCGTCGGTGGCCGCATGTGCTTGCGCGAGCGCGGCGCGGATCGCGGCTTCCGTCGTGTCGTACCCGCCTTCGCCGTACCGCGTGTAGACCACCTTGCCGCTCGCGTCGATCAGGTACAGCGCGGGCCAGTACTGGTTGCCGTACGCGCGCCAGGTGTCGTAGCGGTTATCCTGCGCAACCGGATAACGTATCCCGAAGCGCCCCACCGCATCCGCGACATTGCGCGCATCGCGCTCGAACGGATACTCGGGCGTATGCACGCCGATCACGACCAGCCCCTGATCGCGGTACTTGCGATACCAGTCGTTGACATACGGAATCGTATGAATGCAGTTGATGCACGAATACGTCCAGAAATCGACGAGCACGACCTTGCCGCGCAACTGCCCGAGCGTCAGCGGCGCGCTGTTGTGCCAGCGCTCGATGCCGGTGAAGTTCGGCGCCTGCATGCCGGCTGCCGATGCGGGCAGCTTGGCATCGTCGCGCGTGCCGGCGAATGCGGCGAGCGCGGCCGTGGCGGCGACCGCGACCACGGCGACGGCGGTTCTGAAACGGGGCAGCATGGCGGTTCTCCGGTTCGGTGGCCGGCTGGGCGGGTGCGTCGGCCGACGGGTTTCGACGATCCCCATTGGGCCGCACCGACGTATCGGCGATGTGTCCTCCAAGCGGCGCGTGTGCAATGTTGTGTGTCGTCGCGGCGGCGCGATACATTGAGATACAAACGCGCGGCCGCGCTGCGGTATAAAAGCGGACATCGCGAGCCGCCACATCACGACGAAGACACCCATGGACAAGACCGACCACGTACTGATCGTCGACGACGATCGCGGCATTCGCGAACTGATCGCCGACTACCTCGAGAAGAACGGCATGCGCGTGTCGCTGGCCGCGAACGGCCGCGAGATGCGCGGGGTGCTCGACAGCGGCGCCCCCGACCTGATCGTGCTGGACCTGATGATGCCGGGCGAGGACGGCCTCGTGCTGTGCCGCGAGCTGCGCGTCGGCAAGTTCCGCGCGGTGCCGGTGCTGATGCTGACCGCGCGCGGCGAGGAAACCGACCGCATCGTCGGCCTCGAGATGGGCGCGGACGACTATCTCGCGAAGCCGTTCGCGGTGCGCGAGCTGCTGGCGCGAATCCGCTCGGTGCTGCGGCGCACGCGGATGCTGCCGCCCGGCATGCAGGTGACGGAGGCGGCCGGGATGCTCGGCTTCGGCGAATGGCGGCTCGATACGACGGGGCGGCACCTGCTCGACGCCGAAGGCACGCTGGTCGCGCTGAGCGGCGCGGAGTACCGGCTGTTGCGCGTGTTCCTCGATCATCCGCAGCGGGTGCTGACCCGCGACCAGCTGCTCAACCTGACGCAGGGGCGGCAGTCCGATCCGTTCGACCGCTCGATCGACCTGCTCGTGAGCCGCCTGCGGCAGCGCCTGCGCGACGGCGCGCGCGAGCCGCGCTACATCAAGACGCTGCGCAACGAGGGCTATGTGTTCTCGGCGGCGGTGACCGTCATCGAAGGCACGTCATGACGCCGCGCGCGATAGGGCGGTGGCCGCGCACGCTGTTCGCGCGGCTCGCGCTGATCCTGTGCGTGGGCCTCGCGCTCGCGCAGACGCTGTCGTTCTGGCTCACGCTGACGGAGCGCGACCAGGCCACCACCAACCTGATGATGGGGTACATCGAGCGCGAAGTCGCGAGCTCGGTGGCGCTGCTCGACCATCTGTCGCCTGCCGAGCGCGCCGAGTGGCTGCCGCGGCTCGCGCGGCGCAGCTACCAGTTCATCCTCGGGCCGGGCGAGACCGGCACGCCGCCGCAGGCGCGGCTGTCGGCGCGCGTCGAGCGGTCGATCTCGGACGGCATCGGCGGCGAGTACCCGTTGACGGCGAACGCGATGCCCGGCGAGCGCGAGCATCTGCAGGTGCATCTGCGCCTGACCGACGGGTCGCCGCTGACGATCGACATCCATCCGATGTCGACGGTGCCGCTGTCGGGCTGGCTGCCGTTCGTGCTCGCGCTGCAGCTCGCGGTGCTGGCCGCATGCTGCTGGCTCGCGGTGCGGCTCGCGACGCGGCCGCTCAAGCAGCTCGCGCAGGCCGCCGATGCGCTCGGCCCGGACCTGAAGGCGGAGCGCCTGAGCGAGGACGGCCCGTCCGAGGTCGCGCGCGCGGCGCGCGCGTTCAATGCGATGCAGGACCGCATCGCGCAGTACATGGCGGAGCGCATGCAGATCCTCGCATCGATCTCGCACGACCTGCAGACGCCGATCACGCGGATGCGGCTGCGCGTCGACGTGATGGACGACGACGCGCAGGGCGCGAAGCTGCGCCAGGACCTGATCGAGATGGAGCATCTCGTGAAGGAGGGCGTCGCGTATGCGAAGACGCTGCACGGCACCGAGGAAGCCGCGCGGCGCACCGATCTCGATGCGCTGCTCGACAGCATCGTGTGCGACTACGCGGACGCGGGGCAGGCCGTCACGCTGCACAGCCGCGCGCCGATCGCGCTCGTCACGCGGCCGAAGGCGCTGCGCCGCATCGTCGGCAATCTCGTCGACAACGCGCTGAAGTTCTCCGGTGCGGCAGAGATCGACGTGACGGCCGCGCCGGACGGTGGCGCGGTCATAGCGGTGCTGGACCGCGGGCCCGGCATTCCGGACGACCAGCTCGATGCGGTGTTCGAGCCGTTCCGGCGCGTCGAGACGTCGCGCAATCGCGAGACGGGCGGCACGGGGCTCGGCCTCGCGATCGCGCGGCAGCTCGCGCTCGCGATGGGCGGCGCGCTGACGCTGCGCAACCGGGAGGATGGCGGCGGGCTGGAGGCGCGGTTGACGTTGGTGAATGTGGGGTGATGGGGGGAGGGGGGAAGTACGGGCGCCGATCACGCGAGACGAATCGTGCGAGATGAGTCAAGCGTGACGAGCGAAGTGCGACGAAGCAAATGTATATGGCTGGACTAGACCAAACAGACAGCGCCAGGTGTCTGACTAAGTTCCGGCCATGAAGCGTCATTCGCTAGCGCCGCTGCGCGGACGTTCAGATGTTAGATCCACCCTGCGAGCGGCCATTCGATTCGCGAGGACGAATCGTGGGTCATCAGCCGCCGCGTTGATCCGCGTAAGCTCAGTCCGGCATTCCGTTATGGTCGCCGAGGGGTCTAGCGGGCCAGTCCACCCAGCGGTCCGCGCGCGTAAGTTCGTACGCTTCGTTGAGCGGGTAACGAATACGATTGTCGTCGCGCGGACGTTCGCCGATCACCATCAGCCTGACTTCGTCCTTCGTATTGTTGATGAAGGTGTGGCAAATTCCCGTACCTGCCGGAAACGCAACCGAATCACCTTCAGCAATGGAATGCAGCACACCGTCGATCCAGACGTCAGGCTTGCCCTCGAGCACGTACACAAACTCCTGCTCGGTACTTTCGGCGTGCGGATATGATGTCCTCCGGCCGGGTAGAAGCCTCACATGATGAATACCAATACGCGTGATGCCGAGTGCGGCAGAAAGCGGAGCGTCTAGCGCCATGGGCTCGGTATCGGCGGGATAGGAATGTGCATCCGGTTCTTCGAGTTCAGTCCAGTGTTTGACGAAATCTGGTCGGCTCATCGGTTGTTCTCTTAAAGGACGGCCATTGATGATAACGGTTTAGGAGCGGACGCTAACCACAACCTGCGGCCAATCTTGGCCATGGCCATTTCGGCCGACGAGCCGCAAGCGGCGGGCAAGGGTGAATGGCCGTTGTAGTTTGGGATCTGCCGAAAATGTGCTGCTGAGTCCACCGTCGGCTCCGGGTCGGAAGTCGCCGGTCGGGCCGCACCGGGCGCCGACCGGCGACTTCCCGGCCAGGAACGGACATTCGACAGCGCGATCTGAATCGTCGACAATGCAAGGTCAAACCACGGCTACGCCCCGTCAAATCAGACTGATAGCGGCGGCCTTCCAAGCCCGACAATGGTGTTGCGACGATGAGCATCAGCAAGTGGATAGCGCACGTTCGGAATGATTCTAAAAACGGCGAAGCATTCAACATGGTGACCTTGGAGGCAGCGCATCGCGTAATGTCTCCCGTGGTCGATGCGGCTTTGAACGCGCGGGGGGTCGAGACAGTAGCGCCTCTGAAGTGGGTGCGACACGACGGATCACCTATCCGCCAGATATTTGCATTTTCCGCATGGAAAGGCGGCGTCATCGCTCCTCGATGGGGCTTGTCCTTTGACTTTGTCCCGCATGTGTCCGGCAGTTCTGTTCGCTGGCACCGAACCAACAAAACTGCGATCTTTGACCTCGTTGTTGATGCACGCGACAGGGACTTAGACGTGAGCCTTATTTGTGGAGAGCAGGTCGTCGCTCAGAAATCGGCGCCGATTGTGCAAGCTGCGATCGCACGGGCAGACGAATTTTGGCGACTGGTCAATTCGATCGAGGACGTCGTCGGGGCATTCGAATGGCTGCGAAGCTATCTGTCGAGCGGAGGCTTGGGGTTTTACAACTATGTCCAGCATCCGATCGCGCTCGCATTTGTGCTCGCGAGGACAGGCAACGCTGATGGCGCACGTCGAGAGTTGGATCGCTTTCTCGAAGGGCGTTCAGCGGAAGACCCAGTCTCCATACGACTCGGTGAGATGCTGACTAAAGCTACCGGCATGGCATGATCGCGAACAAAGAATCCTTCGTGTGGATGGCGGGTGACTGCGCCAATGAACATGCGCCGAGTGTCCGCTTGCAGGAGATCTGACTGTCTCTTCAGGGGCGGGTTCGGCCAACGGCATCAGGCGACAGTCGGCCAGAACGAGCCGTCGAACCGATGCGTCCAGATCGACGATGATCGCGCTTCCGCAGACTCGCTCAAGCTCGCCGGCTCCGACTATCTCAGCTGGCATACGCAGAGGCTGCCTTAAATCCACTGGTCGTTCTCGACAGTACGCTCGCCCGCTGCGCCGTCGCCCGTGTTGACGACGCCGCGCGGCTCGATCAACAGCAGCTTCACTTCGGCATTTGCACAGGGCTTGTGTTCGACCCCCTTCGGCACCACGGCCATCTGACCGGCACGCAACACAATAGAACCATCGCCCGAAGGGCCCGCGCGAAATTCGATACGCAACTCGCCTCCGAGCACGATGAACGTTTCGTCGGTATCGGCATGGCGGTGCCACTGAAACTCGCCTTCGACTTTCACGACCTTGAACTGATAGTCATTCATTTCAGCGACGACGCGCGGCTGCCAGTGGCCGTCGATCAGCGCGATCTTGCCGGTCAAATCGATGGTCTGGCACTGGCCGCGTTCGGCCGGCACGTTGTTGTGTTTCGAGGATTGGGACACCGTTCTCTCCGTTCAAGGGGCAATGCTTCGAGGATATACATGCTCCTTGCGGCCGTATTGAACGATCGTGTGTGTTTTCAGCCGCGGTGAATGCTGCCCGTGACCTGGAGCCAGCGCCCTGGCGTCAGCCCGAATGTTTTCGAGAAGTGTCGCGTCATGTGGCTCTGATCGGAAAAACCCGCGGCCGCAGCGGCGTGAGCGAGCGAGGTGCCAGCGAGCAGCATGCGGCGCACCGTATCGAGGCGCCGCATCGTCAGATAACGGTACGGGCTCGTTCCGTAGAAGGTGCGAAAGTCGTGCGACAGACTCCAGCGATCGCGGCCCGTCGCCGCTTCAAGTTCGACGAGCGTGACGACGCGCGCGCAGTTCACGTGCAAATAGTCGCGCGCGCGCCGCGCCGCGAGGAAATCGCCTTTCGGACGGCGTGTGGGCGTGCCGGCAACAGCGGCAATCGCATGCGTCAGTTCGACGAGGGCATCGCTTTGTTCAAGCGGTTCAAGCCTATAGCCGACGTGCTGCAGCAATGTCGTGGTTGCCGCCGCAAGGCGCGCATCGGTCGTCACGCCGCCGTCGATGAACGGCAGCGCGCGCCCGCCGAGCACGTCCTGAAAAAGCGCGGGTTCCACGTAGATCATCCGGTACCGAAACCCTTCGTCGGTACCCGCCTGACCATCGTGAGCCTCGTCGGGATGCAGGACCATCGTTTGCCCCGGCACGCTGCTGCGCAGGCTGCGCCGATAGTGGAAGCACTGGACGCCGGCGAGCGTGCGACCAATCGCATAGGTATCGTGGCGGTGCATGGCATACGCCTTGCCGTGAAACCACGCTTCGATGCGTTCGACACCTTCTATCGGCTCGGCGCGCCTTACCCAGTCGGGGCATGAGATTGCGGGTTGTCGGTTCATGATGTAGAGCGTGGATGGCCTGACGCATCACGCTGCGGCACGGGCGCTCAGGCGCTGTACGATGCAAAGCCGCTATCCGAATTGTCGCATCGGATAGTCCACTAGCGATGACATGCTACGGTCGACGCGCCGGGTTGAAACGCGGCCGTTCGCGACGCCAAGAGACCACCATTTGAAAACAGCGCAACCCTACGCCTTGATATCTGTTGCCGCGAGATTCCGAACTTCTCTCGGTCGAAGGATTTTTTCAACGAGCCGAGCCGACATCTGACGGCTCAGTAGTCTCTGCAAGTTCGCAAGCAGTCGATTTCGCGTCCCCACAACCCGATAGCTCAGATTACGATCGAGCGCCCACAACGCATCCCGCACCACGTTGGCGACCGGCATCGGCACGCCGACTGCAGCCTCCTTCGTGCCAACAACGTCGAAAAAGGCCGTTTGCGTGGCGCCGGGACATAGCGCGACGACCCGGATGCCCCGCTGCCGGTTTTCAGCCCAAACAGCTTCCGAAAATGACAGGAGAAAGGCCTTCGTCGCGCCGTAGACGGCCATATACGGATCGGGCTGGAATGCCGCGGTTGACGCGACGTTGATGACTGCGCCGCCGGATCGCGCTTGCATCCCCGGCAGCAGAAGATGAGTCAGCTCGATCGCGGCGATGCAGTTCACCAGGACTTCATCGCGCTGGCGCGTCAGCGGAATCGTTTCAAAGCGCCCGTAAGCTGCGAAGCCCGCATTGTTGATCAGCACATCGACGAACGTGCCGGTCCCCTTCAGATGGCGATCGATCGTGTCGACGGCGTCGGCTGCGCTCAGGTCGACCGTCAGAAAATCGGCGTCGCACGCGTAATCGCGCCGCAGTTCCGCGGCCAGATCACGCAGCTTGTCGTGAGAGCGTGCGACCAGCAGGAGTCTCGCACCGCGTTCGGCCAACGCGTGGGCAAACGCGCGCCCGATACCCGATGATGCACCCGTGACGAGTGCTGTTTTTCCGCCAAAATCGAAAGATTTGCTCATGGGCTGCTGATGGAGTGGAACGGGAGTTGCACTCTAAACCGTTGACTATAGGCAACGGTCAAGCGTAAATGACGGTCCACGACATTGATTGGAGGCAGCATGCGCATCGGCGAGCTATGCAAGCGGGCGGGTGTATCGCGCGACACCGTCCGTTACTACGAGCGTATGGGTCTGCTGGATAAAGCAACGCAAGGTAACGCGACGAACACTTACAAGCACTATTCCGAACTTTCGTTACAGCGGATACGGCTGATCGTCCACGCGAAGGCGTTGGGCTTCACGCTGGCGGAAATTGGCGACGTTGTCCATGTATGGGAAAGTCCGACGTTCGGCGTTGACCAAAAGGTCGCGTGCCTGCAAGCAAAGCTCGCCGAACTCGACGCAAAGAGTCTCGCGTTAACCACGCTGCGAACCGGGCTGCTGAATGCGCTGGCCAAAGTTGGCGGCGATTGTGTCGAAGAAGTAGCGTGATCAGTCGCGGCCGGTGCAAGTGTCATCCTGCCCCGCACAGGAACTTCGATGGCCGCTTTGATCGCCCGTGAGGGTCCCTTCAGGGTCGGGTTGAGCCAGTCGGTGCCTGCCGGGGCTGCGGCCGGCCGAGTCCGGCCACAAACGGTCAGTCGGAAGACCACGCTCAAAGCGGCCATTCGCCGGTATTGACCTGCGCAGCCAAACGACGCTAGGATCGTCAGCATGATTAGTCGCTCCAAATCCCTCTTTTCGCTGGTCCGCGCATGTTGTCAAAACGTGCCGGGGAGATGCTGCGTCTAGCGATTAACTACACGTCGCATCAATCGCCTCTGGCCGCCCGTTGCAAAACCGGCGGCCTTTTCGTTTTTGCCCCCTTCGAGACGGAGAGAGTTGATGCAACTTACGTTGTATGACACCTGGTCGCGTACCGTGCGCTCGTTCACGCCAATTCACGCTGGCCGCGTTGGCATGTATTGCTGCGGCCCCACCGTCTATGACCATGCGCATATCGGCAATCTAAGAACGTATGTGTTCGAAGACATTCTGCGCCGGGTGCTCATTCGCAACGGCTACGAGGTCCGTCACGTCGTCAATATCACCGACGTCGGCCACCTGACGTCGGACGCCGACGAAGGCGAAGACAAGATGGAAAAAGGTAGCAGACGGACCGGAGAGTCAGCATGGGCTATCGCTCAGCGCTACACCGAGGCCTTCTTCGCGGATTGGCATGCCCTCAACCTGCTGGAGCCGTCGATATGGTGCCGCGCGACGGATCACATCGCGGAGCAGATCGCCTTTATCGGCGAGTTGGAACGGTCAGGCTACGTATACAGGACCAACGACGGCCTCTACTTCGACACCGGCAAGCAGGACGATTACGGCTTTCTGAGGCCGGTCGGAAAAAATGGAAGCCAACGTTTCGTAAAATCGAGAAACGGAGGCATGGATGAATCGAATTCCAAGAGCGGTCTATACGAAGGAGCTTCGCGACGAAGCGGTCAAGTTGGCGTTGGCCGAAGGTGTGGGGGTATCGGAAGCTTCCCGGCGCTTGTCGATCCCAATCAAGACGCTGGCAAACTGGGTGCGCGCGGCGAAGGCCGGTAAGCTGAAAGATGTCGGCCGGCACCAGAGGCCACTGACGGAAATGGAGGCCGAGCTGGCGCAGGTCAAGCGCGAACTGGCCGAGGTCAAAATGGAGCGCGATCTGCTAAAAAAGTTCGCGACGTACTTCGCGAAGGAGTCGCGGTGAAGTACGGCGTGATCGAACAAATGCGACAGGACTATCCCGTGCCGCCGATGTGCCGCGTGCTGGGTGTATCGGTGAGCGGCTACTATGCGTGGCGCAAGCGCGGGCCGTCCGAAAGAACGCAGCAGGAGCCTCGCCTGGAAGCGGAGGTACTTGCGGCACATCAGCGAACTCGGGAAAGCTTCGGGCCCGAGCGCCTGAAGCAACATCTCGATGAACGTGGCGTGCGAATCGGCGTGCACCGGATCAGGCGACTGCGTAGAAAACTGGGACTGCGCTGCAAGCAGAAACGCCGGTTCAAGGCCACGACGAATTCGAAGCACGACCTGCCTGTCGCGCCGAATCTGTTGAACCAGGATTTCTCAGTGACCGCGCCCAATCAGGCCTGGTGCGGTGACATCACCTATATCGCGACCGACGAGGGCTGGCTGTATCTTGCCGGCCTGAAGGACCTGTACAGCGGCGAAATCGTCGGCTATGCGATGAGCGAACGTATGACGAAAAATCTGGTCATGCAGGCACTGTTTCGCGCTGTCGCAACCCGACGACCGCCGGCGGGCCTGATTCATCATAGCGACCGTGGGTCGCAATATTGTGCGCTGGCTTATCAAGCACTCATCGGCCAGTTTGACATGCGCGCGTCGATGAGCCGCCGTGGCAACTGCTACGACAACGCGCCCATCGAATCCTTCTGGGGAACGCTGAAGAATGAACTGGTCTATCATCAACGCTTCGCCACGCGCGAGCAGGCGCGCCTGGCGATCAGCGAATACATCGAAATCTTCTACAACCGGCAGCGCACGCAGGCGCGTCTGAACTACCAATCGCCTGTCGCGTTCACGCAGCGCTTCTATTTGAATCAGATCGCTGCTTAACCCGTTGGCCTCCACGAATTCCGTCCGACCTCATTCTGGCCCGGCTCGATCGCGCCGGCCTGCAGGCCGGCAAGCGCGTCGTAGTTGGTGCCAAGCGGAACATCACAGATTTTGCGCTATGGAAGTTCAGTCCGGCGGGCGTAACGCGGCAGATGGAATGGGACAGCCCGTGGGGACGGGGATTTCCGGGCTGGCATATCGAGTGCTCGGCGATGTCCGCGAAGTATCTGGGCGTCTGGTTCGATATCCACTGCGGCGGCGAAGACCATGTCGCCGTGCATCACAGCAACGAGATTGCGCAAACCGAAGCGGCCCACGGCACGCGGCTTGCGAACTTCTGGATGCACGGACATTTTCTAACGCTCGATGCCAACACGAAGATGTCGAAGTCGAGTGGCGATTTTGTTCGCTTGCAGACCTTGCGCACTCGGAACATCGATCCACTTGCCTACCGTTTCCTGTGCATGACGGCTCATTACCGGAGCAAGCTGCATTTCAGCTGGGCGTCTCTTGACGCAGCGCAGACAGCCTTGAACCGGCTGAGGCATCTCTATTCCGGTTGGCCGGACGGTGGCCGCATCGATCCGGATTTCGCCGCGCGCTTCGACGCCGAAGTGAATGAGGACCTGAATCTGCCGAGGGCATTGGCCGTGCTATGGGAGTTGGTCAAGAGCGAGCTCCCATCTGCGACCTTGAAAGCGACTGTCGACAGCTTTGATTATGTTCTGGGCCTTGGGTTACGCGATTGGAAGCCAGTTGCGTCTGACATTCCGGAAAGCATCCGAGTGTTGCTCGGTGAACGTGCTCAGGCCCGAGAGGCAAAGGATTGGGCAAAGGCCGATGAGATACGAAAGATGTTAAACGCCCGAGGCTGGAGAGTCGAGGATGGCAACGACGGACAACGTCTGATCGAAATCGCCACGCCCTCGACAGATATCTGAATGGGTGTTAGCTGCATGGGAGCCGCACTGAATGTCCGGATGGCACAGGCTCGATTGACCGCTTGGGGTCGGTGCGCGCCGTCCTCCGATCCAACGCAGTGTGACGGCGGCATCGGGCGGTCGTCGGCCACAAGCGGTCGGCCGACCACGCAGTCGGAATCGGCGACAATCACGACGAGTTGAGCATATTCCGTGCGACCATGTCCAATGACCAAAGAAATGTTTGCCAGCGATTCGGTACAGAATAATGCGTATGAACACTTTGGGAAGCTCTGAATTACGACGCACTTTGATGGCACTGGGGATCGTCCTGTTGACCGGTGTCTCTATGTTCTACGCGACCGACGAGGTCGGGCAAGCAGATATTGATCGTCCATCGATTGAGCGAACAACCACCAAGACCGCTGGTGTTTGGCAGTCCACGACGCGTATGGTGCTCGCCCGCTACGGGCATACCGCAACCTTGCTACCCAATGGCAAGGTGCTGGTGGCTGGTGGTTTCGGTGGCCCCGGAGGCGGCGGTCTTCTGGCGGTGAGCGAGCTTTACGATCCCGCCCACCCAAAATGGTCCAAGGCGGGCGCCATGGTGCTTCCACGCCAAGCGCACAAAGCGGTCTTGTTGGCCGATGGCAATGTGTTGGTGGCCGGCGGGCTGGCCGCTGACTCAAATAACCTCTCTGCGACGCCTTCGGCTGAGGTCTATAGCCCTACCCGTGGCGTTTGGAATCGTGTCGGGAACATGGCGACGGGGCGATTGGGTCATACGATGACTGTCTTGAAGGACGGTCGCGTGCTTGTCACCGGCGGCCATCGCGCGGATGACGTGATGGATGACGACGCTTTTGCTTCGGCCGAGCTGTTCAATCCCACCGATGGCCAATGGGCAGTCACCGCCAGTATGAGTATTGGACGTCGGGGCCACACTGCCACGCTGTTGCCGAACGGCAAGGTGCTTGTGGTTGGCGGGAGAATGGCGGGGAGCAACGGCGACGCGACCGCCATGGCTGAACTCTTTGACCCCGTCAAAGATACTTGGGTAGCGGTTGCCCCGATGAGGAACGCGCGCTACGGTCACTCCGCAACGCTTCTGCGAAGTGGGAAGGTACTCGTCGTGGGGGGCGAGGACGTCAAGAAAGCCGGCGACGACACCAAGAGGTTGGATGCCGCGATGGCGGAAGTCGTCAAGGAGAAAGGCTCGGACTTCACATCGACCGACTTGGCCATCGCGCTTGCCAAGGATCCCGGGCCTTATCGAAGCTTGGCCGAAATTTACGATCCAGTCACGAACCAGTGGTCGCCCGCGGGAAACCTGAACGCGGCGCGATCTGGGGCTCGCGCTGTGCTGTTGCCGAATGGAAACGTGCTTGTGGCACGAGGCGCTGATGACGAAAGCCTCGACCTTAATTCTTCAGAGATCTATGACGTAAAGACGGGTGTGTGGCGCCTGACGGCGCCCATGAACGACGGCGTGGGCATAGGGGCCACGCTTACCGTGCTGCCCGGTGGTGAGGTGCTCGCTGCGGGCGGGGATCGAGGTTACGTCAAGTCCAAGCCGGGCCTTCGAGAGCGTTTGGCGCAAGGAATCTATCGGGCAGACGATTTCAACGATAACAGCGCACTCTCCTCCGCAGAAATCCTGCGCTACTGATCACTTGATGCGACGCACCTCGCGAAACGCTGCGTTGGTCACGTTCATGTACAACCGATAAGCCACAGCAGAACCCGGAGCGGTGGGGAGGAGACTACGCTAACACGAACGACTGGTTCGGAGAAAAACGGGTGACCGCAGTGGGTCGATCACGGCCCTTGATGAAGTGACGGCAAAAGCAATCTCAGACCTGATCTGACGCTGACTGAGACATCAGGTCTTGACTTACGCAAATTCAAACGCGCCGAACCAAGCGCACCCGACTAAGCGCACCGCCCCACGGCCCCACCGCTGTCACAACACCGTCCACCTCGCGCCACGCGTGCTGAAACACACAGCGTCAAACCCGCTGCAGATGCGCATCGACGAGCGGCGCGAGCGCGCGCGCATGCACGGCGGCGAGACCATGCTGGCCGCCCGACACGACGTGCAGCCGCGCATCGGGCAGCCGTTCGAGCAGGCGGCGGCCGGCCGCGACCGGGCTGATCGGGTCCGCGTCGCCCCACAGCAGCAGCGTCGGCTGCGCGACCCGGCCCAGCTCAGCCGACAGGTCGGCGCGAAACGACACGAACCAGTCGGGCAGGTGCGGATTCGCCGCGACGAATCCGGTGCGCCAGTCCTGCGCGCCGAGACCCTGCATGTCGAGGCCCCCGGACGTGACCGTCAGCACCAGGTGCGTGACCCGCTCGGGCCGGTCGAGCGCCGCGCGCAGCGCGATCACGCCGCCCATCGATTGCGCGATCACCGCGGTGGGCCGGTCGATGTGTCGCAGCACGCGCCGCACGAGGCCGTCGAAGTCGCGGACGTCGGGATCGGCGGGCTCGTCGCCGAAGCCGGGATAGGCGACGACGCGCCGCTCGGCCGGATGCGTCAGGTTGTCGATCAGCGGCTGCCAGAACGCGGTGCTGCCCGAGGCGCCCGGCAGGAAAAGCAGTTGCGAAGGAACGGGCATCGGGCGGTGATTTTCCAGTAAAAGAAGGATGGCGAACGTGACCTGACGGCGCGTCAGCAGCGGCCGGTGCGCAGCGCGACGGCCCACTCGTCGCGGCCGCGCGCGGCTGCCGTGTCGGCAGCCATCTGCCAGTCGTATTCGACGGTATGAAGTTCGGCGTGCCAGCCCGCCGGCGTGCGCGACACGATCGCATAGCGCGCGTGCGGCGAGCCGGTTTCGATCCGGTGCGGATACGGCAAATCGTCCGCATAGGCCGGCAGCCCGACGCTTCCAGGGTTGACGATCGTGCGGCCGTCGGCGAGCCGCGCGACGCGCGGCACATGCGTGTGGCCGCACAGGATCAGCGACGCCGGCTCGTCTCCGGCGCGCTGCGCGATTTCGTCGGGCGTCGCCGCGCGGCAGCCGTCGCGCGTCACCGTTTCGAGAAAATAGTCGAGGTCGCTCGCGGGCGTGCCGTGCACCAGCAGCACGTCGTCGCCGAGCGTCGCGCGTTCAGGCAATGCGGCGAGCCACGCGCGGTGGCGCTCGTGCAGCGTGTCGTGCGCCCAACGGTCGGACAGCCCCATCGCGTCGCGCGTGCGCTCCAGCAGTTGCCGTTCGTGATTGCCGCGGATCGTCGGCAGATCGAGTGCGATCAGGCGATCGGCCGTTTCCGCCGGATGGAGCGCGCCCGAGACGATATCGCCGAGATTGACGATCACGTCGGCGCCGCGGCGGCGCACGTCGTCGAGCACCGCGTCGAGCGCGGCGAGGTTGCCGTGGATGTCGGACAGCGCAGCGATTTTCATGGCGGGGCGAGTCGAGCCGGGGAATGCCGATTGTCGCGAATTCGCCGCGGGCCGTCCAATCGCTTCGACGGCGGGCGCAGTGCCATTCACGAGGCCGGTGCCGGTCGCCCGACGCGTCAGTCCGTCGCGAGGCGCGCGTACATCGCGAAATCGCCGGGCACGCCGCGCACCATCCGGGACGCACGCGACAATATTTTTTTCTTTCATTTAAATTTCTATTTGTAATCATTCAATCGATTCCGCGCGCGATAAAACCGCTGTGCGAAAATCAGAAAAAATGACATGCACGCATCGAATTATTCGGAATAAAGTGCCGAAAAATTCTGCCTGCACAATGCGGGCGCGACACATCGTAGCGTAGCGGCACGCCCAGCGTTGACGAGCAAAGCGCGCGACATCCGCATAACGTAAAGCCGCAAAATAATTCTCGGCACAATTTGATGGAATTTTTCAGAAATCACCAATGTTTCATCTGCGCCGAATTACAGTATCAACAAACAATCGTCCGGGAGCCTCAGTCATGTCAGTGAAACGAATCGGCGCGGTATTGCTTGCGGCATGCATGATGCTCACGGCACCGCTCGCCCACGCGCAGACGCAATACTCGACCGACTGGATCGCGAACACGTTCGGCACGATCGCCGCGCACGTCGGCAACGGCGCGCGGTCGATGTGGGTCGCGCCGGAAGGCGTGATCTACACGTCGTCGCGCTGGGACGAAAACGCGGGCGGCGTCGCGATGTACCAGAACGGCCAGGGCATCGGCACGATCGGGCTGCACGACGAGTTCCAGGGCGGGGCCATCACCGGCAACGCGTCGTCGCTGTTCGTCGCGCTCGGCTACAACCGGACCTTCGGCAGCGGATCGGTGGGGCGCTACAACCGGTCGACGAACACCCGCGACCTGCGCATTCCGGTCAGCGTGTGGACGGGCGTGCAGTACGCAGACGTGATCACCGGGCTCGCGACGGCCGGCACGCTGCTGTACGTGAGCGATTTCTACGGCAATCGCGTGCGTGTCTTTACGACCAACGGCGTCTGGCAGCGCGACATCAACGTGACGGGCCCCGGCGCGCTCGCGCTCGACGCCGCGGGCAACCTGTGGGTCGCGCGCAAGAGCGCGGGCGTGGTCGTGCAGTACAGCCCGAGCGGCACCGCGCTGGGCACGATCCAGATGGCGGCCCGCGCGCGGCCGGCTTCGCTTTATTTCGATGCGCCGAGCGGGCAGTTGCTGGTGGGCGATGAAGGCCCGGACATGAACATCAAGATCTACGCGCTCGCGGGCCAGCCCGCGCAGGTCGGCACGTTCGGCGTGCAGGGCGGCTATCTCGACACCACGTCGGGCATCAAGGGGCAGGTCGGCGACAAGCGCTTCACGCGGGTCGCGGGCATCGGCAAGGATGCCGCGGGCAACCTGTACGTGCTGAACAACGCGTGGGGCGGCGGCTGGGACCTCGGGCGCAACGGCAGCACCGACCTGCATGCGTACAGTCCGGCGGGCGCGCTGCAATGGAAGCTGCAGGCGCTGAACTTCGAGGCGATCGCCGCGCCGGACCCGGCGACGGACGGCGCGTTCTTCTACAGCGGCACCAACATCTATACGGGCACCGCGGGCGGCACGTTCGTCGCGAACACGATCGATCCGTTCACCTATCCGCGCGATCCGCGCCTCGACATGAAGGACTATCAGCGCGGCCAGCATTTCGGCCAGCTCGTGACGGTCGGCGGCAACCGGATTCTCGTCGCGTCCGGCCAGAACCCCGGCAACTTCAACTTCTACTACTTCAACGCGGCGAGCGGCTACATCGCGATTCCGGCCGGCTCGCTGCCGGGCAAGCCGTTCAACACGACGCTGCAGGTCACCGCGGGCTTCGCGATCGACGGCAACGGCGACGTGTGGGCCGGCCTCAACGGCACGAACGCGATCACCCACTATCTGATGACGGGCTTCGACGCGACCGGCAAGCCGTCATGGGGCAAGCCGACGACGATTCCGGTGCCGGCCACCGTCGCGCCGGTCACGCGCATCGTCTACCA
Organism: Burkholderia ubonensis; assembly: GCF_001718695.1. NCBI lineage: Bacteria > Pseudomonadati > Pseudomonadota > Betaproteobacteria > Burkholderiales > Burkholderiaceae > Burkholderia > Burkholderia ubonensis. The sequence goes on along the minus strand of NZ_CP013422.1, from coordinate 1,867,109 downwards.
GTCGGACAGCGACACGATGATCCTCGCGCAGGGCCTCGCGGGGAACTGGGACTGGACGGCGATGAACGGCTACATCGAGGTCTATCACGGCTGGAAGGCCGGCAACACGACCGCGCCGAACCCGGTGATCACGCTCACGAGCCCCAACCCGAAATCGATCGCGGCGGCCGGCCGTTACCTGTTCGTCGGCTACGTGCACACGGTGCCGAACATCGACGTGTTCGATCTCGATACCGGCAGCCTCGTCACGACGCTGACGAATTCGAACCCGGCGGCGATGGACGTCGGCAACGACGTCGACTCGATGTACGGAATCCGCGCATATCTCCGCTCGACCGGCGAGTACGTGATCACGAAGGACAACTACAACGGCTCCAGCATCGTCGTGTATCGCTGGCGTCCGTGACGCGCGTGTGGCGCGCGGCCGCCGCGCATCAGAACGACACGGTCGTCGTCAGCGTGACGAGCCGAGGCTCGCCGACCGCGACGATCAGGTTGCTGTTGCTCGACGGGTAGTAAGTCTTGTCGAGCAGGTTCTTCACGTTGAGCTGGATGCGCGTCGGGAACTTGCCGATCGTCGTCTCGTAGGCCGCGAACGCGTCGACGCTCACGTAGCCGGGCAGCGTGAAGCGGTTCACCGTATCCCCGGGCCGCGCGCCGACGAAGCGCGCGCCGCCGCCGAAGCGCCAGCGGCCCGGCAGGTTCGCGATGGCCGTGTCGTACACCGCGAACAGGCTGCCGGTGTGGTGCGCGACGTTGATCAGCGGCTGGTTGGCCTCGCGGTCGTTCGCGTTCGTATACGCATAGCTGCCGATCACGCTCCAGTGGCGCGTGAGCTGCCCCGCGACGTCGAGTTCGATCCCGCGCGAGCGCGCGGCGCCGATCGTCGACGTCACGTTGTCGACGGTCACCGCGACGTTGCGCTTGTCGATCTGGTAGACCGCCAGCGTGCCGGTGATCGCGGGCTCGAGGCTGAACTTGAGGCCCGCTTCGACCACGCGGCCGAATTCCGGCGCGAGCGGCGCGGCGGCGTTCGACGACACGTTCGGCTTGAACGAGCGGCTCACGTTCGCGTACGCGGTCAGCGCCGGCGTGAGCGCGTACGCGAGCCCGAACTGCGGCAGCCACACGTTTCCGTGCGAGCGGTCCGCGAACACGAACGGCCGCCCCGTCCCGGACTCCTGCTGCCAGTCCTCCCAGCGCAGCCCGGCCACCGCGGTGAGCCGTTCGGTCAGGTTCACCGAGTCCTGCAGGACGACCGAATACGCGTGCACCTTCGACAGGTTGTCGCTTTGCGTCTTGCTCGGCGTGCCGCCGGGCGCGAGCAGGCCGTAGACCGGATCGAACAGGTTGAAGCCGGGCGTCGCCTTGCCGCGGATCGTGTCGCCGCGGAAGCTGCGCTGCCGCTCGTATTCGCCGCCGACGTAGAGCGCGTGCTTCATCCCCGCGAGCGTCACGTTGCCGAGCAGGCCGAGCGTCGTGATCTGGTCTGAATCATTGCGCCCGAGGTTCGCGTCGGACGAGCGCATCATCGCGCCCGTCGCGCCGTTCAGGCCGGTGGCGCGCGTGATGTATTGCGCGTAGCGGTCGCGGCCCCAGTCGTAGGTGGCACGCAGCCGCCACGCGTCGGACAGGCGATGCTCGATGCGCGCGCGGAGCGTCTCCTGGATGCCGCTGCTCTGCGACCACGCCTCCTCGTAGCGGCGATCGCGCAGCGCATCGTCGAGGCGGCCGTTGACGAGCGCCGTGCCGCGATCGAACGGCGTCGTGTAGTCGACGTACTGGTAGCTGACGTCGATCGACGTATTCGCGTCGCGCCACGACAGCGCGGGCGCGATCAGCGCATCGCGGGTGCGGCCGAAGGTGCGCCAGTAGCGGCTCGTGTCGTATTCGCCGGTCAGGCGGAACGCAAGCGTGCCGCCCGCGACCTGGCCGGGCTTGCCGAGCGGGCCGGTGAGATCGAACGCCGCGCCCGCGCCGCCGTGGCTCGTGCGCGTCGCGGAGATCGAGCCGCCGAACGTGTCTTCCGGCTTGCGCGTGACGAGGTTGATCACGCCGCCCGGGTCCTGCATGCCGTAGAGCAGCGACGCGGGGCCCTTCAGCACTTCGACGCGGTCGATCGTCGCGAGATAGCTGTGCAGCACCGGCGTGCGCATGCCGTCGACGAGCACGGAGCCGTCGTTGTTCGAGCCGAAGCCGCGCTTGATGAACGCGTCGCGCGTGCCGCCGAGCGTGTTGGTCTGCGTGACGCCGCTGATGTTGCCGAGCACGTCGTCGAGCGAGCGGGCCTGCTGGTCCTGCATCACGCTGCTGCTGACGACGGCGATCGATTGCGGAATGTCCTTGAGCGCGCGATCGTCGCCGCCCGCGATGCTGCTGGTGCGCGGCTGGTAGCCGATGGTCGGGTCGGCGACGGCCGACGCGTTGACGCTGATCGTCGGCAGTTCGCGTTCGGCCGCGGGCGGCGCGGCGGGCGACGCCGCGTCGGCCGCCGAGGCCGCCGAGGCAGGCGCGGCACGCTGGGCCTGCGCGTGTGCGCCGCCGGCGACGCAAAGGGTGATCAGGGCAGGCAGGCCCGCGCGCCACGGACGCAAAGCCCGCGCGCGGCGGAGCGGTCGACGAAATGACATGAATCGTTCAATGACGGAGTGCTGAGGAAAGAGCCGCAGCGTCCGAATGCGTCACCGCGGCAGGATGCGCATGATATATGTAATGAGAATCGTTTTCAATTGTAAATGTGGGACGGCGCACGTCGAAGCCGTCGCGGCCGCGGCTCGCGAAGTGACCGCCGTGTGGGTGACACGTCGATCGTCTGCTGCATCGGGAACGGCGGCCTATGGCCGCCCGCGTGCCGCGTCTACAGGTCGAGCACGAGCAGGTCGCTGCGGGCACGCGAACAGCAGGGCATGAACTGGTCGCCGGCGGCCTGTTCCGCTTCCGTCAGATACGAATCGCGATGGTCGGGCTCGCCTTCGAGCACGCGCGTCACGCAGGTGCCGCATACGCCCTGCTCGCACGAGGTCAGCACGTCGATGCCGTGGGCCGCGAGCGCGGCGACGACCGTGCAATCCGCCGGCACGTCGACAACCTTGCCGCTGCTCGCGAGCCGGACCTGGAACGCGCGCTCCGCACCCGACGCGACGACCGCGCCGCCGAAGAACTCGTAGTGCAGCCGCGCGTCGGGCCAGCCGCGGGCGCGTGCGGCGTCCAGCACCGCGTCCATGAAACCGCGCGGGCCGCAGACGTACAGGTGCGTGCCGGCAGGCGCCGCGTCGAGCACCGCGGGGAGATCGAAGCGTTGCGCGGCGTCGCCGTCGTCGACGTGCAGGCGCGTGCGGTCGCGGAACGCGGCGGTATTGATCTGCTCGACGAACGCCATGCGTTCGAGCGAGCGCGCGCAGTAATGCAGGTCGAACGACTCGCCGGCCGCGGACAACTGTTCGGCCATGCTGAGCATCGGCGTGACGCCGATGCCGCCGGCGAGCAGCAGATGATGCGAAGCGTCGCGCGCGAGCGGGAACTGATTGCGCGGCATGCCGATGCGCAGCGTGTCGCCCTGCCTGACCTCATCGTGAATCGCACGTGAGCCGCCGCGGCCGTCGGCGTCGCGCAGCACCGCTATCCGATAGCGATCGCCGTGGCGCGGGTCGTTGCACAGCGAATACTGGCGCACGAGGCCGCCCGGCAGATGGACGTCGATATGGGCGCCGGCGTCGAAGCGGGGCAGCGGCGAACCGTCGTCGGCGACGAATTCGAAGCCGCAGATGTCGCGCGCTTCCTGCCACTTGCGGGCCACCCGGACGGTCAGCGTCGGCGCGCTCACGACGCCGCCTCGATCCGCACGACCGCACCCGCGGCCGACGGCGCGCCGGCCGCCTCCTCGGCGGCGAGCAACCGGTCGATCACCTTGCGCGACAGCACGCCGCCCGCGTCGATATTGAGCTTCAGCAGCTTGCGCTCGGGCCATTGCTCGAGATTGCGCTGCTGGCGCTCGAGCATCTCGAGATCCTCGGCGAAGATCTTGCCCTGGCCTTCGCGGATCGTCGCGGTCAGCGCATCGTCGTCGGGCCGGAAGTTGCGCGCCATTCCCCAGAAATACCAGATCGAACCGTCGGTTTCCGGCGTGATGAAGTCGACGACGATCGACGACGCCTTGTGCTCCGCCGGCGCGTCGTAGCCGCCGTGGCCCGCATGCGCGACGCCCACTTCGATCATCACGTGGCTCGGTGGCGTGAAGCGGCAGATCTGCCAGCGGTCGACCGGCACGTCGTCGGCGAGCCCGTTGCCGCGCAGCGCCATCTGCCAGAACGGCGGCGGCATCACGTTGTGCATGAAGCGGCTCGTGACGACTTCGTCGCCGTGGCTGGTGGTCTTCGGCGGTGCTTCGTCGATTTCCTTCTGGCCGATGCTCGTCGCGTGCACGTAGGTCTCGTGCGTGAGGTCCATCAGGTTGTCGATCATCAGCCGGTAGTCGCAACGGATGTGATACAGGCCGCCGCCGTGCGCCCACGCCGGATCGTCGGCCCACGTCAGCGCGGGCAGGGCGGCCGGATCGGCGCGGGACGCATCGCCCGGCCACACCCACACGAAGCCGTAACGCTCGACCACCGGAAAGCTGCGGATCGCCGGAAAGCCGCCGACGCGCTGGCCGGGCATCGCCGCCGTCTTGCCGTTGCAGCCCATCTCCAGCCCGTGATAGCCGCAGACGAGCACGCCGTCGCGCACGAAGCCGAGCGACAGCGGCGCGCCGCGGTGCGGGCAGAAATCCTCGAGCGCGGCGACGCGGCCGTCCGCCGCGCGATAGAACACCATCGATTCGTTGCAGATTCTGCGGCCGAGCGGCTTGCCGTCGATTTCATCGGGCGTGCATGCCACGTACCAAGCGTTCTTGAGAAACACGTTCGTCGTCTCCTTGGGGCGGTGCCGGTGGTCGGCACTTCTTCATTTCGTGTACTGAATGAGATTCAGTGTACTTATCGAAATGGGCGACGACAAGGCGGGCGGTATACTGGTTTTCCCGGCCAATGGCGCGACGCCGCGCGATGCCGCTGGCGCGCGCGACCGCGTGCGCCGCCTTATGTGACCGACTCATCCATGGAAAAAACGAATCCCGCCAGCGCGCCGGCTTTCCCGTTCGATCTGTACGACGAACCGGGACACCTGATCCGGCGTGCGCACCAGATCGCGGTGGCGATGTTCTACGAGAAGCTGGGGCGCGACGTCACGCCGGTGCAGTACGCGGTGCTGAGGATGCTCCAGGAAAGCCCCGGGCTCGACCAGGTGACGCTGGCGCAGCGCGTCGCGCTCGACACGTCGACGACCGCCGATCTGGCGGCGCGCCTCGAAGCGAAAGGGTTGATCGTGCGCGAAGTGCTGCCGCGGCGGCAGCGGCGCCTGCTGTTGACGCCGGCGGGCGTCGAACTGCTCACGCATCTGATTCCGTCGGTGCAGGCGTTGCGCGCGGGCCTGTTCGACGGGATGGGCGAAGACGACTCACGCGAACTGGTGCGGCTGTTGCGCAAGTTCGTCCATTTGAACAACGAGCAAAGCCGCGCGCCGTTGCGGGCCGCGGACGCGTCGTAGCGGCAGCGAGGCGCCATCGCGCCACGCGCGTCGAGCTACGGATCACGGCGGCACAACTTCGCCGCCCGCATCATGCCTCCGGCGCGTGTCCTTCCAGCCGGCGCATCGCTTCGGCCACCTCGTTCCTGAACCGCACGAGCGCCGCCTGATCCGGCGCCGGCGGCTGCACGGCCGCCCACAGCATGTCGATCAGCTGCGCGGCCGTCGTTTCCGTATCGAGCTTCCGGTGCCCGAGAATCGCGTCCCACAGCACGTGCTCCATCGGCCCGAACACCATCGAGCGCAGCAGGCTCAGCGGCATGTCGGTGCGTACCTGGCCGGCCGCCTGCCCGCGCGCGAGCACGTCCATCAGCGGCGCCGTGTAGCGCCGCTGCAGCGCGGTCAGCTCGTCGCTCAGCGCATGCTGCTTCGCGCGCCCCTCCGACAGCACGAGCGCGCACAGCCCGGTGCCGTTCACGAGCATCAGCCGCAGGTGGGTGCGCACGATGAACGCGAACTGCTGCTGCACCGGCGCATCCTGCGGCATCCCCAGCTCGAATGCCGCGATGATTTCGTCATACCAGTCCGCGATCACGCGCGCGCACAGCTCGCGCTTGCCGCGGAAATAGCTGAACACGGTCGCCTCGGACACGCCGACCCGCTGCGCGATCTCGGCGGCGGTCGCGTGCTCGTAGCCCTTTTCGGCGAACACGTCACGTCCGGCGCGCAGGATGTCCTGCACGCGCTGCTGCGATTTGCGGCCGGCGGGCGCGCGGGGCGCGTCGGCGCGCTCGGCCTTCACGGTGTCGGTCATGATGTCGGTCGGATGCACGGCTGTCATCCGGCCATGATATCTGAGTGTCACTCAAAAAACTATTGACGACGTCCCACGCGAAGCGCGAAACTACACAAAATTTCCGCAGTATTGGCTAACGAATCGGCGCGACAACCGGTTTTGAGCAAAACTCAGAAATCGGTGCGCGCAACGCACGCACTTTCTGGAGACGGAGGAGACATGATCAACTTGCCCGGCGTGCAATTCATGCTCGGTGAAGACATCGAGATGCTGCGCGACGCCGTCGCGAACTTCGCGGCGAAGGAAATCGCGCCGCGCGCGGCGGAAGTCGATCGCACCGACCAGTTCCCGATGGATCTGTGGAAGAAGTTCGGCGACCTCGGCGTGCTCGGGATGACCGTCTCGGAAGAATACGGCGGCGCGAACATGGGCTACACCGCGCACATGGTCGCGATGGAGGAGATCTCGCGCGCGTCCGCGTCGATCGGCCTGTCGTACGGCGCGCACTCGAACCTGTGCGTGAACCAGATCCACCGCAACGGCACCGACGCGCAGAAACGGAAATACCTGCCGAAGCTCGTCTCGGGCGAACACATCGGCGCGCTCGCGATGAGCGAGCCGAACGCGGGCTCCGACGTCGTCAGCATGAAGCTGCGCGCGGACAAGCGCGGCGACCGCTACGTGCTGAACGGCACGAAGATGTGGATCACCAACGGCCCCGACTGCGACACGCTCGTCGTCTACGCGAAGACCGACATCGAAGCCGGCCCGCGCGGCATCACCGCGTTCATCGTCGAGAAGGGGATGAAGGGCTTCTCGGTCGCGCAGAAGCTCGACAAGCTCGGGATGCGCGGCTCGCACACGGGCGAGCTCGTGTTCGAGGACGTCGAGGTGCCGGAAGAGAACATCCTCGGCCAGCTCAACGGCGGCGTGAAGGTGCTGATGAGCGGCCTCGACTACGAGCGCGCGGTGCTGTCGGGCGGCCCGACCGGCATCATGGCCGCGTGTCTCGACGCGGTGGTGCCGTACATCCACGACCGCAAGCAGTTCGGCCAGGCGATCGGCGAATTCCAGCTCATTCAAGGCAAGGTCGCCGACATGTACACGACGTTCCAGGCGTGCCGCGCGTACCTGTACGCGGTCGGCCGCCATCTCGACTCGGCCGGCAGCGACCACATTCGCCAGGTGCGCAAGGACTGCGCGGGCGTGATCCTCTACACGGCCGAGAAGGCGACGTGGATGGCGGGCGAGGCGATCCAGATTCTCGGCGGCAACGGCTACATCAACGAATACCCGGTCGGCCGCCTGTGGCGCGACGCGAAGCTCTACGAAATCGGCGCCGGCACGAGCGAGATCCGCCGGATGCTGATCGGCCGCGAGCTGTTCGCGGAAACGCTGTAACGCCCACGTCACGCCCACGCCACGCGAACGGAGCCCCGTCGATGCCGATCATCGAATCCAAGCTGAACCCGCGCTCGGAAGAATTCCGCGCGAATGCCGCGGCGCTCGAGGCGGTCGTCGCCGACCTGCGCGCGAAGATCGAACAGCTCGCGCAGGGCGGCGGCCCGGCCGCGCGCGACAAGCACCTGTCGCGCGGCAAGCTGCTGCCGCGCGACCGGATCGCGCAGCTGCTCGATCCGGGCACGCCGTTCCTCGAGCTGTCGCAGCTCGCGGCGAACGGCATGTACAACGACGACGCGCCGGGCGCGGGGATCATCACCGGCATCGGCCGGATCGCGGGCCGCGAGTGCGTGATCGTCTGCAACGACGCGACGGTCAAGGGCGGCACCTACTACCCGGTCACGGTGAAGAAGCACGTGCGCGCGCAGGAGATCGCCGCGGAAAACCGCCTGCCGTGCGTGTACCTCGTCGATTCGGGCGGCGCGAACCTGCCGAACCAGGACGACGTGTTCCCCGACCGCGACCACTTCGGCCGCATCTTCTACAACCAGGCGACGATGTCGGCGGCGGGCATCGCGCAGATCGCGGTCGTGATGGGCTCGTGCACCGCGGGCGGCGCATACGTGCCGGCGATGAGCGACGAGTCGATCATCGTGAAGAACCAGGGGACGATCTTCCTCGGCGGCCCGCCGCTCGTGAAGGCGGCGACCGGCGAGGAAGTGAGCGCCGAGGATCTCGGCGGCGGCGACGTGCACACGCGCCTGTCGGGCGTGGCCGACCATCTCGCGCAGAACGACGCGCATGCGCTGTCGATCGCGCGCAACATCGTCGACCACCTCGCGCCGAAGCTCGCGTCGCCGGTGACGCTGCGCGAGCCGAAGCCGCCGCGCTACGACGCGCAGAGCCTGTACGGCGTGATCCCCGTCGACACGCGCAAGCCGTTCGACGTGCGCGAGGTGATCGCGCGCATCGTCGACGATTCCGAATTCGACGAATTCAAGGCGCGCTACGGCACGACGCTCGTCACGGGCTTCGCGCACATCTGGGGCCATCCGGTCGGGATCGTCGCGAACAACGGCATCCTGTTTTCCGAATCGGCGGTGAAGGGCGCGCATTTCATCGAGCTGTGCTGCCAGCGCAAGATCCCGCTCGTGTTCCTGCAGAACATCACCGGCTTCATGGTCGGCCGCAAGTACGAGAACGAAGGGATCGCGCGGCATGGCGCGAAGATGGTGACGGCCGTGTCGAACGCGAAGGTGCCGAAGTTCACGGTGATCATCGGCGGCTCGTTCGGCGCGGGCAACTACGGGATGTGCGGGCGTGCATTCGGCCCGCGCTTCCTGTGGATGTGGCCGAACGCGCGGATCTCGGTGATGGGCGGCGAGCAGGCCGCATCGGTGCTCGCGACGGTGCGCCGCGACGGCATCGAGGCGAAGGGCGGCACGTGGTCGAGCGACGACGAAGAGGCGTTCAAGCAGCCGATTCGCGACCAGTACGAGCGCCAGGGGCATCCGTACTACGCGAGCGCGCGGCTGTGGGACGACGGCGTGATCGATCCCGCGCAGACGCGCGACGTGCTCGGCCTGGGCCTCGCGGCGTCGATGAACGCGCCGATCGACGACACGCGCTTCGGCGTGTTCCGGATGTAACGAGCAAGAGCAAGGAGCGGACGATGCGATACGAAACCATCAAGGTCAACGAAGCAAACCGCGTCGCGACCGTCACGCTGGCGCGCCCCGACGTGCGCAACGCGTTCAACGAGACGATGATCGCGGAGCTGACGACCGCGTTCGAATGGCTCGACGCGCACGCCGGCGTGCGCGCGGTGGTGCTCGCGGCGGAAGGAACCGCGTTCTGCGCGGGCGCGGACCTGAACTGGATGAAGAAGATGGCCGGCTACTCGGACGACGAGAACCGCGCCGACGCGCGCAAGCTCGCGCGGATGCTCGAGGCGATCCACCGCTGCGGCAAGCCGGTGATCGCGCGCGTGCATGGCGATGCGTATGCGGGCGGCGTCGGCCTCGTTGCCGCCGCCGACATCGCGATCGCGGCGGACGGCGTGAAGTTCTGCCTGTCCGAGGCGCGGCTCGGGCTGATCCCGGCGACGATCGCGCCGTACGTGGTGCGCGCGATGGGCGAGCGCGCGGCGCGGCGCTACTTCACGACGGCGGAAGTGTTCGACGGCGCGCGCGCGGCGGCGCTCGGCTTCGTGCACGAAGCGGTGCCGGCCGATGCGCTCGACGAGACGGTCGAGCAGCTCGCGGCGACGCTGGTCGCGAACGGGCCCGATGCGGTGCAGGCGTGCAAGCGCCTCGTGGCCGACGTCGCGGGCCGTCCGCTCGACGCAGCGCTGATCGAGCAGACCGCCGAATGGATTGCGCGGACCCGCGCGGGCGCGGAAGCGCGCGAGGGCATCGCCGCGTTCCTGGAGAAGCGCACGCCGTCATGGCGGGCGTGACAGCAGCGCGCAGCGCGAACCCCATCCCTTACCGGACGACATCGAAGCCATGTTCGACAAGATTCTGATCGCCAACCGCGGCGAAATCGCCTGCCGGGTCGCCGCGACGTGCCGACGTCTCGGCATCGCGAGCGTCGCCGTCTATTCCGACGCGGACGCGCACGCGAAGCACGTCGCCGCGTGCGACGAGGCCGTGCATATCGGCGGCGCGGCGGTTGCCGATAGCTACCTGCGCATCGAGCGCATCATCGAAGCCGCGCGCGCGACCGGCGCGCAGGCGATCCATCCCGGCTACGGGTTCCTGTCCGAGAACGAGGACTTCGCGCATGCGTGCGAGCTGGCCGGCATCGTGTTCATCGGGCCGCCGGTCGACGCGATCGCCGCGATGGGCTCGAAGGCCGCCGCGAAGGCGCTGATGCATGCGGCCGCGGTGCCGCTCGTGCCCGGCTATCACGGCGACGAGCAGGACGCGGCGCTGCTGCATCGCGAGGCCGATGCGATCGGCTACCCGGTGCTGCTGAAGGCGAGCGCGGGCGGCGGCGGCAAGGGGATGCGCGTCGTCGAGCGCTCCGACGATTTCCCGGCGGCGCTCGCGTCGTGCCAGCGCGAGGCGGCGAGCAGCTTCGGCAACGACCGCGTGCTGATCGAGAAGTACCTGACGCGCCCGCGCCACGTCGAAGTGCAGGTGTTCGGCGACACGCACGGCAATACGGTCTACCTGTTCGACCGCGACTGCTCGGTGCAGCGCCGTCACCAGAAGGTGCTCGAGGAAGCGCCGGCGCCGGGCCTGCCGGATGAGGTGCGGCGGGCGATGGGCGAGGCGGCGGTCGCGGCCGCGCGCGCGGTCCGCTATGTCGGCGCGGGCACCGTCGAATTCATCATGACGGGCGACGCGTTCTACTTCATGGAGATGAACACGCGCCTGCAGGTCGAGCATCCAGTCACCGAGATGGTGACGGGCCTCGATCTCGTCGAGTGGCAACTGCGCGTCGCGGCGGGTGAACCGCTGCCGTTGCAGCAGGCCCAACTGCACGTGACCGGGCATGCGATCGAGGCGCGCCTGTACGCGGAGAACCCCGCGCGCGGCTTCCTGCCGTCGACCGGCACGCTGAAGCACCTGCGCCTGCCCGACGGCGTCGAGTTCGCGACCGGCGCGCCGGTGCGCGTCGACAGCGGCGTGCGCGAGGGCGATGCGATCACGCCGTTCTACGACCCGATGATTGCGAAGCTGATCGTGCACGGCGCGGACCGCGAGGAAGCGCTCGGCCGGATGATGCGCGCGCTGCGTGAATGCGAGGTGGTGGGGCTTCATACGAATGCCGCGTTCCTGCAGCGGATCGTCGCGTGCGAGCCGTTCGCGACGGCCGATCTCGACACCGGCCTGATCGAGCGCAACCACGACACGCTGTTCGCGCCGCAACAGCCGCCGCGCGCGGCGCTCGCGCTCGCCTGTGCGGCGCTGTTCGCGCGCGAGCGCGACGCGGCCGCGCATGCGGGCCGCTCGCCGTGGTGCGCGCTGCCGGATTGGCGCCTGAATGCCGGCTACCGCCGCACGCTCGAATGGCATGAGCCGGAGCGCGAAGTGGACCTGACGGTCGCGTACGACGACGACGGCGGCCGTGCGTGCCTCGCGATCGGCGACGCGCCGGCGCAGCCGTTCGCGTGGACGCGCGGCGCGAGCCCGCTCGACTTCGACGTGACGCTCGACGGCGTGCGCAGCAGCGGCCGCGTGTATGCGGACGGCGACACGTTCCACGTGTTCACGCAGGGCGCGTCCGAATCGTTCGAATGGCGCAACCTGCTCGCGCACGCGGGCGACACCGAGCACGGCGGCGGGCGCCTGACCGCGCCGATGCCGGGCAAGGTGATCGCGGTGCTGGTCGAGGCCGGGCAGGCGGTCGAGCCGGGCACGCCGCTGATCGTGATGGAAGCGATGAAGATGGAGCACACGATCGGCGCGCCGAGCGCGGGCGTCGTCGCGGAAGTGCTGTACGGCGTCGGCGACCAGGTCGCCGACGGCGCGCAACTGCTCGTGATGGCGGAAGGCTGACGCAGGCAGCGGCCGAGCGTCGGCCGGCGCGGCCGGGCGAGACGCCGGCTGCCGTCGCAGCGGCAGCGGCAGCGGCAAGCAGCAGGTTGATCTGCGTTGGCAACGCGTGAAAAGCGTGCGCGCGGGCTCTGGTTCGAGTGGCCGGGCGCCCGCGCGGCGCATGACGATCCATGACAGTCGGGCGGCGCACGCTGCGCTAGACTGGCGGATAGTTCGCGCGGCTGCCGGCCGCGCTACACTGCGTCCAGTCCATCTCTCCTCCCGCCCACGATGACGTCTCCTGTCCTGAACGGCCTGCGCATCGGCATCACGATCGGCCTGCGCGCCCCCGACGAAAGCCTGTGGATCAACGGCATCAAGCAGAACGCGCTGTTCCTCGCGAAGCTGCTGATGGCGTCGCCGCACGGCTACCGCGTGACGCTCGTCAACACCACCGACGTGCCGCTGACCGATGCGCTGCCGTGGGATCGCGCGGTGTACGACACGCGCGCGTTCGCCGACGCGAAGGACACGCTCGACGTGCTGATCGAGCTCGGCGGGCAGATCGACGCCGCGCAGACCGCATACCTGAAGGCGCGCGGCGCGAAGCTCGTCAGCTATTGCTGCGGCGTCGAGTACATCAACGCGATGGAGTCGATGCTGTTCGGCCGCCGGCTGTGGGATTCGCTCTTCATCAACCGCGGCTTCGACGAGGTGTGGGCGATCCCGCAGATCGCGCCGTCGTCGCTGCCGTTCCTGCAGTCGCTGCGCCGCTGCCCGGGGCGCGTCGTGCCGTTCGTCTGGGATCCGATGTTCCTGGCCGAGCGCGCCGGCACGCTGCCCGGGCACGGCGAATACCGGCCGAGCGGCACGCCCGCGAAGCGGCTCACGGTGATGGAGCCGAACCACAACGTCGTGAAGTTCTGCGTGTATCCGCTGCTGATCATCGACGAGGCGTATCGCCGCGAGCCGGACGCGATCGCGTTTACGCACGTGACGAACGCGGACCGTCTCGCGCGCGAGAGCCAGGAGTTCGTGATGCTGATGAACTACCTGGAGGTCGTGCGCGCCGGCAAGGCGAGTTTCGTCGGCCGCTTCGACACGCCGGTGTTCCTGTCCGAGCTGACCGACATCGTCGTGTCGCACCAATGGGAAAACCCGCTCAACTACTTCTACTTCGACGTGTGCTGGCAGGGCTATCCGCTCGTGCACAACGCGAGCCTCGCGCCCGATCTCGGCTACTACTACCCGGACAACGACGTGCAGCAGGGCGCTGACGCGCTGCTGCGCGCGCTGCGCACGCACGACGACGACTGGCAAGGGTATGCGCTGCGCCAGCGCAAGATCCTGCGGCGCTATACGTCCGCGAACCCCGCGCTCGTCGCCGAGTACGACGCGCTGTTCGCGAATCTGATCGGCGCGACGCTCGCGTGACGGGCAACGCGATTCCCGGATTCAGGTCCGAGACAATCGCTGGCGACGCGATAAAAAAAGAAACCGTCGAAACGGGGAGATTCGACGGTTTGAAGGCACGAAAATCGACGGCTCCGAGGGGGAAGTCCGTCAGAAATAATTTTATAGGTTAACTGGTCTGAAAGATTGTTAAACATCTTTCGGCAGATAATCGTAAGATTATTTGAAGATCAATTGTCTATTTGATTTTTCAAAATTGCGCTTTGTGAGTTATCAATCTCGCTTGCGGCAGCGGCATTCGATCCGGCCGCGACCGGACACTTAATATTTGCTATTGATTGTTCTGCCGCGTGGCGCGACGGCGTTGCGTTTCGGCAGATTCGGCGGATTCGGCCGCCAATATCGAAAATACATAATCGTCACATCAAATTAATAACGTTCAGGCGTTTTCGAACAAATCGAACCATGCTGAGTGTCGGCGGATGAGAGGCGCCGGCGGCCGAACCCGATTGTTTCCGAATCGGCGGGTTATGTGACCTGCCGCACCGTCAATGAATCGGGTGCGTGGTGTATTAATGGTATTTGAATATCCTTGACAATGCCGTGTTTGACGGCGCGCCGGCATGAAACGTACGCTGTCGGAAAAGATGAAAACCTGAGGATGGGCCGGGTAAGCGGTGGCACGTGTCGTGGTCGGCATCTGCCATATGTTTCGTGAGCGCGGGCCGTCCATCGGCGGCTCGCCATTTGCCGGAGCGCCGGATGAATGCGGTCGAACCTCGCCTGGAGGCTAACAGGGAACGGAATCGGGACGATATCGAGTGCGTGTTCGGCGCGTCGGACGATCACCCGGATTCCGCGTCGGTACGCAGTTTCGTCGAAAGCCGGCTCGGGTTCGCGCGCGAGCCCGTATGCCGGGCCGATCTGTCCGGCGGCGTTCTGTATCACGAATGCCTCGCGCGGTTGCGCTGGGGCGCGGGCGAGAGTTTGGCGCCAGGCGCATTTCTGCCGCGCCTCGAGGCGCTCGGCCTGATGCGCTGGTTCGACCAGCTCGTGGTCAGCCGGACGATCGATGCGCTGCGTGCCGATCCGAATGCCGTATACGGCTGCAACATCGCGGCGGCGAGTGCGGTGCTCGACAGCGCGTGGCTAGCGATCTTCCGGCGCCTCGAACGTGAGCCGTCGGTTGCAGCGCGGCTGGTCGTCGAGATCACGGAGACGGAGCCGCTGAACCCCGTTGCCGGGCGCGCGTTCGTGCATCGGTTCCGCCAGGCCGGCTGCCGGATCGCGATCGACGATTTCGGCGCGGGCCACAGCGCGCACAACCATTTCGTGGTCGGCCGTCCGGACATCGTGAAGCTGGACCGGTCGGTGCTATCGCTGATCAAGCGCAATGCGATCGGGCGCTACCAGTTTCGCCGGCTCATTGCGTTCGCGCACGAGAACGCGGGGCACGTCGTCGTCGAAGGCGTGGAGACCGAGCTCGACCGGGAGATTCTGGTGGATTCCGGCGTCGCGTGGGCGCAGGGCATCCGCTTCTCGTGGCGGTCGCCGGCCGCCGCGTGACAGCGTGGCAGCACGCGTCGGTACGGTATCGGACAATGGCGGATCGCAAAGGAGCGAGAGCATGGCGGTGACGAAGCTGAAGACCGGACACGGGGTGCACGAGCGGCGCGATGGCGCAGGCGCGCTGGTCGCGCTCGCCGAGCTGGCCGACATGCTGCGGGAGTTCAATGCCGAAGCCCGCGAGGCAGCCGATGCGGCCGTCGACATCGCCCCGTTTCTCGAAGGCCTGAAAGCCGTCGAACGGCATATTCGCGCGCTGAAGCCGCTCGATGCCGACGGCCGCGAGTGCGCGGCGCGGCATTATTTTGCCGGCGTGTTCGCCGGCGCCTGCGGCGACGATTCGGTGATCGCGCGCGGTGTGTCGGGCAGCCTCGCGCAGCAGGCGCGCGGCTTCAGCGGGATGGCGGCGCGCTGTTTCGCGCGCGTGGCGCGCATCGGGCAACGGCATGGCCGCGTATTCGCCACGTGGCGCGCACAGCGCGAGCCGGCCTAGCGGCCGATCGCGGGTGTCGGCCGCTTGTCGTCGGCCGCTTCGTCAGTCACTTCCGGAACTCTCCAAGCACGTACGTGAGCGCGCGATCGATCGCGTCATCCCATCGGCCGGGATGGGCGGCGCGCGCTATCCGGACACTGCGGTACAGCGCCGTCTGCGAACCGGTTTCCCAGCGCGCATCGGCCTTCGGGCTCAGCAGCAGAACTGCCGGCACGCCCAACGCGCCGGCCAGATGGATATGCGCGGTGCAGGTCGTGACGACCGCGTCCATCGCGAGCATCAGCGCGGCCAGGTCGCTGAAATCCTCGATCGCATGATGCGCGAAGGTGATCGGCAGATCCGTCTGCTCGGACTGCGCGGACATTTCGCGATTCACGCAGTACGCCGCGTGTCCGTGCAGGCGTGCGAGCGGCGCCAGATCGCGCACGCTGGCCGCTCGCAGAAAGCGTGCGTCGCTCTCTTCGCGACCGCGCCAGTTCAGCCCGATGCGGCGCGTGCCGGGCGCGCTGCCGTCGCGCGCGATGCGCTCGCGCCACGCGGCCGCGCGCTCCGGCGGGCATGACAGATAGGTGGCCGGTGCGTGCTCCGGCGCCGGCGCAAAGCCGAAGATTGCGGCCAGCACGAGGAACGAGCACCAGTAATCGTGTGCAAGTTCCGACGCGTCGATCCACGGGCCCTGCGCGGCGACGAATTCGATCTGCGGGAACGTGTGGCGCATCAGCGTGGCCAGCGCGGCCGGGACGATGACCGTCACCGCCGCGCAGCCGAGCGCGTCGAGCGCATGCAGGTAGCGCGCGTATTGAAGCTGATCGCCAATGCCGCCGTAGCTGACCACGAGCAGCCGCTTGCCGTGCAGCGGCTGGCCGTCGTAGAGCCGCTCGATCGGCAACCCGAACTGCGCGGCGCTCAGCACTTTCTCGCTGACGATGGTCGCGCGTGCCGCTTCGTCGCGCCGACCGGCGCGCAGCAGCAGCGCCGAGCGTGCCAGCTCGACGCGGCCGCGCAGCGGGTCGGGCAGTACGGCCCGGTCGCCGAAGCGTTCGAGCGCCGCGAGGCCGGCGTCGGGCACGCCGGCGAAGCCGTAGCACGACGCGAGCTGGAACGCGATCGCATCGTCGTCGAGGCCGCGGCCGCGCGCGCGTAGCCAGCGGTCGATCGCGTGCCCCCATTCGCAGCGCGCCTCGTGCTCGAGCGCGCGGTTCCAGTTCGTTTCGGGCGCGTCGGCGTCCGCTATCGCAGCGGCGGCAGCGCCGCGTTGCGCAGCCGGCGCGGTGACGAGCGGCTCGCCCGAGATGAACAACCGCTGCCGGTCCCAGCGCGCATTCGGCACGCACAGCATGTTGAGCCCGTCGATCTGGAAGAACGTGTAGTCGAGCCCGGCGAACGTGTCGGCGATCGCCTCCATGCCGACCTTCCAGTACTCGATCCAGCACCACGGCAGATGCGTTTCGATCAGCTGCCGCGCGCCGCGCAGCGCGTCGATCTCCATCCCTTCGATGTCGAGCTTCAGAAAATCGAGCCGCGGCAGGCCGAGCGAATCGAGTCTGACGATCGGCGTCGGCGTGCCGCCCGCCGCGTGTTCGCCGACGAGCGAGACCTGGCCGAAGTCGCTCGCGCGTCCGTAGTCGACGTCCGGCACCTTCATCGTGCCGTTGCTGCTGCCGAGCCCCATGTTGAGCAGATGGAGGTTGTCGAGCTCATTGAGCGCGATGGTGCCGCCCAGCGCATGATAGAGCGTGCGCTGCGGCTCGAAGGCGTACACCTGGCCGCCGCGCTCGCGCAGCCGGTGCGCAATCGGCACGCACACCAGCCCGGCGTTCGCGCCGCCGTCCACCGCGATCGCGCCGTCGGGCAGTTGGTCGATCACGTGCATGATCGTGTCGAGCTCGCGCTGGATATGCGGGCGGCCGGTCTTGATCAGCGCGTCGGCCTGCAGGTCGCAGTGCCGATTGATCAGGAACGGGCCGTGGATCGATTCGATCACGACGAAATTGCGGATGGTCTGATTCATCGGCGCGCGGATGGGTGGGATGTGGGGAAGGCCGTCAGCCCGGCGTACGGCCGCCGAACAGGCGCTGGATCTGCTCCGAATACGTACGCACGTTGTGCTCGGCGAGCGTATCGACCTGTTGCAGGCAGCGGCGTGCCGCCGCCGCGTAGTCGTCGAGCCGCGCATCGTGGGTCTGCGCGGCGGTGGCGATCGCCCGCGCCGCGTCGAAGATGTCGAAGTCCGCGTAGTAGTAGCCGACGTCGCGCAGGAACGGCGAGTTGTGCACCAGCGGGTAGTTGCCGTACAGCGCGTCGTAGAGCAGGTAGTTCAGGCCGTTTTCCCAATGGTGCGACACGACGATGTCGGTGTGGTGTGCGGCCCATGCGACGAACGGCGCGCGCACGTCAGCGGTTGCCTTGCCGTCCTGGACCATTTCCAGCCCGAGCGCGAGATGCTTGAAGGCGACGTTTTCCTTCTTGTCGAACGTATTGGTCATGTAGACGTGCTCGACCAGCTCCGGATGCGCGACGTAGCACGCGTTCGCCGCGAGCATCGGCACGACGGCGCTCTTGACGACGTTGAGGTTCGGCTCGAAGAACGCGATGCGCTTCGCAAGCCCGTGGTTCCGGTAGCCGAAACGCGCCTTCAGCTCGGGATCGGCGTCGAGGCTGCGCTCGATGAAGTACGGCGACCAGATGTGCGGCAGCACGAACACGGGCGCGCGGTAGACCGCCTGGAAATAGGCCGCGCAGGTGTGCGCATGCTGCGGGTTGGTCCAGATCTCGTCGAACTGCACGCGATGCGGGTTGGGCCGCCAGTCGTTCTTCCCGAAGTTGATCGTTTCGACCGCGATCACGTAGTCGTTGCCGAAACGGTAAGACACGCACTTGCCGCCGCGCTGCCGGACCGCGTCCGCATGGCTCGGATGAATGAACGCGTTCATCTCGATCAGCAGGTCGGTCTGGTGGACGATTGCCGACAGCGGCCGCAGCGCGTCGCGGAATTCGTCCATCATCAGCGCTTCCGGATAGTCGGCGATGCCGTCGTCGTGCGCGAGCCAGACGTTGCCGACGAGCGGCGACTGCTTCAGCAGCATGGCCAGGTACACGCAGTGCTGGTTCGCGCCGTTGTACCAGATCGATTGCGCCGCGTCGCGCTGCACGTTGATCGTTATCGCAACGTTGATCTTCATGTCGGCTCTCCGTCCGCGGTGAGTCAGGCGTCGCGATAGAGCGACGCGATCGCGTCCGTATACGCGGCGACGTTGTCCGGGTTGTAGATGCTGACCGAATCGAGTACGCGCTTCGAGCGCTCGCGGTACGTGTCGAGGTTCGCGTCGTGCTCCGCGAACGCCTGCAGCAGCGCGCGGCCGCCGGCCTGGCAGTCGAAGTCAGGATAGAAATACCCGGCGTCGCCGAGGAACGGCGAGTTGTGGATCAGCGGATAGTCGCCGTACAGCAGTTCGTAATACAGATAGTTCTGCGCGTTCTCCCACGTGTGCGACACCACCGCGTCGCCGAACGCCGCCATGAACTCGTACACCGCATAGCGGCTCTCGAACGTCGTGAGGCCGTGATCGACGATGTCGAGGCGCTTCGCGAAGTGGACGAACGTCGTGTGGTCCTTCAGGTGCAGCGTGTTGCACACGCGCACGATCTCCAGGAAATCCGGCTTCGCGCGATACGCTTCCTCGGTCACGAGCATCGGGATGATGCTCGTCTTCACCATGCAGATGTTCGGCTCGAACATCGTCACGCGCCAGCGTGGCTTGCCGGGCTGGTAGCCGAACGAGAGGCCGGGCCCGAGTGTCGCGCGCGCCTTGTCGAACAGCAGCGGATGCCAGATGTGCGGGACGATCGTCACCGGCGCGCGCAGGCCCGTCTGGTAGTAATGCAGGCACGAACGCTCGAATTCGGGAATCGTCCACACGCTGTCGTACGGTGCGCCGGAGAACAGGAAGCCCGACGGCTTGTTGAACATCGCGCGCTCGATGTCGATCACGTAGTCGTTGCCGACCCGCATCGTCACCACCTTGCCGCCGCGCTCGCGGAACGCGCGCAGGTAATCGGCGTTGAACTGCGCGCTCATCTCGATCAGCACGTCGCAGCGCTGCATCGCCTCGTCCATCGACAGGAGCGGCACGTTCCATTCGCCGAGCATCATCTGCGGATCGGCGACCTGTTCGCCGCCGTTCACCATCACGGCTTCCGCGACGAGCGGCGACTGCCGCAGCAGCAGGATCAGCAGCAGGCAGTTCTGGAAGATGCCGTTTTCCCACAGCGACTGGCCGGCGCCGCGCACGAACAGCGACACGCCGACGACGAGACGCTTGCCCTCGCCGGGCGCTTGACGGGCATTGGAGTCCGACATGCGTGTGCTCCGGTTCAGGCGACCAGACGCGCGACGAACGCGTCGAGGTTCGCGGGGTTGTCGATCGAGACCGACTTCAGCAGCCGGTCGGCCTTCGCGCGGTAGTCATCGAGCCGCGTGTCGTGATGCTGCCATGCGTCGAGCAGCGCGCGGCCGCCCGTCGCCGCATCGAAATCCGGGTAGTAGTAGCCGGCGTCGCCGAGCAGCGTCGAGTTGTGGATCAGCGGATAGCCGCCGTACAGCACGTCGTAGTACAGATAGTTCTGCGGGTTTTCCCAGTGATGGGAGACGACCGCGTCCGCGTGGCGCGCCATGAAGCCGGGCAGGTCGATGCGCGGCTCGAAGGTCGCCTTGTGCTGGCGGACGAGGTCGAGACTGTTCGCGAAGTGCAGGAAGGTCGGGTGCTCCTTCAGGTGCATCGAATTGACGACGAACAGGAGCTCGACCGCTTCCGGGCGCGCGCGATAGAGCTCCTCGCACGCGAGCATCGGGATATGGCAGGTCTTCACGACCGAGATGTTCGGCTCGAGCGTCGCGAGCCGCCAGGCCGCGCGGCCCGGCTGGTAGCCGAACGTCGCGCCTTCGCCCGCGAGCGCGGCAATGCGCCGGTCGAGGAAGTACGGCGACCAGATGTGCGGAATCGTATGGACCGGCGCGCGCGTGAGCGTGCGCAGCAGCGGCACGTCGATCGTCTTCGATTTCTCCAGCACCCACACTTCGTCGAACGGCGCGCCGTTGAAGATGTGCCCGGACGGCTTCTCGAAGATCGGCGTTTCGGCGAGGCCGCTGTAGGTATGGCCGACGAAGCACGCGATGCGCTTCTTGCCGAGCGCCTTCATGTGCTTGAGCCATTCGACCGGCAGTTGCGCGCCCATCTCGATCACGACGTCGAGTGCGTGCGTGACGTCGTTCGGCTGCACGAGCGGCACGTCGAGGCCGTCGAGGTCGAGCCCGGCGGGCAGCGCGCGTGCGTCGCCGCCGTTCAGGAAGTAGACGGGGCCGACGCGGTCGGAGCGCTTCAGCATCATCGCGAGGTACGCGATGTTCTGGTGGATGCCGTTTTCCCAGATCGCCTGGCCGTCTCGCGCGAACAGCGAGATGCCGACGGCCGGGCGTTCTCTGCGAGTGCCGCCTGACGCGGCTTGATCGATGTACGTCACCGGTTGGTTTCCTCTGCGGCGTCGCGCGTCAGGCGCTGGTGTCGAGCGACTGGCCTGCGGACGGCGCGCCGTGGATTGTCGTGGTTGCGTTCGCGTCGGCGCGCGCTGACGACGGATCGGGCGGCGCGGATCGCGAGGCGGCCGCCGGATTCCGGTGTGTCGTCGCGCGAAGCTGGCACGGCGCGCGACGCGGGCGGAAAGTTCCGGCGACAGTCTGCGGCGATTGTGGCACGGAAATCGCCGGTTTGTGGAGGGCCATGACGATGTTTGACATAGCGGAGGGTCGGCGCCGGGGCCGCTGTTCGGCGCGTCAGCGCTTCAGCGAGATCTCGACGCGGCGGTTCGCCGCACGGCCTTCGGCCGTCGCGTTCGACCCGACCGGATCGGCGCTGCCGCGGCCGGCGACCGTCATCGTAAGAGCTTTCAGCCCGTGCGCGTGCAGGTAGCGCGCGACGACGTCCGCACGGCGCTTCGACAGCGCGAGATTGGACGCGTCGCTGCCGGCCGAGTCGGTATAGCCGGTGACCGTCACTTCGGTGTACGTGCGGTCTTCGCGTTCGCTCAGCAGCTTGTCGAGCGACGCGCGGGCGGTCGGCGTGAGCGTCGCCAGCCCGGTGGCGAACAGCGCGTCGCCCGCGAGATTCACATGTTCGACCGCCGCGGGCGCGGGCGCCGGTGTCGGCACGGGCGCGGCCGTTTCGGCCGGTGCGGCGCCGCACTGGAACACCAGCGTGGCCGGGTCGGCATGGTCGCGCAGTGCATGCGCCGAATCGGCGACGCGCACCGGCTGCTCGCCGCAGATCTTGCGCGCGGCGTTCATGCAGGTCTGCGGGCCCGACAGCACGCCGTGGCAGTCGACCTGGTAAGTGCGCACGCCGTCGCGCGGCTGCAGCTCGGATGCGCTGAACGTCGGGCCGGACGCGCTGGAGCAGGCGGCGAGGGTTATCGCGGAGAGCGCGAGCGCGAAAGTGAGTTTGTTCACGGTTACGTCCTCAAAACTGGAGTTGACTGAAGCGCGCGGCACGCCGCCCGCCGCCCGGCCGGTGGGCCGGACGGGCGGCGTGCTGCGCGACGGGTTATTTCCACTGATACAGCATGCCGGCGCCGATCACGCGCTGGCTGCCGCTGAAGCCGCCGTTGATCGACGCCTTCAGGTTCTCGGTGATCCGCGCCTGCATGTTGACCGCCATCGCCTTCTGGCCGAGGAACGTCGATGCGCCGACACCCATCCCGAAGTTGGCGTCGCGGTCGAGCTGCGGGATCGACGCCATCGCGCCGACGGCCGCGATACCCTGCTTCGCCATCTGGTCGGTTTGCTGCAGTTGCGAGCCGAGGTTGTTGATCTGCGCCTGCTGGCCCGACAGCGCCGTCGACATCGTCGACGACACCGCGTTGAGCTGGTTGACGTTGACCGCATCGGTGCCTTGCGTGCCCGGCGCGACGTTGACGATCTGGCGCTGCTGCGTGTCGTTGCCGACCGACACCACGTTCGAGCGGCCGCCGTCGGTCGAATTCGCGCCGATCGCCACCGAGTTCGAGCCGGCGGTGACGGTCGGACGGTCGGTGCCGGTGCCGTTCATGTCGGCCGCGACGCCGTTGTTGTTCGCCGTGCGCGTCTGGTTGTTGTTCAGCGTCGTCGACAGCTGGTTCAGCGTGTTGTTGATGGTCGTCACGCCGGTCGACAGCGACGCCACCGTGCTGTTCGTCGAGCTGAGGCCCGTCGACAGCGAGCCGATGCCGGTCGAGGTCGACGTGGACAGCGACGTGAGGTTGCTGTTGGTCGAGCTCAGGCCGGTCGACAGCGAGCTGATGGCGGTCGAGGTCGACGTGGACAGCGACGTGAGGGTGCTGTTGGTCGAGCTCAGGCCGGTGGACAGCGAGCCGATCCCGGTCGACAGCGACGAGATGTTCGACGCCGTCGACGTCGACAGGCTGTTGACGGCCTGGTTCGTCGCGTTGAGCTGGCTGCCGTTGATCGCGTCCGTGCTGGTGGCCGAGACGCGGCCTGCGGCGACGTTCGTGATCTGGCGTTCCGCGCCCGGCGCGCCGACGCTGAAGACGCCCACCGGTGCGATGCCGCTGACCGCGTACGTGACGCCTCCGACCGTCATGCTCGACACCGCGACTGCATTGCTCGTGGTCGAGTTCGCGCCCATCGCGATCGAGTTGGCGACGTTGGCCTGCGCGTTCGTGCCGAACGCGAGGGCGTCGGTGGCCGTGGCCGCTGCGGCGGAGCCGTAGGCTTGCGCACCGGTGGCGCTGGCGACCGCGTTGCTGCCGAGGGCGAGCGCGCCGTTGCCGGTTGCCGTGTTCGCGTTGCCGAGCGCCACTGCGCCGGTGCCGGTCGCCGTGTCGTTCGCGCCCATCGCCACGGCGCCGGTGCCCGTTGCGACGCTCGGGTCGCCGATCGCGACCGCGCCGTCGCCGCTCGCCGTGTTGCCGGAGCCGATCGACACCGCCTTGCCGCCGGTCGCCGATGCGTTCTGGCCGATGGCGACCGCGCCGTTTGACGACGCGTTCGAGCCGTCGCCGACCGCGACGCTGCTCGCGCCCGCGGCGCTGGCGTTCACGCCGGCTGCGAGCGCGTTGACGCCCGTCGCGCCGTCGTTGGCGTAGTTGCCTTGCTGCGTGCCGTTGTCGTTGACGCTGTAGTAGTGCGTCTTCGCGGCCTCGATCGCGGTCGAGGTCGAGGTGGACAGCGACGTGATCGAGCTGGTCGCCGACGACAGGCCGGTCGAGGTCGAGGTCGACAGCGAAGCGACGGTGCTGTCGGTCGTGCTCAGGCCGGTGGACAGGGAGCTGAGGCCGGTCGAGGTCGAGGTGGACAGCGAAGCGACGGTGCTGTTGGTCGAGCTGAGGCCGGTGGACAGGGAACCGATGCCGGTCGAGGTCGAGGTGGACAGCGACGTGATCGAGCTGGTGGCCGACGACAGGCCCGTCGACGTGGAGGTCGAGAGCGACGCCACCGAGCTGTTGGTCGAGCTGAGGCCGGTCGACAGCGAGCTGATGCCGGTCGACGTCGAAGTCGACAGCGAGCTGATCGAGCTGGTCGCCGACGACAGACCGGTCGACGTGGAGGTCGACAGCGACGTCACCGAGCTATCGGTGGAACTCAGGCCGGTCGACAACGAGCTGATACCGGTCGAAGTCGAGGTGGACAACGACGTGATCGAGCTGGCGGCCGACGACAGACCCGTCGACGTGGACGTCGACAGGGACGTCACCGTGCTATCCGTCGTGCTCAAACCGGTGGACAGCGAGCTGATGCCGGTCGAAGTCGAGGTGGACAGCGATGTGATCGAGCTCGTCGCCGACGACAACCCCGTCGACGTCGAGGTCGAGAGCGACGCGACCGAGCTATCGGTCGAACTGAGACCCGTGGACAACGAGCTGATACCGGTTGAGGTCGACGTGGACAGCGAACTGATCGAGCTCGTGGCCGTCGAGAGACCCGTCGACGTGGAAGTCGACAGCGAAGCGACGGAGCTGTCGGTCGAGCTCAGGCCGGTGGACAGCGAGTTGATGCCCGTCGAGGTCGACGTGGACAGCGACGCGATCGAGCTGGTGGCCGTCGAGATACCCGTCGACGTGGAAGTCGACAGCGAAGCGACGGAGCTGTCGGTCGAGCTCAGGCCGGTGGACAGCGAGTTGATGCCCGTCGAAGTCGACGTGGAGAGCGAGCTGATCGAACTCGTCGCCGACGACAACCCCGTTGACGTCGAGGTCGAGAGCGACGCGACCGAGCTATCGGTCGAACTGAGGCCGGTCGACAGCGAGCTGATGCCGGTCGAGGTCGACGTGGACAGCGACGCGATCGAGCTGGTGGCCGACGAGATACCGGTCGACGTGGAGGTCGACAGCGAAGTGACGGAGCTATCGGTCGAGCTCAGACCGGTGGACAGCGAGCTGATGCCGGTCGAGGTCGACGTGGACAGCGACGCGATCGAGCTGGTGGCCGACGAGAGACCCGTCGACGTGGAAGTCGACAGCGAGGCGACGGAGCTGTCGGTCGAGCTGAGGCCGGTCGACAGCGAGCTGATTGAGCTGGTGGCCGACGAGAGACCGGTCGACGTGGAGGTCGACAGCGAAGCGACGGAACTGTCGGTCGAGCTCAGACCCGTCGACAGCGAGCTGATGCCCGTCGAAGTCGAGGTGGACAACGACGAGATCGAGCTGCTCGTGGACGAGAGGCCCGTCGACAGCGAGCTAATGCCCGTGGAGGTCGAGGTGGACAGCGAGCTGATCGAACTCGTCGCCGACGACAACCCCGTTGACGTCGAGGTCGACAGCGACGTCAACGAACTATCGGTGGAGCTGAGGCCGGTGGACAACGAGTTGATGCCCGTCGAAGTCGACGTGGAGAGCGAAGCGATTGAGCTATTCGCCGACGACAGACCGGTCGACGTGGAAGTCGACAGCGACGCAACCGAGCTATCGGTCGAGCTCAGGCCGGTGGACAGCGAGCTGATGCCGGTCGAAGTCGACGTGGACAGCGACGCGATCGAGCTGGTGGCCGTCGAGAGACCGGTCGACGTGGAGGTCGACAGCGACGCGACCGAGCTGTCGGTCGAGCTCAGGCCGGTGGACAGCGAGCTGATGCCGGTCGAGGTCGACGTGGACAGCGACGCGATCGAGCTGGTGGCCGACGACAGACCGGTCGACGTGGAGGTCGACAGCGACGCGACCGAGCTATCGGTCGAGCTGAGGCCGGTGGACAGCGAGCTGATGCCGGTCGAAGTCGACGTGGACAGCGACGAGATCGAGCTGTTCGCCGACGACAGGCCGGTCGACGTGGAGGTCGACAGCGAAGCGACCGAGCTGTCGGTCGAGCTCAGGCCCGTCGACAACGAGCTGATGCCCGTGGAAGTCGACGTGGACAGCGAGGTGATCGAGCTGTTCGCCGACGAGAGACCCGTCGACGTCGAAGTCGACAGCGAAGCCACCGAGCTATCGGTCGAGCTGAGGCCCGTCGACAGCGAGTTGATCCCCGTCGAGGTCGACGTGGAGAGCGAGGTGATCGAGCTGGTTGCCGACGACAGACCCGTCGACGTGGAGGTCGACAGCGACGCGACGGAGCTGTCGGTCGAGCTCAGGCCGGTCGACAGCGAGCTGATGCCCGTCGAAGTCGACGTGGAGAGCGACGCGATCGAGCTGTTGGCCGACGAAATACCGGTCGACGTGGAGGTCGACAGCGACGCAACCGAGCTATCGGTCGAGCTCAGGCCGGTCGACAGCGAGCTGATGCCCGTCGAAGTCGATGTGGACAACGACGCGATCGAGCTGTTGGCCGTCGAGAGACCCGTCGACGTGGAGGTCGACAGCGAAGCGACGGAGCTGTCGGTCGAGCTCAGGCCCGTGGACAACGAGTTGATGCCCGTCGAGGTCGACGTGGACAGCGACGCGATCGAGCTGGTCGCCGACGAGAGACCCGTCGACGTGGAAGTCGACAGCGAAGCCACCGAGCTATCGGTCGAGCTGAGGCCCGTTGACAGCGAGTTGATGCCGGTCGAAGTCGAGGTGGACAGCGACGTGATCGAGCTGGTCGCCGTCGAGAGACCCGTCGACGTGGAGGTCGACAGCGACGCGACCGAGCTGTCGGTCGAGCTCAGGCCGGTCGACAGCGAGCTGATACCGGTCGAGGTCGACGTGGAGAGCGACGCGATCGAGCTGGTTGCCGACGAGAGGCCGGTCGAAGTGGAGGTCGACAGCGAAGCGACGGAGCTGTCGGTCGAGCTCAGGCCGGTCGACAGCGAGCTGATGCCGGTCGAGGTCGACGTGGAGAGCGACGCGATCGAGCTGTTGGCCGACGACAGACCGGTCGACGTGGAGGTCGACAGCGAAGCGACCGAGCTATCGGTCGAGCTGAGGCCCGTCGACAGCGAGTTGATGCCGGTCGAAGTCGAGGTGGACAGCGACGTGATCGAGCTGTTCGCCGACGACAGACCAGTCGACGTGGAAGTCGACAGCGAAGCGACCGAGCTGTTGGTCGAGCTCAGGCCAGTCGACAACGAGTTGATACCCGTCGAGGTCGAGGTAGACAACGAGCTGATCGAGCTGGTCGCCGACGACAGACCGGTCGACGTGGAGGTCGACAGCGAAGCGACCGAGCTATCGGTCGAGCTGAGGCCCGTGGACAGCGAGCTGATCGAGCTGGTCGCCGACGAGAGGCCGGTCGACGTGGAGGTCGACAGCGAAGCGACCGAGCTGTCGGTCGAGCTCAGGCCCGTGGACAACGAGTTGATGCCCGTCGAGGTCGAGGTGGACAGCGAGCTGATCGAGCTGGTCGCCGACGACAGACCGGTCGACGTGGAGGTCGACAGCGAAGCGACCGAGCTGTCGGTCGAGCTCAGGCCGGTCGACAGCGAGCTGATGCCCGTCGAAGTCGAGGTGGACAGCGAGCTGATCGAGCTGGTTGCCGACGACAGGCCGGTCGACGTCGAGGTCGACAGCGAAGCGACCGTGCTGTCGGTCGAGCTGAGGCCCGTCGACAGCGAGCTGATGCCCGTCGAGGTCGACGTGGACAGCGAGCTGATCGAGCTGGTTGCCGAGGAGAGGCCGGTCGACGTGGAGGTCGACAGCGAAGCGACCGAGCTGTCGGTCGAGCTCAGGCCGGTCGACAGCGAGTTGATGCCGGTCGAAGTCGACGTGGACAGCGAGCTGATCGAGCTGGTTGCCGACGACAGGCCAGTCGACGTGGACGTCGAGAGCGAAGCGACCGAGCTGTCGGTCGAGCTGAGGCCCGTGGACAGCGAGTTGATGCCCGTCGAGGTCGACGTGGACAACGACGTGATCGAGCTGTTCGCTGACGAGAGGCCGGTCGACGTGGAGGTCGACAGCGAAGCGACGGAACTGTCGGTCGAGCTGAGGCCCGTGGACAACGAGTTGATGCCGGTCGAAGTCGACGTGGACAGCGAGCTGATCGAGCTGGTCGCCGACGACAAGCCCGTCGACGTCGAGGTCGACAGCGAAGCCACGGTGCTGTCGGTTGAGCTGAGGCCCGTGGACAACGAGTTGATGCCCGTCGAGGTCGACGTCGAGAGCGAGCTGATCGCGCTGTTCGCCGACGAGAGACCCGTCGACGTGGAAGTCGACAGCGAAGCCACCGAGCTATCGGTCGAGCTGAGGCCCGTCGACAGCGAGTTGATCGAGCTCGTCGCCGATGACAGCCCCGTTGACGTCGAAGTCGACAACGACGCCACCGAACTATCGGTCGAGCTCAGGCCGGTCGACAGCGAACCGATGCCCGTGGAAGTCGACGTGGACAGCGAAGCGATCGAGCTGTTAGCCGACGAAATACCGGTCGACGTGGAGGTCGACAGCGACGCAACGGAGCTATTGGTCGAGCTGAGGCCCGTCGACAGCGAGCTGATCGAGCTGGTTGCCGACGACAAACCCGTCGACGTCGAGGTCGACAACGACGCCACCGAACTATCAGTCGAGCTGAGCCCCGTCGACAACGAAGTGATGCCGGTCGACAGCGACGAGATCGCGCTGCTGGACGACGATACCGTCGTCGACAGCGAATCCACGATGGAATTGGTCGCGAAGAGTTGGGAGCCGTTGATCGCGTCCGTGCTGTTCGCCGTGATTTGGCCTGCCGCGACATTGGTGATTTGACGCGTGGTGCCCGTGCTCGCATTGCCGACGCTCACCACGCTGCTCGGATTGCCGCCCGCGAACGTGGCGGTCACGCCGCCGACGGTACCCGTCGACGTCGGGTTGGGCGCCGCGGTGACGGAACCGCTGCCGAGCGCGACGTCGCCGGCGTTGTTGGCGATGGCGTTCGGGCCGATCGCGACCGAGTCGGTGCCGAGCGCCTGGCTGTCGGCCGCCGTCGAATTCGCGTGGAAGTACTTGATGCCCTGGCTGTTGATGCTGTCGATCGCCGAGCCGACGCTGTTCGCGGTGGACGTCGTGCCGTTAGCGTTGTACGTGGTGTACGACGGAGCGGAAACCGCGCCGGTCGCCGGATTGTAGGTGGCGCCGCCGCCGAGCGCCGCGGCAGTGCTGTTGCCGAGATTGTCGGTCTTGGTCGTGACCGTGCTCAGGCCGGTGGACAGCGAGCTGATGCCGGTCGAGGTCGACGTGGACAGCGAGGCGATCGAGCTGTTGGCCGACGAGATGCCGGTCGACGCGGAGGTCGACAGCGAGGTGACCGTGCTGTTGGTCGAGCTGAGACCGGTGGACAGCGAGCTGATGCCGGTCGACGTCGAGGTCGACAGCGAGGTGATCGAGCTGGTCGCCGACGAGAGGCCGGTCGACGTGGAGGTTGACAGCGAAGCGACGGAGCTGTCGGTCGAACTCAGGCCCGTGGACAGCGAGCTGATGCCCGTGGAAGTCGACGTGGACAGCGAGGCGATCGAGCTGTTCGCCGACGAAAGACCGGTCGACGTGGAAGTCGACAGCGACGTAACCGAACTATTGGTCGAGCTCAGGCCCGTCGACAGCGAGCTGATGCCGGTCGAGGTCGAGGTGGAGAGCGAGGCGATCGAGCTGTTAGCCGACGAGAGGCCGGTCGACGTGGAGGTCGACAGCGAGGCAACCGAGCTGTTGGTTGAGCTCAGACCCGTGGACAACGAGCTGATGCCCGTGGAAGTCGACGTGGACAGAGAGCCGATCGAGCTGGTCGCCGACGAAAGGCCCGTCGACGTGGACGTCGAGAGCGAGGCGACCGAGCTGTCGGTCGAACTGAGGCCGGTCGACAGCGAGCTGATACCGGTCGAGGCCGACGTGGAGAGCGAGCTGATCGAACTGGTCGCGGACGACAGACCGGTCGATGTCGAAGTCGACAGTGAGGCCACCGAGCTATCGGTCGAACTCAAGCCCGTCGACAACGAGCTGATACCGGTCGAGGTCGACGTGGACAGCGACGTGACGGAGCTCGTCGCCGACGAGAGGCCGGTCGACGTGGAGGTCGACAACGAAGCGACGGAACTGTTGGTCGAGCTCAGGCCGGTGGACAACGAGCTGATACCGGTCGAGGTCGAGGTGGACAGCGATGTGATCGAGCTCGTTGCCGACGACAAGCCCGTCGACGTGGACGACGACAGTGATGTCACCGAACTGTTGGTCGAGCTGAGGCCGGTCGACAGCGAGTTGATCCCTGTCGAGGTCGACGTGGACAGCGAAGCGATCGAGCTATTCGCCGACGAGAGGCCGGTCGACGTGGACGACGACAGCGACGTAACCGAGCTGTTGGTCGAGCTGAGGCCGGTGGACAGCGAGTTGATGCCGGTCGAGGTCGAGGTGGACAGCGACGTGATCGAACTCGTGGCCGATGACAAGCCGGTCGACGTGGACGACGACAGCGACGTCACCGAGCTATTAGTCGAGCTCAGGCCCGTCGACAGGGAACTGATACCGGTCGAGGTCGAAGTGGAAAGCGAGACCACCGAACTATTGGTCGAGCTGAGACCTGTCGACAACGAGCTGATGCCCGTGGACGTCGAGGTGGACAGCGACGTGATCGAGCTATTGGCCGACGACAGCCCCGTCGACGTGGAGGTCGACAACGAAGCGACGGAACTGTTGGTCGAGCTCAGGCCCGTCGACAGCGAGCTGATACCCGTCGAGGTCGAAGTGGAAAGCGAGCTGATCGAACTGGTTGCCGACGACAGACCCGTCGAAGCCGAAGTTGACAGCGACGTGATCGAGCTGGTGGCCGATGACAAGCCCGTCGACGTGGACGACGAAAGCGACGTCACCGAGCTGTTGGTCGAGCTGAGGCCGGTGGACAGCGAGCTGATGCCGGTCGACGTCGAGGTGGACAGCGAGACCACCGAACTATTGGTCGAGCTCAGACCCGTCGACAACGAGCTGATGCCCGTGGAAGTCGACGTAGACAGCGACGTAATCGCGCTATTGGCCGACGAGAGGCCGGTCGACGTCGACGACGAAAGCGACGTCACCGAACTATTGGTCGAACTGAGCCCGGTCGACAGCGAGCTGATACCCGTGGAAGTCGACGTAGAAAGCGATGTCACCGAACTATTGGTCGAACTGAGGCCCGTGGACAACGAACTGATGCCGGTCGAAGTCGACGTAGAAAGCGAAGTAATCGAACTACCAACCGTCGACAGCCCCGTCGACGTCGAAGTCGAAAGACTGCTGATACTTGACGTCGTCGTGCTGGCGACCGAATAGAGCTGGCTTCCGTTGACCGCATCGGTGCTGCCCGAAGTCACGAGCCCGGCCGCGACGTTCTGGATCCGCCGCTCCGCGCCGGGGCTGCCGATGCTCACGACCCCCGCGGCCGAGCTCGTGCCGGCGAACCCGGTGAACGTCTGCGTGCCGACCGTCGCGCTGCCGACGGCCCCGGTGCCTGCCGTCGTCGTACCGCTCGTGCTTGTGGTCACGGCGTTCTTGCCGAGCGCGACCGAGCCGGCGACGTTGGCCGTCGCGCCGTTGCCGAGCGCGGTCGCGCCGCTGGCCGCCGCGGTCGCGGCGGAACCCAGCGCCGTTGCGTCGGTGCCGGCCGACGTGACGACCGAGTTGGCGCCGATCGCAACGCCCGACGTCGCCGCCGCATCGACATTGGAGAACCGGCCGATCGCGATCGCGTTCGTGCCTGCCGCGACCGCACCGCCCGTGCCGCTGCTGTTGCCGCCGCCCAGCGCGACCGAACTGATGCCCGATGCCGTCGTGTCGTTGCCGACCGCGGTCGCGCCGGTATTGAGTGCCGTGGAGCCGGAACCGATGCCGATCGAGCTCGAGCCGGTGGCCACGGAACGCTGACCGAATGCCTGCGAATAGTTGCCCGACGCTGTCGCGTTCGCGCCAATCGCGATCGAGGTTGCGCCGCTGGCCGTCGTCGTGCTGCCGGCGTTGCCGCCGATCGCGATCGCCTGCGACCCCGACGCGACGACGGAGCCGCCGAACCCGCCCGCACTGTACTGCGCGTGCGCGACGTTGCCGACCGTCGCCCCCGCGACGAGCGCCACTGCCGCAACAGCCTTCGCGACGGCGGATTTGTTCGGCTTGCCCCGTGCCGAGTCGAGCTCCGATGCGGCGACCCAGGCGCCAAGCGATTCGTTCCAGATCGAGCGGTATGTGCGGTTCATGTCCTGCTACCTCCAAATAAGCGCGCCGCACACACCGCCTTTCATTAGACGAATATTTCGTGCGCTCGCGCGAAACTCTTAATCGATGCGCGAATTTTATTTGAGGCGTTATTTGTAGATTGACAAAAAGTGATAAATGTAGCGCGTGGAAGTTTAAAGAATCGTTAATGCATCGCGATTTGATGTATTGATTAACAACCAATCCGAAAGTATGAAGAATTGTTTTTGTAAAGTGCCGGAGGTCTGATGTTCACGCATAAAAGTCGTGTGAAATCAATGGTTTGCATGGGTTGTTTGCGCGATGGTGCGCATTTTGGCCCTGGAAAGGTAGGAAGAATTGAATAGCAAACGTTTGCGCGACGCATGTTTCTTTCTGTTCTGTAATGCGACCACGATGTCGATCTACAAGAATATGAACATATTTATCAATTCGCTATTTTAATATCATGAGTGGCATTTTTATTATGTCGTTAATCATGGGGGATAATCGATTGACGACGCGGGGCGAGCCGTCGCGATATGCTGAATTGCGCATCGCGCCGCCCGCGCTGGTCCGTCGGGCGGGCTTCCGGCAGCGCTCACTATCAGTCGATGACAAAGAAACCGCTGCAGCGCAATCGCTCGCTAATTGAGAGCACATGTTGAAGCGATCCTATTGATCGTGTTCCATATGGCGGGCAATTGAGCGATTCGGCTAATCGCCGATGGGGGCAGCCGGAGGCTCCAACCGCTCGGCTGCGCGAAGCCACCGGCGGGCGCGAAATTGTCAGATCATCGCCGCCGCGTCCGGGCCGACTGTCCACGGCGCAACTCCGTTACGAGGAGCGGCAAGCCGAGCAGCGAAGTGGAAACGCGAGTAGGAACGGCGATGCGCCATCGCATTCGAAACGGCCGTGCGGTAATGGCCGCGCACTGACCGGCATCGTGTCGCGCGCGATGCGACCCGGCCAAATCGGGAACCGTGCGTTTTTGCTCCGGGAGCAAGCCTGCAAACGTTGCGCGGCGGGCACAGCATGAGCCGGACGACACCACGATGGCGCCACCTGCCGCCCCGTTGGCCAGCACGAATCGCCGGCGGTCCGCGGCCGCGATACTCGTTCGCCGCAGAACCGCCCCGTCGCAACGACGCCTATTTCCGCAGAAAGCGCAGCGCAAGCCGCGCCATCCGCGGCACGAACATCGGCCGCAGCAGCCGCTCGTCGTAGCCGGCCATCCGCCGGTCGTTCTCGGCGAGGCACAGTTCGATCAGCTCGCGCGGATTGAGCGCGTCGCCGACGGCCGCGGTGCCGGTCGCCGGGAAGTTTGCGTCGTGCGCGACGCCTTCGGCGTCGATCCCGCGCGCGATACCGATCCGTTCCCAGATCAGGAACGCCCACACGGCAGCGACTTTCGCGAAGAACGCCGGCCGGCGCCACCACGCCATGTTGCGCCAGTACCAGGCGTACCAGTTGACGAAGAACAGGATGTGCCGGCCTTCTTCCTGGATCACCGGCTCGAAGGTCTCGACGAGCTCTTCCGGGAAATAGCCGGAACGCTGCGCGGAGCGAAACAGGCCGAACGCGAAGAAGCTGTCGATGCATTCGCTGAAGCCCGTCACCATCCACGCCCATTCGGCGTCCTTCGGGGCCGGGTAGGCCGGCTCGGGCGCCAGCTTGATGCCGTAGGCCTCGACCAGCTTCGACAGCACGACCTTGTGACGCGCTTCCTCGCCGCCGTCCATGTCGAGCGCCTGCTTCAGCAGCGGGTCGCGGACGGTCGACGCGAACGTTGCGACGCGAATCGACGCGCGGCCTTCCGTTTGCACCGCGATGTCCCAGATCGGCAGCGACGTGAGCCGCTCGAGCTCTTCGGGCTTGAGCGGCGGCCAGTCGATCACGGCCGGCTTGTACGGGTTGTGTGTGTCGAGCAGCATGCGGCAAAACATCTGCTTGTGCGCATCGGAACCGATCTCTACCGGACCTTGCCTCTCGAAGGTCCAGTTGCGCATTGCGTGATCTGCTGCCTGCTCTTTCTGCAGCGTGTCAGTCATGGCTTTTGTTATTGCGATTACGGAGCGAAGGATTCTCCCACGGCTCCCGTTTTCGCGTATTTTCGTGCGGCCATGCGCACGGCTGCATGACTCAGGTCAAGCAGGTCAAGCATGCGTGTCCACCCACAGGCGGCCCCAGCGGGACGCGTAGGCGAGCGCGTGTTCTTCCTCGAAAAAGAAATCGATCGCGTCGAACGTGACGGCGCGCGACGGGCCGCCGCTCGCTTTTTCGATCGTCAGGTTGGCGGCGAACAGGCCGTTCGGCAGCCGCGCGGCGGCGGGCGCGACTTCGTAGCCCTTGTAGCGGATCGTGCGGATCATGGCGCGCTCGAAGAGGGTTCGGGCTTTCAGCGTACGAAAACCCGCAACCGGCGTGAACCAATCTTTCGGCCAATGCAAATCACGCGGCGGGCTGAAACCTTATCGACGGTGGACGGCCGGGCGTACGGCGGCCGGCGGCGCCGGATGCGCGCCGCCCGCGCACGGGCGAGGCGCCGTGCACGGGCGGCGGAACGGGGAAAGAGGAAAGGGGCGGGTTACTGGTTGGCGATCTTCAGCACCGGCGCGAGCGCGTCGACCGATGCCGCATGCGACGCCGCGCGATGCGACGCGAACGCGAGCGCGAATTCGGCGGCTTGCGTGCCGACCGTCTCGAGCTGCGCGACGACTTTCGGATCCGAGCAGCTGTCGGCGCTCTCGAAGCGCGTTTCGAGCGTGTTCACGGTCGCGCCGAACGGCGTCGGCCAGCCGCGCAGCGCATGGACGATCGAGCGCAGCGACGTCAGCACGGTGCCGGCGGCCTGCCAGCCGTACGCGGTGACGATCAGGCCGACCGCGCGGCCGTCGAGATAGGGCCGCTGGTCGGCGCGCAGCTCCTCGAGCGTGTCGAGCGCGTTCTTGACGAGGCCGGACACGCCGCCGTGATAGCCGGGCGTCGCGATGATGATCGCGTCGGCTTCGCGCACCGTGTCGATCAGCTCGCGCTGCGCGTCGGTCAGCGCGTTGTGTTCGGGCGCGTAGTGCGGCAGCGTGTGCAGGAATGGTCCGTCGAACAGGCGGGTGCGGGCGCCGGCCGCCTGCGCGCCGCGCAGCGCGAACGCCAGCGCGCGTTCGGTGGACGAGGCCGCGCGGGTGGTGCCGCCGATGCCGACGACGAACGGCCGGCGGTGTTGATCGAATGCAGTCAAGGGGGCGCTCCTCGGGAATCGGTTGCCCGGCTGCTGGGCACAGCCTTAAACACGGGCTTAAAACCTGCATGGTAACGACCCCGCCGCCAGTCTGAAAACGACTTTTCGTTCTATCGATATGCTGCGCGGGCCGGTGAATCGTGAACGCGGCGGCGCAGATCGATAGCAGAAATGCTTGGTTGGGCGCGCGGCGAGCCGTCGATATGATGGCTCCGTCTCCTCCATGATGTCTCTACTGACATGGGTTGGCCCCGCCGGCACGGATGCAGGCGGGGCTTTTTTTCGTCCGGCGCCGCAAAGGCGCGGCTTACTCGAACACCGGCCGGAAGAAGCTGCGCTCGTAGCTGACGATGCAGCGCGTTTCCTCCGCGTAACGGAACGCGGCCTGGCATGCCGGGTCGGCCTTCGAGCGTTCGCGGTAGCGCTCGTATTCGGCAAGGCTCGGGAACGAGAACATCGCCAGCGCGATGTCGCTCGCGCCTTCGGACGCCAGGAAGTAGCCGTGATGCGTGCCGCCGAATTGCTCGACGAGCGGAATCCACATCTTGCCGTAGGTTTCGAACTGCTCGAGTTTGTACGGATCGACGACGTAACGAAGAAAGCAGGTGACCATGGGCGCTCGCAGGGCGATGAACGAGCAGCGAGCATGGAATGCGCGGCCGGCCGTGTCAACGGGGCGCCGTCCCGCGCATGGGTCCGGCGCCGTCATCCTGCCGCGCGATGCCACGTCATTCGTCGCGCTTGCGTACCTCGCCGCTGCCGCGCGCGAGACGCCACGCGATCGTGCCGAGCACCGCGACCGCGGCGACCAGCGCGCCCCACAGCACGTAGCGGCGGGTCGCGTCCGCGTCGGCGCTCGGCTCCGGCGCGGCCTCCGACGTCGCCAAAGCCGCGCCCACGCGCGCGGGACGCACTTCGGGCGCCATGCCGATCAGCAGCGCATCGCGGCTCACGGCCGACGACGACAGCGCCGCATTGCCGACTCCGAGCGTGAAGGGCGGCGTGCCGCGCGCGACGAACGTCAGTGCGGCCGGATGCCAGCCGATCGCCACGGCCGGCTGACCGCCGCCGAGCCCGCCGTTGCGCATGTCGACGACGATGCGCCAAGCCCGGTCGGGATTCGGCGCGAACGCGAGCGGCGGGTTGCGTTGCTCGCCGCCGTTGCGTTGCAGCCGGAACAGCACCGCATCGGCGACGTCGCGCCACGGCGACTGCGCATCGCTGCGGCTCTGCACCGTTGCGCGCGCAACCGTATT
This sequence comes from Burkholderia ubonensis, assembly GCF_001718695.1. Lineage (NCBI taxonomy): Bacteria > Pseudomonadati > Pseudomonadota > Betaproteobacteria > Burkholderiales > Burkholderiaceae > Burkholderia > Burkholderia ubonensis. Next base: position 1,830,339 of record NZ_CP013422.1, on the reverse strand, counting down.
CGGCTGCGGCAGGTCGATGCGCAAGCGGTCGACCGGATACGGGCCGTCGGTGTCGAACCGGTATTCGCCCGGCGTGTCGCCGGCTCGCACGCGTACGGCGTCGCGCCATTGACGCGGCACCGCGGCGGCTTCCACCGCGCGCGCATCGCGCGGACGCGTCTCGACGTCGATCGAAGCGATCGACGGCACGTCGTCGAGCCATTCGAGCCGCAGGTAGCGCGAACCCATGCCGTCGAGTGCGATACGTTCCTGCACCAGCGTGTCGCCGCCGCGTGCCACCTTCAGCAACTGCACGCTGCCGAGCGAGCGCCAGTCGTGCAGATCGTCGCTGGCCTCGACCGCGACGCGTCCCTGGTAGCTGTCGTCGCCGAGGTGCACGAGCAGCGCGTCGACGTCGCCGTCCACATGAGACAGGTCGACGAGATCCACCGCATGCGTCGCGCGTGCCGGCGCGGCGAGCGTCGCGCGTAGCGAGCCGTCCGGCGCGACCGCTACGCCGAGCGGTGCGCGGTCGTCGTTCCCGCGCGTGCGCGGCAGCGCGAACCAGTGTGCCGGCGTGCGCGTCGGCGGCAACGCGGCCGCGGTCGTCGCGGGCGCATCGAGCGAATACGGCACCGGCTCGCCCGCGCCGTTGAAGATCCGCACGTCGCCGAGGTCGTCGCGCCGGCTGCCCGCATAGACGGGTTGCGGCACGGTGAGCTGGTAATACGCGGCGCTGCCGTCGAGATCGAGCGCGAAGCGCCGTGCGACGCGTTCGGCGCCGGGCGGGCCGCCGGCGGCCGCGAACGAAGTCAGCAGGCTCAGGCCGAGCAGGGCTGCGAGTCGCTTCATGATTGGCGATCGTCCGGTTGAGCCGCTGCCTTCGGCGGCAGCGGCGAGAAATAGCCGATCAACAGCAGCAGCACGCCGATGCCGATGAACGACACGATGCGTTCGATGCCGGTGACGTGCGACAGGTCGAACACGAACAGCTTGATCACCGTGAGCGCGAGCAGCGCGGCGCCGACGAACCACAGCGGACGCAGCGCGCGGCGCGTTGCCCAGATCATCGTCGCGAGCGCGCAGAGCGTCCAGTACACGGATACGGATGCCTGCACGAGCGTCGATTCCGCCATCGCGTCGAACGCATAAGGCACGCCCGTCCAGTGATGCAGCGTGCGCAGCAGGATCGCGTTCAGCCACAGGAACGCCGTCGCGCCGGCCGCCGCGAGCAGCTCGACGCGATACGCGCCGAACGACCAGCCGAGCCGGCGCACGCGCACGAACCACGACGCGGCGAGCGCGTAGACGGCCACCAGCACGAGATCGAGCGGATTGAGCAGCGGGATGCGCGCCCAGCTGCCGCCGTCCTGCGTGAAGTTCGCGTAGAAGGTCCAGAGCCACATCACGACGATCAGCGGCAGCGACGCGAGCGCGCAGATGCGCGCGATGGCGTCGCGCCGCATCAGCCACATGCCTGCGAACGCGAACACGCTCCAGCCGACCATGAACACCTGCTGCATGCCGAACGACGACAGCACGGCGTCGACGTCGTAAGCGAGGTGGAAATGGTGATGCAGCGTGCGCAGCAGCAGCGCGTTGAACCACAGGAACACCGTCGCGAGCGCCGCGAGATCGGCCGCGAGCGGATGCCACGTCACGCCGAGCGCCTTCAGGCGGCGCAGCCACATCGCGAACGCGACGAAGATCAACAGCTGCGCGACGTCGAGCGGATTGAGGATCGGCAGCCAGAACAGCGGCGACGCGTCGCCGTCGCTCGTCACGCTCGCGATGCTCCACAGCCACAGCAACGCGGCGAGCGGTGCGGCGCCCCACAGCTGGTAGGCGCGCGGGTACGCGCCGATCGGCCAGCGCAGCCGCGAGCCGGGGCCCGAAACCAGCAGGAGCAGCGCGCCGAAGCCGTACGCCCATGCGCTCCAGCTCCACGCGCCTTCGGGCACGAACGCGCGCAAGCGCCAGAAGCCTTCGAGCGAGCACAAGCCGCACAAGGTCCAGAACATCAGCGTGTGCAGCGGCGCGAGCCACGCCGCGGGCACGGCTGCGACGGTCGGCGCGCCGGTTGCGGCGCGGGCCGTCGCCGATGCCGCCGAGGCGGGGATCGCGCGCGACTGGCGCAGCAGCAGCGCATAGCACGCGATCACCGCGATCGGCCACGCGAACGCGCCCATGCCGGACAGCGGCGCGTCGTGCGTATCGAACGCGCGGATGGCGAGCAGCGCGAGCACCGGCGTCAACGCGAGCGCGGGCCATTCGGCGATCGGCCACGCGAGCTTGCGGCGCGCCAGGTGCGCGAGCCATGCGGTGCCGGCCGCGAACAGCGCGGTCGCATCGACGACGAAGCGGTCCGCATGCAGATCGACGTGGCGGCTCGCATAGACGAGGATCTCGTGCAGCCCGCCGCTGAGCCACCACAACAGCCCCCAGACCGCGGCCGCCGAGCCCACGTCGGGCATCCACGCATGCCACGCGCGCGCTTCGTTGCGCCCGTGCAGCCACCAGCCGGTGAAGAGCCCGGCGAGCGCGATCAGCAGCATCGCGATGTACGGGCTGTTGAGCACCGGCAGCGCGTTCGCGTCGGGCGCGCCAAGCAGGCTCGTGAAGAACGCGCCGGCGGCCGCGAGTTGCATCGACAGGCCGAAGGCGAACGGCGCGAGGCGCCGTTCACGCACGCCGACCCACACGATCGCCGCGCCTTCGATCGCCCACGCGGCGCTCGTCGTCGGGCCGGAGAACGCGAGCGGCACCGCGAGCGTCGCGAAGATCACCGCGAGCGCGAGCATCGCGTCGAACAGCAGCGCGAGACGCGCGCGGCGCCGCGCGAGCCACGCGACGACCACGAGGTAGAACGCCGACAGCGCGACCGCGCTCCACGCGAGCGCGAACGGGATGTCCTTCACGAGCGCCGCCTGCAGCGCGGTCGCGACGATCGGCGTGCCGAACACGAGCGTGCCGTCGACGTAGTGACGCAGCGCCAGCTCGCGCTTCACCGCATACAGCAGCGCGATGCCGACGTACATCAGGAAGAACAGGATCAGGAACGGTTCGGTGCTCGCCAGCAACGCGGGACGATACGCGGTCACGCCCCACGCCGAACCGATCGTGAACGTGAACACGAAGCCGAGCAGATTCAGCGGACGCCACGCCTTGAACCATGCGATCGCGAACACGCCCGCGTTCAGCAATGCGTAGTAGCTGAACAGCGCGACGTGGCTGCCGTGTCCGGTCGACAGCAGCACCGGCGCGAGGAAGCCGCCCGCGGTGCCCATGAACGCGAGCGGCAGCGCGTTCTGCATCACCGCGAGGAACGCGCCGAGCGCGCATATCGCGACCATCAGCGGGAACGCCGCGCCGACCGGCAGCAGCGCGTAGAGCTTGGTGGCGGCGAAGATCGTCAGATACAGGATGCCGATGCCGCCGCCTTGCAGCACGAGCCCGTATGCCGCACGCCGCGCGCGCACGCGCCAGCCGATCGCGAGCAGGGCGGCCGCGGCGAGCGCGGTGCCGGCCAGGCGGAATTCGATCGGCAGCAGGTCGTTGTCGGCGGCGTACTTGAGCAGGAACGCGACACCGAAGAACAGCACGATGATGCCGACCCGCACGACCGTGTTGCCGCCGAGCAGCCAGTCGCGTGCGGCGCGCAGCGCGCGCTCCGCGATACCGGGCTCGCGCGGCTTCGGCGGGGCGGGTGGTGCGGGCGGCGTGGTCGCGGCGGGCGTAAGCGTCGGTGCGACGGCGGCCGCAGGCTCGGCGCTCGCGCGCGCCGAAGCGGCAGGCGCGGGCGCGGGCGCAGGCGCAGGCGCAACCGCGATCGTCGACGCCGGCGTGGCGACACGCACGGCCGCCGGTTGCACCGATGGTTGCGGCGGCATCGCGGCGGGTGACGGCGTGACAGCCGGTTTGCCCACCGGTATGACCGCCGGCGCGTGCGCGGCGCTGCCGGCCGCGACGCCGGCGTTCGCACCGGCCAGCTGCCCGCGTAGCGCGTCGAGCTCGTGGGTGAGCGCGTCGACGGTCGCTTCGAGCCGCGCGACGCGATCGGCGAGCGGCACCACCACAGATGGCGGCGCGCTGCCGGGTGTGGAAATTGCAGATGCGTCGGAGGTCGTGTCGCCGCTCGTGCGCCTGCCTTCCTGCAGCGCGTAGCCGACGCAGAAGCCGGTCACCGCGCCGAGCAGCGCGCCGGTGGCGACCGAGACATCCCCGAACAATGCGGCGATACCGCCCGCGATGAAGCCGATTGCGGCCAAGGCCCAAGTCATCGCCTAACTCCCTCTCTCATTTCGTTATCGTCCTTCGATCGTCGCGCTGCCCGATCGAGGCGGTTTTTCCATTCTGGCCGGCAGGCGAACCGGCATGCGCGCACCGCTCGAGCGTGCGCCGCGCAAGGCGCGCGGTGATGTCCCGAATGGCGTGGTTGCCGGCAATGTATCACAGTGGCCATGCGGGAATTTCAGGGTTGCCGACGGCCCGCGAACGTGGCGGTACACGTTCGCGATGCAGTCTTTTCGTACGACCATTCTTTTAATTTGCGCACGGCGCCGCGACGCGGCCGATCGGACGCAAAATTGTCGTAAAGCGACGCGCGCCACTTGTGTTTTTTCGCCCGACTGCGCGGGTTACGCGTCGCGCTGCTGCGCACAAGTCCGGGACGCGATGCCCGTCGTTGCTGACGCTGCGCGTAGTGCGTCGCCGCAATCGGGGGTCGCCGCGCGCCGCGGCCCGCGGGGCGCGGCTGTGGGGTGTGTCGTATTTGCGCAAGCGTTTGTCGTAATTCGTCGGCAGGCCGGGGTTTTTTCTGGCAACTATGTAGGCACGCTATGACACGCGTGAGTCCCCGCTACACGAGGAGAAGGTTTCGATGGATGCCCCCAAGGTCGTGGTCGAAGGTCTGTGCAAGGTATTTGGAAGCAATCCGCAGCAGGCGCTCGACATGCTCGCCGCCGGTGCGACGAAGGACGAAGTACTCAAGCGCACGGGCCAGGTCGTCGGCGTGCACAACGTATCGTTCGACGTGCAGGAAGGCGAAATTTTCGTGCTGATGGGCCTGTCCGGCTCCGGCAAATCCACGCTGATCCGCCTCGTGAACCGGCTGGTCGATCCGAGCGCGGGCAAGGTGATGATCGACGGTCTCGACGTCGCGTCGGCGCGCCGCTCGGCGCTCACCGCGCTGCGCCGCAAGGACATGAGCATGGTGTTCCAGTCGTTCGCGCTGATGCCGCATCGCACCGTGGTGTCGAACGCCGCGTTCGGCCTCGAGGTCGCGGGCGTCGGCAAGAAGGAGCGCGAACGGCGCGCGATGGAGGTGCTCGAGCAGGTTGGCCTCGCACCGTTTTCGCACAAGCTGCCGTCCGAGCTGTCGGGCGGCATGCAGCAGCGCGTCGGCCTTGCGCGCGCGCTCGCGGTGAACCCGTCGCTGATGATCATGGACGAGGCGTTCTCCGCGCTCGATCCGCTCAAGCGCAGGGAAATGCAGGATGTGTTGTTGCAGCTGCAGAAGGAGCAGCGCCGCACGATCATGTTCGTGTCGCACGATCTGGAGGAAGCGCTGCGCATCGGCAACCGGATCGCGATCATGGAGGGCGGCCGCCTCGTGCAGGTCGGCACGCCGCAGGACATCATCGCGAACCCGGCCGACGACTACGTGCGCGCGTTCTTCGACGGCATCGACACGAGCCGCTACCTGACTGCCGGCGACCTGATGCAGACGGGCGCCGTGCCGGTCGTGTCGAAGTGCGATGCCGCGAGCGTCGCGGCGACGCTGAACGGCAGCGCCGAATACGCGTTCGTGCTCGACGCCGAACGCAAGATCCGCGGCTTCGTCACGCGCGACGCGATCGGTCAGGCCACGCCGTCGGTGCGGCCGATCGAGAGCATCCGGCGCGATGCGTCGCTTGAACATGTCGTCGCGCGCGTGGTCGCGAACCCGAATGCATTGCCCGTCGTCGACGACGACGGCTGCTACTGCGGCTCGGTCGATCGTGCGCTCATCCTGAAGGCCATCACGCGTTCGCGAGGCTCCCATGTCTGAAATTATTCCGCTCGGTAGGTGGGTCGACCAGTCCGTTCATTACCTGCTCGACCACGACGCGCAGACGTTCGATGCGATCGGTCGAGCGATCGAGGGCCTCGCGGCATTCGTCGAGCACAGCCTGCAGGCGATCCCGATGTGGCTGATGATGGCGATCTTCATCGGCGTCGGCTTGTGGCGCGTGGGCTGGCGCTTCGCGCTGTTCACCACCGCGTCGCTGCTGCTGATCTTCGCGACGGGCTTCTGGGATCAGACCGTCATCACGCTCGGTCTCACGCTGTCGTCGACGATCATCAGCCTCGTGCTCGGCATCCCGCTCGGCATCTGGGCCGCGAAGAGCAAGTGGGTCGCCGCGATCGTGCGTCCGATCCTCGACCTGATGCAGACGATGCCGGCCTTCGTCTACCTGATTCCGGCCGCGATGCTGTTCGGTCTCGGGCGCGTGCCGGGGATCCTGTCGACGGTGATCTTCGCGATGCCGCCGGCCGTGCGCCTCACGAGCCTCGGCATCCGCCACGTGAACCGCGAGATCGTCGAAGCGGGCCAGGCGTTCGGCTGCACGCCGTGGCAGCTGCTGTACAAGGTGCAGTTCCCGAACGCGCTGCCGTCGATCATGCAGGGCGTGAACCAGACGATCATGATGGCGCTGTCGATGGTGATCATCGCGTCGATGGTCGGCGCGGGCGGCCTCGGCAACGACGTGCTCGCCAGCATCCAGCGTCTCGACATCGGCCTGGGCTTCGAAAGCGGCCTGTCGGTCGTGCTGCTCGCGATCATCCTCGACCGCATCACCGAGAGCTTCGGCCGCGCGCCGGGCACCGCGAAGGCGCCGCTGTTCGCGGGCCTCAAGCAGCTGTTTCGCGTCAAGGCCGCGCCCGCGCAGGCCTGATTGACCGGCGGCCGGACTCTTTCCCGGCCGCTTTCTCCGATCCAGCTTCGGCATCCGTGGCGCAGGCCGCGGGGCTGACCTCGTGCAACCTGCCCGTTAGGAGAGCGATGTGACGTCCGCCGCTGCCGCCTTTGCGCCCGCCGCCTGCGTTTCACCGGTTTCGTCCCTCGCGCATTTCGGCTTTCTGACGCTGCCGAATTTTTCGATGATCGCATTCTCGAGCGCGGTCGAAGTCCTGCGCATGGCGAACTACGTCGGGCGCGCCGATCACTACCAGTGGTCGATCTATTCGCTCGACGGCGCGCCGGTGCATGCGAGCAACGGCATCGCGGTGCGGCCGACGCAGGCGCTCGACCCGGAACGCTTGCCCGACGTGATGATCGTCTGCGGCGGCATCCGCATCCGCGACGTCGTCGACGAGGACGCGCGCGCGACGCTCGGCTGGCTCGCCGAGCGCGGCCTGCCGCTCGGCGGCATCTGCACCGGTGCGTACGCGCTGATGTCGAGCGGGCTGCTCGACGGCTACCGCTGCACCGTCCATTGGGAAAACCTGTCGTCGCTGCATGCGGAGTTCCCGCAGGTGCGTTTCGCCGACGAGCTGTTCGTCGTCGATCGCGACCGCCTGACCTGCACCGGCGGCACCGCGCCGCTCGACCTGATGCTGAACCTCGTCGGCGCGCGCTTCGGGCAGCAGCTCGCCGCGCAGGTGTCCGAGCAGTTCATCCTCGAGCGCATCCGCAGCGCGACCGATCCGCAGCCGATTCCGGTCGATGCGCGCGTCGGCTTCTCGCGCGCGGAGCTGATCGAGGTCGTGCGGCTGATGGAGGCGAACATCGAGGAGCCGCTGTCGCTCGACGAGCTCGCGCGGCTCGTGCGGCTGTCGCAGCGGCATCTGCAGCGGATGTTCAAGGTCTACCTGAACGTGTCGCCGACCCACTATTACCTGACGCTGCGCCTGAAGCGCGCGCGCGACCTGCTGCGCACGACCGACGCGTCGATCGCGCGCGTGACGACGGTCTGCGGGTTCCATTCGCCGTGTCATTTCAGCAAGGCGTACCGCGCGCAGTTCGGTCATGCGCCCAGCGTCGAACGCAGGCTGCCTGGGCGCTGAACGGCGCTGATCCATTCGGCCCGTGCGCCGCCGGGATCGCGGCGAACGGCTTCTATTCACGATCCCGGATTTCACGCGAACGACAACACTTTGAGGAGAAGAAAGATGAAGCGACTACTGATCGCAGCGGCATGTGGTGTCGGGATCGCCGCCGCCGCGCCGGCGACGGCCGTGTATGCGGCCGATCCGCCGGTATGCAAGACCGTGCGCTTCGCGGACGTCGGCTGGTCCGACATCGCCGCGACGACCGGCCTCGCATCGACGATGCTGCAAGGCCTCGGCTACACGCCGACCAAGACGATCGCATCGGTGCCGATCACGTTCGCGGGGATCAAGAGCAAGCAGATCGACGTGTTCCTCGGCTACTGGTCGCCGACGATGGACCCGATCATCCAGCCGTTCACGAAGGCCGGCACGATCAAGGTGCTCGCCACGCCGAACCTGACCGGCGCGAAATACACGCTCGCGGTGCCCGACTACGTGTACCAGGGCGGGCTGAAATCGTTCGCGGACATCCAGAAGTTCGCGGACAAGCTGAACGGCAAGATCTACGGGATCGAGCCCGGCAACGACGGCAACGCGCTGATCAAGAAGATGATCGACGGCAACCAGTTCGGGCTCGGCAAGTTCAAGCTGGTCGAGTCGAGCGAGGCCGGGATGCTGGTCGAGGTGAACCGCGCGATTCGCGACAAGCAGTGGATCGTGTTCCTCGGGTGGGAGCCGCATCCGATGAACGTGCAGATGAAGATCGACTACCTGACCGGCGGCGACGACGTGTTCGGCCCGAACTACGGCGAGGCGAAGGTGCTGACGGCGACGCCGCCCGACTACGCGCAGCGCTGCCCGAACGTCGCGAAGTTCGTGTCGAACCTGCAGTTCACGACATCGATCGAGAACCACGTGATGGTGCCGATCATGAACAAGGAGGAGCCGAACAAGGCCGCGGCCGCATGGCTGAAGGCGAACCCGCAGGCGCTCGACAAGTGGCTCGCGGGGGTGACGACGATCGACGGCAAGCCGGGGCTGCCGGCGGTGAAGGCGTATCTCGGGGTGCGTTGAGCGAGGTCGTACACGGCGCGCCGGCCGAATGGTCCGGCGCGCCGGACCTCGCGCGTTACCCGAAGCGCACGCAATAAACCGGCGGCAGATGCGCGGACACCTGACGCCAGTTCTCGCCGCCGTCGCCGGACGTCCATAGCCCGCCGGTCGTCGATCCCATCGCGAGGCGCGTGCCCGAGTCGTCCACTGCGAGCCCGTGCCGATACACGAGGTCGTACGCCGGCGCCGGCGGCAATCCGTTCGAGAAACGCTCGAACGTGCGGCCGCCGTCACGGGTGCGCGTGACGACGAACTGGCCGTTCACCGGAATCCGGCACGCGTCTTTCACGGCGGGCACGAACCATGCGGTGTCCGGCTCGCGCGGGTGCACGGCGACCGCGAAGCCGAAGCTCGACGGCTGCGCGTCGATGCGCTGCCAGTGCGCCGCGCCGTCGGTCGAGCGGAAGATCGCGCAATGGTGCTGCGTCCACAGCACGTCCGGGTTGGCCGGGCATTGCACGACGCGGTGCGGGTCCTGCACGTTGGCGTCGCCCCGCCGTTCCGGCGGCATGTAGTCGGCTTCCATGCCGTCGGCGCTCACGCGCCAGGTCGCGCCGCCGTCTTCGGTCTGCCAAACGCCGCCGCACGACACGCCGATCGACACGTGCCGGCTGTCGCGCGGATCGACCATCACGGAATGGATGCCCGGCGCGTCGTAGCCGCCGCCGAACCATTCGCGGCGCTCGGGGCGATCCCATAGCGCGCGGTTGAGCGTCCAGGTGTCGCCGCCGTTGTCGGAACGGAACAGCCCGCCGGGGATCGTGCCGGCCCATAGAACGCCCGGTTCGTCCGGGCCGCCGGTTTCGAGTGACCAGATTTGCTGGAGCGTCCACGGCGCGCGCGGCGCGGCGGGCGCTTCGGCATCCGTATTGCCGGCGCCCGCGTCGGCCGGCTGCGGCGGATAGACGGGCACCGCGCATTCCTCCCATTCGTCCGCATCGGCACGCCTGCGATGCAGCTTGACCCCGAAATGGCCGAGATGGAGCGCCGCATACAGCGTGCCGTCGCGCGGATCGGCGAGCGTCATGCCGACCGGCTCGCCGATGAAGTGCGGCTCGCCGAGCGACCAGCCGCCGTCGCCGTCGGCGTGCAGCACGAACAGGCCCTTGCGGGTCGCGACGAGCAATCGGTCGTTCATGTCCGGTGTCTCCTGTGGGCTCGGGCGCGGCTGGCTGCGCCGCGCATGCGCCCCGTTATCCGCCCGACAACGCCTGCACGACATAGACGCGGCTGGCGTCGTCGAGCGTATCGGACAAGTGTTGCCGGTCGCGTACCGGATGGCCGTCGATGAACACCGACAGGTGCTTTCTCAGCGCACCCTGGTCGTCGACGATGTAGCCGCGCAGCCGCGGCTGCGCGGCGAAGGCCGTTTCCAGCGCGTCGCGCAGCGTGCGCGCGTCGATGTCGCGCTCGGGCATGTCGACATGCCGTTGAATCGATGCCGCGAAGAAGAGGTGTGCCATGGCAGGGGCCGGCAGCAGCGTGCGGGGGACGGTCTGTAGTTTAGGCGATCGTTCGGCAAATCGAGCAGGGCATCAGCCCGCTTCACCGGGCCGGCCGGCGACGCCATGCGCTTGCTGCGCCGCGCAACGGCCGGCGCGCGGCGCGCCGTTACGCGTACTTGTCGCCGACCGTGCTGCGGATCGGGTAGGTGTCGTAGATGATCGTCATGCGCTCGATGAGTCCGCCGTCGTCGAACTCGAATACGTCGACGCATTCGAATCGAACCGAGGAGCCGTCCTTCAGTCCCCAGTCGTAGACAAAGTAACCGGTCGCCCGACGCGCGCCGGTCGCGCTGACGCAGATGTCGATCGTCGTGATCCTGCTCTGCCCGGACGCCGACTCGACCTTTTCAAAGAAGGGCCCGGGTTCCATCCAGCCGAGAAACGGCGAAAAAATCCGCGCGCCCGGCGTGAACAACGCGCAGATCGCAGCGGTGTCGCCGCGCTCCAGCGCCTTCAGGTAGGTATCCACCTGCCGCGTGTATAGTGCGTCGGACGACGAAATCATGGTATTTCTCCGCTGATGATGGACCGGCCCGTCGCGACTGCCGTCGCGCGCCGGTTCCACCACGATAGCGATGCACCGATGACCGAACCATCGAAAAATCCGCAATCCGGGCATGCGCCGCATGCATACCCGCTGGCCGATCTCACGCGTTCGCTGCCTCCGTTGACGGCGTACCAGGCGTTCGTCGCGGCCGCGCAACTCGGCAGCATCAGCAAGGCCGCCGACCATTTGTGCCGGACCCAGGGCGCGGTGAGCCGTCAGGTGCAGCAACTGGAAGCGCATTACCGCTGTGCATTGTTCGTCCGCCATGCGTCGGGCTTGACGCTGACCGCCGAAGGCGGCGCGCTGCTGGCGGTGGCCGTCGACGTGCTCGCCCGACTGGCGCGACACGCAGATGCGCACGCGCAGGCCGCGTCGGTCCTCACGCTGCGCGTGCCTTCCACGTTCGCGGTGCGCTGGCTGCTGCCGAGGCTCGCGGCGCTCAACCGTGCGTTGCCGCGCACCGAGCTGCGCATCCATACGTCGGCGGACGACACGCCGGATTTCACCGAGGCCGACGTCGATGCAATCGTCGTGCGCGGCAGCGGAACCTGGGCGGGAATGGCGGCCGTGCCGCTGTTCGACGAATGCCTGACGCCGATGTGCACGCGCGAGGCCGCTGCGTCGTTGCACGCGATCGACGATCTCGCGCGGGTCACGCTGCTGCATCCGGCGCGCAACCGCGACGAATGGCGATGCTGGCTCGGTGCGCTCGGCGCGACGCAGATCGACCCGGCGGCCGGGCTCGTATTCGATACCCTCGAACTGACGCTCGCGGCGGCGGAGCAGGGGCACGGCGTGGCCATCGGCGATCCGCGGATGGCGGCCGACCGGCTGGCCGCCGGAACGCTCGTCACGCCGTTTCCGCAGGTGGTGCGCAACGGCCTCGGCTACTACCTGGTTCATCCGGTGCAGCGCGCCGCGCAGCCGGCGATTCGCGCGCTCGCCGATGCGCTCGCGCAGCTCGCGCGCGAGGACTGACCGCTACGCAGGTGCGCCCGGTGGGCCGCTAAACGGGAATCGAGCGCCCGCGGATGCGGATCCCGAGCCGCACGACACCGATCACCGCGTTCGACAGCCACCTCAGCGCGCGCGGCATCCCGCGCCGGCGGATGTCGAGCAGCAGCACGATCCGTACTTCGCCGCTGTCGTTCCACACCTCGTGCTGGAACGTGTCGTCCCACAGCAGGAAGCGGCCTTCTTCGAGCCGGTATTCGCGGCCATCGATCTTCAGCACCGCGGCGGGCGAGCCGTCCGCGCGCCTCGGCATCGACAGCACGAGATAGCCGCGCACGATGCCGCGAAACGGGCCGCGATGCGGCGGGATGTGCTTGCCTGGCGCGAGGAACGACAGCGACGCGGACAGCACGTCCGGCGACGCGGCGACCAGCGACGCGACGGTCGGGCAGCGCGACAGGTTGCGCGGAAACGGCTGCCCGTATGCCTGCATGATGAACATCCGCCAGTCGCGCGCGTCGTTCGCGGAGATGTCGCGCTGCTCGCGCATGATCTCGTGAAAGCGCGGGATGCGCGGCATGTCGCGCGCCACGGCCAACGCCTCTGCCTGGATGTCGCGCCATGCGCCAACGAAACGCACGGCATCGGGAAACGCGGCCGTGTCGAGCACCGCGCCGCCGTCGATGTGGCGGTCGTAGAGCGTACGGAGCAGGCCGGCAGCGTACTCGTAAGCGACGGACATGATCGGAGGGCGATCCACGAGGTGTCGTCAGTCTGCCCCACGCGCGGTGGAGCGTGCGTTACGTCAGGTTACACCCGCTGACGAAAGAATGACAGTGCGTTCGAGATGCGGCGCCGCGAATGAATGGCCACCATGCGTCGTCGGACCGGTGGTCATGCGCGCGCTCGTCGATTGGCGCAGCGATCGAATATGAAGCCGCAACGGCCAGGGGCCGCGACGTGCGTGGGCGGGTGCCCCGACGCCTGCATCGGCCCAGGTGCTGTCGCGCGCAGGTTTGCGACGCGCCGATCGGTGCGGCGGCGGCCGGTGTGGCCGGTAGAAGGGGGAAGGCGGGGATTCGGCGGAAGATCGCGACCTTGGCCGCCGTGCATAGGTACATGGGCACATCGACGATGCGGTAGCAGGCCGACGCCAGCCTGCTACCCGGTGCCGGCGCGAGCGCGTCCCGCGTCGGCGCTACGGCATCGAGCATGCCGTTCGCGGCATGCTCACCACGGCATCATCCGCTGCATGGTCTGGTCGCGCAGCACGAAGCGATGCGCGAGTGCGGCCGCGACGTGCAGACAGATGCCGGCGAACAGCACCCACGCGAGCACGCCGTGCACGTCGCCCATCGCGTGCCCGAATTGCGATCCGGCTTCCGACAGCGCCGGCAGCGGCAGGACGCCGAGCAGCGTGACGGCCCATGCGCGCGACGACGCATTGATCCAGCCGAGCAGCGGCACGACGATCAGCAGCGCATAGAGCGCGAAATGGGTGGCGCCGGACAACTTGCGCATCGTGGGCGACAGCGTGTCGGCGGGCGGGCGATGCGTCACGCGCCACAGCACGCGGCACACCATCGCGGCGACCAGCGCGGTGCCGACGAGCAGGTGTGCGGCGATCAAGCCGACCGGTTGCGTATCGCGATGCACGTCGGGCATCGTCCAGCCGATCAGGTACTGCGCGACGATGAGCGCCACGATCAACCAGTGAAGAAGACGTGCGACGACGTCATAGCGTGCGGGTGTGGACATGGAGGCTCCTGTCAAGGCGGTGGGGATCGTAGGTATCGACCGGATTCTACGGCGGGATCGTTAACGAAACATTAAGCGTTCGGCAGCGCGCGCCGCCGCCGGTCCGGCGCATGACGCACCAGCTGCACGACGGCGTCGCCGCTCGAGCACCCCGCGCGCGAGACTGTCGTTCATCGTCGACGAGATACGGGAATTACAGGTACGGCCGGAGCCAGCCGAGCCCTTCGGACGTGCCGGCCTTCGGACGATATTCGCAGCCGATCCAGCCGTCGTAGCCGAGCGCATCGATCAGGTCGAACAGGTACGGATAGTTCAGCTCGCCGAGATCAGGCTCGTGACGCTCCGGCACGCCCGCGATCTGGATGTGGCCGATGCCCGCGAAATCGCGCTCGAGCTTCATCGCGAGGTCGCCTTCGACGATCTGGCAGTGGTAGCAGTCGAACTGCACCTTCAGGTTCGGCGCGCCGACTTCCGCGCAGATCGCATGCGCATCGTCCTGCCTGCTGATGAAGTAGCCGGGCATGTCGCGCTGGTTGATCGGCTCGACGAGGATCGTGATGCCGTGCGCGAAGGCGGCCTGCGCGGCATGCGCGAGGTTCGCGACGTAGGTCGCGCGATGCTGCGCGCGGTCCTGGCCCGGCGCGATCAGCCCGGCCATCACGTGCAGCTTCGTGTTGCCGAGCACGCGCGCATAGTCGAGCGCGGTGTCGATGCCGCGCCGGAACTCGTCCTCGCGGCCCGGCAGCGACGCGATCCCGCGCTCGCCGGCGGCCCAGTCGCCGGGCGGCGCGTTGAACAGCGCCTGCGTGAGGCCGTGCTGGTCGAGGCGTTCGCGGATGTCCTCGGCGGCGAAGTCGTACGGGAACAGGTACTCGACCGCCTTGAAGCCGTCGTGAGCGGCGGCGGCGAAGCGCTCGAGGAACGCGTATTCGTTGTACATCATCGAGAGGTTGGCGGCGAAGCGTGGCATGGCAACGGGTCCAGGAAGTGAATGGGGCGGGGCAGAGGGCGCCCCGCGTCGAATGTCGGTTCAGCGGTTCAGCGGTTCACGAGCCGCGCGCCGCTCGTGCACGCGCGATCGCATGCGCGCACAACCAAACGGCAGGCGCGCCGGTCAGTCCGGGATGTCTTCGACTGAATCGGCAACGGCAACGGCAACGGCAACGGCATCGGCCGCCACGCCGGCGTCCACGGCTTCGCCGCCGCGTTCCCGATAAGCCGCCGGCGGCACGCCGAACTGCTTGCGGAACTCCCGCCCGAGATGCGATGCGTCGGCGAACCCGCAGCTCGACGCGATGTCGGCGACCGTCCGGTCCGAACTCGTCAGCAGCCACGCGGCCGTGCGCAGCCGCACCTGCTTCGCGAACGCCTGCGGGCTCTTGCCGGTTTCCGCCTTGAACAGCCGTTCGAGCTGGCGCGCCGACAGGTCGAGCTTGCACGCGAGCTCTTCGAGCGGCAGCGCGCGCCCGACGTGCTGTTCCATCAGCAGAATCGCGCGCTTGACCTTCGGGTGCGTCGCCGGTTCGAGGCCCGGCGGATGCGGCTGCGGCGCGTTGCCTTTCTGCATCTCGCCGACCAGCAGGATGCGCAGCGCCTTCTGTACGGTTGCGTGGTCGAAATGGCGCAGCAGGATCGCGGCGGCGACGTCGATCGACGCGCGCCCGCCCGAGCAGGTGATGCGCCGCCGGTCGATCACGAACAGCCGGTCGGCGATCAGCAGGTCGGGGTCGGCGGCCGGGAAGCGCTCGATGAAATCCCAGTAGTGGAACCAGCTCACGCAGGTGCGATGCCCGTCGAGCACGCCCGCGCGCATCAGCGTGAACACGCCGGTGCAGATGCCGACGACCGTCGCGCCGCCGGCGGCCGCGCGACGGATGAAGCCGAGCGTTTCCGGCCCCGCCTGCGGCCCCGAATGCAGCAGGCCGCCCACGACGACCACGTAGTCGAACGGCTCCGCATCGTCGAAGGTTTCCCACGGCGTGACCTGGATCCCGCAGCTTGCGCGCACCGGCGCGAGGGTTTCCCCGATCACGCTCCACGCGCAGCGCACCGGCTTGCTGTAGTCGCCGTCGTCGGCGGACAGCCGCAGCATGTCGACGAAACCGGAGAACGCGGTCAGCGTGAAGTTCGGCAGCAGCACGATGCCGAAGCGGATGCGTTTCGGCGCGGGTTCGGCGAGGGGGGAAGCGGGTACGTCGGGTGTCATCGCGGCAAATCTCGTCACGGCGCGCCGGGGCGGCCAGGTCTCACTTTCTACAGGGGCGGCACGGGCGGCGCGGATGCCCCAGCGTCGCCGATCGATGGCGCGCGCACTTGCGTTTTTCCGTCGGGAACCATCGTCAAAACGCACTTTCGGGCCAGGCGGCGCGGCGCTTGGCGGCGGCGTCCCACGCCGATGCCGTTTTTGTTCTATCGGCCGATTTTACGCTTTGGTGTACTGGCGTCCAACGTCGTCCAACGTCACTTCACGTGTGTCCATCCAGAGGAAGCCAGATGAACGTCAGCGTCTTCGACCTGTTCAAGATCGGCATCGGCCCGTCCAGCTCGCATACGGTCGGCCCGATGATCGCCGCTTGCCGCTTCGCATCGCATATCGAGGACGCCAACCTGCTCGGCTTCGTGCGGCGCGTGCGGGTCGAGCTGTACGGCTCGCTCGGCGCGACCGGCAAGGGGCACGGCACCGACAAGGCGGTGCTGCTCGGCCTCGAAGGCCATCTGCCCGATTCGATCGACCCGGACCTGATCGAGCCGCGCCTCGCGGAGATCCGCGCCGGCAAGTCTCTTTCGCTGCTCGGCAGGCAGGCGGTCCGCTTCGACGAGAAGGAGCACATCGGCTTCTACCGGAAGCTGATGAGCGGCACGAGCATCGTGCATCCGAACGGGATGCGCTTCCAGGCGTTCGACGAGCACGGCCAGCTGCTCGTCGAGAAAGAGTATTACTCGATCGGCGGCGGCTTCGTCGTGAACCGCGACGGCGACCGCGTGAACGGCGTGCGCGCGGCGGCCGAGGTGCCGCATCCGTTCCGCACCGGCGACGACCTGATGCGCCAGTGCCGCGAGCACGGGCTGTCGATCGCCGAGCTGATGCTGCGCAACGAATGCGCGCTGCGCTCCGAAGACGAGGTGCGCGCGGGCCTGCTCGCGATCTGGCGCACGATGGCCGCGTGCGTCGAGCGCGGCTGCAAGGTCGAGGGCGAGCTGCCGGGCCCGATGCGCGTGAAGCGCCGCGCGGCCGAGCTGTACGGGCGGCTGCGCGCGCGTTCGGAGGAGTCGCTGCGCGACCCGCTGTCGATGCTCGACTGGGTCAACCTGTACGCGATGGCCGTCAACGAGGAGAACGCGGCGGGCGGGCGCGTCGTCACCGCGCCGACCAACGGCGCGGCCGGCGTGATCCCGGCGGTGCTGCACTACTATGTGAAGTTCGTGCCCGGCTCGAACGAGGCCGGCATCGTCGAATTCCTGCTGACGGCTGCCGCGATCGGGATCATCTACAAGGAAACCGCGTCGATCTCCGGCGCGGAAGTCGGCTGCCAGGGCGAGGTCGGCGTCGCGTGCTCGATGGCCGCGGCCGCGCTCGCCGCGGTGATGGGCGGCACGCCGGACCAGGTCGAGAACGCCGCCGAGATCGGCATGGAGCACAACCTCGGGATGACCTGCGACCCGGTCGGCGGGCTCGTGCAGATCCCGTGCATCGAGCGCAACGCGATGGGCGCGATCAAGGCGCTGAACGCATCGCGCATGGCGCTGAAGGGC
Source organism: Burkholderia ubonensis (assembly GCF_001718695.1). Lineage (NCBI taxonomy): Bacteria > Pseudomonadati > Pseudomonadota > Betaproteobacteria > Burkholderiales > Burkholderiaceae > Burkholderia > Burkholderia ubonensis. The sequence goes on along the minus strand of NZ_CP013422.1, from coordinate 1,812,696 downwards.
AACGGCCAGCACTACGTGTCGCTCGACTCGGTCATCAAGACGATGCGCGAGACGGGCGCCGACATGAAGACGAAATACAAGGAAACGTCGCGCGGCGGTCTGGCCGTGAACGTCATCGAATGCTAACGAAGGGTCCATCAAAATGAGCCGCTACTCGATATTCAGCCTGTTCCGCAACGGCCTCTCGTATCACGAGAACTGGGAAAAGCAGTGGAAGAGCCCGGAACCGAAGAAGGAATACGACGTCGTGATCGTCGGCGGCGGCGGCCACGGCCTCGCGACCGCGTACTACCTCGCGAAGGAGCACGGCATCACCAACGTCGCGATCCTCGAGAAGGGCTGGATCGGCGGCGGCAACACCGCGCGCAACACGACGATCGTGCGCTCGAACTACCTGTGGGACGAGTCGGCCGCGCTGTACGAGAAGGCGATGAAGCTGTGGGAAGGGCTGTCGCAGGACCTGAACTACAACGTGATGTTCAGCCAGCGCGGCGTGATGAACCTCGCGCACACGCTGCAGGACGTGCGCGACACCGAGCGCCGCGTCAATGCGAACCGGCTGAACGGCGTCGACGCGGAGTTCCTGACGCCCGCGCAGATCAAGGAAATCGAGCCGACGATCAACCTGAACAGCCGCTACCCGGTGCTCGGCGCGTCGATCCAGCGGCGCGCGGGCGTCGCGCGCCACGATGCGGTGGCCTGGGGTTTCGCGCGCGGCGCGGACCGCGCGGGCGTCGACATCATCCAGAACTGCCAGGTGACGGGCATTCGCCGTGAAGGCGGCGCGGTGGTCGGCGTCGACACGGTGAAGGGCTTCATCAAGGCGAAGAAGGTCGCGGTGGTCGCGGCCGGCAACACGACGACGCTTGCCGACATGGCCGGCGTGCGCCTGCCGATCGAAAGCCACCCGCTGCAGGCGCTCGTGTCCGAGCCGATCAAGCCGGTCGTCAACTCGGTGATCATGTCGAACGCGGTGCACGCGTACATCAGCCAGTCCGACAAGGGCGACCTCGTGATCGGCGCGGGCATCGACCAGTACACGGGCTTCGGCCAGCGCGGCAGCTTCCACATCATCGAAGGCACGCTGCAGGCGATCGTCGAGATGTTCCCGGTGTTCTCGCGCGTGCGGATGAACCGCCAGTGGGGCGGCATCGTCGACGTGTCGCCGGACGCGTGCCCGATCATCAGCAAGACCGACGTGAAGGGCCTGTATTTCAACTGCGGCTGGGGCACGGGCGGCTTCAAGGCGACGCCCGGCTCGGGCTGGGTGTTCGCGCACACGATCGCGCGCGACGAACCGCACCCGCTGAACGCGCCGTTCGCGCTCGACCGCTTCTACACCGGCCACCTGATCGACGAGCACGGCGCTGCCGCCGTCGCGCACTGAACCCGACGACCATTGGAGAAAGAAACATGTTGCTGATCGAATGTCCGTGGTGCGGGCCGCGCGCCGAATCCGAGTTCACGTGCGGCGGCGAAGCCGACATCGTGCGCCCGGTCGCCAATGAGACCATGACCGACCGCGAATGGGGCGAATACGTGTTCATGCGCGAGAACAAGCGCGGGCTGCACAAGGAGCAGTGGCTGCATACGCAGGGCTGCCGCCGCTGGTTCAAGGTCGAGCGCGATACCGTCACCTACGAAATCAAGGGCTACGAAAAATTCGGCGGAGCCGCCGCCAACGCTAAGGAAGAGGGCACCAGCAAATGAGCCAGAAAGACCGTCTCGGCACCGGTGGCCGCATCAATCGCGCGATTCCGCTGACCTTCACGTTCAACGGCCGCACCTATCAGGGCTTCCAGGGCGACACGCTCGCGTCCGCGCTGCTCGCGAACGGCGTGCACTTCGTCGCGCGCAGCTTCAAGTACCACCGCCCGCGCGGGATCGTGACGGCGGACGTCGCGGAGCCGAACGCCGTCGTGCAGCTCGAGTCCGGCCCGTACACCGTGCCGAACGCGCGCGCGACCGAGATCGAGCTGTACCAGGGCCTCGTCGCGACCAGCGTGAACGCGGAGCCGTCGCTCGAGCACGACAAGTACGCGATCAACCAGAAGCTGTCGCGCTTCATGCCCGCCGGGTTCTACTACAAGACCTTCATGTGGCCGCGCAACATGTGGCCGAAGTACGAAGAAAAGATCCGTGAAGCGGCCGGCCTCGGCAAGGCGCCCGAGGTGCTCGACGCCGATCGCTACGACAAGTGCTACGCGCATTGCGACGTGCTCGTCGTCGGCGGCGGCCCGTCGGGCCTCGCGGCCGCGCATGCGGCGGCGACGGCCGGCGCGCGCGTGATCCTCGTCGACGACCAGCGCGAGCTCGGCGGCAGCCTGCTGTCGTGCCGCGCGGAAATCGACGGCAAGCCCGCGCTGCAGTGGGTCGAGAAGATCGAGGCCGAGCTGCGCAAGCTGCCCGACGTGACGATCCTGTCGCGCAGCACCGCGTTCGGCTACCAGGACCACAACCTCGTGACGGTCACGCAGCGCCTGACCGATCACCTGCCGGTGTCGATGCGCAAGGGCACGCGCGAGCTGCTGTGGAAGGTCCGCGCGAAGCGCGTGATCCTCGCGACCGGCGCGCACGAGCGGCCGATCGTGTTCGGCAACAACGACCTGCCGGGCGTGATGCTCGCGGGCGCGGTGTCCGCGTACATCCATCGCTTCGGCGTGCTGCCGGGCCGCGACGCGGTCGTGTTCACGAACAACGACCGCGGCTACCAGGCGGCGCTCGACCTGAAGGCATGCGGCGCGAAGGTGACGGTCGTCGATTCGCGGGCGTCGAGCAACGGCGCGCTGCCCGCGGCGGCGAAGCGCCAGGGCGTGACGGTGATGAGCGGCGCGGTCGTGACGGCCGCAGCGGGCAAGTGGCGCGTCTCGTCGGTCGACGTCGCGTCCTACACGAACGGCCAGACGGGCGGCAAGCTGAAGACGCTGCCGTGCGACCTCGTCGCGATGTCGGGCGGCTTCAGCCCGGTGCTGCACCTGTTCGCGCAATCGGGCGGCAAGGCGTGCTGGAGCGACGAGAAAGCCTGCTTCCTGCCGGGCAAGGCCGTGCAGCCCGAGGCGAGCGTCGGCGCGGCGGCGGGCGAATTCGGCCTCGCGCGTGCGCTGCGGCTCGCGCTCGACGCGGGCGCGGAAGCGGCGAAGGCTGCCGGCTTCTCCGCCACGCAGCGCCCGGCCGCGCCGAAGGTCGCGGAAGCCGCGGAAGGCGCGCTGCAGCCGTTGTGGCTCGTCGGCAGCCGCGAGGCCGCCGCGCGCGGGCCGAAGCAGTTCGTCGATTTCCAGAACGACGTGGCGGCCGCCGACATCCTGCTCGCCGCGCGCGAAGGCTTCGAGTCGGTCGAGCACGTGAAGCGCTACACGGCGATGGGCTTCGGCACCGACCAGGGCAAGCTCGGCAACATCAACGGGATGGCGATCCTCGCGCAGGCGCTCGGCAAGTCGATTCCGGAGACGGGCACGACGACGTTCCGCCCGAACTACACGCCCGTTTCGTTCGGCACGTTCGCGGGCCGCGAGACCGGCGATTTCCTCGACCCGATCCGCAAGACCTGCGTGCACGAATGGCACGTCGAGCACGGCGCGATGTTCGAGGACGTCGGCAACTGGAAGCGGCCGTGGTACTTCCCGAAGAACGGCGAGGACCTGCACGCGGCGGTGAAGCGCGAATGCCTCGCGGTGCGCAACAGCGTCGGCATTCTCGACGCGTCGACGCTCGGCAAGATCGACATCCAGGGCCCGGACGCGGTGAAGCTCCTGAACTGGATGTACACGAACCCGTGGGGCAAGCTCGAAGTCGGCAAGTGCCGCTACGGGCTGATGCTCGACGAGAACGGGATGGTGTTCGACGACGGCGTGACGGTGCGCCTCGCCGACCAGCACTTCATGATGACGACCACGACCGGCGGCGCGGCGCGCGTGCTCACGTGGCTCGAACGCTGGCTGCAGACGGAATGGCCGGACATGAAGGTGCGCCTCGCGTCGGTGACGGACCACTGGGCGACCTTCGCGGTCGTCGGCCCGAAGAGCCGCAAGGTCGTGCAGAAGGTGTGCCAGGACATCGACTTCGGCAACGAGGCGTTCCCGTTCATGAGCTACCGCAACGGCACGGTGGCGGGCGTGAAGGCGCGCGTGATGCGGATCAGCTTCTCGGGCGAGCTGGCCTATGAAGTGAACGTGCCGGCGAATGCGGGCCGCGCGGTGTGGGAAGCGCTGATGGCCGCGGGCGCCGAGTTCGACATCACGCCGTACGGCACCGAGACGATGCACGTGCTGCGCGCGGAGAAGGGCTACATCATCGTCGGCCAGGATACCGACGGGTCGGTCACGCCGTACGACCTCGGGATGGGCGGGCTCGTCGCGAAGTCGAAGGACTTCCTCGGCAAGCGTTCGCTGTCGCGCTCGGATACCGCGAAGGAAGGCCGCAAGCAGTTCGTCGGCCTGCTGACCGACGACGAGCAGTTCGTGCTGCCGGAAGGCGCGCAGATCGTCGCGAAGGACACGCAGGTGTCGACGACCGAGCCGACGCCGATGATCGGCCACGTGACGTCGAGCTATTACAGCCCGATCCTGAAGCGCTCGATCGCGCTTGCGGTGGTGAAGGGCGGCCTGAACAAGATGGGCGAGAGCGTCGTGATTCCGCTGGCCAACGGCAAGCGCATCACCGCGAAGATCTCGAGCCCGGTTTTCTACGATACCGAAGGGGTGCGCCAGCATGTGGAATGAAACGAGAAACCAGACGCAGGTGGCGGGCGCGGGCGGCGTGCAGCTCGAATCGCCGTTCGTCGGCGCGGCCGACCTGCTGAAGACGCAGCAGGCGCGCGCATCGAAGAAGTTCACGCTGCGCGAGCGGCCGTTCCTCGACCTCGTCAACGTGCGCGGCGAGCTGAGCGACCCGGCGTTCGTCGCCGCGTTCGAGCGCGTGGTCGGCTGCCGGCCGCCTGCCGCGCCGAACACGGTTGCGCGCGGCGCCGAGTACGACGTGCTGTGGCTCGGCCCCGACGAATGGCTCGTGCGCTCGAACGGGCCCGTGCAGGCGGGCGTGCTCGAGGCGGCGCTTGCCGAGGCCGTGCAGGGCTCGTATGCGGCGGCGGTCGACGTCGGCAGCGGCTACACGGTCGTCGAGGTCAGCGGCGAGCGCGTGCGCGACGTGCTGGCGCGCGGCTGCCCGCTCGACCTGCATCCGCGCCAGTTCAAGGCGGGGCAGTGCGCGCAGTCGCATTACTTCAAGGCGTCGATCGTGCTGGTGCCGACCGGTGACGACAGCTTCGAGATCGTCGTGCGCCGCAGCTTCGCCGACTATTTCGTCCGCATCATGTTCGACGCGGCCGCGCCGCTCGCATCATGAAGCCGGTCGACGAACCGTTCGTGTCGATCGACGCGCCGCGCCTGCGAGGGCGCGGCTGGAGCGTGTTCGTCGACGAACTGAAGGTGCCGGCGCGGATCGGCATCCATGCGCACGAGCATGACGCGCCGCAGCCGATCGTGATCGATGCGCAGCTCGGCTATCGCTGCGAGCCGAGCGAGGCGGGGGAGTGGATCGATTACGACGGGTATTGCGCGCGGGTGGCGGCGTTTCTCGCGCACAAGCCGCATACGCGGCTGCTCGAGACGCTGGTCGCCGAGATCGCGGTGCTGTCGTTTCGCGAATGGCCGGCGCTGGAGACGCTGACGCTGTCCGTCCACAAGCCGAAGATCCGGCCGGGGACGAAACGCGTCGGGGTGTCGCTCGACTGGACGCGGGGGGATTACCTGCGGTGGACGGGCGCGGCGGGGCAGCTGTAAGCGCGCGTAGCGTCTACTTCGCGTTGCGGTTCGCCGATGGCGCCGCGCTCGACGGATCGCTGACCGGTATCATCCGCGGCGTCGCATCGGCGGCGTTGCGTGAGCCGTCTTCGGGTTCGAGCACGAAGCGGAACGCGTCGACGCGCTGCATCACCTTGGCCGCATAGGCATTCGATCCGCCGTAGCTCTTCAGGCCGGCCTGCACGTTGCCGCCGGCCGCGCGCACGTAACCTGACAGAATCCTGGAGCCGACGTCGACGTTCGCGTTCGGCTCGGTCAGGTCCTTCACGTTCCGCAGCAGCCCGCGGTGCGCGCTGGGCACCACCTGCATCAGCCCGGTCGCGCCGCCCCCGCCGCGCGCTTTCTCCTGGAAGCGCGATTCGATCGAGATGATCGCGTAGACGAGCGCCGGCGGCAGCGCGTATTTCGTCGCGGTGGCGTTCACGATGTCGGCGAGCCGCGTCGCCTTTTCCTTCGCGAGACCGAATTTCTTCGTCAGATACGACGTGATGCGGTGGTTTGCTCCGTTGGGCTGATCGTTGGCGAGCGGCGCGGATGCGGCGTCCGCTGCCGACGCGCTCGCTTGCGGCGCGGAGGCCGGTTGCGCGGAGGCCGGCAGCCCGGGCGCTTGCTGCGCCGCTGCCTGTTGCGCAATGCCGAGCGAAACCACGATCAGCCAGAGAAACCGTCGTCGCATGGTCGAGTGCGAGGAATTGGGAGGCGCACAGTATATCGGCCAATTGCGGCGCAGGGTCGAGCGCGGGGTCGAGTGAAAGGGCGATGTAGGGTTGGGGCGGTGGGGATGGGGATGGTTGTGGGCGCCCGCATCGGAGTCCGCATCGAGCGCGTGAGTCAGTCGCGCTCTGGCTCTGTTTTGGTCGCGAGTGAGCCGCCCACGCGCACTACCCCCGCCGCCCGCCCGCCACCCTCGCGAGCGCCCCGATCGCGTCGCTGACCAGCACCGCGAGCAGCCCGACGATCATCCCGCCCTGCAGCACGAACGCGGTGTTCGCGGTCTGCAGGCCGGCGATGATCACGTCGCCGAGCCCGCGCGCGGCGACCGTCGAGCCGATCGTCGCGGTGCCGAGGTTGATGACGACCGCGAGGCGGATGCCGTTGACGATCACCGGAAACGCGAGCGGCAGCTCCACGGATTTCAGCTGCTGCCAGCCGCTCATGCCCATCCCGCGCGCGGCGTCGACGACGTCGCGCGGCACGTCCTCGATGCCCGCGATCGTGCTCTCGAAAATCGGCAGGAGCCCGTACAGCACGAGCGCGATCAGCACCGGCTTCAGGCCGAAGCCGACCGCGGGCACCGCGAGCGCGAGCACGGCCACCGGCGGGAACGTCTGGCCGATGTTGACGACGCTGCGCGCGACCGGCAGGAAATCCGCGCCCCACGGCCGCGTTACCGCGATGCCCGCGGCGATCGCGAGCAGCGTGCCGATCAGGCTCGATGCGGCGACCGTGCCGAGATGCGCGAGCGTGAGGTCGAGCAGGCTCGCGCGATCGTAGATGACGGGCGCGCCGTTGTCCGCGAACGGCGCGAACAGCGCGTGCAGCCAGGCCGGCCGGAACAGCAGCACGAGGAGCAGCGCGAGCGCGGCTGCGCGCGCGACCTGCGCGACATGCGGCGCCAACCGCCGCGGCAGCGGAGCACGCGCCGGCTGTGCAGGCGCGCTCATGCGGGCTTCCTCGCGTGCGCGCGGATCGCGTCGAGCGTGATGCGGCGCGCGGCCGGCGCACCGTGCGCGCCATCGCCGTTCGCCTCGCCGACCGGCAATGCTTCGACGCCGCGCCACAGCAGCTCCGAGATCGCGTCGCGCAGCGTGCGGGTCGCGGCGATCGGCGGACCGTTTGCGACGCCGGGCTCGGCCACGTCGCCGACCGGCGTCAGCGCGAGCAGGCGCAGCGGCCGGTCGACGCCCGCGACGAGCTGCTCGACGACGCCCGCCGCCGGCCGGCCGAGGATCTCGGCGGGCGGCGCGACCTGCAGCAGCCGGCCGCCGTCCATCACCGCGATCGTGTCGCCGAGCTTCAGCGCTTCCTCGATGTCGTGCGTGACGAGCACGACCGTGATGCCGAGCCGCCGCTGCAGCGCGAGCAGGTCGTCCTGCGCCTTGCCGCGGATGATCGGATCGAGCGCGCCGAACGGCTCGTCCATCAGCAGCATCGCCGGCTCGGCCGCGAGCGCGCGCGCGACGCCGACGCGCTGCTGCTGGCCGCCCGACAGCTCGTGCGGCAGCTTGCCCGCGAACTCGTCCGGCGCGAGATTGAAGAGCGCGAGCAGTTCGCGCACGCGCGCGTCGATGCGCGCGGCGTCCCAGCCGAGCAGGCGCGGCACGGTCGCGATGTTGCGCGCGACGCTCCAGTGCGGAAACAGCCCGTGGCCCTGGATCACGTAGCCGATGCGCCGCCGCAGCTGCTCGGGCGGCACGCTCGCCGTATCGACGCCGTCGATGCGAACCGCGCCCGTGCCCGGCGCGATCAGCCGGTTGATCATCCGCAGCAGCGTCGACTTGCCGCTGCCCGATGCGCCGACGAGCGCGGTGATCGTGCCGCGCTGCATCGTCAGCGATACGTCGTCGACGGCGACGACATCGCCGAAGCGCTTGCCGAGGCGTTCGATTTCGATCATGCGGTGCGTCCCCTCGCGAGCGCGGTCGCGGCTTCGAATACGACGGCGGCGATCAGCGCGAGCGCGATCGTCGGGATCGCGCCGAGCAGCACGAGATCGGCGGCCGATTGCCCGATGCCCTGGAAGATGAAGGTGCCGAAGCCGCCGCCGCCGATCAGCGCGGCGACCGCGGTCAGGCCGATGTTCTGCACGAGCACGATGCGCACGCCGCTCAGGATCACCGGCAGCGCGAGCACGAGGTCGACCTGCAGCAGGCGCTGCGCGGCCGTCATGCCCATCGCGCGCGCCGCTTCCGTCACCTGCGCCGGCACCTGCGCGAGCCCGACCGCGACGCTCGACGCGATCGGCAGCAGCGAATACAGGAACAGCGCGAGCACGGCCGGCGCGACGCCGATCCCGCGCACGCCGAGCGCGGCCGCGAGCGGCACGTGCGCGGCGAGCATGCCGAGCGGCGCCATCATCAGCCCGTACATCGCGATGCTCGGCACCGTCTGCACGACGTTGAGGACCGGCAGCAGCGCCGCGCGCACGGCCGCGACGCGCGCGCACGCGATGCCGAGCGGCAGCCCCGCGACGAAGGCGGCCGCGACCGAGCCGCCGGCCAGCGCGACGTGCCGCACGGCCTCGCGCCAGAAATCGTCGCCGCGCACCGCGTATTCGCGCATCACGGACAGGCCGTCCCACCAGCCGGTCGACAGCGGCAGCGCGAGCGCCGCGGCGGCGACGGCCAGCGCGGCGAGCCGCCGCCACGGCCCGAACGCGAGCCGCGCGAGCGCGTCGGCGACCAGCACGGCCCATGCGAACAGCAGCAGCCAGATGCCGGCGGCCGGCGACACGCGCGCGAGCGCGTCTTCCGGCGCGACCAGATGCGCCGCGGCCGCGCCGGCCGCGTAGCCGAGCGTCGCGAGCAGGCCGCAGCCCGCGGCGAGGCGCGATGCGGGCCGGCTCGTCGTCATCGTCCACAGCGCGGCCGCGATCCACAGCGCGGCGAGCGCGGCGGCCTGCGCGGCCGGCAGCGCGCCGAACACCGGCAAGCCGGCGCCCGCCGCGATCCGGTTCGGCCGCAGCACGACGAACGGCGCGAACAGCACCGCGCCGATCGTCAGCGCGCCGGTGAGGACGCCGACCTTGTCGATCGCGATGCGTCGCGCGCGGGCCGCCGCGCGTGCCGTCATTTGACGAAGCCCTTCGCTTTCAGGTATTGCGCGGCGACGCCCGCGGCCGGCTCGCCGTTGATCTGGATGCGGCTGTTGAGCGTCTGCAGCGTCTTCAGGTCGAGGCTCGCGAACACCGGCTTCAGGTAGTCGGCGATCTGCGGATGCGCCTTCAGCACCGTTTCGCGAATCACCGGCGCCGGCGCGTAGACGGGCTGCACGTGCTTGTCGTCGTCGAGCACCGCGAGGCCGCTCGCCGCGATCCCGCCGTCGGTGCCGTAGACCATCGCCGCGTTCACGCCGTCGGTCTGGTTCGCGGCGGCCTTGATGGTGGCCGCCGTGTCGCCGCCGGACAGCACGACGAGCTGGTCCGGCTTCAGCTTGAAGCCGTATGCCTTCTCGAACGACGGCAGCGCGGACGCGCTGTTGACGAATTCGGCCGACGCCGCGAGCTTCACCTTGCCGCCGCCGGCCACCCACTTGCCGAAATCGGAGAACGTTTTCAGGCGCTGCGCCTGGGCGAGCGGTGCGAGCACCGCGACGCCCCACGTATTGTTGGCGGGCGACGGCGTCAGCCAGACGAGGTGGTTGGCCGCGTAGTCGAGCTTCTTCGCGGCGTCGTAGCCCTGGCTCGCGTTCTTCCACACCGGGTCGTCGGCCTTGTTGAAGAAGAACGCGGCGTTGCCGGTGTACTCGGGATAGATGTCGATCTCGCCGCTGACGAGCGCCTTGCGCACGATCGGCGTCGCGCCGAGCGCGATCTTTTCGGTGACGGGAATGCCGTGCGCCTTCAGCACCTGGACGATCAGGTTGCCGAGCAGGTTGCCTTCGGTATCGATCTTCGACGACACCACGACGGGCGTATCGGCGTGCGCGCCGGGCGCGACGGCGGCGGCGGCGAACGCGAGCCCCAGGAGCGGGGCGGGCAGGGCGAGCTTCATCGGGCCAATCTCCAGTATCGGGACGTACGCCGAAACTTACTTGACCGGGCCTGCTTTGGCAAACCGCGCGCGGCGGCGTGCCCACAGCGTGCGTGGGGCTAACGGCACGCGCCGCGCGCCGTTGTTACACTGGAACGCATTCCCGCCTGCGGACACTTGCTGACATGAAACCCGAGTTGCTGGTTCTGATCGCGCTGCGCGACGACGCGCACCGCCGCATCGCCGCGTCGTACCACGTTCACCACGCGCCGACGGCCGAGGCGCGCGGCCAGGCGATCGCGGAACACGGCGGCGCGATCCGCGCGGTGCTGACCAACGGCAGCACGGGCCTCACCGCCGCCGAGATCGACCGGATGCCTGCATTGACCCTGGTCGGCTCGCTCGGCGCGGGCTACGAGCATATCGACGTCGCGCATGCGAAGGCGCGCGGCGTGGTGGTCGTGACCGGCGCGGGCACCAACGACGACTGCGTCGCCGATCACGCGTTCGCGCTGCTGCTGGCGGCCGTGCGCGGGATCGTGCGGCTCGACGGCGCGACCCGTGCGGGCATCTGGCGCGACGCGTTGCCGATGCCGCCGAACGTGTCCGGCAGGAAGCTCGGCATCGTCGGGCTCGGCAGGATCGGCGAGAAGATCGCGCGCCGCGCGGCCGGCTTCGATCTCGAGATCGGCTATCACAACCGGTCGCGCAAGGAGGTTCCCTACCGCTATTTCGACCGGCTCGACGCGCTGGCGCGCTGGGCGGACTTCCTGGTCGTCGCGACGCCGGGCGGTGCGCTCACCCGGCACCTGATCGGCCGCGACGTGCTCGACGCGCTCGGCCCGGACGGCTTTCTCGTCAACGTGTCGCGCGGCAGCGTCGTCGATACCGCTGCTTTGGCAGAGGCGCTGCGCGAAAGCCGGCTCGCGGGCGCGGGGCTCGACGTGTACGAAGGCGAGCCCGATCCGCCGCGCGCGCTGGTCGGGCTCGACAACGTCGTGCTGACGCCGCACCTGGGCGGCTGGTCACCCGACGCGCTCGATCGCTCGGTGCGGCAGTTTCTGGACAACGCGGCGCGGCATTTCGCCGGCCAGCCCGTGCTGACGCCGGTGTGAATGAAACGGCATGCGGTCGCATGCTCGAGCGGCGCGTGCTCGTGAGGAATCCGCAGTGCGACCGGACGCGCCCGGCAGTCGGTCATGCCGGGTGCGCCCGCTCAGCCGCTCACTCTCGCACCCGATCGCTCACGACGATACCAGCGGCACCGTCACCGACGTGCCGGCCGGATCGAGCGACAGCTCGGTGCCGGGCGTCGGCCGCAGCGTCGCCTCGTTGTCGCTCGACAGCACGACGAGCCCGAGCCGATGGCCTGCTTCGAGCCGGTAGTCGCGCGGCATGAAGGTCAGGCGCAGGTCGTACGGCATGCCGGGCAGGACCGGCTCCGAGAACCAGCTCGACACGCGGTTGCGCGGATCGGTCCACGCGCGGGTGACGATCGTCGCGCTGCCGTCCGGCGCACGGTCGACCAGCAGCGCGGTCACGTTTGCGACGGCCGAGAACGTCAGCCGCACGCGCGCGGTCGCGGTGCCCGAGATCCGCGTCGCGCTCGCGAGCGGCGCCGTCTCGAAGCGGGAGCGATGCTCGCCGGTCGTTGCATTGGCGAGCGTGAGCGCCGGTATCGACGCATCGTCGGTGAAGCGTGCGAGCGGACCGCCGCTCGGTATCCGCAGCAGCGTGCCGATACCCGTGCCGTCGCCGCCGGCGAAATATGCAACGGGCGTCGCGTGGCGCGCGGCCCAGTCCGCTTCCTTCAGCAGCGTGCCGTCCGCCTGCTCGACCACCGCGCCCGGATCGCGCTCGACGCCGTTGTCGTAGCCGAGCAGGTAGCGCGTGAACCAGCGGTTCACCTGCGCCGTCCACGCGGCGGCCATCGCCGGCACGCGGGTCGGATCGGTGTGCTTCAGGCGGTGCAGCCACAACTGCGCCGGCACGCCCTGGCGCCGCATCGCGAGGTACCACGAGGTCGACTGGTCGACCCTGACGTTGTCGTCGGTCAGCCCCTGCGCGACGAGCGCGGGCGCGACCGCGAGCGCCGTCGGAATGTCGCGCGCCGCCCAGAACGCCGAATAGTCGCCCGAGGTGCGATCTTCCTTCTTCAGCGCGTCGTCGACGAGGTGCGTGCAGCGCTCCGGATGCGGGTTCGTCAGCAGCGCCTTGATGTAGACGTCGACGTCCTCGCCCTGGTAGCCGTCGGGCGCGCGCACGAGCCCGCCCGAGCGGTAGTAGCCGTACATGTTCGACAGGCCGGCGACCGGCACGATCGCGTCGAGGCCGCGCGTGCGCAGGCTCGCGACCATCTTCGGCAGCGTGCCGTCGTACGACACGCCGTACATGCCGACGTGGCCCGTCGACCAGCTCGCGACGACCGGCTTGCCGCTCGCGTCCTTCGCACTCGCGCCGCGGCCGAGCCAACGGATCACCGACGCCATCGCCACCGATTCGTCGCGCGTCAGGATCGTCGGGCAGCCGTCCGAGCCGGCGGTGCCGAGCGAATCCGCATACACGATCGTGAAGCCGCGCTGCACGAAATACCCCTCGATCCAAGAACGTCCCGCGGCGGCCGCTTCGACCTGCTGCAGGATCCGCGTCTGCGGCGCGGCGGCCATGATGCGCGCGCCGCCGGAAGCGGCGGGATGCGGCGTGCCGTCGAGCTCGACGTCGACGTTGTGGTTCGGGCTGTCGGCGAGGTTGTTGTAGTAGGGGCTCGCCAGCACGATCACCGGCGTGCGCGCGCCCGACGCGGTTTCGGTCGGCCGCACGACGCGCACGTGAATCCGGTCCTTCGCGCCGTCGCCGTCGGAGTCGACGGGCGTCTCGACCCACGCCTCCTCGGCGATCGTGGCGCCCGACAGCGACGGCTGCACCTGGCCGTCGTCGATCACGGGCTTATAGCGGCCGCCGCTGGCCGGATTCGCATACGGGACGCCGGACGGCGACACGCGCGACGCGAGCGATCCAGCGGCGTCCGCCGAGGCGGACGCCGCGTCCTGTTGGGTTTGCGCGAGCGCGGATGCGCCCGGCACGCCTGCGCCGTCCTCGCCGCCGCACGCGGCGAGCGTCGCGGCTGCGGCCAGCGCCGGCAGCCATGCGCGACGGAATCCTCCTGGATGGAATTGCATTGTCGACCTCGTTGTTCTGATTGTGTGGATACGACCGTTCCGCGATACGCCCCCTGCGGGCCGGGCCGATTACCGCCTGCGACGAACAGATGACCGCACCGCCGAAAGCGCCGGGGCGACCGCCCACGGCCCGATGCGGCGCGGCTCATGCAGTACTGCCAATCAAAGTCGTGCCGTGTACCTTGCCTCGTCAAACCAGGCGGTATCGGCAGAGAAAACGGGGATATTGCGAGCTGCGGTGCTGCGCTGCGGACGACACGACACGCGTGCGAGCGGCGACGGGATGAAACGGACCGGCGATGTCCGACGCGCCGCGCGTCTTATGAGCTTGCCGGTCTGCGTTTGCTTTCCGGAAGCTTGCGCAAAACTTATCTCAGGGAAAACGGCGTGTCAAACTTTTTTAACCACAGGTAAATAAAGTTTCGCGCGCTTGACCGGCGACGTGTCGGCGGCGTCGCCGGATGCAAAACGGGCGGCGACGGATCGCATCCGTTACCGCCCGCGCGTGGCCGTTGCGGCGTTCCACCGTTTGCCGCTGCGCGCCGTCACCCGCTTTCGGCCTTCGCCTGCAAATCCTTCAAACCCTTGATCACGACCAGCAGCGCGCGCCCGTGCTCGTCCGAGCCGTCCCACGCGTCGACGATCGCGTCGCGCAGCAATTCGTTATAGCGGCGCCGCGACGGATGCACGTCCATAGAAACTGCATAGCTTATTGAATGGCGTGCTGCGGCGCAGGCGCCGGCCGTTCGACTGCCGAAGGCGCGACACGGTCGGCTGGCTGACTCCGGAAAGCCGCGCTATTTCGCTGGACGAGCGGGTATCTTCCGACAAGCGGCGCAACAGGTCATCAATGGGAAAATCATCGTCCGGGGCTTCCATGTCATGCATTATACCTATACAGTTACGGTTGTTGAATGACTTGCTGAAACTGGCAAGCGGCTGGGCCCTGAGAAAGTTGATGACACTGAAACACCTCCCTCGTACGTTTTGCTGGACCAAGATCGGCGCCGAGTCCGGCGAAGAACTGGCCACCGTGGTGCTCCGCAAGGAATGGGAGCGCCGGCTGGGGGGCGGGCGGTTTCTGTGGGGGATCAACCAGCCGCTCGGCAACAGCGCGCAGGTCGCCGCGCATCGCACGGGCTCGCTGCTCGCGCTGTTCTCGCCGGTCGCGGCGCGCACGCGCGCGGCCGAGCGCGGGCGCGGCAACGTGCTGTTGTGGAATGCGTGGGTCGATGCGAGCGGCCAGGTGCGGCAGCTGCCGCCTCACACGTTCATCACGAGCCGCGCGAAGCTGCCGTCCGGCCGTCCGCGCGAGCATCACTACGCGCTCGTGTGCGCGTCGTCCACCGCGCTCACGATCGGCACGCGCCTGCGCGTGTATCCGGACCAGCTGCGCAACGTGAGCACCGGTAGGGCGCTCGGCGCCGCGCAAGGCGCGGCCGTGGTCGATTGCGTCGGCCGCGCGAAGGAGCAAACGGGCAGGAGCTATCCGCTCGCGCTGTCGGTCGAGCTCGAAGCGCCGTATTTCGTGCGCCTCACGCAGCCGAGCGTGCTGAAGGCGCGCGATCTCGCGGCGGTGAACAAGGCGACGCGCGACGGCGATTTCGATCGTTTCGTCGAACTGGTCACGCGCTTGCGCGGCCGCTCGTCGACGGAGGACGTGCGCGGCTTCACGCGCGATCTGTTCGACGTGCCGCTGATCGAAACGGCTGCCGCCTATGTCGCGCCCGCGCACGTCGTGCGGCTTCGGCACCGGCCCGCGGCCGAGCATCCGCGCGAGCTCACCGGCGATCTGTTCGATCTGGGGCCGGCCGAGGCGGCCGCGTTCGGCGGTGTCGCGCAGCCGCGCATCGGCCGCGCGTGACGGTCGCGCCGCGAGCGCGCGGCTCAGGGATTGAAGGTCGATGCGCGCGCAACGACCGGCAGCGGCGTCGCCATCATCGCGGTGTGCGCAAGGAATTTGTTGCAATCTCGCCGTAGCGGGCAAGCGAACATCGCGCGACAATCGCGACGAAGCGCGCCGCTCGGCGATTCGCGCATCGCCCGGCAAGCGGCCGTCGGTCACGCGGCCGACACGCGGGCCGCGCACACTGCGCGGCGGCTTGCTTCACACTGCAATCCTCAGGGAGAAGTGTCGATGTCCACCCACATCTGTTCGCGAGAAGCCCGGGCCGCACAACGCTTCGTCGAAGCGACGCGCAACGTCGATCAGGCGTTCCGCGCGGTGCGCGGCGAAGCCGACGACGACGTGTCGTCGGTCGAATATGCGATGGCGATGTCCCGGCTGGATCGCGCGCTCGACGAGCTGGCGCGCGCGCAGGAATTCTTCGACCGGGTCGTGAGCGCCGACGCGGCGCAGCACAACTGAGCGCAACCGAGCGCGTGGTTTCGGCTGGCGCTCGGCGCTGGTTTTCCGTTTTCTTTTCCCTTCTTGTCGCGCCACCGCGCGCGCTCGTCGTCTATTGCACATCGCTATGCGAGCCGGTGCGATACGACACTCCACCCACTTGCCATGCGCCGGTAGTTCGTGCGTTACGCGTAACCGCCGTGCTGGAACGACGACGCGAAGAACAGCACCTGATAGCGGATCGCATTCGCCCAGTAGTCCCACGTATGGCCGCCGGGCCGCTCCGCGTAGTCGTGCGGCACGCCGAGCGCGTTCAGCCGTTCGTGCAGCGTGCGGTTTGCGCCGACGAGGGAATCGTCGGACCCGCAGTCGATCGTCAGGTCCATGTGCAGGTGCGCGAATGCGCGGGCGCTCTCGACGATCGCATTGCGGCTCCAGAACGACGGATGCCGCCCCGGGTCGCCGAACACGTGATCGATGCCCGGCTCGTCTCCGCATTTGCGCGGATCGACCGCGCCGCTGATGCTGCCGGCCGCGCCGAACGCGTCCGGCCGGTCGAGCGCGATGCGCAGCGCGCCGAAACCGCCCATGCTGAGGCCGGTGATCGCGCGGGCATGCTTCGTCGCGATCGTGCGGAAATGCGTGTCGATGTACGACACCACCTCCTTGCCGACGAAGGTCTCGTAGCGGCTGCCCGAATCGAACGGGCTGTCGATGTACCAGCTTTCGCGGCCGCCGTCGGGCATCACGAGAATCACGTGGTAGCGGTCGGCCAGCTCGCCGATTCGCGTGTTCGCGGTCCAGTCGGTATGGTCGCCGCCCGAGCCGTGCAGCAGATAGACGACCGGAAAGCGCTCGACGCTGCGCTCCGGGCCGTGCCGAAGGCGCGCATACGCGTCGGGCAGCACGACGGTCGCCTTCAGCGTCGCGTTCATCGCGGCGCTCGGGATCGCGACGACGCGCGACTCGAACGCGGCGGCCGGTACGGCGGCCGCGAGCAACAGCAGTAGCCACAACGTGCGTAACAGGTTCATGGAGCCTCGCATGTGTCGTGCCCTTTCGGCAGTCCGGCATCGGGAAAACCCTGTACGAACACTCTAGCAACGGTGCCTTTCAGACAAATTTCTGCGAAGCCTACGAGTTGTCAGGCGGTCGTCGCATGACTGGTGAGTAGGGGTATCGAGGAGCGGCATCGCGGGCTCGCCGCCCGCGCTTGATTAATCGCACCGATCGGCCGCTGCGCGACGACTCGACCGGCGCAGCGTGTGTCAGTCGATGGCCGCGCGGGCGCGGGACGAGATGCGCGGCCGGCCGTGCGCGTGCGTCGAGCGTGCCGATGAAACCGTGAACGCAGACAACCGACCTGCACGACCGCTCATTCGGCGGTAGACGGGCGAAGCGGCGGCAACTCGAGTTCGGCGAGCAGTTCGTCGAGTTCGAGAGAATGGGTGCGATCGTGGTCGAGCAACTCGCGCACAAGTTCGTCGAGCGACATGCGCCGGATGCCGTCGCGCAGGCCGCAGCGTGCAAGTTCCTGTGGCTGCAGCGCCGCGACCGTCGCGCACAGCGCGGCGCGCCCGCGGCCGAACGCGGCGAGCGCTTCGTCGAGCGGCTGCGCGAGGTAGTCGCGCTGTTCGGCGAGCGCGGTGCCGTCGACCGACGCGATCACCGGCAATTCGCTGCTCCGGACCAGATCGATGCGCGCGGCGAAGATCGCGTCGAGGTCGCGCAGGTGGCAGGCGTGTTCGACCAGCGAGAAGCCCGTCCCGGCCGGGCGGCGCGTGACGAGTGCGGCGGGAACGTGCGCCGCGTACGCGGCGATCCGGGACGGCATCTCGGCCAGCGCGGCCGCGAGGTCCGAGAACGGCAGCACCTGCGGATACGCGCTGAATACGGCGCCGTAGCTGAACAGCGCGCCGCCGAGGCGGCCGCGCGCCTGAACGACGTCGTGGCCGCGGCGGCGCATCACGTCGGCGACCATCGCGCCGCAGAACTGGCGTGCGGTGGTGTCGGTCGAGATTTCCGGGAATTTCTGCGCGATTTCATCCTGGATCGCGCCGATCGCGGCAACGCCGACGCGGGAGAGGGCGGCGAATTCGACGTAGCGGTCCGGCTGCTCGATCAGCGCTTCGAGCTGCGCGCCGAGCGGTGTCTCGCGAAAACGGTCGAAACGGGAATGCATGACGACGACTCCGTGTAGTAACGTATCAAAACGATACGTTACTACACGGAGTCGTGTCAATCCGGGTGGTCGTCCTGCTCGCTGACCCGCGCCGGCGTGCCGCGCTCGGTCAGCGAACCGCGCCCACCCGTCGCCTCACTCGCCGTGCTTGCCGTCCAGCTCCGCGCGCAGCCGCGCTTCCTGCTCCTGCAGCTCCGGCGTGAATGCTTCACCGAAGTCTTCGGGTGAAAAGATCGGGCGAATCTCGATCTCCGAGTCGCCCTTCATCGGATTCGGGCAGCGCTTCACCCATTCGACGGCTTCGTCCATCGACTTCACCTGCCACATCCAGAAACCGGCGATGAGCTCCTTGGTCTCGGCGAACGGCCCATCGATCACGCTTCGGCCCGGCCGCGAGAAGCGCACGCGCTTGCCGCGCGAACTCGGATGCAGCCCCTCACCGGCGAGCATCACGCCCGCCTTCACCAGTTCCTCGTTGTACCGGCCCATCGCGGCCAGCAGTTCGGTGTCCGGCATCGCGCCCGCTTCGGAAGAGGCCGTGGCCTTGACGATCACCATGACGCGCATTGTCGTTGCTCCTTTGACGTGGGAAAGAGGCGTCCGTTTGCTGCCCGTCGTACCGACGTCGAAACGAACGCTTGCGTCACTGCGACGTGCGAGCGGCGCAGGAATCGACATCGCATATGAAATATTTTGGGTGGTAGCTGATGGTCAGGACGGTTGCCGTACGCCACCGCCTATGCGCAGCGGCTCGAAGCACGAGTCCCGCGATCACCCTCACAGCCCCCATCGGCTCGGCGGCAACGCAGCCGCCTCGCAATCCACCCGCCTCAAGCCGCCTTCACATTCCGGTCGAGCACACTCCGAATCCGCGCCGCGAGCTCATCGCGGCGGTACGGCTTGCCGAGCAGCATCACACCGGGATCGAGCCGCCCCGAATGGAAAATTTCGTCGCGCGTATAGCCGGACGTGAACAGCACGGGCAGCGGCGGCGTGCGCTGCGCCGCACGGCGCGCCAGTTCGCCGCCCTTGATGTGCCCCGGCATGATCACGTCGGTGAACAGCAGGTCGATCGGCGTGCCGCTGTCGAGTATCCGCAGCGCGGCTTCGCCGTCCGACGCGCTGAGCACCTTGTAGCCGAGCTGCGCGAGCATGTCGACGACGGTGAGCCGGACGTCCGCGTCGTCCTCGACGATCAGGATGGTTTCCCGCCCGCGCACGGGATCGGGCCGCGGCGCGCACGCCGGTTCCTCGGCCAACGCATCGTGACAGCGCGGGAACGTCAGCCGCACGGTGGTGCCCTGGCCCGGCGCGCTGTCGATCGACGTATGGCCGCCGCTTTGCTTGACGAAGCCGAACACCATGCTGAGCCCGAGCCCCGTGCCTTCGCCGTCGGGCTTGGTCGTGAAGAACGGTTCGAACACGCGTTCGAGCACGTCCGGCGTCATGCCGCTGCCCGTATCGGTGATCTCGAAGGTCACGTATTCGCCGGGCGGCAGCGGCGTGCGCCGGGCGCCGACGGCAGTCGTGTCGTTGTAGGCCGCGATCGTCAGCGTACCGTCGCCGCGCATCGCGTCGCGCGCATTGATCGCGAGGTTCAGCAGCGCGTTTTCCAGCTGGTGGCGATCGGCGAGCACGTTGCCGACGTCGGGCGCCAGCGCGGCCACGACGCGCACGGTTTCGCCGAGTGCGCGGTGCAGCATCTCGCTCATGCCGTCGATCAGCTTGCGCGGGTTCAGCACCGTCGGCGACAGCGGCTGACGCCGAGCGAACGCCAGCAGGTGCGACGCCAGCTGCGCGCCGCGCCGCACCGCGTTGTTCGCGCTCTCGATCCGCGGCTGCGCGCTCGCCCGCTCGCCGAGTTCGACCGCCAGCACCTGCAGATTGCCGCTGATCACCTGCAGCACGTTGTTGAAGTCGTGCGCGATGCCGCCGGTCAGGCTGCCGATCGCCTCCATCTTCTGCGCGTGACGCAACTGCTCCTCGATGGCCGCGCGCTCGGCGATCGCGTCGGCGACGCGTTGTTCGAGCGTTTCGGTCAGCCGGCGCAGCGCGTCGTTCGACGCTTGCAGCGCGGCTTCCGCGTGTGCGCGTTGACGGGTGGCGAGCACGCGCTCGGTCGTCTCGATCACGACGGCTAGCACGCCGCCCGGCGCGCCGTCGTCGTCGGCGAGCGGGCTGTAGTGAAGGTCCATCCACACGTCTTCGGGCCGGCCGTGGCGCAGCAGCACGAGTTCCTTGTCGCGATAGGACAGCGTGCCGCCCGCGAGGCAGGTATTCATCACGTTGCGGTTGAAATCGGCGACTTCGGGCCAGCCGAGTTCGACCGGCTTGCCGAGCAGATACGGATGGCGGCCGCCGGAGAATGCGGCGTACGCATCGTTGTAGATCATGTAGCCGGGCCGGCCCCACAGCATCACCAGCGGCAGCGGCGACGCGAGCACGGTGCGTACGGCGGCGATCAGGCTCGCCGACCATTGCTCGATCGGCCCGAGTCCGGCCTCCGACCAGTCGAAGGCGGCGATGCGCCGGGCCATTTCACCTTCCCAGCCCGGACAACCGTGGTGTTGTGCGAACAACTCGACACGCATGAAAACGCTCCGAAAAAGACATCGCGGTAACGTGGCCGCGTCCGGGGACGGCGAGTTGGCAAGCGGGTCCATTCTAGTGCAGATCGACGGCCCGGCGGCGTTCCTGGCCGCCTGCCAAGCTGGTATGCTGACCAGCGTTAC
This sequence comes from Burkholderia ubonensis, assembly GCF_001718695.1. Taxonomy (NCBI): domain Bacteria; kingdom Pseudomonadati; phylum Pseudomonadota; class Betaproteobacteria; order Burkholderiales; family Burkholderiaceae; genus Burkholderia; species Burkholderia ubonensis. The sequence goes on along the minus strand of NZ_CP013422.1, from coordinate 1,791,767 downwards.
GTTCGTGCGGAGGGCGCCATGGCAGCGAAGGAAGTGTCGAAGAAGAAGTATCTGAAGATCCTGAACAAGCGGCTGCGGGCCGAGCCGGAGGCGCCGGCCGGTGCATCGTTCGTGTTCTTTCCGCTCGGCGCGAAGGCCAAGCATGCGACCGGCGTGGTGTCGGGCGAGCCGCACACCAAGCGCGAACTGGCCGTGCTGGCCGCCGTGCAGAGCAAGGCGGCCGACGAATTCGTCGTCACCGGCGCCTGAACGGCGGCCGTCGCCGCGCCGCGCTGTGCACTACGCGGCGGCAGCCTCGCAATGCGCGATAACGCCGGCGATCACGCGCTGAACGTCGCGCGTGATCGCCGGGCCGTGCATCGGCAGCACGATGTCGATATCGTGCGCCTGGACGCGGCGCAGCGCGCTCGCGAGATGCGCGAGCGACGGCAGGTAGTCGGCGCGGGCGATCGCGTCGAGGATCGCCGGCAGCGGATCGTCGGCGTCCTGCGTGCCGAAGCGCATCAGGATGTCCGACGACAGCAGCGCCTTGTACGCCGGCAGATAGACGACGAGCGCGTCCCACTGATGGACGTGCTTCGTGAACACCGGCACGACGTCGATGCCGGACAGCGTCGTCGGCTCGCCGTCCTGCAACGGTACGGCGTGCACGCCGAACACGTCGGCCAGCCCCCACGCGCACATCGGATGCGCGTAGGCGACGAGCGCCGGGTTGGCCGCGAGGAAGTCGGGCAACGCGCCCATCTCGTCGGCCTCGAAATGCGGGACGATCACGTTGCTGACCATCGACGGCGCAATGCCAACCGCGTCGAGCGCCGCGCTCAGTTGCGTGAAATTGGCGCGCGTGCCGGTTTCGACGCACAGCACGTCGCCGTGCGGCGAGCGTATGAAGAACTGGCTGAAGCCGAGGTCCAGCGTGTCGACGTAGGTGGTGGCGCGAAACAGGCCGTCGCGGACGGCGTCGATTCGGGAGGCGCTCATCGGGATCCTCGCGCAGGCAATGGGGCGGGAAGCGCGCCGCGCGCACCGCATCATGCTGCGATGCGGCAGGCGGCGCCGGTCGATCTCCGGCCCAGTCTAGCAGCGCAACTTCTCCCCGCGAACCGGGGCGATCCCGCGCCCGCGCGCGTCAGTTCTTCAGCTTGTAGCCGGTGCGGAAGATCCACGCGACGATCGCGAGCAGCACGGCGAGGAACAGCGTGGTCGCGCCGAGGCTGATCCCGACGTGCACGTCCGCGAGCCCGTAGAACGACCAGCGGAAGCCGCTGATCAGGTAGACGATCGGGTTGAACAGCGTGACGATGCGCCACGCGGGCGGCAGCATGTCGACCGAGTAGAAGCTGCCGCCCAGGAACGTCAGCGGCGTGATGATCAGGAGCGGCACGAGCTGCAGCTTCTCGAAGCTGTCGGCCCAGATGCCGATCACGAAGCCGAACAGGCTGAACGTGATCGACGTCAGCACGAGAAACAGCACCATCCAGAACGGATGCAGGATGTGCAGCGGCACGAACAGGCCGGCGGTCGCGAGGATGATGAGGCCGAGCAGCATCGACTTCGACGCGGCCGCGCCGACGTAGGCGATCACGATCTCCCAGTACGACACCGGCGCCGACAGGATCTCGTAGATCGTCCCCGTGAAGCGCGGGAAGTAGATGCCGAACGACGCGTTCGAGATGCTCTGCGACAGCAGCGACAGCATCACGAGGCCCGGCACGATGAACGACCCGTAGCCGATGCCGTTCACGTCGCTGATGCGCGAGCCGATCGCGGAGCCGAACACGACGAAGTAGAGCGACGTCGAGATCACCGGCGCGATGATGCTCTGCATCAGCGTGCGCCGCGTGCGGGCCATTTCTGCGCGGTAGATCGCGCGGATTGCTTGGAAATTCATGCGAGGGTTGCCTCTCGTGAGCCGTTGCGGCGGTTGTCGATCAGACTGACGAAGATGTCCTCGAGCGAGCTCTGCGTCGTGTGCAGGTCGCGAAAGCCGATGCCGGCCGCGCCGAGCGCGTTGATCAGCGTCGCGATGCCCACGTCGTCGCGCTGCGAGTCGTAGGTGTAGACGAGCGCGCTGCCGGCGTCCGCGAGTTCGAGCCCGAACGACGCGAGCGCGGGCGGCAGCGCGGCGAGCGGCTGTTCGAGCTGCACGGTGAGCTGCTTCTTGCCGAGCTTGCGCATCAGCTCGTGCTTGTCTTCGACGAGCACGAGCTCGCCGCCCTGGATGATGCCGATCCGGTCGGCCATTTCCTCGGCTTCCTCGATGTAGTGCGTGGTCAGCACGATCGTCACGCCGCTTTCGCGCAGCGAATCGACGAGCTTCCACATGTCGCGGCGCAGCTCGACGTCGACGCCCGCGGTCGGCTCGTCGAGGAACAGGATGCGCGGCTCGTGCGACAGCGCCTTCGCGATCATCACGCGGCGCTTCATGCCGCCAGACAGCGTCATCAGCTTGTTGTCGCGCTTGTCCCACAGCGACAGCGCCTTCAGCGTCTTCTCGATGTGCGCGGGGTTCGGCGCCTTGCCGAACAGGCCGCGGCTGAACGACACGGTCGCCCACACGGTCTCGAACGCGTCGGTCGTCAGCTCCTGCGGCACGAGGCCGATCATCTCGCGGGCCGCGCGGTACGCGTCGCGGATGTCGTGGCCGCCGACCGTCACGCGGCCGTCGGTCGGCGTGACGATCCCGCAGATCGAGCCGATCAGCGTCGTCTTGCCGGCGCCGTTCGGGCCGAGCAGCGCGAAGATTTCGCCGGCGCGGATGTCGAGATTGACGTGCTTCAGGGCCTGGAACCCGGACGCATAGGTCTTGGACAGGTTCGAAACGGACAGGATCGGTTGCATGCTCACGGATGGCACGGCTGCTCGGGCCGACCCCGTGCGCCGCGCGAGCCCGGCGCCGCCGCTGCGACACGGCTGGCTGCGGGTGCGGCATGGCGAACGGGCGTCATGTCGAACGGCGTTGTGGTGCGGGATCGCAGGATCGCCATATTAGCAACCGGAAGATGGAAATGCATTTCGGCGCAAACGATATGCGATGCATGCACGGAATTCGCGCGAAATAGGCGCGCACTGCTCATCAATCAGGCGATTTATTTGAATCGGGTGAACAATGAGCGGTATTTTGCCGGAGCGTGCCGGGCCGGAGCGGTAAGCAGCACATGTACCGCCGAAGTATTTGTCTGAGCAAATAAATCGAAGGTCGTTTGAAAAATTGTGAAAGGCCCTGAGCGCGCTTGGATCGAGCCGTCTGGTTCGTTTGGAACTCTGCATCCATTTACTTGCGCGCAACGCCCGATCATAGTCTCGGCAAACGTCGCATCACGATAACGAATCCAGCGTACGTACGGAGACCAACCCATGAGACGCCTTTCCGAGGGCCCGGCCAAGCTGCCGTTCATCAGCTGTTCGCCTGACGCAGGCGCGACGCGAGTCGCCTGCCTGCGTTACCGCATCGCGTCGGCGCTGTAGCGACGCATCCCGATCCGTTTCGATTGTTCCGACGGCGCCGTGCCCGATGGCGGCGCTGCCGGCTTGCGCCTGCGTGTCGCCGCGACTCCGTGTTCGCTCGGACGAGCCGTGCGGCGCGCGCTGCGCGCATCGTCATGCGCCGCGCCCGATGTGCGCGGCGTGATACCAACCGGCGGGCCACGCAGCCCGACCGGACGAGACTCGTCGTACCTCAAAAGGAGGGGTTGATGCTTTGCATTCCTGAGTGGCGGAAAGCGATCCTGTCGTGTGCCGTGCTGGCGCTGCCGTTCGTCGCTGGCTGCGGCGGCGGTGACGACCCGGGGCCGATCAACGTGCCGCAGTGTTCGGGCAGCGCGTGCGGGCCGAGCGGCGCCGAAACGACGCCGCCCGTCGTCACGAAGCTTTGCCCGGACGCGCTCGACTACACGACGACCTACACCGGCGGCGCGGGCAGCGGCGAATACGTGAAGGTGCGCTTCGACACGACGAAGCAGACCTATCAGCTGCAGTTCATCGAATCGTCGGTGCCGACCTCGGCCGGGCAGATCAACAATACGCGCGCGGGCCTCACGATCAGCGGCGCGTTCCACCATCCGTCCAACCTGCCGACGGCCGAGCAGAACCGCTGCGCGTTCGTGCTCGACAGCGGCGCGACGAGCGACGGCGCGTATGCGGTGACGATCAACCGCGCCGATCCGCCGATGCTGTTCGTCGGCAACGGCGTCGTGGGCGGCGGCATTCCCGGCGCGACGATCGCGTTCTCCGGCATCGAGCTCTTTCCGGGCCTGACGCTCGGCATCGTGCCGTCGCGCACGTTCGACTTCTATCCGTTCATCGGCTTCAGCGAGACCGAAACCGACTTCTCGAAGGTCGCCGGCAACTACAACGAGCTCGGCATCCATCTGTCGCCGCTCGGCGGCAACGCGCAGAGCACGGCCGGCCCGGTCGGCTGGCAGCCGGACGTCGTGAACTGGAACCAGACGCTGAACGCGGACGGCTCGTGCACGATCACGGCCGGCAGCGACTACTCGTGCCAGACGACCGGCATGCCGTGGACGCTGCGCACGAACGCGGACGGTTCGCCAGACAACGTGTTCGTGAGCAATGCGGTGGCGAGCCAGTTCGGCACGCCGGTGTACCCGCTCGCGGGGCAGGGCGCGTCGCTCGTGATCGCACCGAGCCAGGCGAAGGGGATCATGATCGTCGGCAAGCTGAACGGCGTGCGCGTGCCGGTCGTGATCCGCGTCGGCTACAACCACGTCGATGCCGGCAATCTGCTTGCGTCCGTCGCGGACCCCGAGGTCGGCATCTCGATGCTTTCGTCGACGACCGCGATCGCCGCGAATTCGCTGAAGGGCGGCTTCATCGGCGCGACGAGCGCCGCCGCGTGCGGTGTCGTGACGTCGACCGGGCAGGCGAACGCGCTGGCGGTGGGCGGGCCGAGCCTGGACGTGAGCGTCCCGCACCCCGACCTGCCGGGCACGTTCATGAACGGCGCGTTCTATTCGGCGGCCGGCAGTTGCAACGACGGCACCGCCGTGTCGACGATGGCGGCGAACTACACGTCGACGCTGTTCCAGGGCGCGACGGCCGCGTTCATCAATCCGCAGACGTCGGGGGTGACGGGCCAGTTCGCGCTCGACTACGCCCAGGCGACGCCCGGCAAGATCAAGGTGACGGTGACGCGCGACTTCAATGCGACGAGCGCGAACGGCAACGTCGCGATCATCAGCAAGGGCGACACCGGCTGGGCGGTGAAGATCGGCAACGTCTACGCGATGGTCATGAACAACAGTCGGACGAACCCGTTCTTCACGGTCGGCGCATTCGTCCAGTAACGGCGCATCGAACACGGAACCCCGGCGGCGCACGCAGCGCCGCCGGCGAACAAAATTTCAAGAGGATTCCTATGAACGTGAAGCATTGGATGGTGGCGGCGTCGCTCGCGCCGCTGGTGGCCGCGTGCGGCGGCGACGGCGACCCGCCGGCCGTCAGCCCCGTGCGCCTGTGCCCGCAGCAGATCGACTACAACACCGCGTTCATCGGCGGCTCCGGCTCGGGCGAGCTCGTGAAGGTGCAGCTCGACACGGTGAAGATGACCTACCAGATCACGTACCTCGCGTCGCCGGTGCCCGCGACGTTGGGCACCGTGCAGCCGACGCGCGCCGTCGCGCCGTACAACGTGATGACCGGCACGCTGTCCGACGAGACCGGGCTGCCGACGCAGAAGCTGAACCAGTGCACGTTCCGCCTGAACAACGCGAGCCTCGATCCCGCGCGGCCGGCGCGCATGTTCCTCGGCGAGGGCGTGCTGGGCGGCGCGATTCCGGGCGCGGCGATCCAGTTCGACGGCGTGATCGGCGTCGGCCGGATTCCGAAGACGACGTTCCCGACCTACCCGTTCATCAGCTTCGCGCAGGTGGAGACGGACCTGTCGAAGATCGCGGGCACGTACAACCAGCTCGGCTATCACCAGGTGCCGTCGCAGAGCTTCACGCAGGTCGCGATCGACCAGTCGGTGACGATCAACGCCGACGGCAGCTACGTCGAGACCGACAACCTCGGCATGAAGAACGGCGGCGCGCCGCTCGCGTCGTCCGCGACGGTCAACCAGAACTTCACGCTGCGCGCGGACGTGCCGGCCTTCCAGTCGGTCAACTACCTGCCGCAGATTCCGGCGACGCTGGCCGCGGCGGACCCGGCGAAGGCCGGGCGCGCGAACCTGATCGTCGGCAAGCTGCGCAACCAGCTCGTGCCGATCCTGATCCGCACGGGGGCCGCGAACGCGGACCTGACGCAGGGCGCGCCGTCCGCCGACGACGAATCGGGCATTTCGATCCTGGGCCCGCGCAACGCGATCGCGCCGGGCTCGCAGAACGGCGAGTACACCGGCGTCGACAGCCGGCTCGACTATCGCGCGACCGCGCTCGTCGGCGCGCAGGCGACGCTGCTCGATCCGTTCAACGCATCGCAGGCGGCGCTCACGCGCGCGCTGAATCTCGACTACACGCAGCAGGTGCCGGGGGTGATCACGACGGTGCATGCGGATGCGGCGTCGGGGCCGCCGACCGGCAAGTTCGTGTTCACGGGCGGCGTGTTCGGGTTCCTCGACATGGCCGATGCAAGCAATCCGTACTTCACGGTCGGCGCGTTCGTGCAGTGATTGCGCGCAGCGACACGGCGGCGCCGCGCAGGTGCGCGGCGCCCGGACAGAACAGGGGAGACTTCATGAAGAAGGTGATTGCCGCGGGTGCCGTCGCATGCATGTCGACGCTCGCATCGGCGCAGCAGGCGGGCGACAACGTCGCGACGCTCGGCTGGCTGCACGTGATGCCGCAGGATTCGACCAACGGGCTGACGACCAATCTCGCCAACATGCCGATGAACGGGCCGCTGCGGCTGCCAAGCTCGTTCACGTCGCCGGGCACGAGCCTCACCGTCAACAACGCGGACACGGTCGGCCTGACGCTCACGCATTTCTTCACCGACCACATCGCGGTCACGTCGGTGCTCGGCGTGCCGCCGGAGTTCAAGCTGACGGGGCACGGCGAGATCCGGCCGTTCGGCCCGAGCGGCTCGCTCGGCAACGTCGATCTCGGCAAGGCCGCGAACCAGCCGGCCGTGAAGAACGCGCGGCAATGGAGCCCGGCCGTGATCCTGCAGTACTACTTCAACGCGCCGAACGCGCGCTTCAGGCCGTTCGTCGGGATCGGCGTGTCGTACAGCTGGTTCACGAACATCCAGCTGAACGGCAATTTCGCGCGCGACATCAACGAGAACCTCGGCAGCGTGCTCGCCGCGGGCGCGGGCAAGCCGGGGCCGACGTCGGTCGAGGCGAAGTCGTCGTCGTCGTTCACGCCGATCTACAACATCGGCGCGAGCTACGCGATCACCAACCGCTGGGCGCTGACCGCGACGCTGTCGTACATGCCGCTCAAGACGTACGCGACGACGACCATCAAGGCGGCCGACGGCTCGACGCTCGCGACCTCGCGCTCGAAGGTGAAGGCGGACCCGCTGATCACGTTCGTCGGCATCTCCTACAAGTTCTGAGCCGCACGGCGCGCCCGGCGCGCGCCGTGCGGCTTCCTGCGACGGGCCGGCCGTTCGCTTCGTCCGGGCCGTCGCGTTTCCGGCGGCATGCCGCCATTTGTGAAGAGAGGGGGCAGTTCAAATGAGCATTCGTCAAATCGCATCGCTTGTTGCTGCAGTGGCATTCACCGCGGCTGCGGCCGCGCCCGCATTCGCCGTCACCGTCACGCGCGCGGACGGCCAGGCGATGAACCCCAATGGCGAACCGTTCTCCGCATCGGGCATCACGGGCCTCAGCAAGGGCGGGATCAGCGCGAACTGCACGGCGACGTTCAACGGCACGATCACGTCGTCCGGCATCGTGACGATCACGTCGACGCAGTTCACGGGCGGCGGCACGTGCGGGCTCATCTCGGGCAGCGCGTCGAGCACGTCGCCGTGGACGGGGCAGGCGGACAGCGCGACGCAGCTGTCGGTGAACAACGCGAAGGTCACGGTGACGCTGCTCGGCACCTGCGGCCCGAGCAAGGTCGTGCTGGCGTGGAGCGATCCGAACTCGTCGCTGACGTTCAACAATGCGGTGCTGACGCCGGATTGCAAGGTGAACGGCACGTTGACGACGTCGCCGAAGTTCCACGTGCAATAAGCATCGCGCGATCGCGACCGCACGCCTGCCGGTTACGAGGGCCGTGAGAGGATGCGCGGCGGGCGTCGCGGTTTCGCGGGACGTGGGCGTGGCCGCTCGGATGAGCGCGAATCGACGCGGCGGCGAGGCAGGCGGTGCGGCTCATCGCACCGCCTGCGCTTGACGGGACCGCTCGACCGGCCCACTACATAACAACCATTCCGATTCGCCGGAACTCCTTCGGACCACCCATGCTCACCGACCCAGCGAAGTATGGCGATGCCCGCGGTGCGACGCCTGACCGGCTGCGCACGGCCGCGTGGCTGCAGTATCTGATCGAACGTCTACAGGTGCCGGCCGGTGCCGAGGCCGACGCGGCCGCTGCGGCCGCTGCTTCGTCGACGGACTCGCGCGATGCGCGCGTGCGCGCCGGCGCAGCGCTTTCCGATGAGGCGATCGCCGTCCTGCACGAGGTCGCGCCGTGGCTGGCGACGGATGGCGGCGGTTGCGCATGCGACGCGGGCGACGCGCTCGAAGCATGCGTGCACGTGCCCGACGCGCAGCAGTTGGCGCATGCGGAGCGTCGCTGCCCCGGTTCGCGCGTGGCGTTCGAAGCCGCTCACGGATTCGTCGCTGCGTGGACCTTCGACGATCCCGACGATGGCTGGGCCGCACTCGAGCGGATTGCCAGCGGCGTCGCCCTCGATGACGGCAGCGGCGAACGCGCACCGCATGAAGCCGAAGCAGACGGCGAAGCACCGCCTGCGAAGAACCCGAGAGAACGCCGCGTGGCGGTCGCCGCGGGCGGCATGGACGCGTCGGCCGGCCACGACGCGATCATCGACGCGCTCGTGCTGCGCGTGTGCGGGCCGCGCGACGCGGCGGCGCGCATCGACGAGATGGCCGCGCTCGCGACGTACTGCGCGGCACTCGCCGCAGGCACGCGGATGTCGCTGGCCGCATACGGCGGCCGGCACAATCTCGTCGCGCGCGCGATCCGCGAACGACGCGGCGATCTCGCCTCGGTGTCCGGCCTGCTCGCGGCGGTGTCGGTGTGCCGGCTCGAACGGCTCGTCGGCGCGGGCAGCTTCTGGGCGTATTACCTGCTGGCCGGCGTCGTGATCGCGGCGCCCGACACGGTGCGCGCATATGCGCGCCGCTTCTACGGCGACGCATGGCAGAGCTGGCTCGATCAGACGCTCGCATGGCCGGCGATCGGCCGCTTCGGGCCGAAAGAAGAGGTCGCGTTCGACCGCTTGCGCGGCGCGATGAGCCTGACGTCGCGTGCGAACCCGATCGTGCGCGCGAAACGCATACGGTCGCGAGCGACCGCGATCACGCGCTTCAATGCGGGCGGCAGCGACGCCCAATGAAAAACGGCTCGCGGCGAGAACGCCGCGAGCCGTGCACGCTGTCGTCGCGCGCGGACGCGCCTACGCCGTCTCCGGTTGCCGCACCGCTTTCGCGACATTGCGCGCCGGCGCACCGTTCGCGACGAAATACGGCACATCCACGCGCGCGAGCGCCTGCCGTCCGCGAATCCGGTCGGCGATCTTCTCCGCGATCATGATCGTCGGCGCGTTCAGGTTGCCGGTCGTGATGATCGGCATGATCGACGCATCGACCACGCGCAGCCCCTCGAGCCCGTGCACGCGGCCTTCGTTGTCGACCACCGCCATGTCGTCGTAGCCCATCTTGCACGAGCACGACGGATGGAACGCCGTTTCGGCGCGTGCACGCACGAACGTGTCGAGGTCCTTGTCGGTCTTCAGGTCCGCACCCGGGTTCAGCTCCTGGCCGCGGAAGCGGTCGAGCGCGGGCTGGCGCATGATCTCGCGCGTCGCGCGGATCGCGTCGCGGAACTCGCGCCAGTCGAGCGCTTCGGCCATGTAGTTGAACAGGATGCTCGGATGCTGGTTCGGATCGCGCGAGCGCAGCTTCACGCGGCCGCGGCTCGGCGAGCGCATCGAGCCGACGTGCGCCTGGAAGCCGTGCATCTCGATCGCGTTCGAGCCGTTGTAGTTGATCGCGACCGGCAGGAAGTGATACTGGATGTTCGGCCACGGATCGTCGTCGCGCGTGCGGATGAAGCCGCCCGCCTCGAAGTGGTTGCTCGCGCCGAGGCCGGTGCCGGTCAGCATCCATTCGAGGCCGATCTTCGGCTGGTTCCACCACTTGAGCGCCGGGTACAGCGACACGGGCTCCTTGCACGCGTACTGGATGTACATCTCCAGGTGGTCCTGCAGGTTCTGGCCGACGCCGGGCAGGTCGAGCACGACCGGGATGTCCAGCTCCTTCAGCCATGCGCCGGGGCCGACGCCCGAGCGCTGCAGCAGCTGCGGCGACGCGATCGCGCCGCTGCACACGAGCACTTCGCGGCGCGCATGCGCGGTCGCGCGCTCGCTGCCGCGCAGGTACGCGACGCCCGACGCGCGCTTGCCGTCGAACACAATCCGGTCGGCGAGCGCGTGCGTGACGATCTCGAGGTTCGGCCGCGCGCGGGCCTGGTCGAGATAGCCGCGCGCGGTGCTCGCGCGGCGGCCGCGCGGCGTCACGGTGCGGTCCATCGGGCCGAAGCCTTCCTGCTGGTAGCCGTTCAGGTCGTCGGTGCGCGGATAGCCGGCCTGCACGCCGGCCTCGACCATCGCCTCGAACAGCGGGTTCACGCCCGGCTTGCTGGTCGTGACCGACACGGGGCCGCTGCCGCCGTGATAGTCGTTCGGGCCGACGTCGCGGGTCTCCGCCTTCTTGAAGTACGGCAGGCAGTCGAGATACGTCCAGTTCTCGAGGCCCTGGTGCGTCGCCCAGTTGTCGTAGTCGAGCGCGTTGCCGCGGATGTAGCACATCCCGTTGATCAGCGACGAGCCGCCGAGCCCCTTGCCGCGCCCGCATTCCATCCGGCGGTTGTCCATGTGCGGCTCGGGGTCGGTCTCGTACGCCCAGTTGTAGCGGCGGCCCTGCAGCGGATAGGCGAGCGCCGCCGGCATCTGCGTGCGGAAGTCGAAGCGGTAGTCGGGGCCGCCGGCCTCGAGCAGCAGCACCGTGACGTCCGGATCTTCCGTCAGGCGCGTCGCGAGCACGTTGCCCGCGGAGCCCGCGCCGCAGATGATGTAGTCGTATTCGCGTGTCGTCATGACGGATCTCCTTTTTCGTGACTCAAAACACCGGGTTGTAGCGGCCGAGCTCGACCTGCACCGACTTGATCCGAGTGTAGTGCTCGAGCGTCGTGATGCCGTTCTCCCGTCCGACGCCGGATTGCTTGTAACCGCCAACCGGCATCTCGGCCGGCGATTCGCCCCACGTGTTGATCCAGCAGATGCCCGCTTCGAGGCGGTGGATCGTGCGGTGCGCGCGCGACAGGTTCTCGGTGACGACGCCGGCCGCGAGCCCGAAGTGCGTGTCGTTCGCGCGTGCGATCACTTCGTCCTCCGATGCGAATTCGAGGATGCTCATCACCGGCCCGAAGATTTCCTCGCGGACGATCTTCATGTCGTCGCGGCAGTCGCCGAACACGGTCGGCGCGACGTACTGGCCGTTCGCGAAGTGGCCGTCGGTCAAGCGCGCGCCGCCCGCGAGCAGCTTCGCGCCCTCGGCCTTGCCGCTCTCGATGAAGCCGAGCACCTTGTCGAGCTGCGCGGCGGACACGAGCGGGCCGAAGTTGGTGTCGGCATCGGTCGGCTTGCCGACGCGGATGCGCTTCACGCGTTCGAGCACGCGCTCGGTGAATGCATCCTTGACCGAGCGGTGCACGAACACGCGCGTGCCGTTCGTGCAGACCTGGCCCGAGCTGAAGAAGTTGGCGGTCACCGCGATGTCGGCGGCGCGGTCGAGGTCGGCGTCGTCGAACACGATCAGCGGCGACTTGCCGCCGAGCTCCATCGTCACTTCCTTCAGCGACGAGGCCCCTGCAAGCGACATCACCTTCTTGCCGGTCTCGACGCCGCCGGTGAACGACACCTTCGCGATGTCCGGATGGCCGGTGAGCAGCGCGCCGACCGAGCCGTCGCCCTGCACGACGTTGAACACGCCGGCCGGCACGCCGGCTTCCGTATAGATCTCCGCGAGCTTCAGCGCCGTCAGCGGCGTCACTTCGCTCGGCTTGAACACCATCGCGTTGCCGGCCGCGAGCGCGGGGGCCGTCTTCCAGCACGCGATCTGGATCGGGTAGTTCCACGCGCCGATGCCCGCGCACACGCCGAGCGGCTCGCGGCGCGTATAGACGAACGACTCGGCGCGCAGCGGCACCTGCAGCCCTTCGATCGCGGTCGCGAGGCCCGCGTAGTACTCGATCACGTCCGCGCCGGTGACGATGTCGACCGCGAGCGTCTCGGCGATCGGCTTGCCGGTGTCGCGCGTCTCGAGCGCGGCGAGCTCGTCGTTGCGCTCGCGCAGCAGCTCGACCGCGCGGCGCAGGATGCGCGAGCGCTGCATCGCGGTCATCGCCGCCCATTCGCGCTGGCCTTCGCGCGCGGACGCAACCGCGCGGTCGACGTCGGCGGCGCTCGCCTGCTGGACCTGCGCGAGCAGTTCGCCGGTGGCCGGATCGAAGGTGTCGAAAGTCTTGCCGCTGGTGGCGTCGACGTAGCCGCCGCCGATGTAGAGGCGCTGCAAACCGCGCGGCGCGGTAAACCGATTACGGACATGAGTATCTCCTTGGTGGGGCGACCGTGCGCCGCGTCACGCCGACGCGAGCAGCAGATCGATGTAGTCGTGGGCGAGCTTCAGCGCCGCCCGCGTGTCGAACGGGCCGCCGGCGAGCGCGCCGCGCAGCCACAGGCCGTCGATCAGCGCGGCGAGGCCGCTGGCGGCTTCCCGCGCCTTCGCGCGCGGCAGCGCTTTTCGCGAACTCCGCGCACAGGTTCGAGTAGAGGCGCCGCGTGTTGACGTGCTGCAGGCGCTTGAGCGTCGGCTCGTGCATGCTCTGCGACCAGAACGCGAGCCACGTCTTCATCACGGGCGCGCTGATCTGCGTGTCGTCGAAGTTCGCGGCGACGATCGCGCGCAGCCTTGCGCGCGGGTCCTTGCGCGCGGCCACGCGGCGGCGCGTGGTGGCCGACCACAGATCGCGCAGCACGTGCCGCATCGTCGCTTCGAGCAGGCCGTCCTTGTCGCCGAAGTAGTGGCTGACGATGCCGGTCGAGATGTTCGCGCGCTGCGCGACCGACGCGAGCGTCGTGCCGGGCAGGCCCGCTTCGTCGATCGAGCGCAGCGTCGCATCGATCAGCTGCGCGCGGCGGACTTCCCGCATTCCCACTTTCGGCATCGCGCACTCCTTCGCCCCGGACGGGCCGTTCGTGGAAGCCGAGAGCTTAGCGGTTTTTTATTGAACGTTCAATCAATAAAAAATCGGGTCCGACGATGTGCGGCGGCGACGCCGTGCGGCGGCGCGGCGCCGGCTCGGGCTTCGCGCGGCCGATGTCGGCACCGGTCAAACACCTGTCGCGTTTGAGACATCGGTGCCCCCGTGTCGGGGACTACTCTCGAACAGCACGTTGCGTGCGCGCCGCATCCGCCGGCGCGCGGCGGCGCCATCCAACGAGACATGGAGACAATGCGATGAGCAGCAATCGAGGAGTCGTATATCTTGGGCCGGGCCAGGTCGAGGTGCAGAAGATCGACTATCCGAAGATGGTCGATCCGAGCGGCCGCGCGATCGGCCACGGCGTGATCCTGAAGGTGGTCAGCACGAACATCTGCGGCTCGGATCAGCACATGGTGCGCGGCCGCACGACGGCGCCGGTCGGGCTCGTGCTCGGCCACGAGATCACCGGCGAGGTGGTCGAGGTCGGCCGCGACGTCGAGACGCTGAAGATCGGCGATCTCGTGTCGGTGCCGTTCAACGTCGCGTGCGGCCGCTGCGCGATGTGCAAGGAAACGCATACCGGCGTGTGCCTGAACGTGAACCCGTCGCGCGCGGGCGGCGCATACGGCTACGTCGACATGGGCGGCTGGATCGGCGGGCAGGCCGAGTACGTGCTTGTGCCGTACGCGGACTTCAACCTGCTGAAGTTCCCCGACCGCGACCAGGCAATGGCGAAGATCCGCGACCTCACGTGCCTGTCGGACATTCTGCCGACCGGCTATCACGGCGCGGTAAGCGCCGGCGTGAAGCCCGGCTCGACGGTCTACATCGCGGGTGCGGGCCCGGTCGGGATGGCGGCGGCCGCGTCGGCGCGCCTGCTCGGCGCGGCGGTCACGATCGTCGGCGACATGAACGCGGAGCGTCTCGCGCACGCGCGGGCGATGGGCTTCGAGACGGTCGACCTGTCGCTGGACGCGTCGCTCGGCGAGCAGATCGCGCAGATCCTCGGCAAGCCGGAGATCGATTGCGCGGTGGACTGCGTCGGCTTCGAGGCGCACGGCCACGGCTCGTCCGGCCACTCGGAGGAAGCGCCCGCGACGGTGCTGAACTCGCTGATGGAAATCACGCGGCCGGCGGGCGCGATCGGCATTCCGGGCCTGTACGTGACCGACGATCCGGGCGCGAAGGACAAGGCCGCGCAGCACGGCAGCCTGAGCATCCGCTTCGGGCTCGGCTGGGCGAAGTCGCATTCGTTCTTCACGGGGCAGACGCCGGTGCTGAAGTACAACCGCAACCTGATGCAGGCGATCCTGTTCGACCGGCTGCCGATCGCGCAGATCGTCAACGTCACGGTGATCTCGCTCGACCAGGCGCCGGAAGGCTACAAGAAGTTCGACGGCGGCGCGCCGCGCAAATTCGTCATCGACCCGCACGGGTTGCTGGCGGCCTGACGCGCGAACGGCTGACATGAAGCGGGCGGCGCCGGAGACGGCGCCGCCCGTTTTTCATTCCTCGACGACTCTCCCGACGCCTGCCGCGCTACCGGTCAGAACGAAGTCACCACCATCCCGACCGCGATCACGAACATCACGATCGTGGCGAGCCAACCCAGCACGCGCAGCCAGCCCTTGACGCTGAAGGCGCCCATGATGTCGGTGCGCGACGCGATCAACATCATCACGACCATCACGGGCACGGCGATCACGCCGTTGAGCACGGCGCTCCAGTAAAGCGCCTTGATTGCGTTGATGGAGGTGAAATTGATGACCATCCCGATCAGCGTGGCGATCGCGATGGTGGCATAAAAGGCCTTGGCTTCCTGGACCTTCCGCGAAAACCCGACGGGCCAGTCGCGTGCCTCGCCTACGGCGTAGGCGGCCGAGCCTGCCAGCACCGGCACCGCGAGCAAGCCGGTCCCGACGATGCCGACGGTGAACAGCAGCGCAGCGAAGTGTCCCGCGATCGGCCGCAGTGCGAGCGCCGCCTGCGCCGAAGTCTGGATGTCCGTGATGCCGCCCGCGTTGAGTGTGGCGGCGGTGGTGGCGAGGATGGCGAGGGCGACCAGATTGGACAGGCCCATCCCGGTCACCGTGTCCATCTCGATGCGGTGCAGCGCCGTCGGCGCCTGTGCCGGCGCGCTGAAAAGGTCACGGCGGGTCGGATGCGCGTGCATGTCCTCCACTTCCTCTTCCGACTGCCAGAAGAACAGATAGGGGCTGATGGTGGTGCCGAAGATCGCCACGACGAGCGTCAGGTAGGACGACGTCCAGCTCAGATGCGGAACGAACAAATGGCTCGCCAGACGCGCCCATTCGATATGCGCGATCGCGAGCACCGCGAAGTACGCGAACAGCGACAACGTGAACCATTTCAGCACGGCGACGTAGCGCGTGTACTGCAGCAGCAGCTGCATCGCGATGCAGATGGCCGAGAAAAGCAGCACGTACAGCCACTTCGGGCCGGGCAGCAGGAGCGCCATCGCATCGGCCATCGCGCCAAGATCGGCGCCGAGATTGATGATGTTGGCGATGAGCAGGAGCACGACGACCCATTGGAGCAGCCAGTCGGGATAGTGCCGGCGCAGCACGCCGGCGATGCCGTGGCCGGTGGTGCGCCCGATCCGGGCGCTGATCATCTGGATCGCGACCATCAGCGGATAGCTGAACAGCAACGTCCACGAAAGCCCGTAGCCGAACGCCGCGCCGGCCTGACTGTAGGTTGCGATGCCGCTCGGGTCGTCGTCCGATGCGCCGGTGATCAAGCCGGCGCCGAGAAAGCCGAACAGGCGCGGTTTGGACGGACCGACGACGGGGTCGCGCGTGGGTAGGGGATCGTTCTGTGAATTGCTGTCCATGGGACGAGGGTCTTTGCGCGAGGGCGGGAATTCGGGTGGGTGTCTACCGACGCGGGTTATGACGCGCGCCCGTTCCGTCAGACGCCCGCGAGGGTTGCGCCGTAAGCCGACCTGCCGTGCGGGATGAGCCGGTAGACGAGGCAGCCGATAGCGTATCGGATTCTGGCGAAGGAGGCATTCTCGTTCGCTCCGCGCGGCCGAGCGCGGGCGGTTGGTCGACCAGCGGCGGCGGGAGGCTTGCGAGCGGGGTCGTGACTATGCGGGGTTGGTCGGCGGGTGCGCGCGGCTGGCCGGGGCAGGCTTCGTCAGCGGCCACGGATATTGTCCGGCGCCGACTGGAGCGGGGGCCACCGACGGCTCCGCTACCGACATCCGCGGCAACTGACGCGCAACCAGGTTCCTCGCTGCGCGGCCGTCAGTGTCCGCGGTACAGATAGGCCATTTCGGCGTCGGTCGCCCCGCGTCGCAGGTGGCGCGCGTGCCAGCTCACGCGACGGGTCGCATGCGTGCGCCGGGCCGGGACCCCGCCTTTCCAGTCGGCGACGCGGATGCCGCCTTGCGCGCGATCCGTGTCGCGAAGCGGCGGCACTTGCCGCGCGAGCGTCGCGGGCGCGCCTGCGCCCGCTCTCGCATTGGCCCTCGCGTGGCGGCTCGAGGCCGCACCACGCGGGCCGTCGACGGTGGCCGGCTGGCCGGCATCGGCGAGCGGGCCGGCCGCCGGCGCCAGCGTCTCATCCCGACGAAACGCATAGACGGGTGCGGGCAGCACCGGCAACGCGGGCGTGTCGGCGACCTGCACGCCGGCGTCGGCCGCGCCGGTGCTCGTTGCGCCGTGGCCGCGACAGACCGGGTCGGCCCGGCACGTGCGGTCGAACGTCACGTAACCGCCGACGAGCAGGACCAGCGTCAACACGCTGAGCAACGGTGCGCTCGATGCGCGCGGCCGATGAATCGCCGCGTTGCGTACGGCGGCCGCGAAGCGCGACACCCATGTGGGTGCCGACGGCGCGCCGTGGTCGGGAGCGGCCGGCTCGCCGCCGCGCCAGCGACCGAGCGGGGCGAACGGCCGGTTCCCCGTTCCGCACACGGGGCAGGTTTCGCTGGCGCGGAATGCCATGAAGCCGCATTCCCGACAGCGCTGACTGACCGTCACGCGCGGCTGGACGCGCACATTCATCGCGCCGAGCAGCGTGTCGCGTGGGTGGATTCTCCGGCTGGGCAGGACTCGCATCGTCGTTGCTACCTCGTTTGTCGTTGCCGGTCGGCGAGCGTTCCGAGGGTCCGGATCGCATCCTCGACGGCGGGAGGCCACGGCCAGCGATGGCTGAGCCGGGTATGGCGTGCTTGAACTGGTCGGTCGACTGGAATGTCGCCTCGTCGTCGCGCGCGGTTTGCGACGCGTCGGTGCGGTGCTGGATCGCAATGCATTCGCGTGGCATCGCCGTCCGGGACGAACTGACGAGCGCGCGTACGCACGGCGGTCGCCGGCTCGCATTCGCACATGTAGAAGCCGCGCGGCGCGGTAGCAGGATTTACACGACGCGCGCCGCATGCGGACGGCTCAGTCGCGACGCGCGCGACATGGGAGAAATCACCGTACCGGATCGAGTTGGCGACCATTTGCGCGATCGCCGCATATCGCTTCATGCGTGGCCTCCGGCCGGGCGCGGCCGGCGCTGAAGAAAGATTAGCAACGGCAACCGCCGCATTCAATCCCGCCCCAATCGCCAATGTTTCGCGGGCGATTCCGCTCCGCTGCATCGGTTCGGGAACCGGGCGTCCTGCGCAAGTCTCGTTCCCGCTGGCGGGTCGGTACAGCGTCACGTTTTCCGCTGCCGAGCGGCGAGGTTGCTGAAGCCGAACGCGCGCGAATGCACATTCGAGGATCGTGTACGCGGCGCGCGATGCAGCCACCTGACACGCTCGCCGAAACGCACGCGCCGAAATCGTCAGCGCAAAAGAAAAGCGGCCATTGGGCCGCTTTCGTGATTGCAACGCTCGCGCCGCAGTCGGCGCCGGCGTCACGCATGGAGCGCATGCACCGGAAACATCGGCGCGGCCGCCGCCGCTGCGCCCTGCGCGAGCGGCGCGACCTGCTTGCGGCGCTCCCGCGTCGGCGCCACGCCGAACGCGTCGCGGTAGCTCTTGCTGAAATGGCACGCCGACTGGAACCCGCACGCCATCGTGATGTGCATGATCGACATGTCGGTCTGCAGCAGCAGCTCGCGCGCGCGGCGCAGCCGCAGCGTCAGGTAGTAATGCGTCGGCGTCATGCCGAGATGCTCGCGGAACAGCCGCTGCAGTTGCCGCTGCGACATGTTCGCGAGGCGCGCGAGCTCCTCGCGCGACAGCGGCTCCTCGATGTTGTTCTCCATCAGCGAGATCACTTCGAACAGCGACTTGTTGGCCGAGCCGAGCCGCGCGACGAGCGGCATCCGCTGCTGCGCGCTCGTGTCGCGCACGTGCTCGACGATGAACTGCTCGGCGATCTGCGTGACGCGCGCGGTGCCCACGCGCGCGGCGATCAGGTTCAGCATCATGTCGAGCGGCGCGACGCCGCCCGTGCACGTGATGCGGTCGCGATCGATCACGAACAGCTCCTTCAGGAAGCGCGTGTCGGGAAACTCCTCCTTCAGCGCGGACATGTTCTCCCAGTGGATCGCGCACGCGTAGCCCGCGAGCAGGCCCGACTTCGCGAGCGCATAGGTGCCCGTGCACAGGCTGCCGAGCGGAATGCCCGAACGCGCAAAGCGGCGCAGCGTCGACAGGTGGGCGGCGGTGGTCGCGCGCTGCACGTCGACGCCGCCGCACACGAACACGATGTCCGGCTGCCCCGCGCATTCGGCCGGGCCGGTGTCGACGGTCAGGCCGTTGCTCGCCGTGACCGGGCCGCCCTCCGGGCTGATGACCGACCAGCGGTAGAGCGGCTGTCCGCTCAGGTAATTCGCCATCCGAAGCACCTCGATCGCATTCGTGAACGCAATCATCGTGAAGTTGGGCAACGGCATGAACGCGAAGTGGGACAGCGACGCTGTGCGGTCGGGCGACATGGGGAGCGTTCCTTGAATCTCTACTACTAATAGCTATTGGCCCGAGGCACCGAACGGGCTCGGGTATTGTGTGAGCGAGCGCAACAAGCGTGCCATACGGCTAAACCCTAGCTACATACGTTGATTTGGCTCAATCGCGTTGCTGCACTGCACCGAATCCGTGACCGGCTGCACCCGCCGCGGGCGGCGGCGGCACCGCCGCAGTGCCTGCCGGCCGTTGCCGCGCTGCGGCGGCGATGCTTTGCGATCCGAAAAAGCACGACCGGTCACTTGTATAAAACGGACGCGCATGGCGGAAAAGGCAAAGAACGCGTCTAAATTCATCAATCGACCGAAAATCCGAACGACAAGAATAGAGCCGTCGGCAGCCATGCCCTGGACATGCCGGAAACCCAGGCGTGGCGGGCCTCAAGCATTGATTGCCGCCCACTATTCTTCGTCACGGATGCCCTATGTCGAACACCCAGTCATTCTTCTCGCAGCCCCTCGCCGAGCGCGACGCGCCGGTCCGCAGCGCCATCCTGAAGGAACTCGAGCGACAGCAGTCGCAGGTCGAGCTGATCGCGTCGGAAAACATCGTGTCGCGCGCGGTGCTCGAAGCGCAGGGCTCGGTGCTGACCAACAAGTACGCGGAAGGGTATCCGGGCAAGCGCTACTACGGCGGCTGCGAATTCGCCGATGAAGTCGAGGCGCTCGCGATCGAGCGCGTGAAGCAGATCTTCAACG
The DNA here is from genome assembly GCF_001718695.1 of Burkholderia ubonensis. Taxonomy (NCBI): domain Bacteria; kingdom Pseudomonadati; phylum Pseudomonadota; class Betaproteobacteria; order Burkholderiales; family Burkholderiaceae; genus Burkholderia; species Burkholderia ubonensis. Next base: position 1,771,710 of record NZ_CP013422.1, on the reverse strand, counting down.
CCGGCTACGCGAACGTGCAGCCGCACTCGGGCGCGCAGGCGAACGGCTCGGTGATGCTCGCGCTCGCGAAGCCGGGCGACACGGTGCTCGGCATGTCGCTCGACGCGGGCGGCCACCTGACGCACGGTGCGAAGCCGGCGCTGTCGGGCAAGTGGTTCAACGCGGTGCAGTACGGCGTGAACCGCGACACGATGCTGATCGACTACGACCAGGTCGAGGAACTGGCCCACCAGCACAAGCCGAGCCTGATCATCGCCGGCTTCTCCGCGTATCCGCGCAAGCTCGACTTCGCGCGCTTCCGCGCGATCGCCGACAGCGTCGGCGCGAAGCTGATGGTCGACATGGCGCACATCGCGGGCGTGATCGCCGCGGGACGCCACGCGAACCCGGTCGAGCACGCGCACGTCGTCACGTCGACCACGCACAAGACGCTGCGCGGCCCGCGCGGCGGCTTCGTGCTGACCAACGACGAGGAGATCGCGAAGAAGATCAACTCGGCGGTGTTCCCCGGCCTGCAGGGCGGCCCGCTGATGCACGTGATCGCCGGCAAGGCGGTCGCGTTCGGCGAAGTGCTGCATGCGGACTTCAAGACCTATATCGACAACGTGCTCGCGAACGCGCAGGCGCTCGGCGAAGTGCTGAAGGCGGGCGGCGTCGATCTCGTCACCGGCGGCACCGACAACCACCTGCTGCTCGTCGACCTGCGGCCGAAGGGCCTGAAGGGCGCGCCGGTCGAGCAGGCGCTCGAACGTGCGGGCATCACGTGCAACAAGAACGGCATCCCGTTCGACACCGAGAAGCCCACCGTCACGTCGGGCATCCGTCTCGGCACGCCGGCCGGCACGACGCGCGGCTTCGGCGTGGCCGAATTCCGCGAGGTCGGCCGCCTGATCCTCGAGGTGTTCGACGCGCTGCGCGCGAACCCGGAAGGCGACCATGCGACCGAGCAGCGCGTGCGCCGCGAGATCTTCGCGCTCTGCGAGCGTTTCCCGATTTACTGATCGACACCGACACAAATGGAGCGAGAGGCGGATATGAGCACGCTGCATCAGGACAGCATCATCATCGATGGGCTGAACATCTCGAAGTTCGAGAAACCGGTGTTCGAGGACATGCGCCGTGGCGGCATCACGGCCGCGAACTGCACGGTGTCGGTGTGGGAGAACTTCACGAAGACCGTCGACAACATCGGCGTGATGAAGAAGAAGATCCGCGACAACAGCGAACTGCTGACGCTGGTGCGCACGACGGACGACATCTTCCGCGCGAAGAAGGAAGACAAGACCGGCGTGATCCTCGGCTTCCAGAACGCGCATGCGTTCGAGGACAACATCGGCTACATCGAGGCGTTCGCCGACATGGGCGTGCGCGTCGTGCAGCTCTGCTACAACACGCAGAACCTGGTCGGCACCGGCTGCTACGAGCGCGACGGCGGACTGTCGGACTTCGGCCGCGAAGTGATCACCGAGATGAACCGCGTCGGCATCATGGTCGACCTGTCGCATGTGGGCGGCAACACGTCGTCGGAAGCGATCGCGTTCTCGAAGAAGCCGGTGTGCTATTCGCACTGCCTGCCGTCGGGCCTGAAGGAGCATCCGCGCAACAAGAGCGACGAACAGCTGAAGGAGATCGCCGATGCGGGCGGCTTCGTCGGCGTGACGATGTTCGCGCCGTTCCTGAAGCGCGGGATCGAAGCGACGATCGACGACTACATCGAGGCGATCGATTACGTCGTGAACCTGATCGGCGAGGACGCGGTCGGCATCGGCACGGATTTCACGCAGGACTACGCGAAGGAATTCTTCGACATGCTGACGCATGACAAGGGCCGCTATCGCCAGCTGACCAACTTCGGCAAGGTGATCAACCCGGACGGCATCCGCACGATCGGCGAATTCCCGAACCTGACCGCGGCGATGGAACGCCATGGCTGGAAGGAGTCGCGCATCCGCAAGATCATGGGCGAGAACTGGGTGCGCGTGTTCAAGGACGTGTGGGGCGCATAAGCGTCACGCCACGTCGAGCCGGACCGCCACTAGCGATTCACCACAAGAAAAATCGGGACGTGCCCGCGCAAGCCGCGCGGGCGCGCGGACGATGCCGCGCCTGCGAGACCCGCGAAATGCGGGCGGCGCGCGGCGAATTTTCCTCACGGAGTCACCACGATGCAACCGCAACTGCCGATCGACGTCGATCCCGATACCGGCGTCTGGACCACCGACGCGCTGCCGATGCTGTACGTGCCGCGCCACTTCTTCACGAACAACCACGTCGCGGTCGAGGAAGCGCTCGGCGTCGAAGCGTATGCCGAGATCCTCTACAAGGCCGGCTACAAGTCCGCATACCACTGGTGCGACAAGGAAGCGAAGCTGCACGGCCTGACCGGCATGGCGGTGTTCGAGCACTACCTGAAGCGCCTGTCGCAGCGCGGCTGGGGCCTGTTCTCGATCATCGAGGCCGATCCGGCGACGGCGCGCGCGAAGATCGAGCTGCGCCACTCGTCATTCGTGCTCCAGCAGCCGGGCAAGGAAGGCAAGCTCTGCTACATGTTCGCCGGCTGGTTCGCCGGCGCGATGGACTGGGTCAACGACACGACCCCGGAAGGCAAGGGCGCGCCGCGCTCGCAGTCGAAGGAAGTGCAGTGCGCGGCCGAGCACCACGACCACTGCGTCTTCGAAGTGTCGCCGATCGCGCACTGATGCGCTGACGATATCCGACACCGAACAACACCCGCAACACGAGACACACGAACGCCAGAGGTCGCCAGCGATGCGTTATCCCCACCTGTTCAAACCCATGCAGCTGAACCAGCTGACGCTGCGCAACCGGATCGTCAGTACCGCCCACGCGGAAGTGTATGCCGAGCCGGGCGGCCTGCCGGGCGACCGCTACATCCGCTATTACGAAGAGAAGGCGAAGGGCGGCGTCGGCCTGGCGATCTGCGGCGGGTCGAGCCCCGTGTCGATCGACAGCCCGCAGGGCTGGTGGAAATCGGTGAACCTGTCGAACGACCGGATCATCGATCCGCTCACGCGGCTGGCCGACACGATGCACAAGCACGGCGCGAAGATCATGATCCAGGCGACGCACATGGGCCGCCGCTCGTCGTTCCACGGCGAGCACTGGCCGCACCTGATGTCGCCGTCGGGCGTGCGCGAGCCCGTGCACCGCGGCAACGCGAAGATCATCGAGATCGAGGAGATCCGCCGCATCATCGGCGATTTCGCGGCGGCCGCGAAGCGCGTGAAGGCTGCCGGCATGGACGGCATCGAAATCTCCGCCGCCCACCAGCACCTGATCGACCAGTTCTGGAGCAAGCGCTCGAACCATCGCACCGACGAATGGGGCGGCAGCCTCGAGAACCGCCTGCGCTTCGGCATCGAGGTGCTGACGGCGGTGCGCGAGGCGGTCGGCAAGGATTTCTGCGTCGGCCTGCGCATGTGCGGCGACGAATTCCACGAGGACGGCCTCGATCACGAGGCGCTGAAGGAAATCGCGCAGGCGATGTCGGAGACGGGCCTGATCGACTACCTGAGCGTGGTGGGTTCCGGCGGGGATACGCACAACACGATCGCGAACTGCATGCCGCCGATGGCGCTGCCGCCGGAGCCGTTCGTGCACCTCGCGGCCGGCATCAAGTCGGTGGTGAAGATTCCCGTGATGCACGCGCAGAGCATCCGCGATGCGGGCCAGGCCGAGCGCCTGCTCGCCACCGGCATGATCGACCTGGTCGGCATGACGCGCGCGCAGATCGCCGATCCGCACATGGTGATCAAGATCCGCGACGGCCGCGAGGACGAAATCAAGCAGTGCGTCGGCGCGAACTACTGCATCGACCGCCAGTACAACGGCCTCGACGTGCTGTGCATCCAGAACGCGGCCACCTCGCGCGAAGCGACGATGCCGCACATCATCGAGAAGTCGCGCGGCCCGAAGCGCAAGGTGGTGGTGGTGGGCGCCGGCCCGGCGGGCCTCGAGGCGGCGCGCGTCGCGAAGCTGCGCGGGCACGACGTGGTGCTGTTCGAGAAGAACACGGAAGTGGGCGGGCAGGTGATGATCGCCGCGAAGGCGCCGCAGCGCGAACAGATGTCGGGGATCATCCGCTGGTTCGACATGGAAACCAAGCGCCTGGGCGTCGACCGCCGCCTCGGCGTGGCCGCCGACGAGAAGATGATCATGGCCGAGAAGCCGGACATCGTCGTGCTCGCGACGGGCGGCTCCAGCTTCACCTGGCAGGTGCCGGGCTGGGGCGTGGCCGAGGGACTGGCCGTCAGCTCGTGGGACATCCTGACCGGCAAGGTCGAGCCGAAGCAGAACGTGCTGCTGTTCGACGGCGTGAGCACCCATGCGGGCGCGGGCGTGGCCGACTTCATGGCGAGCCGCGGCTCGAAGGTCGAGGTCGTCACGCCTGACGTGAAGGTGGCCGACGATTGCGGCGGCACGACGTTCCCGATCTTCTATCGCCGCCTGTACGCGCTCGGCGTGATCCCGACGCCGAACTACATGCTCGACCGCGTGTATGAAGAAGACGGCAAGAAGATCGCCGTGCTGCGCAACGAGTACACGGAGGAGCTGGAAGAGCGCGCCGTCGACCAGGTGGTGATCGAGAACGGTTCGTCGCCGAACGACGAGCTGTACTGGAAGCTCAAGCCGGAGTCGCTGAACCGCGGCCAGATCGATCCGCATACGCTGTTCGCGGCCCAGCCGCAGCCGTGCCTGTCGGAAGAGCTCGGCAATGGCCGTTTCCTGCTGTTCCGTGTCGGCGACTGCATCTCGATGCACAACGTCCATGGCGCGATCTACGACTCGCTGCGTCTCGTGAAGGATTTCTAACGCCATGAATCCGTCCTTCCTGATTACCGCATTGCTGTGGCTGTCGGTGGCGGGGCTCGCGTTCGCGGTCGCGAAGCGCTCGTCGTACTGGCGTCTCGGCCGGGCCACCGCGCCCGGCGCGTTCGGCGTCGCGAACCTGTTCGCGATCCCGAAGCGCTACTTCGTCGACCTGCACCACGTGGTCGCCCGCGATCCGTACATCGCGAAGACGCACGTCGCGACGGCAGGCGGCGCGATCGCCGCGCTCGCGCTGGTGTTCGTCAACTACGGCCTCGCGATCTACTCGCCGTGGCTCGACAAGCTGATCTTCCTGGCAGCGCTCGCGATGCTGGTCGGCGCGGTGTTCGTGTGGCGCCGCCGTCACGCGAGGAACGTGCCGGCGCGGCTGTCGAAAGGCCCGTGGAATACGCTGCCGTGGCTGCTCGGCTCGTTCGCGCTCGGCCTCGTGCTGTACATGCTGGTGCCGGCCGGCGCGATGTCCGGCGCGTTCGCGGTGCTCTGCGCGGTGCTGATCGGCGTCGGCGCATTCGCGATGACGTTCGGCGCCGCGAAGGGCGGCCCGATGAAGCACGCGATCGCGGGCCTCTTGCATCTCGCGTTCCATCCGCGCCAGGAGCGTTTCGCGGCGACCCGCGAATCGTTCACCGGCAACGGCACCGCCACGCCGCCGACCGCGCTGAAGCTGCCCGACATCGAGCAGCAGGAATACGGCGTCGCGAAGCCGGTCGAGTTCCGCTGGAACCAGCTCCTGAGCTTCGATGCGTGCGTGCAGTGCGGCAAGTGCGAAGCCGCGTGCCCCGCGTTCGCGTCCGGCCAGCCGCTGAACCCGAAGAAGCTGATCCAGGATCTCGTCGTCGGGATGGCGGGCGGCAGCGATGCGGCGTATGCGGGCAGCCCGACGCCGGGCATCGCGGTCGGCCAGCACCGCGGCGAGCCGAACGGCCCGATCGTGTCGGGGCTGATCGAAGCGCAGACGCTGTGGTCGTGCACGACCTGCCGCGCGTGCGTGCAGGAATGCCCGATGCTGATCGAGCACGTCGACGCGATCGTCGACATGCGCCGCAACCAGACGCTCGTGCACGGCACGGTGCCGGGCAAGGGCGCGGAAGTGCTCGCGAACCTGCGCGAGACGGGCACGATGGGCGGCTACGACACGGCCGCGCGCTACGACTGGTCGGTGGACCTGAACGCGCCGGTCGCGCAGCCCGGCAAGCCGGTCGACGTGCTGTTCGTCGCGGGCGAGGGCGCGTTCGACATGCGCTACCAGCGCACGCTGCGCGCGCTCGTCAAGGTATTGAACCGCGCCGGCGTCGATTATGCGGTGCTCGGCGGCGGCGAGACCGACACGGGCGACGTCGCGCGCCGTCTCGGCGACGAGGCGACGTTCCAGCAGCTCGCGAAGCGCCTGATCGGCACGCTGTCGACGCTGTCGTACAAGCAGATCGTCACCGCCGACCCGCACGTGATGCACAGCCTGCGCAACGAATACCGCGCGCTCGGCCTGCGCGTGACGGTCAAGCATCACACGACGTATCTCGCCGAACTCGCCGAGAGCGGCAGGATTTCGCCGAAGGCCGTCGATGCGCTGAGCGAGAAGCGCACCACGTATCACGACCCGTGCTACCTCGGCCGCTACAACGGCGAGACGGACGCGCCGCGCAAGCTGCTGAAGACGATCGGCATCCAGGTCGTCGAGATGGAGCGCAACGGCATGCGCGGCCGCTGCTGCGGCGGTGGCGGCGGCGCGCCGCTGACCGACATCCCCGGCAAGCAGCGCATTCCCGACATCCGCATCGCCGACGCGCGCACGATCGGCGCGGAAGTGGTCGCGGTTGCCTGCCCGAACTGCACGGCAATGCTCGAAGGCGTCGTGGGCCCGCGCCCCGACGTGCTCGACGTGGCCGAACTCGTTGCTGCGTCGCTGGAGTGAGTGAATCGATGAACACGATCAAACGAATCGATCCGCGCCGGCCGTTCATCATCACGGCGGCGGGCCTGAAGCGCATCACGCTGGGCGAGGAAGGCAGCGCAGACGCGAGCGCCGCGCACTGGTCCGCCCACGCGCACGGCGCCGCGGCCGCGAAGCCGCGCCGCGCTGTGCAGGACCCGAAGCACGTGCTGCTCGCGGTGGCGCACAGCGAGCGTGGCGCGCTCGACGACCATGCGCGCCAGGCAATCGCGGCCGCCGCGCTGCTCGCCGACGCGCAAACCGAAGTCGCGCTGCTGGTGTTCGGCGAACTGAAGGACGACGTGGCCGAACTCGGCGTCGACAAGCTGATCGAGCTGAGCGGCTTCGATCGCCGCGCGTTCGCGCCTGAAAGCGAATTGCAAGCGTTGCAGGCGTGCGTCGCGGCGCTCGCGCCGAAGCACGTGTTCGTGCCCGACAACGCGAGCGGTGACGGCGATCTCGGCCGGCGCCATGCGGCGGCGGCCGGCGCGAGCGTCGCGACCCACGTGGTCGAGCTCGACGCGCGGCACGTCGGCGCGTATGCGCACGCAAGACGCGCATTCGCCACGCGTGCGCTGCCGGACGTGATCCTGCTCGCGCCGAACGCGGTGGACCCGAAGCTGCCGTTCGTCGGCGCGGGCGAGCGCCTTGCCGGCGACTTCATCCGCCCGGCGGGCGACGCCACTCAGTCGTATCGCGATCTCGGCCTCGAGGAAATCGACGCGGCGCAGGTCGCGCTCGAGGAGGCCGATTTCATCGTATCGGCCGGCAACGGCGTGACCGACATCGGCGCGTTCGAGCGGCTCGCCGGCGCGTTCGGCGCGGCGATCGGCGCGAGCCGCGTCGCGGTCGACAACGGCCATTTCACGCGCGACAAGCAGGTCGGCGCGACCGGCAAGACGGTCGAGGCGAGCGTCTACATCGCGTTCGGCATTTCGGGCGCGGTGCAGCACCTGCAGGGCATCAAGGACTGCCGCCACGTGATCGCGGTGAACCTCGACGGCAGCGCGCCGATCGCGAAGCGCGCGAACCTGACGGTGGTCGGCGACGCGCAGGGCACGATCGCCGCGCTGATCGAGCAGGTCCAGGCCGCGCGGGCCGCGCGCGGCGCATCGCCGGCAGCGGCCGGCGCCCGTCAACCGGAAGGAGTCGCTGCATGAACGCCCCCCGACTGTTGAAGCGCATCGCGGTGCTGGTGTCGGTCGGCCGGCATCCGGTCAGCGGCGCGCAGCGCTACAGCCGCAACGACGCGGCCGCGCTCGAGCTCGGCCGCACGCTGGCCGAGCGCCATCACTCGCAGCTCGACGTGATCCACGCGGGCGACCCGATCAGATCACGCCGGCGCTCGCCGAATACCTGGCGCTCGGCGCGCGGGAGGTCGAGGTGCTGACCTGCCGCGACGGCGACGATGCCGCGCGCGCGCTCGCCGCGCGCGTCGACGGCTACGACCTCGTGCTGACCGGCACGCGCGCCGAGGGCGCGTACGACACCGGGATGCTGCCGTATCAGGTCGCCGCGGCGCTGGGCTATCCGCTCGTCGGCTCGGCCGTCGATCTGACGATCGACGCGGGCCGCGCGACGGTTCGGCAATTCTTGCCGAAAGGGCTGCGGCGGCGCGTCGACGCCGCGCTGCCGGCGGTCGTCGCCGTGCATCCGCTCGCGAACGTGCAGCCGCGCTACGCGTATGCGCGGCTGAAGGCGGGCAGCGTGCGCCCGGTGCGGGTGTCGCCCGGCGCGGACGCCGGCGCGGCCGCGTGGACGGTCGGTGCGATCGAACGCAAGCCGGTGAAGCTGGCCGCCGCCGAGAAGCGCTCCGGGCATGCCCGGATGCTGTCGGCGACCACCACCGAAAGCCGGGGCGGGAACGTCGTAAATGAAGGGAGTTCGGTCGAAAAAGCACAAGTGATCCTCGCGTATTTGCGCGAGCATCAGCTCATCGACTACTGATTTGATGCCTGTCGGCAAGAACCCAGGGACGCAAGGAATCCGGAGCAAACGATGAAAGTAACGGCAGACATTCGTGCACTGATCGAACGACGCAAGGCAGGGTACAGCCTGGAAGCGCCGTTCTACACGAGCGAGGAGATTTTCGCGCTCGACATGGAGGCGATCTTCCGCCAGCACTGGATCCAGGTGGCGGTCGAGCCGGACGTGCCCGAGCCGGGCGACTACGTGACCGTGCAACTGGGGAGCGATTCGATCCTGATCGTGCGCGACGACGACATGCAGATCCGCGCGTTCCACAACGTCTGCCGCCATCGCGGCGCGCGGCTGTGCAACGAGGACAAAGGGTCGGTCGGCAATATCGTGTGCCCGTACCACAGCTGGACCTACAACCTGACCGGCCAGCTGATGTTCGCCGAGCACATGGGCGAGCAGTTCGACCGCTGCAAGCACAGCCTGAAGCAGGTGCACGTCGAGAACCTCGCGGGCCTGATCTTCATCTGCCTCGCGGACGAGCCGCCGGCGGACTTCGCGCAACTGCGCGCGACGATGGAGCCGTACCTGCTGCCGCATGACCTGCCGAACGCGAAGATCGCCGCGCAGATCGACATCATCGAGGAAGGCAACTGGAAGCTCACGATGGAGAACAACCGCGAATGCTATCACTGCGTCGCGAACCATCCGGAGCTGACGATCTCGCTGTACGAATACGGGTTCGGCTATCAGCGCTCCGACGCCAACGCCGAGGGCATGGACGCGTTTGCGGAGACGTGCATCCGGCGAGGGAAGGAGTGGGCCGAGATGGGCCTGCCGTCCGCCGAGGTCGAAAGGCTGCTCGACGTGACCGGGTTCCGCACGCAGCGCCTGCCGCTCGACCGCAGCGGCGAATCCCAGACGCTCGACGCGAAGGTCGCGTCGAAGAAGCTGCTGGGCGATTTCAGCCAGCCTGATCTCGGCGGCCTGTCGTTCTGGACGCAGCCGAACTCGTGGCACCACTTCATGAGCGACCACATCGTCACGTTCTCGGTGATTCCGCTGTCGGCCGGCAAGACGCTCGTGCGCACCAAGTGGCTCGTGCACAAGGACGCGAAGGAAGGCATCGACTACGACGTGAAGAACCTCACGGCCGTGTGGAACGCGACCAACGACCAGGACCGCGCGCTCGTCGAGTTTTCGCAGCGCGGCGCGACGAGCAGCGCGTACGAGCCGGGCCCGTACTCGCCGTACACCGAAGGGCTCGTCGAGAAATTCGCGGCCTGGTACATCGGCCGGCTCGCCGAAAAGACCGGCGCGTAGTCGTCAGCGGAACAGCAAGCGGAGCAAGACATGATGCGAGATGCGGCGAATTTCGAGCCGACCGACAGCCGGGTGACGCGCCCGGCGTTCTGGAACGCGCTTCCCGAGCGCTGGACGAGCGACGTCGAGGAAACACTGGTCTGCTGCCAGGTGCGGCAGGAAACGCACGACGTGAAGAGTTTCTTCTTCCGTTCGCCGCAGGGCCGTGCGTTCTCGTTCGAGCCTGGGCAGTTCATCACGCTCGAGCTCGACATCGACGGCGAGACGATCAACCGCTGCTACACGATTTCGTCGTCGCCCGCGCGGCCGCACACGATTTCGATCACGGTCAAGCGCGTGCCGGGCGGCAAGGTGTCGAACTGGCTGCACGACAACCTGCAGCCGGGCGCGCCGATCCGTGTGCTCGGCCCGGCCGGCGAGTTCACCTGCGCGCGGCATCCGGCGCGCAAGTACCTGTTCCTGTCCGCCGGCTCCGGCATCACGCCGCTGATGTCGATGAGCCGCGCGCATCACGATCTCGCCGAGGATCGCGACATCGTGTTCGTGCACAGCGCACGCACGCCCGACGACATCATCTTCGCGCGCGAGCTCGACCTGATCGCGACGAACCACACGAATTTCCGCACGTCGTTCGTCGTCGAGCGGGTCGGCGCGCGCACCAGCTGGCCGGGCGTCACGGGCTTCCTGTCGCTGTCGCTGCTGAAGCTGATCGCGCCGGACTTCATGGAGCGCGAAATCTTCACGTGCGGCCCGGCGCCGTACATGAAGGCCGTGCGCGACCTGCTCGACGAAGCGGGCTTCGATCGCAAGCAGTACCACGAGGAAAGCTTCTCGTTCGAGACGCTCGCGCAGACGGCGAGCGACGAGCTGGCCGCCGATCTTGCACCCGCCACGAACCACGAACGGCGACGGCGCGGACAGCGACAAGGCGACGACGCAGTTCACCGTCAGCTTCGCAAAGAGCAACCGTGAGATCGCCTGCGGCTCGGAGCAGCACGTGCTCGACGCGGCGCGCCAGTCGGGCGTGCGGCTGCCCGCGTCGTGCACGCAAGGCATGTGCGGCACCTGCAAGGTGAAGCTCGTGTCCGGCCAGGTGGAGATGAAGCACAACGGCGGGATTCGCCAGCGCGAGATCGATCAGGGGATGGTGCTGCTGTGCTGCAGCAAGCCGCTGACGGACCTCGTGATCGACAAGTAGCCGCCGGCGTCGCAACTGGACAAGCGCGCGTCGGAAAACAACGATACCGTGGAATTGTGGTTGAAGAACCTAGAGAGGCATGGGGGCATTCGCGCCCGATTCAAAGGAGATCGACCATGAAGTTGTTCGGAAAACTGCTGTATGCCGGCGCGCTGTCGGCGATGGTGGCGCTGAGTGCGTCGGCGCTTGCCGACACGAAACCCACGCTGAAGATCGGCTATGTCGAAGGCTGGGACGACAGCGTCGCGACGTCGAACGTCGCCGCGCGCATCATCGAGAAGAAGCTGGGCTACCAGGTGCAGCTCGTGCCGGTCGCGGCCGGCGTGATGTGGCAGGGCGTCGCGCGCGGCGACCTCGACGCGACGCTGTCGGCGTGGCTGCCGGTCACGCACGGCTCGTACTGGGATCAGTACAAGGCCAAGGTCGTCGATCTCGGCGCGAACTTCAACGACGCGAAGATCGGCCTGATCGTGCCGGCCTACGTGAAGGCGAAGAGCATCGACGATCTGAATGCGGAGAAGGCCGACTTCGGCGGCCGCATCGTCGGGATCGACGCCGGTGCCGGCGTGATGCGCAAGACCGACGAGGCGATCAAGAACTACGGCCTCAACTATTCGCTGATGCCGAGCTCGGGCAGTGCGATGACGGCGGAGCTGGCGCGTTCGGTCAACGCGAACAAGCCGGTGATCGTCACCGGTTGGGCGCCGCACTGGATGTTCGCGAAGTGGAAGCTGCGCTTCCTCGACGATCCGAAGAAGGTGTTCGGCGGCGCGGAGCACGTCGACAGCGTCGCGAATCCGGGCCTCGAAACGAAGGCGAAGCCGGTGGTGGCGTTCCTGAAGAAATTCCAGTGGAAGCCGGGCGAAATCGACAGCGTGATGCTGGCGATCCAGAACGGCTCGAAGCCGGACGCCGCCGCCGATGCGTGGATCGCAGCCCATGCGGACCGCGTGAATGCATGGACGGAAGGCGTGCAGTAAATCGTCACACGAAAACATAAAAACGACGTCCGGGAGTGACGCGCAGGATTCCGAAGCAATGCGGCGGAGCCGGCGTCATATCCCGGAGTTATTTTTCCGATTCTGCAAAAAAGCGCAAAAGTTGTTACACTGCGCCTCTTGTGCGGAGTCATCACAGGAGGATTTGGATGAGTCAGGCAGGACTGCGTGCGAATGGCACCAGTGATGTTGAGGCAACCATCTCACATGATTCGACGGGCCACACGCTGCATCGTGGCCTGACTTGGAAGGATGCATTCTGGGTAACGAGCGGCGTGCCGGCAGGCGTGCTGTTCACGATCGGCGGCGTGTGCGCGACGATCGGCCAGCCCGCGTGGGCGATCTGGATCGCCGCGATCACGATGGGGCTGATCCAGAGCGCGACTTATGCGGAAATTTCCGGGCTATTTCCCCATAAATCGGGCGGTGCGTCGGTGTATGGCGCGATCGGCTGGGTGCGTTACAGCAAACTGATTGCCCCGGTATCCGTGTGGTGCAACTGGCTCGCGTGGTCGCCGATGCTCGCACTCGGATGCGGTCTCGCGGCGAGCTACGCGCTGACGAGCCTCTTTCCCGCCGATGCGGCGGTGCTGCACTGGCAGCTCAAGATCGCAGACCTGAGCTTCATCAAGCCGGGCCTTTCCCTGCGGATCAACGCGACGTTCATCATCGCGACGATCCTGCTCCTCGTCACGTTCAAGCTTCAGCACAGCGGTGCGTCGAAGGCCGCGCGCACGCAGCGCATTCTCGGCATCGCGTCGCTCACGCCGCTGCTGATCGTCGGCATCGTGCCGTTCGTGACCGGCGACGTGCCGATGTCGAACCTGTTGCCGCTGCTGCCGCTCGGCCACGACGCGCAGGGCAACCTGACCACCGCGACCTTCGGCTCGTGGAACGGCCAGGGCGTCGTGATGGCGCTCGGCGCGATGTTCATGGCGGGCTGGGCATCGTACGGCTTCGAGACGGCCGTCTGCTATACGCGCGAATTCCGTGATCCGCGCCGCGACACCGCGAAGGCGATCTTCTGGTCGGGCGCGCTGTGCCTCGTCGTGATGACGCTCGTGCCGATGGCGTTCCAGGGCGCGCTCGGCACGCAGGCGATGCTCGATCCGGCGATCGGCGACGGCACCGGCGTCGGCGCGGCGATGGCGAAGATCGTCGGCGGCGGCGCATGGGTCGCGAACGCGGTCGTCGTGATGCTGATGCTGTCGATCCTGCTGATCGTGATGACGTCGATGATGGGCTCGTCGCGCACGCTGTACCAGGCGTCGGTCGACGGCTGGCTGCCGAAGTACCTGTCGCACGTAAACGAGCACGGCTCGCCGACGCGCGCGATGTGGACCGATCTCGGCTTCAACCTCGTGTTGCTGATGATGTCGGACTACATGACGGTGCTGTCGATCTCGAACGTCTGCTACATGCTGTTCGTATTCCTGAACCTTCAGTCCGGCTGGATCCACCGGATGGATCGCGGCGGCTGGGAGCGTCCGTTCCGCTGCCCGACGTGGCTGCTCGTCGCGGGCTCGCTGTGCGGCTACGCGAACCTCGTCTACGTCGGCGCGGGCGCGAACCTGCAGGGCGAAGGCACGCTGCGCAACGGGCTGATCGCGATGCTGCTGATCGTGCCGGTGTTCCTCTATCGCCACTACTGGCAGGATCGCGGCCGCTTCCCCGCGCAGATGCAGCGCGACATGGAACTCGAGGTGCCGAAGCGCGCGATGTGGCTGAGCCTGATGCCATATGCGGCGCTGGTCGGTGCAGCACTGACGATCGGCGTATCGTATTACTTCGCCTGGGTGAAATGAGTCACCGCGCGCGACACGCGTCGCGCGCAGCCCGCGTCCGAGCGGGACCGTCGGCGCGCGCTTACGGAAACACCACCGTCCGGTCGCCGTTCAGAAACACGCGCCGCTCGATGAACGCCTTCACCGCACGCGCGAGCGTGATGCATTCGACGTCGCGGCCCACCGCGAGCAGTTGTTCGGGACGCAGCGCATGATCGACGCGCTCGACCACCTGCTCGATGATCGGGCCTTCGTCGAGATCGTCGGTGACGAAGTGCGCGGTCGCGCCGATCAGCTTCACGCCGCGCGCGTGCGCCTGGTGATACGGCTTCGCGCCCTTGAAGCCGGGCAGGAACGAATGGTGGATGTTGATCGCGCGGTTCGCGAGCTTCGCGCTCGTCTCCTGCGACAGCACCTGCATGTAGCGCGCGAGGATCACGAGTTCGGCGCCGCTCGTCTCGAAGAAGTCGAGCCACTGCGCTTCCTGCTGCGCCTTCGTGTCGGGCGTGATCGGGAAGTGCCGGAACGGCAGCCCATGCTGCGCGGCGAGCGGTTCGAAGTCGGGATGATTCGACACGATGCCGACGATGTCCATCTTCAGCTCGCCCATCCGCCAGCGGAACAGCAGGTCTGCAAGGCAGTGCTCGAGCTTCGATACCATGATCAGCACCTTCGGCCGCGCGTTCACGTCGTGGATCGCCCACTGCAGGTCGCTGCCGAGGTCGGCCGCGATCGGCGCGAATTCGTGGCGCAGCGCGTCGATCTGCAGCGTTTCATTGGTCGGATGAAACACGCAGCGCACGAAGAAGCGGTTGCTGAGATCGTCGTCGAACACGTTCAGCGCATCGACATAGCAGCGATGGCGGTCGAGAAAACCGACGACGGCGGCGACCTGGCCGGCCGCGCTCGCGCACGACAGCGTCAGGACGAATTGTTCGGGACGTGAGTCGGCGGTCATGAAACTCCTCGAATGTCATGGAGCGCGAAGCCGCGGCGCAGCGCGGCTTCGCGCCGCGTGTCGCGGTAGCGGGAGGCTCAAGTAAATCAGGACGATTACGCGGCGGATAGAACCAACCCGCCATGTGGCTGGTATCGGCGCGCCAGCGCCGCCGCGCCCATGCGCGACCGCGCGCGGCGCGTCACGCCGCTGCGCACGCGTCAAGCAGCCAGCGGCGGAACACGTGCGTCGCGTCTGGCTCCGGCCGCTGCGGCGGCCGCACCAGAAAATAGCCGCGCGATGTGACGACCGGCGCGTCGACGAGCTTCACGAGCTGGCCGGCCGCGATCAATTCGTCGACGAGCGGCGACCAGCCGAGCGCGACGCCTTCGCCGAGCAGCACCGCGTGGATCACGAGCGCATAGCTGTTGAACGTGACACCGCGCGCGGCGGCCTGCGCGTCGAGCCCGTGCGCGTCGAACCAACCCGACCATGACAGCCAGCGCTCGGGGCGCGTCGGCTGCACGTGCAGCAGCGGCAGCGCGGCGAGGTGCTCGGGCCGCGACACGTGCGGATGCGCGTCGCGGAACGCCGGCGAGCAGACGGGCGTGACCGATTCGGCAAAGAGCCGCGCGGCCGTACACGACGGCCAGTGGCCGTCGCCGAACAGGATCGCGATGTCGGCGTGATCGCGCTGCGCGTCGAAGTCCTGCGACGTGACGACCCGCACGTCGACGTCCGGCATCACGCGCTTCAGGCCCGCGAGGCGCGGCATTAGCCAGTAGGTCGCGAAGCCGAAGTCGGTGACGATCGTCAGCGTGCCGTGCTCGCGGCGCGCGCGCAGCGTCGCGGTGGCGCCGCGCAGCGTGTCGAGGCTCAGCCGCACGGCTTCGTACAGGCACTGGCCGTCGGTCGTCAGCGTGACGCCGCGCGGGCTGCGCTCGAACAGCGGCACGCCAAGTTCGGCCTCGAGCTGGAACACCTGCTGGCTGACGGCCGGCTGCGTCGAACCGAGTTCGCGTGCGGCGGCGGTGAAGCTCGCGAGGCGCGCGGCCGATTCGAACGCACGCAGCGCCTGCATCGACGGTAACGGTTCGGGTTTGGACATAAGTCTCTCTAATGGCCCCATAAGGGCCGGACGCCTTCCCGCGCGAATTCGGGCGGGAGATAGTGCATCGGACGGCACGGCGCCGCGCCGGCCCTTCCGCGATTCTAGCCAGTCGCGGCCCGAGCGCGCGGCACTTCGTGCAGCCGCGTCCGTCATGCCGGCTGCGTCGCTGCAACAGCGTCGCGCCGTTCCGTTCGAACACCGATTTCCCCGCGATCGCCGATGACGAACCCGACACCCAACCTCCTGATCCTGATGGCCGACCAGCTGACGCCGTTCGCGCTGCCTGCGTACGGCAACCGCGTCGCGCGCACGCCGACGCTCGACCGGCTCGCCGCGCAAGGCGTCGTGTTCGACGCCGCGTATTGCGCGAGCCCGCTGTGCGCGCCGTCGCGCTTCTCGCTGCTGACCGGCAAGCTGCCGTCCCGCGATCGGCGCCTACGATAACGCCGCCGAATTGCCTGCGCAAACGCTGACGTTCGCGCATTACCTGCGCGCGGCCGGCTACCGGACGATGCTGTCCGGCAAGATGCACTTCTGCGGGCCCGACCAGCTGCACGGCTTCGAGGAGAGGCTGACGACCGACATCTATCCGGCCGACTTCGGCTGGGTGCCCGACTGGGACGGCCCGACCGAGCGGCCGAGCTGGTATCACAACATGAGCTCGGTACTCGAAGCCGGCCCGTGCGTGCGTACGAACCAGCTCGACTTCGACGACGAAGTGACGTTCGCCGCGAAGCAGAAGCTGTACGACGTCGCGCGCGAGCGTGCGGCCGGCCACGATGCGCGGCCGTTCTGCATGGTCGTGTCGCTCACGCACCCGCACGACCCGTATGCGATCACGCGCGAATACTGGGATCTGTACAGCGACGACGACGTCGACATGCCGGCGGTGCGGCTCGGCGCGGCCGACACAGCGATCCGCATTCGCAGCGGCTGCGTTTCGTCTGCGAAAACGACCGCACGCCGCCGACCGACGCGCAGATCCGCGCCGCGCGCCGCGCATACTATGGCGCGACGTCCTATGTCGATGCGCAGTTCGGCAGCGTGCTGACCGCGCTCGAGCAATGCGGGTTCGCCGACGACACGATCGTGATCGTCACGTCCGACCACGGCGACATGCTCGGCGAGCGCGGGCTCTGGTACAAGATGACGTTCTTCGAGGGCGGCTGTCGCGTGCCGCTGATCGTTCATGCGCCGGGCCGCTTCGACGCCGCGCGCGTGCGCGGGCCGGTATCGCACGTCGACCTGCTGCCGACGCTCGTCGATCTTGCCGGCGCCGCGCCCGCGGGCGGCTGGCCCGACCCGGTCGACGGCGCGAGCCTCGTCCCGCATCTGCGCGGCGCGCCCGCACACGACGTCGCGCTCGGCGAATATCTGGCGGAAGGCGCGATCGCGCCGATCGTGATGATCCGCCGCGGCGACTGGAAGTATGTGCATTGCCCGGCCGATCCCGACCAGTTGTACAACCTGGCGGACGACCCGCGCGAGCGCACGAACCTGGCCGGCTCGCCGGAAGCGGCGGACGTGCTCGCCGCGTTCCGCGCGCAGGCGGCGCAGCGCTGGAACCTGCCTGAACTCGACCGGCAGGTGCGCGCGAGCCAGCGGCGGCGCCGTTTTCATTACGCGGCCACGACGCAGGGCCGCATCCAGCCGTGGGACTGGCAGCCGTTCACCGACGCGAGCCAGCGTTACATGCGCAATCACATCGAGCTCGACACGCTCGAAGCGATGGCGCGCTTTCCGCGCGTCGGGCGCTGAGCGTCCCGCATCGCGATCATTCAAAACGACGGAGGAAGCGGAATGAAACGGCAATGCAGTGCAGCAATCCGGATCGGCGCGGCGTTCGCCGCGGCCGCCTGCCTGATCGGCGCACAGGCCGCGCACGCGGCCGAACCGCAGGCCTGCCGCGACGTACGGATGGCCGGGCCCGGCTGGACCGACATCGACGCGACGAACGCGATGGCCGGCGTCGTGCTGAAGGCGCTCGGCTATCGGCAGGACGTGTCGAACCTGTCGGTGCCGATCACCTATCAGGGGTTGAAGAAAGGGCAGGTCGACGTGTTCCTCGGCAACTGGATGCCCGCGCAGGGGCCGCTCGTGAAGCCGTTCGTCGACGCGCGCGCGATCGACGTGCTGCACGCGAACCTGAGCGGCGCGAAGTTCACGCTCGCGGTGCCCGACTACGTCGCCGCCGCGGGCGTGCGCACGTTCGCCGATCTCGAACGATACGCAAGCCGCTTCGACGGGAAGATCTACGGGATCGAGCCCGGCGCGCCGGCCAACCAGAACATCCGGCGGATGCTGGCCGACCACGCGCTCGGCCCGGCGAACTGGGCGCTCGTCGAATCGAGCGAGACCGGCATGCTGACGCAGGTCGAGCGCGCGGTGCGCGACCGGCGCTGGATCGTGTTTCTGGCGTGGGAGCCGCACCTGATGAACACGAAGTTCCACCTGACCTATCTCGCGGGCGGCGACGCGTACTTCGGCCCGAACTACGGCGGCGCGACGGTCAACACGGTCGCCCGCGCAGGGTTCGCCGACCAGTGCGCGAACCTCGCGCGCCTGTTCCGGCAGATGACGTTCACGGTCGACATCGAGAACCGGATGATCGCCGACATGCTCGACCACAAGACGCCCCCCGCCGTCGCGGCGCAGCACGTGCTGAAAGCGGACCCGCCGCTGGTCGAGCGCTGGCTGGACGGCGTGACGACGGCCGCGGGCGCCCCCGGGCTGCCGGCCGTGCGCGCGGCGCTGGACGGCCGCTGACGGCCCCTCGGGCGGCCGGTTGCGGCCGCGCCGCCCGTCTCCGTGTTTTCCCGGCCGGTCGTAACCAGACCATTTGATGTCGCCTTCAGACGGGTGACGCGAAATATGGGTTTGTATTTTTTGCCCATGGCTCCCGTTATTGCGGAATACGTAATAGCGAAGCCAGAGGAGTACAAAATTCGAATCAGCCAGCGCAATGCGGCGCGCGCCAGCCAAGATTCCTTCCATCGAACGGTTCAGGGGGTAGTCGACAATGAAGCAAACGAAAGTTGCCGTAGCCGCCGCGCTCGCGTGCGCGGCCTGCATTCCCACCATCGGCCACGCGCAGAGCAGCGTGACGTTGTACGGGATCCTGGATGCGGGCATCACGTGGGTGAACAACACGGGCGGCGCGCACGTGTTCAAGTTCGACGACGGCGTCGCCTACGGCAACCGTTTCGGGCTCAAGGGCACCGAGGATCTGGGCGGCGGCCTGAAGGCGGTGTTCGCGCTCGAGAGCGGCTTCCGCCTCGGCACCGGCCAGACGACCTTCGGCGGCGCGCAATTCGGCCGCCAGGCTTATGTTGGATTGCAGAACGACTGGGGCACGCTGTCGTTCGGCAACCAGCTCGACATCACCAACGAGCTGGTGTCGATCTACAACATCTCAGCATGGGGCAGCGGCTACGCGATCCACCAGGGCGACTTCGACCGCTTCAACGGCGACCGCCTGCCGAACTCGGTGAAGTTCCTGTCGAGCGATCTCAGCGGCTTCAAGTTCGGCGCGATGTATTCGTTCGGCAACGTCGCGGGCAACTTCCACCGCGACAGCGCATGGAGCGCGGGCGCGAGCTTCACGAAGGGCGACTTCTCGATCGGCGCCGCGTACACGCGCCTGAACAACCCGCACGGCATCTACGCGTTCGACCCGTACGCGATGATCGGCACGCACACGTTCCTCGGCCAGCAGACCGTCACCGTCGACCCGGCGACCGGCGCGCGCACCGACCTGTTCGCGGACACGCCGATGAACGTCGACAGCCAGGGCACGTTCGGCGTCGGCACGAGCTACACGATCGGCAAGCTGACGCTCGACGCGAACTACTCGTACACGACGATCAAGGGCTTCGGCCAGTCGTCGCACATGCAGTCGTACGAAGGCGGCGGCTCGTACCAGTTCACCCCGGCGCTCAGCCTGATCGCGGGCTACCAGCACACGCGCTTCGAAGGCCACCACTGGAACATGGGCACGGCGGGCCTCCATTACATGCTGTCGAAGCGCACCGACGTCTACATCTCCGGCGATTACCTGCGCGCGTCGAACGGCGTCGATGCGGTGATCGGCTACAGCTTCACGCCGTCGACGACGCAGACCCAGGCCGACGTGCGGATCGGCATGCGGCATTCGTTCTGAGCCCGGCAGGGTAGTTCATTCGACGTCTTCAGCGAGGTCTCTCTTTGGCGCGAACTCCGGTTCGCGCTATTTTTTGTCGCGATTCTTGTTGCGACTCTTGTTGCGATAGGGCGCCGCGCGCGGCATGCGTGTGCCAAGCGCCTGCCGAGCGCAGTCGCGGCACTTGACGATATCATCGCGGTTCGACACGCGCCGTGTCGCGCCGATCGCCTGCCGGCGACACGACGATATCCCGTCGATATCCCGCCGATGACCCGATGACCACCCCGTTACCCGAATCCGCTCCGCCGTCGCCGCTACCGGCGAATCTGTTCCGTCATGCGCCGTTCCAGCGTTTCTGGGGGACGCGCGTGACGTCGTCCCTAGCGTTCCAGATCCTGTCGGTCGCGATCGGCTGGTACGTTTATACGCTCACGCACAGCGCGTTCGCGCTCGGCCTCGTCGGGCTTGCGCAGTTCGTGCCGATGTTCGCGCTGACGCTCGTCGTCGGGCAGGTGGCCGACCGCTACGACCGGCGGCGCATCGCGACGATCTGTCAGAGCGTCGAGGCGCTGGCTGCCGGCGTGTTCCTGCTCGGCGCGGCCCGCGGCTGGCTGACGGCGCCGGGCGTCTATGCGCTCGCCGCGCTCGTCGGCACCGCGCGCGCGTTCGAATCGCCGTCGGTGTCGTCGCTGCTGCCGGCCGTCGTGCCGCGCGGCGACCTGCCGCGCGCGACCGCGCTGTCCACCTCGGCCAACCAGGCCGCGCAGATTCTCGGGCCGGCGTTCGGCGGGCTGCTGTACGGCGTCGGCGCACCGGCCGCGTTCGGCACGAGCGCCGTCGCGTTCGCGATTGCCGCGGTGCTCAGCGGCACCATCCCGCTGCGCAGCGCGCCGCCCGCGCGCGAGCCGGTCACGCTGCGTTCGGTGTTCTCGGGCATCGCGTTCATCCGGCGCGAGCCGGCGATCCTCGGCGCGCTGTCGCTCGACCTGTTCGCCGTGCTGTTCGGCGGCGCGACTGCGCTGTTGCCGATCTATGCGCGCGACATCCTGCAGGTCGGGCCGTGGGGGCTCGGCGCGCTGCGCGCGGCGCCGGCCGTCGGCGCGCTCGCGGGCACGCTGTGGCTCACGCGCTTTCCGCTCGACGTGCGGCCGGGCCGCGCGATGTTCGGCGGCGTGATCGCGTTCGGCATCGCGACGATCGTGTTCGGTCTGTCGCGGCATTTCGCGCTGTCGCTCGTCGCGCTGGCGGCATTGGGCGCGTCGGACGTGGTGAGCGTCGTCGTGCGTCTGTCGCTCGTACAGCTGCGCACGCCGGACGACATGCTCGGGCGCGTGAGCGCGGTGAATTCGCTGTTCATCGGCACGTCGAACCAGCTCGGCGAATTCGAATCGGGCGTGACGGCCGCATGGTGGGGCGCGCCGGCGGCGATCGTCGTCGGCGGCACGGCGACGATCGCGGTCGCGCTCGCGTGGATGCGCCTGTTTCCTCAGCTGACCGGCATGAAGTCGCTCGAACGCGACCGGTGAAGCGCGTCACGCATCGGGCGTCACGCACACCGCGGTGCCGTAGCAGATCACTTCAGTGACGCCTGAGCCGATCTCGGTCGAGTCGTAGCGCATCGCGACGATCGCATTCGCGCCGAGCTTGCGCGCGTCGGCGAGCATCTTGTCGAACGCCTGCTCGCGGGCCTTCTCGCACAGCGACGTGTACAGCGTGATGTTGCCGCCGAACAGCGTCTGCAGCGCCGCGCCGAACGTGCCGACGATCGAGCGCGAGCGCACGACGATCCCCTGCGCGACGCCGAGCGAGCGCACGGTGGCGTGGCCGGGCAGGTCGAAGGCGGTGGTCACGCGTTCGGGCGTGAGCGCATCGGCGGAGCGGGAAAGGTCGGTCATGGCGGCGCACCGTATCGCGGAAGTGGATGGACGACGATTCTATCCGGAATGACGGGCCTGCCCGGCGCGGGCCGCGTGCGCATGCCGTGCGCGCACTGGCTGCGCGATCGCTAGCGTTCGCCTTCTGCCTCGTTCATTCGCCGCGTCGATCGCGCATCCGCGTGAAGGCGTCGCGCAACTCCACACAGAATGCATCGCCGAGCATCGACAGCGGCTGCGACGCGGACGTCACCAGATAGAAGTGATCGGGCACGGCCGGCTCGAACGGCTTCACGGCCACGCGATGCCCGGCAAAGGCCGCCGTCACCGGATCGATCAGCGCGACGCCGGCGCCGTTCGCGACGAAGGCGACGATCGTCTGCGACAGCTGCGCCTCGATCGACAGCACGCGCGACACGCCGGCCTCGACGAACAAGCGGTCGATCGCGCTGCGCGCGTCGAAGCTCGGCGGAAACGAGATGAACGACTCGCCGCTCAGATCGGCCGGCCGCACCACGCGCTTGCGCGCGAGCCGGTGCCCGCGCGGCACGATGCAGCACATCGCGCCTTCCGCGAGACGCTCGGTGCGCACCGCCGGATGCGGGACCGGCTCCGCGATCAAGCCGACGTCGCACTGGCCCGACGCGACCTTGTCGACCACGGTGGACGCGCTGTGCGCGAGCAGCGTGATGTCGACGCCCGGATGCGCGTGCGAGAAACGCGTGACGAGTTCCGGCAGCAGGTCGAGCGCGACGGCCGGCGAGCCGGCCACGCGCAGCGTGCCGCGCCGCATCGCGCGGATCTGCTCGGCGGCCTGCGCGACGCGATCGAGCCCGACGAACGCGCGCTCGACCTCCTCGTACAGCACGCGCGCCTGCGCGGTAGGCGTGAAGCGTCCCTGCTGGCGCTCGAACAGCACGAAGCCGACGCGATCCTCGAGATCGGCGATCAGCCGGCTCACGGCCGGCTGCGAGATATGCAGATCGCGCGCCGCGCGCGTGACGGTATGGCGTTGCATCACCGCGCGGAACGCTTCGATCTGCCGGATTCTCAGGGATGGCGTGGTCATAACACTGGATTATGGGTCGTTGATCAAGCTGTATTGGACAGCCTATTTTGCCTGCCCGAACATCGGTTCATCAACGATATATATTCAAGGAACCGCGCCGACATGGCCCATAACACGCATCGACCGACCGGCTCGCCGCGGAGCCGCACATGAGCACACGCGGCTTCGACGTCGTCGTCGCCGGCGGCGGCCTCGTCGGCATGGCGCTCGCGTGGGGCATCGCACGCGCCGGCAAGCGCGTCGCCGTGTGCGACGGCGACGACATCGCGTTTCGCGCGGCCCGCGGCAACTTCGGGCTCGTCTGGGTGCAGGGCAAGGGCGGGCGCTGCCTGCCGTATGCGCGCTGGTCGCGCGAATCGTCGGAGCGCTGGCATGCCTTCGCGGCGCAGCTGCAGCGAGAAACCGGCGTGAACTGCGGTTTCGAACGCCCCGGCGGCATCGAACTGTTCGAGCACGCCGACGAACTCGCGAGCGCGACCGCGCTGCTCGAGTCGCTGCATCGGCAGGACGCGGCGCTGTCGTACGAAGTGCTCGATGCGGCCGCGCTGCGCAGACGGATCCCCGCGGCGTCCGCTGCGCTCGCCGGCGCGCTGTGGTCGCCGAACGACGGCCATGCGAATCCGCTCTATACGCTGCGCGCGATGCTGCAGGCGTTCGTGCAAAGCGGCGGCGTCTATCTGCCGCGCAACCCGGTGAACGAGATCCGTCCGCGTGCCGGGCGCTTCGAGATCGACACGCGCGAAGGCCGTCTCGAAGCCGGGCGCATCGTGCTCGCGGCCGGACTCGACAATGCACGCCTCGCGCCGATGGTCGACATGCACGCGCCGATCGCGCCGCTGCGCGGCCAGATCATGGTCACCGAACGGCTCACGCCGTTTCTCGACTATCCGACGCTGGTCGTGCGTCAGACGCCAGAAGGCTCGGTGCTGCTCGGCGATTCGGCGGAAGACGTCGGCTTCGACGACGGCCAGACACGTGCCGCGATGGTCGACATCGCACGCCGCGCACGCACCGCGTTTCCGGTGCTCGCGCATGCGCGCATCGTCCGCGCCTGGGGCGCGCTGCGCATCATGACGCCCGACGGGCTGCCCGTGTACGAAGCGTCGACTACGCATCCCGGCGCGTTCGTCGCGATCTGCCACAGCGGCGTGACGCTCGCGGCCGCGCATGCCGACCTCGTCGCGCCCTGGATCGCAGGCGACGCCGCACCGGCCGACCTGTCCGCCTTCAACACCGCGCGCTTCGCCGCGCCCCCGGAGCACCGGCATGTTTGAATCCATCGTTCCCGCCGCCGCGACGCGCGAGCGCGTGCGCATCCATTTCGACGGCACGCCGCACGACGTGCCCGCGCACTACAGCGTCGCCGCCGCGTTGCTCGCCGCGGGCGTGCTCGCGTGCCGCGCCAGCGCCGTTGGCGGCGCGCCGCGCGGCCCGTTCTGCATGATGGGCGTGTGCTTCGACTGTCTCGTCGACATCGACGGCGTGCCGAACGTGCAGGGCTGCATGACGCCCGTGCGCGACGGGATGCAGGTGCGTGCGATGCATGGCCGCGCGAGGCTGGCATGACGCGCAGCCAGTGCGATCTGCTGATCGTCGGCGCCGGGCCGGCCGGGATGGCTGCGGCCGCCGCCGCATGCAAGGCGGGGCTGTCGGTCGTGGTCGCCGACGAAGGCACGGCGGCCGGCGGCCAGATCTATCGCAACGTCGCGGCCGCGCCTGCCGAACTCGCGCGCTGGCTCGGCAGGGATTACGTCGCCGGCCGGCCGCTCGTCGACGCGTTGCATGCGAGCGGCGCGCGTTATCTGCCGCGCAGCACGGTATGGCAGGTGGCGTTGGAGCCGGAGCCGGTCGCGATGCTGACGCGAAGCGGTCCGTCGGGCGGCACGCTCGAAATCGGCGCGCGCGCGGTGCTGATCGCGGCCGGCGCGCAGGAGCGGCCGTGGCCGATACCGGGCTGGACGCTGCCGGGCGTGATGGGCGTCGGCGCCGCGCAGTCGTTGCTGAAATCGTCGGGGCTCGCGCCGTCGGCCGACACCGTGCTCGCCGGCAGCGGCCCGCTGCTGTGGCTGTTCGCGGCGCAATTGCTGAACGCGGGCAGGCGCGTGCGCGCGCTGGTCGACACGACGCCGCGCGATGCGTGGCGCCGTGCGCTTCCGCACGCGCTGCCGGCGCTGCGCGGCGCCGACTATCTGCTCAAGGGCTGGCGCATGCTGCGTGCGGTGCGCGATGCGGGCATCGCGGTTCATCGCGGCGCGACCGACGTGCGGATCGACGGCGACGGCCGCGCGCAAGCCATCCACTTTCGCGACGCGCACGGCATCGCGCATTCGCTCGACACGTCGCTCGTGCTGTTGCACCAGGGCGTGATTCCGTCGACGCAGCTCGCGCGCGCGCTCGGCTGCGCGCATGAATGGGACGGACGCGCGGCATGCTGGCGGCCGCAATGCGACGCGCGCGGCCGCAGCAGCGTCGCGCCGGTCTGGATTGCCGGCGACGGCGCCGGCATCGGCGGCGCGCAGGCCGCGGCACTGGCGGGCGAAGTCGCCGCGCTCGACGTTGCTGCCGCGCTCGGCGTGCTCGATCGGCACGCGCAGGCCGAACGCGAGCGCCCGTTGCTGCGTGCGCGGCGCCGTCATCTCGCCGTGCGTCCTCTGCTCGATGCGCTCTATACGCCGCCCGCCATGCTGCGCCGCCCCGACGGCGACACCATCGTATGCCGCTGCGAGGAGATCACGGCCGCCGAAATACGCGGCCTCGCGGCGCTCGGCTGTCCGGGGCCGAACCAGATGAAGGCGTTCACGCGCTGTGGAATGGGGCCGTGCCAGGGGCGCTGGTGCAGCACGACGGTCGGCGAACTGATCGCCGACGTGCAGCGGCGCGACGTCGGCGACGTGGGCCACTACCGGATCCGCGCGCCGATCAAGCCCGTGACCGTCGGCGAGATGGCCGACGCGCTTGAACTGTCGAACGATTTCCGGCGCGGCGAATTCCCGAGCTGACGCACGGCCCGCGCATGCCCCAGCTTGCCCACCCGAACGGAGCCTGACCATGAAGAACAAGACCCGCATCACGATCCTGCTTTCCGCCGCCACGATGGCCTTCGCGACGCTGGCGTCGGCGAAGGAGTGGACGACGATCCGCATCGGCGTGGACCCGACCTATCCGCCGTTCGAATCGACCGCGACCGACGGCAGCGTGCAGGGCTTCGACGTCGACCTCGGCAATGCGCTGTGCGCGAAGCTGAACGCGAAATGCGTGTGGGTGTCGAGCAGCTTCGACGGACTGATTCCGGGCCTGCAGGCGCGCAAGTTCGACGTGATCCTGTCGTCGATGGCCGCGACCGAACAGCGCCGCCAGCAGATCGACTTCACCGACCGCCTGTACCGCAACCAGACGCGCCTGATCGCCCGCACGGGCGCCGGGCTGCTGCCCGACGCGGCGAAGCTCGCCGGCAAGCGCATCGCGGTCGAACAGGGGACGATCCAGGAGACCTATGCGCGCGAGAAATGGGCGCCGGCGAAGGTCGAGGTCGTGCCGTACCCGAGCTACGACCAGGCGTATGCGGACCTCGTGACGGGGCGCATCGACGGCGTGCTGATGGATGCGGTGCAGGGCCAGCTCGGCTTCCTGGCGACGCCGCGCGGCAAGGGCTTCTCGTTCGCGGGCGGCGTCGTGTTCGATCCGCGGATCATGGGCAACGGCGACGCGATCGGCGTGCGCAAGGCCGATACCGACCTGCGCGACGCGCTGAATCGCGCGATCGCGCAGATTCGCAGCGACGGCACGTATCGCAAGATCGAGTCGAAGTACTTCGACTTCGACATGTACGGGAATTGACGGCCGTCGCCGCGGCGCACGGCAACGCATCGGTTCGTACCGCGCCCCGCATCGCTCAGCGCTTTGGCGCGAGGCCGCCGCGGTCGCTGCGCGGGCTCATCCCGAAACGCGTGCGATAGGTGCGCGAGAAGTGCGACGGCGATTCGAAGCCGCACGCGACGCACACCGACGTGATGCTCATGTCGGTCTGCTGCAGCAGCTCGCGCGCGCGGTCGAGCCGCAGGTTCAGGTAGAAGCGCGTCGGCGTGTCGTTCAGCGTCGCGCTGAACAGCCGCTCGAGCTGGCGCCGCGTGATCGCGACTTCGTCGGCGAGCGCGTCGGGCCCGAGCGGAGTCTCCATGTGGCGCTGCATCGTGCCGATCACCTGGATCAGCTTGCGGTTGTGCACGCCGTAGCGCGCGGCGATCTCGAGCCGCTGGCTGTCCGAGCGCTGGCGGATCCGGCTGACGACGAACTGCTCGGAGATCGCCGCCGCGAGGTCCGCGCCGTGCCGCCGCCCGATCAGGTCGAGCATCATGTCGATCGACGCGGTGCCGCCCGCGCAGGTGATGCGCCGCTCGCCGATCTCGAACAGCTCCTGCGTCGCCTTCAGGCCCGGGTAGCGCTCGCGGAACGCGGCAAGCGCTTCCCAGTGCAGCGTGAGCGGATGCGACGAATCGAACAGCCCGGCCTCGGCGAGCACGAAGCTGCCGGTATCGATGCCGCCGAGCGTCGCGCCGTGCCGGTGCTGGCGCCGCAGCCAGTCGCCGAGCGCGCGCGTGTAGCAGACGAGCGGGTCGAAGCCCGCGACGACGAACACCGTGCCGACGCGCTCCACGTCCGCATACGCGGCCTCCGCGGCGACCGGGATGCCGTTGCTGGCGGCCACCGGGCCGCCGTCCGCGCTGAGCACGTGCCAGCGGTAAAGCTGCGCGCGAAAGCGGTTCGCGACGCGCAGCGGCTCGACCGCGGACATGAAGCCGAGTGCGGAGAAGCCGGGCAGCAGCAGGAAGTGGAAATCCTCGGGCATCGCGGGGTCGCGTCGAATCGGATGAAGGCCGGGCGGCGAGCGGGGCGCAGCGCGCGCCGGACGCTCGACACTGGATTATCGCGGGTTTGCGCGGCGCTCCGCGTATTTTCGTGCGACGGCCGCTGCAGCCGCTCGACCGAGAAGCGGGCGACGAGATCGAAGTTCAGCGGGATCAGGCGGTACAGGGAATACATCGACTGGCCCGCGAAACGCTCGGCGTGTGGTCGCCGACGGCAGCTCGCCGAATTGCGTGTTGTAGACGGTCGCGAAATTTCCGAGGCGGATGAGGCCCCGGCGCGCGGCGGCAGCGCTGACCGGCGTCTCGGCGTGGCGCGTGCCGCCGGTCTAACCGCCGCAGCCTCATCATGTTCAGATCTGCTGCTGACCGCCGTCGACGAACAGCTCGATGCCGTTCACGAAGCTCGCATCGTCCGACGCGAGGAACAGCGCAGCGCCCGCGATTTCCTCGGGTTCGCCGAGGCGCCCCATCGGAATCAGCGAAGCCAGATAGTCGGCGAGCCCCTGACGCTGCGCGGCGTCCTGGCCGGCGAGGTCGAGCAGGCCCGGCGTACGCGTCGCACCGGGGCTGATCGTGTTCACGCGGATGCCGCGCTCCTTGAGGTCGAGAATCCAGTTGCGTGCGAACGAGCGTACCGCGGCCTTCGACGCCGCATACACGCTGAACGCCGCGGTGCCGGCGCTGGCTGCCGTCGAGCCGGTGAGGATCACCGACGCGCGGTCGGCCAGCAGCGGCAGCGCCTTTTGCACCGTGAACAGCACGCCTTTCACGTTGCGATCGAACGTGTCGTCGAAGTGCTCTTCGGTGATGCTGCCGAACGGCAGCATCGAGCCGCCGCCCGCGTTCGCGAACAGCACGTCGAGGCGGCCGCGTTCTTCGCCGATCTGCGCGTACAGCGCGTCGAGTTCGTCGAGCTTCGTCGAGTCGATCCGCACGCCGGTCGCGCTGCCGCCGTTGTCGCGGATCGAGCCGACCGCGGCGTCGAGTTCGGCCTGACGGCGGCCGGTCACGTAGACGTGGGCGCCTTCCGCGGCGAAGCGCTGGGCGGTCGCGAGGCCGATCCCGCTGGTGCCGCCGGTGACGAGTGCGATCTTGTTGTCGAGCTTGCGTGCCATGGTGCTTCTCCTTTCGATATCTGGATGAGGGGGTTCGTGTTACGTGCTGCGATGTAAGGAGAATATCGACGCACCCAGGCTTTCGAAATAGAATTGATTGCAAGCCAACGTTGCATAAATGAAAAGATGAGGGGAAATGGCCAGATTGCCTGACTTCGAGGGGCTCGCGATGTTCGCGAAGGTCGCCGAGGAGGGCTCGTTCGCGGCGGCGGCCCGCTCGATGGGCGTGTCGGTGGCGACCGTGTCGCGCGGCGTCGCGCGCCTGGAAGACCGGCTCGGCGGGCGGCTCTTCAACCGCACGTCGCGGCAGCTCGCGCTCACCGAGTTCGGCCGGACCTTGTGCGAAAAGGCGGGCGACATGTATCGCCACGCGGAAGAGGCGGAGAGCGCCGCGCGCGAGATGGCCGTGCAGCCGCGCGGGCTCGTGCGGCTCGCGGTGCCGATGTCGTTCGGGCTGCGTTGGGTCGCGCCGCTGTTGCCGGCGTTCTTTCGCGCCTATCCGGAAGTGTCGATCGACCTGCATCTGTCGGATGCGTCGGTCGATCTGATCGCCGACGGTTTCGATGCCGCGCTGCGGATCGCCGCGCTGCCCGATTCGTCGCTGGTCGCGCGGCGCCTGTGCGCGGTGACGCAATACGTGGTCGCGTCGCCGGCCTATCTGGCGCGCGAAGGCCGGCCGACGCATCCGCGCGATCTGGCCGGGCGCGCATGCCTGTCGTATGCGTACCGCGCGCACAGCGACGTGTGGCGCTTCACGAACGACGCTGGCGAAGAAGAGCCGATCCTGCCGAACGGGCCGCTGCGCGTCACGAATTCCGACGCGCTGCTGCCGACGCTGCTCGAAGGGCTCGCGATCGGCGAGCTGCCGGAGTTCATCGCCGGCGAATATCTGGCCGACGGCCGGCTCGAAGCGATCCTGACCGACTGGTCGCTCACCAAGGGCGGCCTGTACTTCATCACGCCTTCCGCGCGCGCCCGGCCGGCGAAGATCGCCGCGCTGTCCGACTTCTTCGCCGAACATCTGTCGGAGCCGAGCTGGCGGTGGCCGAGGTAGGCGAGCGGCGCGGCAACGTGCAGCGCGCCTCCGCGCCCCGTCGTACCAAGCGCAGCGGCTTTCGCTAGAATCGGTCGTCGTCGATGCAACCGTCATCCGATGTTGCATTGCAGCGGCGGCGTCCGCCCGGATGCCGCGCGCGCTCATCCCATGCCAGATTCCTTACCGGAGGCGAACGTGCCAGGATTACTTCCCGATGTCGACCGCGACGGGCTTCTCGAATATTCGGTGGTGTACACCGACCGGTCGATCAATCACATGTCGCAGCGCTTCCAGCACGTGATGCGCGACATTTCCGCTGCGTTGAAGCAGGTCTACCACGCGAAGGCCGTCGCCATCGTGCCGGGCAGCGGGACCTTCGGCATGGAGGCCGTCGCGCGGCAGTTCGCGACCAACCGCAAATGCCTCGTGATCCGCAACGGCTGGTTCAGCTTCCGCTGGTCGCAGATCTTCGAGATGGGCGGCATTCCGTCCGAAGCGATCGTGCTGAAGGCGCGTCCGGTCGAGCCGGGCCGGCAGGCCGCCTATGCGCCTGCGCCGCTCGACGAAGTGGTCGCCGCGATTCGCGAGCACAAGCCGGACCTCGTGTTCGCGCCGCACGTCGAGACCGCCTCCGGCATGATGCTGCCCGACGCGTATCTGCGCGCGGTGGCGGACGCCGTGCATGCGGTCGGCGGGATGTTCGTGCTCGATTGCATCGCGTCCGGCACGGTGTGGGTCGACATGGAGGCGACCGGCGTCGACGTGCTGATCAGCGCGCCGCAGAAGGGCTGGAGCGCCTCGCCCGGCTGCGGACTGGTGATGCTCGGCGCGCTGGCGCGCGAGCGGATCGACGCGACCACCAGCACCAGCTTCGCGTGCGATCTGCGCAAGTGGCTGCAGATCATGGAGGCGTACGAGAACGGCGGCTTCGCGTATCACGCGACGATGCCGACCGACAGCCTCGCGACGCTGCGCGACGTCATCGCCGAAACACTGGCGTACGGCTTCGACAAGGTGAAGGCCGAGCAGCTCGAGCTCGGCGCGCGGATTCGCGCGTTGCTCGCGCAGAAGGGGTTTCGCAGCGTGGCGGCCGAAGGCTTCGAGGCGCCGGGCGTGGTCGTCAGCTATACCGACGACGACGGGATCCGTTCCGGCAAGAAGTTTGCCGACGTGGGCGTGCAGATCGCGGCCGGCGTGCCGCTGCAATGCGACGAGCCGGCCGACTTCAAGACCTTCCGCATCGGCCTGTTCGGCCTCGACAAGCTGCATGACGTCGATGCGGCGGTGGCGCGCTTCGCCGCTGCGCTGGAGCGCATCGTATAAGCGCAACGGGCGGTGCGCAGCACCGGACGAGGGGCCGCCTCGGCCGCCCCTCGTCCGTGGTCGTTACGCCGCCGCGTTGCGATTCGCCTCGATCACCGTCAACGCGGCCATGTTCACGATCCGCCGCACCGTCGAGCTCGACGTCAGGATGTTGACCGGCGCATTGACGCCCAGCAGGAACGGCCCGACCGCGACATTGCTGCCCGCGCCCGTCTTCAGCAGGTTGTACGCGATATTCCCCGCGTCGACGTTCGGACACACCAGCAGGTTCGCCGCGCCCTTCAGCCGCGACGTCGGCAGGATGCGCAACCGCAGCGCTTCGTCCAGCGCGCAATCGCCATGCATTTCGCCGTCGATTTCGAGATCCGGCGCCTGCTCGCTGACGCGTTCGAGCACCTCGCGCATCTTCGCGCCCGACGCCGAACTGCCGGAGCCGAAATTCGAGCGCGACAGCAGCGCCACCTTCGGCGTCAGGTTCAGCCACGCCATCTGCGCCGCCGCCGCGATCGTGAACTCGGCAATCTGCTCGGCGGTGGGGTTGTCGTTGACGTGCGTATCGACGAGCGCGAGCGTGCGCCGGTCGAGCAGCAGGATGTTCATCGCCGCATAGACGTGCGCGCCGCGCCGCTTGCCGATCGCCTCGTCGACGAAGCGCAGGTGGTCATGAAAAGCGCCGACGGTGCCGCACACCATGCCGTCCGCGTCGCCGAGCCGCACCATCATCGCGCCGATCAGCGTCAGCCTGCGCCGCATCTCGACGCGCGCCATCTCCTTCGTGATGCCGTCGCGGCAGCGCAGTTCCCAGTACGTCGTCCAGTACTGGTGAAAGCGCTCGTCGTATTCCGGATTGGTGACCTCGACGTCCTCGCCGAGCCGCAACCGCAGCCCGAACTTCTCGATGCGGGCGAGCAGCACTTCCGGGCGGCCGACCAGAATCGGACGCGCGAGCTTCTCGTCGACGATCACCTGCACCGCGCGCAGCACCCGCTCCTCCTCGCCTTCGGCGAACACGATGCGCGCCTTGCCGCCGTCGCGCACGAACTGCTTCGCCGCCGCGAACAGCGGCTTCATGAACGCGCCGGAGTGGTAGACGAACTGCTGAAGCTGATCCGCGTATGCGGCGAAATCGTCGATCGGGCGCGTGGCGACGCCGTCCTCCATCGCGGCCTTCGCGACGGCGGGCGCGATCCGCACGATCAGGCGGGAATCGAACGGCTTCGGAATCAGGTACTTCGGGCCGAACGACACCTCGTCGCCGCCATAGGCCGCCGCGACGATGTCGCTCTGTTCTTCCTGCGCGAGACCGGCGATCGCGTGGACCGCGGCGATTTCCATTTCACGCGTGATCGAGGTGGCGCCGACGTCGAGCGCGCCGCGGAAGATGTACGGAAAGCACAGCACGTTGTTGACCTGGTTCGGATAGTCCGAACGGCCCGTCGCGATCACGACGTCGTCGCGGGTCGCATGCGCGAGCTCCGGGAAGATCTCCGGCGTCGGATTCGCGAGCGCGAGGATCAGCGGGCGCGCGGCCATCGCGCTCAGCATCTCCGGCTTCAGCACGCCGCCGGCGGACAGCCCGAGGAACACGTCGGCGCCCTCGATCACGTCGGACAGCGTGCGCGCATCGGTTTCCTGCGCGAAGCGCTCCTTGGCCGGGTCCATCAGCGTGGTGCGGCCGCGGTAGACGACGCCTTCGATGTCGGTCGCCCAGATGTTCTCCGGCGGCAGGCCGAGATCGACCATCAGGTCCAGGCACGCGAGCGCGGCCGCGCCGGCGCCGGACGTCACCACCTTCACTTGCTTGATGTCCTTGCCCACCACGGCCAGCCCGTTGATGAACGCCGCGCACACCGTGATCGCGGTGCCGTGCTGGTCGTCGTGGAACACCGGGATCTTCATCCGCTCGCGCAGCTTGCGTTCGACCGTGAAGCACTCGGGCGCCTTGATGTCCTCGAGGTTGATCCCGCCGAAGGTCATCTCGAGGCTCGCGATGATGTCGACCAGCTTGTCGGGATCGGTCTCCGTGATCTCGATGTCGAACACGTCGATGCCGGCGAACTTCTTGAACAGCACGGCCTTGCCTTCCATCACCGGCTTCGACGCGAGCGGGCCGATGTTGCCGAGGCCCAGTACCGCCGTGCCGTTCGTGATCACCCCGACCAGGTTGCCGCGGCTCGTGAAGCGATGCGCGTTCAGCGGTTCGGCGGCGATCGACTCGCAGACGCTCGCGACGCCCGGCGTATAGGCGAGCGCGAGATCGCGCTGCGTCACGAGCGGCTTGCTGGCGACGACCGAGATCTTCCCCGGCGTCGGAAACTCGTGATAGTCGTACGCGGCTTGCTGCTGAGTCTCTGTCTGTTTCATGTTTTGGGTCCGGGCAGGTGCGTCAGGCCAGTCCCGACGCGATCGATGACGGCCATTCTAGGGATCGGCCATAAGGAGATGATTCTGTTTTAATATCGGGCCATCACTTTTTCCTGATGGTGCGGCGGTCCCAAGGTGACATTCGACGCAAACGACGTGGTCCGGCGCCTCGGTGCGCGGCTGAAGATGCGGCACCTCGTGCTGCTGCTGCAGATCCGGCAGCACGGCTCGCTGACGCGCGCGGCCGAGCATCTCGCGAGCAGCCAGCCGGCGGTCACCAATGCGCTGGCGGAGCTCGAAAGCATGTTCGGCGGGCCGCTGTTCGACCGCTCGCCGCGCGGCATGGTGCCCACCGCGCTCGGCAACGTCGTGCTCGAACGCGCGCAGGCGATGCTGCACGACCTCGACCATCTCACCCGCGATATCGAAGCGGTCGTCGCCGGCCATGCGATGCGGCTGCACATCGGCGTCATTCCGTTCATTTCGGGCCAGATGCTGTCCGCGGCGCTCAAGCGGCTGCAGGCGGGGATGGAGCGGCGTCTGACCGTGACGATCCACGAGGGCACCAGCGACCAGTTGCTGCTGCAGCTGAAGGATCACAGCGTCGATCTGGTGATCGGCCGCGCGTCGTCGGCGATCGATCTCGGGCAGGTGTCGTTCGAAGTGCTGCATCAACAGAAGCCGCGCCTGATCGCGAGCCGCCGTCTCGCCGCGAAGCTGGCCCGCATGCCGCTCGACTGGGAGAAGCTGCGCGCGCTCGACTGGATTCTCGGCGCGCCGCACACGCCGATGCGCGAGCAGGTGACCGACCTGTTCCTGTCGGCCGGCATCGCGCCGCCGGTGCCGATCGTCGAGAGCTACTCGTCGAAGCTGATCGGCGAAATGATCGCGTCGAGCGACGATGCGGTGTCGATCGTGCCGGCCGATATCGCCGAGGAAATGGTGCGCATCGCGGGCGTCGCGATCGTGCCTTACTCGCTGGTCTGGACGCTGCCGCCGATCGCGCTGTTCACGCGCGCGGCCGAACCGCATGCGCCGACGCGCGATCTGCTGGTCGACGCGCTGCGCGCCATCTGCCGCGAAACCTACGTCGACGTACGGCGCTGACGCGTCGCCGTTGCGGCGCCTCCGCGTCACCGTCCCGACGCCGCATCCGGACAACCGCCCGCCCGCCGCGATCGCCGTAAAACCCCCGCCGCACAAGCCGCTGCGCGCGCGTAGTGGTTTCCACTCATAGTCGCAAACAGTCAAGAAAATGTCGCCGGCGGTCGCCTTGCGGCGAATATGGCTCGGTACTTTTGAGTCCACGATGCAGGCCGGGACGCACTTCCGCGAACCCGTCGGACATCGGTCCAACCGGGAGAGAAGACCATGAAGTCGAGAACGATCGCCGCGCTCGGCGCGGCTGTGCTGGCGGCAGGTGTGTGGTCGACTGCGGCGCAGGCCGAAGCGGACCCCGCGACCTGCCGCACCGTGCGCTTCGCCGACATCGGCTGGACCGACATCACGTCGACGACCGCGATGGCGTCGACGGTGTTCGAGGCGCTCGGCTACAGGCCGACGACGACGATCGCGTCGGTGCCGATCTCGTTCGCAGGGCTGAAGAGCAAGCAGCTCGACGTGTCGCTCGGCTACTGGTGGCCCGTGCAGCAGAAGCAGCTGCAGCCGTTCCTCGACAGCAAGTCGATCAACGTCGTCGAACCGCCGAACCTGTCCGGCGCGAAGGCGACGCTCGCGGTGCCGAGCTACGCATACCAGGCTGGCCTGAAGACGTTCGACGACATCGCGAAGCATCGCGCGGAGCTCGACGGCAAGATCTACGGGATCGAGCCCGGCAGCAGCGCGAACGCGACGATCCAGAAGATGATCGACACGAACCAGTACGGGCTCGGCGGCTTCAAGCTCGTCGAATCGAGCGAGGCCGGGATGCTCGTCACCGTCGAGCGCGCGATCCGCGACAAGAAGTGGGTCGTGTTCCTCGGCTGGGAGCCGCATCCGATGAACATCCAGATCAGCATGAACTACCTGTCGGGCGGCGATGCCGCGTTCGGCCCGAACTACGGCGAAGCGCGCGTCTACACGCTGACCGCGCCCGACTTCATCGCGCGCTGCCCGAACGCGGGCAAGCTCGTCACGAACCTGCGCTTCTCCACGCAACTGGAAAACCAGCTGATGCAGGCGGTGATGAACAAGACCAAGCCGGCCGAGGCCGCGAAGGCGTACCTGAAGAAGAATCCGCAGGTGCTCGATCCGTGGCTCGCGGGCGTGAAGACGTTCGACGGCAAGGACGGCCTGCCGGCGGTGAAGGCCTATCTCGGCCTGTGACGGCCGCGGCGCGCAGCGACGATCCACGAAACACACGACACAACCCGAACACAACGAGGCAACCAGCATGAATCACGAAGTCATCGTGACGTGCGCCGTCACCGGCGCGGGCGATACGGTCGGCAAGCATCCGGCGATTCCGGTTACGCCGAAGGAGATCGCGGCCGCCGCGATCGAAGCGGCGAAGGCCGGCGCGACGGTCGCGCACTGCCATGTGCGCGATCCGCAGACGGGGCGCGGCAGCCGCGACCCGCGCCTGTATCGCGAGGTGGTCGACCGGATCCGCTCGGCGGACGTCGACGTCATCATCAACCTGACGGCCGGCATGGGCGGCGATCTCGAGATCGGCCCCGGCGAGGACCCGATGCGCTTCGGCAAGGGCACCGATCTCGTCGGCGGGCTCACGCGCCTCGTGCACGTCGAGGAACTGCTGCCGGAGATCTGCACGCTCGATTGCGGCACGCTGAATTTCGGCGACGGCGACTACATCTACGTATCGACGCCCGCGCAGCTGCGCGCCGGCGCGAAGCGCATCCAGGAGCTCGGCGTGAAGCCGGAGCTGGAGATCTTCGACACCGGGCATCTGTGGTTCGCGAAGCAGCTGCTGAAGGAAGGGCTGCTCGACGATCCGCCGCTGTTCCAGCTGTGCCTCGGCATTCCGTGGGGCGCGCCGGCCGACACCGGCACGATGAAGGCGATGGTCGACAACCTGCCGCCCGGCGCGCACTGGGCCGGCTTCGGGATCGGCCGCATGCAGATGCCGATGGTCGCGCAGGCGATGCTGCTCGGCGGCCACGTGCGGGTCGGCCTCGAGGACAACCTGTGGCTCGATCGCGGCGTGCATGCGAGCAACGGCACGCTCGTCGAGCGCGCGCGCGACATCGTCGAGCGTCTCGGCGGCCGCGTGCTGACGCCCGCCGAAGGGCGCCGCAAGCTCGGCCTGCCGGCGCGCGGCGAACGGCTGCTCGAACGCCGCGCGATCGCCGAGTTCGCCTGACCTTTCCATTGCAGGACGGCGGCGGCTTCGACGCGAAGCCCGCCGTCTCGCTTCACCCGATTTCAAGGATGCGTTCGACATGGCAGTGATCACCGACATCAAGACGTTCGCCGCGATCGGCACCGGCGTGATCGGCAGCGGGTGGGTCGCCCGCGCGCTCGCGCACGGCCTCGACGTGGTCGTATGGGACCCCGCGCTCGGCGCGGAACATCAGCTGCGCGCGAACGTCGCGAACGCGTGGCCCGCGCTCGAACGCGTCGGCCTCGCGCCGGGCGCCTCTCCCGCGCGCCTGCGCTTCGTCGCGACGATCGAGGAATGCGTCGCCGACGCCGACTTCATCCAGGAAAGCGCGCCCGAGCGCGAAGCGCTGAAGCTCGAACTGCACGAGCAGATCAGCCGCGCGGCGAAGCCGGACGCGATCATTGCATCGTCGACGTCCGGCCTCTTGCCGACGGATTTCTACGCGCGCGCGTCGTACCCGGAGCGCTGCGTCGTCGGCCATCCGTTCAATCCGGTGTACCTGCTGCCGCTCGTCGAGGTGCTCGGCGGCGCGCGCACCGCGCCCGAAGCGGTCGACGCCGCGATGGAGATCTACCGCACGCTCGGCATGCGGCCGCTGCACGTGCGCAAGGAAGTGCCCGGCTTCATCGCGGACCGGCTGCTCGAAGCGCTGTGGCGCGAGGCGCTGCATCTCGTCGACGAAGGCGTCGCGACGACCGGGGAGATCGACGATGCGATCCGCTTCGGCGCGGGCATCCGCTGGTCGTTCATGGGCACGTTCCTGACCTACACGCTCGCGGGCGGCGACGCGGGCATGCGACACTTCATGCGGCAGTTCGGCCCGGCGCTCGAATTGCCGTGGACGAAGCTCGTCGCGCCGCGGCTGACCGACGCGCTGATCGACCGCGTGGTCGACGGCACGGCCGAGCAGCAGGGCGCGCGCAGCATCAAGGAGCTCGAGCGCTATCGCGACGAGTGCATCACCGAAGTGCTGCGCGCGATCGCCGCGGTGAAGGCGCGGCACGGCATGCGATTCGAGGACTAGATATGACTACCCCGCTGACGATATACCGCGACGTCGTACGGCCCGAATGGGTCGATTACAACGGACACCTGCGCGATGCGTTCTACCTGCTGATCTTCAGCTTCGCGACCGATGCGCTGCTGGACCGGATCGGCCTCGACGACGCGGCGCGCCGGTCGCGGGGGCGCTCGGTCTACACGCTCGAGGCGCACGTCAACTATCTGCACGAGATCAAGGAGGGCGCCCGCGTGCGCGTCGATGCGCGCGTGGTCGCGCACGACGCGAAGCGGCTGCATCTGTATCTGGAGCTGTTCGCCGACGGGCGCGACGACGCGGTATCGGCGAGCGAGCAGATGCTGCTGCACGTCGATACGCGCGACGGCCCGAAGTCGGCGCCGTTCGACGACGACGTCGCCGCGCAGCTCGCCGCGCTGCACGCGTTGCAGCGCGATTGCCCGCCGCCCGCTTATGCGGGGCGCGTGATCGGCTTGCCGCCACGCCGCTAGCGCGGCGCGCGAACGATGCTCGAAACGGAAATCGCGGCGTTCGTCGCGGCGGTCGACGCGTGGTATCCGGCCGATGCGGCCACGCGTTCGCCGGCGGAGCAGCGGCGCATCTACGAACGTTTCGCGGCGGCGTGGACGCCTGCCGGGCTGCCGCCGGGAATCGTGCGGGACGACGGCGCGTGGCGCGCGCCGGACGGTCGTGTCATTGCACTGCGCCGCTACCGGCACGCGCACGCGGCGCCGCGCGGCACCGTGCTGTTCTTTCATGGCGGCGGCTTCGTCGTCGGCTCGCTCGACAGTCATGCGCTGATCACCGCGCGTCTCGCGGCCGACACGGGGCTCGCGGTGATCGCGGTCGATTACCGGCTCGCGCCCGAGCATCCGGCGCCGGCCGCGCTCGACGATTGCGTTGCCGTCGTCCGCGCGGCGTTTTCGCGGAGCGGTTGCCGTTCGGGCCGTGCGCGCGGCCGCTGACGCTCGCGGGCG
Organism: Burkholderia ubonensis; assembly: GCF_001718695.1. Lineage (NCBI taxonomy): Bacteria > Pseudomonadati > Pseudomonadota > Betaproteobacteria > Burkholderiales > Burkholderiaceae > Burkholderia > Burkholderia ubonensis. Next base: position 1,732,536 of record NZ_CP013422.1, on the reverse strand, counting down.
ACAGCGCGGGCGGCATGCTCGCCGCGGCCGTCGCGACGGCGCTGCGCGATGCGGGGGAGGGGGGCATCGACGGCGTCGCGCTCGTCTACCCGATGCTGGGCTTCGAGCCGCAGCCGCCGGCGCGCGATGCCGAAGCGCATGCGCCGATGCTGACGCTCGACGACGTCTATCGCTATCGCGCGCTGTACTGGAACGGCCAGTTGGACGGCCGGTCGGACGCGGCCGCGCCGCTCGACGCCGCGCGCTTCGACGGGTTGCCGCCGGTGCTCGCGATCGGCGCGGAGCACGACCCGTTGCGCGACGACGCGCGGGTCTACGTCGAGCGGATTCGCGCGGCAGGCGGTGCCGCGCGCTTCTGGTTGGGAACGGGGCTGGTGCACGGCTGCTGGCGCGCGCTCGACACGAGCCCGCAGGCGGCGCGGATGCACCGGATGGTCGGCGATTTCCTGCGCGCGCCGTGCGCGTAGCGTTCGATTCGAGGAGGCAACGATGCAGGCAGCACTATCGCGTATCGAGGACTGGCGGACGTTTTCCACCGACGTGACGATCGCGGCCGCGACGCTCGGCGACGCTCTGGTGAGCGTCGCGTGGAGCGACGGGCGCCGCTCGCCGTTTCATTTCGATTGGCTGCGCGACACCTGTTCGTGTCCGGCCTGCGTGCATGCGCAGACCCGCGAGCAGGTGTTCGAGATCGTCGACGCGCCCGACGCGCTCGCGGTGCGCGGCGTGCAGGTGGGCCACGACGGTGCGCTGCACGTCGAATGGCGCGACGGCCACCGCAGCGCGTGGCCGCCCGGCTGGCTCCGGGCGCACGCCTACGACGACGCGTCGCGCGCGGAGCGTCACGCGGCGCAGGGGCGACGTGTGTGGACCGGCGACGATCCGGACGCGATCGCGGTATTCGCGTGGCGCGACGTGATGCACGACGACGCGGCGCTGCGCGCGTGGCTCGGCGCGCTGCAGCGCACGGGACTGACGCTGGTCGAGGGCGTGCCGCCGGAGCGCGGGCGAGTGGACGAGATCGCGCGCCGGGTCGGGCTGGTGCGCGAGACCAATTTCGGCGCGCTGTTCGACGTCGAGTCGAAGCCGCGCCCGGACAGCAACGCGTACACGTCGATCAACCTGCCGCCGCATACCGACCTGCCGACCCGCGAATTGCAGCCGGGCGTGCAGTTCCTGCATTGCCTCGCGAACGACGCGACGGGCGGCGACAGCATTTTCATCGACGGCTTCGCGCTCGCCGCCGCGCTGCGCGACGCATATCCGGACGACTTCGCACTGCTCGCGGCGACGCCGTTCGAGTTCTGGAACAAGAGCGCGGCCAGCGACTATCGCTGCTCGGCGCCGGTGATCGGGCTGAACGCGCGCCGCGAGGTGATCGAGGTGCGCCACGCGAATTTCCTGCGCGGGCCGGTCGACGCGCCGGCCGCGTCGATGCCGGCGATCTACCGTGCGTACCGGCGCTTTCTCGCGCTGGCGCGCGAGCCGCGCCTTCGGGTACAGCGGCGGCTGCGCGCGGGCGACATGTGGGCGTTCGACAACCGGCGGGTGCTGCATGCGCGCACCGAGTTCGATCCGTCGACCGGACGCCGGCACCTGCAGGGCTGCTACGTCGATCGCGACGAGCTGCTGTCGCGGTGGCGCGTGTTGTCGCGAACGCTGGGCGCCGTGGCCGCGCCGCGTTGACGGCGCACGGCTTGGCCGCATCTACCTCGGCGGGGAAAAAGCGCCCGGACGCGAAGCGCCCGGGCGAAGCCACCTGTTGCCAGGCGGCGGAGGTATGCGTATCGCAAAACAAGACGAGCCCGCTTGACGGGCTCGTCCGGGTACTGCTTCAGCGCGCCAGGCGCTGTGCGCCCGCCGAGGGCGCGTCGGCTTACTGGCCGAAGAAGATCGAGTCGCGCGGGTTCGACGACGTCGCGGTGGCCGGGCTGCCTGCGCGGACGACCGGTGCGGCTTGCGCGCCGTAGCCGCTGTTGTCGGCGCCATGCACGCGCGCTTCGGCCGTCTGGATGTCCTGCGGGTAGTACGGGCTCGACACGCCCGGCTTGTAGCCGGCCTTCTCGAGCTGGACCAGCTCGTCGCGCACTTGCGCGCGGGTCACGGTGCTTTGCGCGAATGCGCCGAACGAAGCGGACAGGGCGGTAGCGGCAACGACTGCGGTGATGAGCGATTTCATGATGACCTCCGATGTTTTATTTGATTCGCTTGCGACACCATGTCTGCAGCGATTGGGTTGAATCTTAGTCACCGGGATCTTCAGGGTAAACGCTGATTTTGACGATAGATTGTTTCCTGATGAGTAACAGTGCGGCGCCGATCCAGCCTTTCATCGTGCTTTCGTTTCCGCCTGTGCAATGAGTCGCAGCGCGCCGCGACGTCACGTCGGCCGACTCGGCTGCATGCCGGCGCGACGCCCGTGCGTGCGGATACCCACGGCGTGCGCGTCGGATGACACAGGCAGCAGAGACGGGGAATCGGCGCGCCGCTTGCGCGTCGCGCAGCCGCCGACGTGGCGGCGCCGTCGCGCGCTTAGCGGTTGCCGGCCAGCGCGAGCACTTCGGCGGCGGAGATCATCGCGCCGGCGTTCGCGGGCGCCGGGCGTTCGGCGGGGCGAAACACTTCGTCGCCGCGCTGGATCGCCTGGCGCGACAGCGCGCAGGTGCCGGTGCGTTGCGCGAAGCGGCGGCGCCAGCGCTGTTCGCCGTAATGGCAGCGGCCCGGTTCGACCCAGCGGACGACGAGCAGCGTATCGGAACGTTCGAGGATTTCGACGTGAACGTCAGCGGGATCGAGCACAGGCAGGGATTTGGGAGACTTCATTTGCCGTTTCCTAAAGCTCGTGCGGTATCGGCGCCGGCAGTGGATGGCACTGGCCAAAGTCGATTCCGTAGCGGTTTCCAGTAGTGGTGCGCTAAATGTAAGCGTCTGTGACCAGAAAAAACATCCTGCTTCGTTCAAATTACCTTTTGCCGATTTAGAAACAATGAGGGCGCGTTTTCGGGTAAAACGCCCACGACAAAAGCGCCCCGGACTTAAACGTCCGGGGCGCGAAATCGGCCCGCGCCAACGTGCCCGCTCGCCCGGGCACGTCGGACCCCGCGGGGGACGGAGATGCCCGCCGCACTTGGCGGCGGACGCTGCGGTGGACCGGTAGGGCGCGGCCGACGACGCCATGATCCCGTGCGCGCCCGGTTGCCAGCCTGACGCGAACATGACTTTTTTGTCAGTTTCGTGCCGGCCGCACTCGCGGCGCGCGCGCGCCAATCGGCGCGAGCCGCATGCCTATTGGCGTTGCGGGCAATCGCGCGGCGCGGCGAAGGCTCGTTTCCCGACTTCTCCGCTGTTTGGCGACCGATTTTGTCGCTCGGGAAAACACTGAATCCCATGTTCGTGACAAATCCGGATTCTCTTCCTAAGATTGGTTGGACCTTTGGTCCTTTGTGCCAATCGGCCGGCTCGACCGGCTCTCCCGGAGGGGCTCATGAGATTGCAGGGCAAGCGTGCGCTCGTCACGGCGGCGGGGCAGGGTATCGGCCGCGCGACCGCGCTGCGGTTTGCGCGCGAGGGCGCCGACGTGCTGGCGACGGATATCGACGAAGCGTCGCTGGCGCGGCTCGCGGCCGATGCGCAGGGCGCGGGCGGCGCGCTGTCGACGCGGCGGCTCGACGTGACGAGCGCCCGTGACGTGGGCGAACTGGCGGCCGCGCAAGCCGCGTTCGACGTGCTGTTCAACTGCGCCGGCTACGTGCACCACGGCACGATCCTCGACTGCGACGAAGACGCGTGGGCGTTCTCGTGGAACCTGAACGTGACGTCGATGTACCGGTTGATCCGCGCGCTGCTGCCCGCGATGATCGCCGCGGGCGGCGCGTCGATCGTCAACATGGCGTCCGCCGCGTCGAGCGTGAAAGGCGTGCCGAACCGCTTCGTGTACGGCGCGACCAAGGCCGCGGTGATCGGCCTGACGAAGTCCGTCGCCGCGGATTTCGTCGAGCAGCGCATTCGCTGCAACGCGATCTGCCCCGGCACGATCGAGTCGCCGTCGCTGGAGGCGCGGATCGCGGAACAGGCGCGCGTGCGCCAGGTGTCGGCGGACGTGGTGCGCGACGCGTTCATCGCGCGCCAGCCGATGGGGCGCATCGGCCGCGCGGACGAAGTCGCCGCGCTCGCGCTGTACCTGGCGTCCGACGAATCGTCGTTCACGACCGGCGCGATCCATCTGATCGACGGCGGCTGGTCTAACTGACCGTGTCTAACCGACCGTGTCTAACTGACCGCACGTCGCAACCTTCACCTTCCTCATACCCGACGACATGAAACTGCTCCGATACGGCGCGAAGCATCATGAAAAACCCGGCCTGCTCGACGCGCAGGGCCGCCTGCGCGACCTGTCCGGCGTGGTCGACGACATCGCCGGCGACGTGCTGGCGCCCGCGTCGCTCGCGCGCCTCGCGGGCATCGACCCGGCGACGCTGCCGCTCGTCGGCGGCGCGCCGCGGCTCGGCGCGTGCGTCGGCCGGGTCGGCAAGTTCATCTGCATCGGGCTCAACTATTCCGACCACGCGGCCGAATCCGGAATGGAGGTGCCGAAGGAGCCGGTCGTGTTCGGCAAGTGGACGAGCGCGATCGCGGGGCCGAACGACGACGTCGAGATTCCGCGCGGTTCGGAGAAGACCGACTGGGAAGTCGAGCTCGGCGTCGTGATCGGCCGGGGCGGCCGCTACATCGACGAGGCCGACGCGCTGTCGCACGTCGCCGGCTACTGCGTCGTGAACGACGTGTCGGAGCGTGAATTCCAGCTCGAACGCGGCGGCACCTGGGACAAGGGCAAGGGCAGCGACACGTTCGGCCCGCTCGGGCCGTGGCTCGTGACGGCCGACGAGGTGCCCGACCCTCACGCGCTGCGGCTGTGGCTCGACGTCGACGGCCGGCGCTACCAGAACGGCTCGACCGCGACGATGATCTTCCGCGTGCCGTTCCTCGTCAGCTACCTGAGCCGCTTCATGAGCCTGCAGCCGGGCGACGTGATCTCGACCGGCACGCCGCCGGGCGTCGGGCTCGGGCAGAAGCCGCCCGTCTACCTGCGCGCGGGCCAGGTGATGACGCTCGGCATCGACGGGCTCGGCGAGCAGCGCCAGCGCACCGTGCAGGCCTGATTCCGTATTCACCGGACCCCTTTCTCGGATCGTTCGCCATGCCTATCATTCGATCGATGCGCGTCATCGACGTGCGCTTTCCGACCTCGCGCGCGCTCGACGGCTCCGACGCGATGAACCCGGACCCCGATTACTCGGCCGCCTACGTCGTGCTCGAGACCGATCGCGCGGGCCTCGAAGGGCACGGGCTCACGTTCACGATCGGGCGCGGCAACGAGATCTGCTGCGCGGCGATCGACGCGATGCGCCATCTCGTCGTCGGTCTCGACCTCGACTGGATTCGCGAGGACATGGGGCGGTTCTGGCGGCGCATGACGTCGGACAGCCAGCTGCGCTGGATCGGGCCGGACAAGGGCGCGATCCATCTCGCGACCGGCGCGGTCGTCAACGCGGTGTGGGACCTGTGGGCGAAGGTGGAAGGCAAGCCGCTGTGGCGGCTCGTCGCCGGCCTGTCGCCGGAGGCGCTCGTGCGCGCGATCGACTTCCGCTACCTGCGCGACTGCCTCACGCTGGACGAGGCGCTCGACCTGTTGCGCCGCCAGGCGCCGGGCAAGGCCGCGCGGATCGCGGCGCTCGAGCGTGACGGCTACCCTTGCTACACGACGTCCGCGGGCTGGCTCGGCTACGGCGACGACAAGCTGCGCCGCCTGTGCCGCGAAGCGGTCGACGCCGGGTTCGACCACGTGAAGCTGAAGGTCGGCGCGAACCTCGCGGACGACATCCGCCGCGTGACGATCGCGCGCGACGTGATCGGCCCCGACCGCAAGCTGATGATCGACGCGAACCAGGTATGGGAAGTCGACGAGGCGATCGACTGGGTGCATGCGCTCGCATTCGCGCGGCCGTGGTTCATCGAGGAGCCGACGAGCCCCGACGACGTCGAAGGACATCGCAAGATTCGCGAGGCGATCGCGCCGGTGCAGGTCGCGACCGGCGAGATGTGCCAGAACCGCGTGATGTTCAAGCAGTTCATCGCGCGCGGCGCGATCGACGTCGTGCAGATCGACGCGTGCCGGTTGGGCGGCGTCAACGAGATTCTCGCGGTGATGCTGATGGCCGCGAAATACGGGCTGCCGGTCTGCCCGCACGCGGGCGGCGTCGGGCTGTGCGAGTACGTGCAGCACCTGTCGATGATCGATTACGTGTGCATCTCCGGCACGAAGGAGGGGCGCGTGACCGAGTACGTCGATCATCTGCACGAGCATTTCGTCACGCCGTGCGTGGTGCGCGGCGCGGCCTACCTGCCGCCGACGGCGCCGGGCTTCTCGATCGAGATGAAGCCCGAATCGCTGGAGCAGTACCGCTTCCGGGGCTGACGCGGCACGCGGCGACAACAGGAACGACGGAGACGCAACGTGGACTTGAACCTGCAGCACAAGGTCGTGATCGTGACCGGCGGCGCGTCGGGCATCGGCGCCGCGATTTCGACGCGGCTCGCCGACGAGGGCGCGATTCCGGTGGTGTTCGCGCGCCACGCGCCGGACGACGCGTTCTGGCGCGACCTCCAGCGCCGGCAGGCGCGCGCGGCGTTCTTCGCGGTCGAGCTGCAGGACGACGCGCAGTGCCGCGCCGCGGTCGGGCAGGCCGTTGCGCGCTTCGGCCGGCTCGACGGCCTCGTGAACAACGCGGGCGTGAACGACCGTGTCGGCCTCGACGCGGGGCGCGACGCGTTCGTCGCGTCGCTCGAACGCAACCTGATCCACTACTACGTGATGGCGCATTACTGCGTGCCGCACCTGAAGGCGGCACGCGGCGCGATCGTCAACGTGTCGTCGAAGACGGCCGTCACGGGCCAGGGCGACACGAGCGGCTATTGCGCGGCGAAGGGCGCGCAGCTCGCGCTGACGCGCGAATGGGCGGCGTCGCTGCGCGACGACGGCGTGCGCGTCAATGCGGTGGTGCCCGCCGAAGTGATGACGCCGCTCTACCGGAACTGGATCGCCGGGTTCGACGATCCCGACGCGAAGCTCGCCGGGATCGCCGCCAGGATTCCGCTCGGCCGGCGCTTCACGACCGTCGACGAGATCGCCGACACGGCGGTGTTCCTGCTGTCGGCGCGCGCGTCGCACACGACCGGGCAATGGCTGTTCGTCGACGGCGGCTATACGCACCTCGACCGCGCGCTCGGCTGAACGGCGCGAACGTGGCCCGCACCCAGGACGCCGACATGCAACCCGACCCGACCCGGCAACCCACCCAGCCGCCGCATGCGCGCGCGCCGCTCGTCGAGCTGCGCGGCATCAGCAAGCGCTTCCCCGGCGTGCAGGCGCTCGACGACTGCCGCTTCGACCTGCGGGCGGGCGAGGTGCACGCGCTGATGGGCGAGAACGGCGCGGGCAAGTCGACGCTGATGAAGATCCTCGCGGGGATCTACGAGAAGGACGGCGGCGAGATCCTGCTGGACGGCCGCGCGGTCGACGTCGCCGAGCCGCGCGCCGCGCAGGCGCTCGGCATCGGCATCATCCATCAGGAACTGAACCTGATGAACCACCTGAGCGTCGCGCAGAACATCTTCATCGGGCGCGAGCCGCGCGGCCGGTTCGGCGCGTTCATCGACGAGGAGCGGCTGAACCGCGACGCCGCCGCGATCTTCGCGCGGATGCGGCTCGATCTCGACCCGCGCACGCAGGTCGGCCGGCTGACGGTCGCGCGCCAGCAGATGGTGGAGATCGCGAAGGCGTTGTCGTTCGACTCGCGCGTGCTGATCATGGACGAGCCGACCGCCGCGCTGAACGACGCGGAGATCGCCGAGCTGTTCCGGATCATCCGCGACCTGCGCGCGCACGGCGTGGGCATCGTCTATATCTCGCACCGGATGGACGAGCTGCGCCGGATCGCCGACCGCGTGACCGTGATGCGCGACGGCAGATACGTCGCGACCGTGCCGATGGCGGGCACGTCGATGGACGCGATCATCGCGATGATGGTCGGCCGCCAGCTCGACGCGCAGTTGCGCACGCCGCCCGACACGTCGGCCAACGACGTCGTGCTGGACGTGCGCGGCCTGTCGCGCGGCCGCGCGATCCGCGACGTCGGCTTCACGCTGCGGCGCGGCGAGATCCTCGGGTTCGCGGGCCTGATGGGCGCGGGCCGCACCGAGGTCGCGCGCGCGATCTTCGGCGCCGATCCCGTCGATGCGGGCGAGATCCGCGTGCACGGCGCGCGGGCGACGATCCGCACGCCGGCCGACGCGGTCGCGCACGGCATCGGCTATCTGTCGGAAGACCGCAAGCATTTCGGGCTCGCGGTCGGCATGGACGTGCAGAACAACATCGCGCTGTCGAGCCTGCGCCGCTTCGTGCGCCGCGGCGTGTTCCTCGACGCGCGCGCGATGCGCGACGCCGCGCATGCGTACGTGCGGCAGCTCGCGATCCGCACGCCGTCGGTCGCGCAGCCGGCGCGGCTGCTGTCGGGCGGCAACCAGCAGAAGATCGTGATCGCGAAATGGCTGCTGCGCGACTGCGACATCCTGTTCTTCGACGAGCCGACGCGCGGCATCGACGTCGGCGCGAAGAGCGAGATCTACAAGCTGCTCGATGCACTGGCGGCCGACGGCAAGGCGATCGTGATGATCTCGTCCGAGCTGCCCGAAGTGCTGCGCATGAGCCACCGCATCCTCGTCATGTGCGAAGGCCGCGTCACCGGCGAGCTGAGCGCGGCCGAGGCCACCCAGGAAAAGATCATGCAGCTCGCCACGCAGCGCGAGTCGACCGTCATCCCCTGAATCCGACGCTGACCGATGACCATGTCCAACGATACGCATCCCGTTCCTCCGATCGCCTCCGGCGACGCGCCGGCCGGCGTGTCCGGCTTGCGCGCACGCTTCTTCAACCCGGCCGCGCGGCAGCGGCTGCTGGCGTTCGCCAGCCTGCTGCTGCTGATCGCGTTCTTCAGCGTCGCATCGCCGAACTTTCTCGAAGTCGACAACCTCGTCACGATCCTGCAGGCGACCGCCGTCAACGGCGTGCTGGCGGTCGCGTGCACCTACGTGATCATCACGTCGGGCATCGACCTGTCGGTCGGCACGCTGATGACGTTCTGCGCGGTGATGACCGGCGTCGTGCTCACCTATTGGGGGATGCCGCTGCCGGTCGGGATCGTCGCCGCGCTCGGCTTCGGCGCGTTGTCCGGCTGCGTGTCGGGCATCGTGATCGCGAAGATGAAAGTGCCGCCGTTCATCGCGACGCTCGGCATGATGCTGCTGCTGAAGGGGCTGTCGCTGGTGATATCCGGCACGCGCCCGATCTACTTCAACGACACGCCGGGCTTCACGTCGATCGCGCAGGATTCGCTGATCGGCAGCCTGGTTCCGGCGCTGCCGATCCCGAACGCGGTGCTGATCCTGTTCCTGGTCGCGACCGGCGCGTCGGTCGTGCTGAACAAGACGATCTTCGGCCGCTATGCGTTCGCGCTCGGCAGCAACGAGGAGGCGCTGCGGCTGTCGGGCGTGAAGGTCGACGCGTGGAAGATCGGCGTCTATACGTTCAGCGGCGCCGTGTGCGGGATCGCCGGCCTCTTGATCGCATCGCGCCTGAACTCCGCGCAGCCCGCGCTCGGCCAGGGCTACGAGCTCGACGCGATCGCGGCGGTCGTGATCGGCGGCACGTCGCTGTCGGGCGGCGCGGGCAGCATACTCGGCACCATCATCGGCGCGTTCATCATGAGCGTGCTGACCAACGGCCTGCGCATCATGTCGGTCGCGCAGGAATGGCAGACGGTCGTGACCGGCGTGATCATCATCCTGGCCGTCTACCTCGACATCCTGCGCCGGCGGCGCCGTTGACCCGACGCGCGATACCGCAATACGACAAGGAGACGCGAAGTGATCAGGAACCCGCTGTTGAACGCGATCGTCGGCGTGACGTTCGCCGTCGGCCTCACGGCCGCCGCGCACGCGCAGGAAGCCTACATCCCGCTGATCTCGAAGGGCTTCCAGCACCAGTTCTGGCAGGCCGTGAAATCAGGCGCGGTGCAGGCGGCGAAGGACTATCACGTGAAGGTGACGTTCGAGGGCCCCGAGACCGAGGCGATGATCGACAAGCAGATCGACATGCTGTCGGCCGCGATCGCGAAGAAGCCGGCCGCGCTCGGCTTCGCGGCGCTCGACAGCAAGGCCGCGCTGCCGCTGCTGAAGAAGGCGCAGGCCGAGAAGATTCCGGTGGTCGCGTTCGACTCCGGCGTCGACAGCGACATTCCGGTGACCACCGCGGCCACCAACAACAAGGCCGCCGCATCGCTCGCGGCGGACAAGCTCGCCGAGCTGATCGGCAAGGAAGGCGAGGTCGCGGTCGTCGCGCACGACCAGACGAGCCGCACCGGCGTCGATCGGCGCGACGGCTTCGTCGAGCGGATGAAGTCCGCCTATCCGAAGATCCGGATCGTGACCGTGCAGTACGGCGAAGGCGACCAGCTCAAGTCGACCGAGGTCACGAAGTCGATCCTGCAGGCGTATCCGAAGCTCAAGGGGATCTTCGGCACCAACGAAGGATCGGCGATCGGCGTCGTCAACGGCGTGCGGGAGATGAAGCGCAAGGTCGTGATCGTCGGCTACGATTCCGGCAAGCAGCAGAAGGACGCGATCCGCAGCGGGCTGATGGCCGGCGCGATCACGCAGAACCCGGTCGGCATCGGCTACAGGACCGTCGAGGCGGCCGTGAAGGCGACCAAGGGCGAGAAGCTGCCGAAGATCATCGATACCGGCTTCTATTGGTACGACAAGACCAACATCGACGATCCGAAGATCACGGCGGTGCTGTACGACTGAGCGTCATGCGGCGCGCGGCGATGCTGCGCGCGGCGACGACGCGAGGTGAAGCACGAGGACACCATGAGCGCAGTGCGTATCGATTCCCATCAGCACTTCTGGCGCTACCGCGCGGAACACTACCCGTGGATCGGCGCGGGCATGGACGCGCTCGCCCGCGACTACCTGCCCGCTGCGCTGTGGCCGCAGATGCACGCGCATGCGCTCGCTGCGTCGATCGCGGTGCAGGCGCGCGCCGGACGCGACGAGACCGCGTTCCTGCTCGGCCTCGCGCGCGGCGACGCGCGCATCGCGGGCGTCGTCGGCTGGGAGGATATCGGTTCCCCGCGGCTTGCGGACCACGTGGCCGAGTGGGGGCGAGAGAAGCTGCTCGGTTTTCGCCATCAGGTCCAGGATGAAGGCGACGTTGCCGCGTTCGTCTCCCGGCCCGCGTTCGAGCGCGGCATCGCGTGGCTGCAGGCGCAGCGCTACGTGTATGACGTGCTGGTGTTCCAGCGCCAGTTGTCCGACGTGCGCGCGTTCTGCTCACGCCATGATGCGCACTGGCTCGTGCTCGATCATCTCGGCAAGCCCGCGCTCGCCGAATTCGATCGCGACGAAACGGCCTTCCCGCGCTGGCGCGACGCATTGCGCGCGCTGGGCGCGCTGCCGCACGTCGCGTGCAAGCTGTCCGGGCTCGTGACGGAAGCGGACTGGGCGCACGGGCTGCGGCCGCGGGACTTCGGCCACATCGAGCGTTGCCTCGATGCCGCGCTGGAGGTCTTCGGTCCGCAGCGCCTGATGTTCGGTTCCGATTGGCCCGTGTGCCTGCTGGCGGCTTCGTATGACCAGGTCGTCGCGCTGATCGAGCGATGGGCGGCGACGCGCTTGTCGGAGGATGAGCAGCGCGCGGTGTGGGGCGGCACGGCGGCGCGTTGCTACGGGGTGGCGGCGTGACGCGCGGCCTCGATGCCGGCATATAGAATTACAGAATTACGATAGCGTTTGCGGCCCGGGAATGTGTCCCCGCCGCGCCACCCAAACCGACGACCCGCTTCAGCGTATGTCCATCCAGCCGATTCAGAACCGCCGCCTTTACCAGCAGATCGCCGACCGGCTGAGCGCGATGATCGCGTCCGGCGATTTTCCGCCGGGCAGCTATCTGCCGCCCGAGCGCGAGCTGGCCGAGCAGTTCGGCGTGTCGCGCACGTCGGTGCGCGAGGCGCTGATCGCGCTCGAGGTGAGCGGGCTCGTCAGCGTGCGCGTCGGCGACGGCGTGAAGGTCCGCCATCCCGAAGCGGCCGTGCCGGCGTCCGAACGGAGCGCACCGCCCGGCGCGCTCGCGGTGATCGAGATCGACCCCGAGCTCGGCATCGCGCTCGATCTCGATACGGAAATCCCGCCGTTCGCGTTGCTGCAGGCGCGCCGGCTGATCGAGCCGGAGGCTGCGGCGCTGGCCGCGACGCACGGGTCGGACGCGCAGATCGCCGGCATCCACGAGGCCTTCCTGCGCAACGAGGAAGACAACCGCAGCGGCTCGCGCACGCATCCCGGCGACCGCCTGTTCCATATCCGGATCGCCGAAGCGAGCGACAACCCGGCCTATGCGCTGATGATCAAGCAACTGCTCGCGCACAAGTACGATCCGATGTTCCAGCGGCTGCAGTCGCTCTACATGCCGAGCGACATGCCGCGCCGTTCGGAGCGCGAGCACCGCGCGATTCTCGATGCGATTCGCGCGCGCGACGCGGACGCCGCGCGGCGCGCGATGGCCGAGCATCTGGACGAAGTGATCGAGATCTTCGGCCGCGCGCTCGACTGAGCGCAGGCCGCCGGCGTCAGAAGCGGTCGGCGCGATACGGCGACGGGTCGGTGAAGGGCGTCTCGCCGGTCATCATTTCCGCGAGCAGGCGGCCCGTGACGGGGCCGAGCGTCAGCCCGTGATGGTTGTGGCCGAACGCGAACCACAGCCCGCGATGCGCGGGGGCGGGGCCGATCACCGGCCGCATGTCCGGCGTGCACGGCCGGAAGCCGAGCCACGGCTGCGGATCGAGCCGCTCGCCGAAGCCGAACAGCGGGCGCGCGAGCCGTTCCGCGCGGTCGAGCTGCACGCCGGTCGGCGGCAAGTGGCGGCGCGCGATCTCGACGCCGGTCGTCAGGCGCAGCCCGCGCTGCATCGGCGCGATCACGTAGCCGTATTCGCGATCGACGATCGGCGCGGACGGCACGCCGCGCGCCGATGGCGCGTAGTGCATGTGATAGCCGCGCTTCTCGCGCAGCGGAATCCGATAGCCGAATTTCCCGAACACGGTGTCCGACCACGGGCCGAGCGCGACGACGACCGCCGGCGCGGCGATCTTGCCCTGGTCGGTCATGACCTGCCAGCCGGGCGACAGCGCGTCGAGGCTCGTGGCGTCGCCGTGCAGCAGCGTGCCGCCGCTTTGCTCGAAGAGTTGTGCATATGCTTTGACGAGGCCGGCGGGATCGGCGACGCTTTTCGGGTCGAGCCAGTGCAGCGCGCCGCAGAAGCCCGGCGCGAGGCTCGGTTCCTGTGCGAGCAGCGCCGCCGCGTCGAGCGGCGTCACGGCGAGCCCGTGGCGGCGCGCGGTGAGCTGCGCTTCGGCGATGCCGCGCTGGAGGGCGGCGGGCGAGCGGAATGCTTCGAGCCAGCCGCTCGCGCGCACCAGCGCGTGGGCGCCCGCGCGCGCGATCAATGCGTCGTGCTCGACGATGCAGCGCTCGATCAGCGGCAGCATGTCGCGCGCGGCCGCCGCGTGGCGGTGCGGCGCGGATTCCCACCAGAAGCGCGCGAGCCATGGCGCGAACGCGGGCAGCGACGCGCCGTGCCAGTAGAGGTCGGTCGAGCGGTTCAACGCGTAGCGCAGCAGCGTGAACGGGCTGCGCGGGAACGGGTAGGGCTCGACGGACGAGCGCTCGATCAGCCCCGCGTTGCCGAAGCTCGTGCCTTCGCCCGGCGCGCCGCGGTCGACGAGTGCGACCTTGCGGCCGCGATCCTGCAGGTGCAGCGCGGCGGAGACGCCGACGATGCCTGCGCCTAGAACGATGACGTCGAAATCCATTCGGTAGTGGTGGTGGCGGTTGAAGTCGCTGATCGGCCAACTTGGCGGACGAGGCCGGATGCCGGATAACGCATCGGCATGTGGCTGCTCGTTAGCATACCCGCTCTGCCGTTCGCTTCGCAAAGCCTGGATGTGGTCTGCCGGGCGCGTCGTCAAGATCGGCGACATTTCCTGCGCAGCTCTCGAGCAAAGGATCGGCCGGAATCAGGCGGTTGCGATCTTGCGTCGGCGCGGTAACCCCATGAATTAGAATGAATTCGACGTACTGGTGAGGGCGATGTTGCGGCGCGCGCCCGGAGCGAATTGCGTAGCATGTGCGTGGCGAGTGACGCATCTATCTATCATGTGCCGATGGTGGATGGTGGCCCTTTTGAATCGATAGAGAAACTGGGATGAAACGAGAACCCGTTGAAGGCGTGCAGGCCGAGGTGTTGCGCTGGGCAAGAGAGACGGTCGGACTGTCGCTCGACGAGGTGGCGATCATGCTGCGCGTCCCCGCTGCCGAGGTTGCCGACTGGGAGGCCGGCGCCGGGGCGCCGACCTACGCTCAACTCGAGAAGCTCGCGTATCAAGTTTTCAAGAGGCCGCTCGCCGTCTTCTTTCTTCCGGCTCCGCCCGACGAGAAAGTACCCCAGAGCGAATTTCGGACGCTCCCGGAAGCCGACATGCGATCGCTTGCACGCGACACGTATCTGCAGATCCGGCAGGCTCAGGCATTTCAGCTCTCGCTCGGGGAGGTGTTCGGCGGGCGCAACCCGGCAGCCCGGATGATCTGGAAGTCGTCGTCGCTGTCACTATCGGAGCCCGTATCCAGGCAGGCCGCCAGGGTTCGCGATGCGCTCGGTATCACGCTAGATGAACAAGCGTCGTGGCGCAATGATGAACTCGCTCTCAAGCAATGGCGCAAGGCCGTTGAGGAAGCGGGTATTTTTGTTTTCAAGTCGGCATTCAGGCAGCGTGAAATCTCGGGCTTTTGCTTGATGGACGACGCATTTCCGATCATCTATCTGAACAACAGTACGACCAAGACGCGTCAAATATTCAGCCTCATGCATGAATTGGCGCACTTGCTCCTGAACATGAATGGCCTGAGCAAGCTCGATTCCGGTTATATCGATGCGCTTCCCCAAGCCGAAAGGAAAATCGAGCGATTCTGCAATGCCATCGCGGCGGAGATACTGATTCCGCACGCCGTATTCGACCGTCTTGCGGCAACGCTTCCTGCCAATGTCGAGTCTGTGTCCGAGGAAGCGTTTGCCGAACTGGCCGGCTATTTCGGCGTGAGCCGCGAGGCCGTGCTGCGGCGCTTGCTGGATCAGGGACGAGTCAGTCCGGCTTTCTACAGGAGCAAGGCTGCGATGTGGTCGGCGCAGCGCAGAGATACGGCCGGCGGTAGCTACTATGCGAACCAGGGTGCATATCTGAGCGATCGATTCGCGCGGGAAGTCGTCGGTCGCCACTACCGGCACCAGATCACGCTCGAGCAGGCGGCGGATTTTCTCGGTATCAAGCCGAAAAGCTTCGCCGGATTTGAAGAGCATGTTCTTCATGGGGCCGGTGCATGATCTATGTCTTCGATACCAGCTCCATTCGATCATTGCAGCATTTCTATCCGCGCGTGTTCCGCAGTATCTGGGATGGTATCGAGAAACTCGTAAGCCAGCGGCGCTTGATTTCGACGAGAGAAGTGTTGAACGAAATCGAACGACAGGCCGTGAGCGCTGATGTGTCGGCGTGGGTGAAAGGCAACCGATCCGTATTCACGACGCCGACCGTGGACGAACTCCGATTCGTCGCAGCGATTTTGCGCATCAAGCACTTTCAGGCATTGATCGGGCAGCAGCAACGTCTCAAGGGCACGCCGGTCGCCGATCCGTTCGTCATAGCGTGCGCCAGGGTGCGCCGGGGAACGGTCGTGACCGAAGAGGGGTGGCAGCGTGCGGGCGCCGGCTTGGTGCCGAAGCCGCACGCCGCGAAGATTCCCAACGTATGCGCCCATTTCGAGATTCCGTGTATCGATCTCGAGGAGTTCATGCACCAGCAGGATTGGCAGTTCTGATCTGCCGGGCGACGGTGGCACAGGATGCCTGACGGCAACTGCTACCCCACCACAGCCCCCCATCACCTCCCGATATTGCAAACCGACCGCGACGTCCCCGCGCCGCGCGTAACCACGCAACGCGAGCGCGCACCGTTGTCGTAGAACAACGCACGCGGCGGCGGTGGCAGCACAGCCGAATTGAACCGGTTCGACGCGTCGGGCACGTAGAGGAATGGATTCGGCGCGCCGATGGAGTAGTGCGGTACATCGACGGGCCGCTGCTCGTCGGCCCACAGATGTTCGTTCCGGCGCTGCTCGCGCTGTTCGATCTCCGACAGCACGCGACCGAGGCCGCCGCCCGTCGAAGGCTGCGGCTCGAGCTTGTCCCCCGACACACGCAATGCACGCGTATCGCGCGTATCGAACGGGCTGCGCTTGAGCGGCACCGCTTCCTTCTCGCGTCGTTTCGCGCGAACCGGGCGGACGTCGTTCCGGGCTGCGGCGCGACGTTCCGAATGAAACAGATTGGTATTGCCCGAACCGTCGATCAGCGAATCGCGACTCGAAGCGTCGGCAGCACCGAGCGAAAGCGCGCACGCAATGGTGGCGGCGGAAGAAAAACGAAGAGGATGATGCATCGGGCCCTCCGGCAGGTGACATGCAACGAGAAAAACGGCAGATCACTGGCTGGCTGCGGTGCGACAGGGGGCGCGACAGGGGCGCGTCAAACGACGTGCAGGAGGGCTGGCTGGATTGCGGTTGCGAGTTCGAATTATTTCACAGATATAACAATATGCTTTCGCGGCGCATGAAATCGTCAGCATAAAGAAGGAAATCGCGCGATCCGCTCGCGCCCCACGCCGGTGCGTTCGCCCGAATCCTCTGTTGAATACCTGCCGCGGCATACAGCCGTGCACGACTTCCGAATCACGCGTCATGCCTCCCGATCTCGCCGAACGCGTTGTCCAGCAAGGCTTCATCGTGCAGAGAGCTTCAAAATCGCAACCCGATTGCACCGGCCACCAACCTCACGACCGTCACCCAGTTGCTCCCAGATCGCCACCGCCGCCGCCCGAGGTTTCTCCGTGTTTTCCCTCATAGGAGCCGCATTTTTGACAGACGTTTCAAAAACGCCCATATAATTTCGGCTGCCTTGCCAACGGCTGTCGGACCATCCATCCGGCGAGCGCTTTGGCAAGCGGGGCAGGCGAAACGCTTGCGCAATGCAAGACGCATCACGATGTCTTTCCGAACCAGACGTCCCCTTGGGGACTGCAAGAGCCGGGCCCCGCTACGCATCATTCCACCGCAGGTCCGTCTTCATGTGTCTCGGGCGTGTCCCATGTCCTCGCCCCGGGTGCTGTTCGATTGCGCAAGTCATGCCGCCTTTGCCCGTATGACTAACAACATCGAGGAGCTCCTGATGACGCTGTCCCGTCTTACGTCCATCTCCGTCGCCGCCGTGCTGTTCGCCGCCGGTGCCGCCGCCGCGCAAGCGGAAACCGTGAAGATCGCCATCGCCGGGCCGATGAGCGGCTCGGTCGCCCAGTACGGCGACATGGTGAAGGCCGGCGCACTGACCGCGATCGAGCAGATCAACGCGGCGGGCGGCGCGGGCGGCAACAAGTTCGAAGTGGTGATGATGGACGACGCGTGCGAGCCGAAGCAGGCCGTCGCGGTCGCGAACAAGATCGTCAGCCAGAAGATCAAGTACGTGATCGGCCACGTGTGCTCGGGTTCGACGATTCCCGCGTCCGACATCTACGAGAACGAAGGCATCGTGATGGTCACGCCGTCGGCCACCGCGCCGCAGCTGACCGAAGGCAAGAAGCGCCACTTCATCTTCCGCACGATCGGCCGCGACGACCAGCAAGGCCCGGCGGCGGCGAAGTACATCATCACGCAAGTGAAGCCGAAGAAGGTCGCGGTGCTGCACGACAAGCAGTCGTACGGCCAGGGCATCGCATCGTCGGTGAAGAAGGACCTCGAAGCCGCGAAGATCCCGGTCGTGCTGTTCGAAGGCATCAACGCCGGCGATTCGGACTACTCGGCGATCATCACGAAGCTGAAGTCGCAAGGCGTCGATTTCGTCTACTTCGGCGGCTACCACCCGGAAATGGGCCTGCTGATGCGCCAGGCGCGCGAGCAGGGCGTGAAGGCCACCTTCATGGGGCCTGAGGGCGTCGGCAACAAGGACGTGACGGCGATCGCCGGCCCGTCGTCGGAAGGCATGCTCGTCACGCTGCCGGCCGATTTCACGGCCGACCCGGCCAACGCATCGCTCGTGAAGGCGTTCGCCGACAAGAAGCGCGACGCGAACGGCCCGTTCCAGATGCCGGCATACGCAGCGGTGAAGATCATCGCCGACGGGATCGCCGGAGCGAAGTCGACCGACCCGACGAAGGTCGCCGCGTACCTGCACAAGACGACGTTCGACACGCCGATCGGCAAGGTCGCGTACGACGCGCAGGGTGACCTGAAGGCGTTCAAGTTCGTCGTCTACACGTGGCACAAGGACGCGACCAAGACGGTGGTCGCCGCCAACTAAACGGAGTACCCGCCCGCGCACCCGCCCCGCTCGAAACCCGCGCGGGGCGGGTGCGTATTTGGCCGCGCGAACGGCCATCGGGCGGCTCGTGACGACACCGTGCGTTGCCCGCAGCCCCGCCGAGATCCGGCGGCGGCGCCCGGCGCGGCGCTACCGGGAGCTTCCCGCACATGACTGATTTCTTTCCGCAATTCGCCCAGCAGCTGGTCAACGGCCTGACGCTGGGCGCGATCTATGCGCTGATCGCCATCGGCTACTCGATGGTCTACGGCATCATCGGCATGATCAACTTCGCCCACGGCGAGATCTACATGATCGGCGCGTACGTGGGCCTCGTGACCCTCACGGCGATCGGCGTGTCCGCCGGCTATCCGCTGCCGCTCGTGCTCGGCGCGGCGCTGATCGTGTCGGTGCTCGTCACCGGGCTGTACGGCTTCGCGGTCGAGCGCGTCGCGTACCGGCCGCTGCGCGGCGGCCCGCGCCTCGTGCCGCTGATCTCCGCGATCGGCATGTCGATCTTTCTGCAGAACTACGTGCAGATCGGCCAGGGCGCGCGCGACGTGTCCGTGCCCGTGCTGATCTCCGGCGCGTTCGACATCCATCTCGGCGGCGACTTCGACGTCACGGTGCCGTATGCGCGCCTCTTGATCGTCTGCGTGACGATCGCGCTGATGATCGCGCTCACGCTGTTCATCTCGCACTCGCGGATGGGCCGTGCATGCCGCGCGTGCGCCGAGGACATGAAGATGGCGAACCTGCTCGGCATCGACACGAACCGCGTGATCTCGTTCACGTTCGTGCTCGGCGCGATGCTCGCAGCCGTCGGCGGCGTGCTGATCGGCCTGACGATCGGCAAGCTGAACCCGTACATCGGCTTCGTCGCGGGCATCAAGGCGTTCACCGCCGCGGTGCTCGGCGGCATCGGCAGCATTCCGGGCGCGATGCTCGGCGGCGTGCTGCTCGGCCTCGCCGAAACCTTCGCGGCGGGCTACATGCCGGCCGAGTACAAGGACGTCGTCGCGTTCGGCCTGCTCGTGCTGATCCTGCTCTTCCGCCCGACCGGCCTGCTCGGCAAGTCGGACATCGAAAAGGTTTGAGGGAGGCGCAGATGAGTCAAGTCATTTCCGTCCGCCGGCCGGCTGCCGGCGCATCGTTCGGCGACACGCTGAAGAACGCCGCGGCCGCTGCGCTGCTGACGGCGATCCTCACGGTGCCCGTGCTCGGCCTGCAACTGAAGCTCGACGGCTACCAGGTCGTGCTCGAGCCGCACTGGCGCCCCGTGTGGATCGCGGTCGCGGCCGTGTTCCTGTTCCAGCTGTTCAAGCCGTGGCTCACGCGCGCGAAAGCCGCGGTGACGCTGCCGGCGCTGCCCGCGATGGGCGCGCGGCAGCAGCGCGCGATCGTCTGGGCGCTGCTCGCGGTCGGGCTCGTGTGGCCGTTCTTCGGGTCGCGCGGCGCGGTCGACGTCGCGACGCTCGCGCTGATCTACGTGATCCTCGGCCTCGGGCTGAACATCGTGGTCGGCTTCGCGGGCCTGCTCGACCTCGGCTACGTCGGCTTCTACGCGGTCGGCGGCTATACGTACGCGATGCTCAACCAGTACTTCGGGCTCACGTTCTGGGAGTGCCTGCCGCTCGCCGCGATCGCGTCGGCGACGTTCGGCTTCCTGCTCGGCTTCCCGGTGCTGCGGCTGCGCGGCGACTATCTCGCGATCGTCACGCTCGGCTTCGGCGAGATCATCCGCCTGCTCGCGAACAACCTGACGAGCCTCACCGGCGGCCCGGACGGCATCTCCGGCATTCCGAAGCCGACCGTGTTCGGCTTCGAGATGGCGCGCAGCGCGAGCGTCGAAGGCGCGAAGACCTTCCACGAGCTGATCGGCCTCGAGTACAGCGGCGAGCACATGGTGATCTTCCTGTACCTGCTCGCGCTGCTGCTGGTCGGCTTCACGCTGTTCGTGACGAGCCGCCTGATCCGCATGCCGATGGGCCGCGCGTGGGAAGCGCTGCGCGACGACGAGATCGCGTGCCGTTCGCTGGGCCTGAACCCGACGCGCATCAAGCTGTCGGCATTCACGCTCGGCGCGGCGTTCGCGGGCATCGGCGGCGCGTTCTTCGCGGCGCGCCAGGGCCTCGTGAACCCGGAATCGTTCACCTTCATCGAGTCGGCGCTGATCCTCGCGATCGTCGTGCTCGGAGGGATGGGCTCGCAGCTCGGCGTGATCCTCGCGGCGATCCTGCTGACCGTGCTGCCGGAAGTCGCGCGCGGCTTTGCCGAGTACCGGATGCTGATCTTCGGCCTGGTGATGGTGTTGATGATGATGTGGCGTCCGCAGGGCCTGTTGCCCGCGAGCCGTCCGCACGTGGAGCTGCCGCAATGAATGCAGAACTGTTGAAGGTCGCCGGGCTGCAGATGCGCTTCGGCGGGCTGCTCGCCGTCGACGGCATCGATTTCGACGTGCGCCGCGACGAGGTGTTCGCGATCATCGGGCCGAACGGTGCGGGCAAGACCACCGTGTTCAACTGCGTCGGCGGGTTCTACAAGCCGACCGGGGGCAACGTCGTGCTCGACGGTCATCCGATTGCCGGGCTCGCGAGCCACCAGATCGCGGTGAAAGGCCTCGTGCGGACGTTCCAGAACATCCGCCTGTTCAAGTCGCTGACGGTCGTCGAGAACCTGCTCGTCGCGCAGCACCGCAAGGTGAAGTCGGGCCTGCTGCACGGCCTGTTCGCGACGCCGGCCTACCGGCGCGCGGAGAAGGAAGCGCTCGAACGTGCGGCCGTGTGGCTCGAGCGGATGAACCTGACGTCGGTCGCCAACCGGCCGGCGGGCACGCTGTCGTACGGCCACCAGCGCCGGCTCGAGATCGCGCGCTGCATGATCACCGAGCCGCGCCTCTTGATGCTCGACGAGCCGGCGGCCGGCCTCAACCCGCAGGAGAAGATCGAGCTGCAGCACCTGATCGACCGGCTGCGCCGCGAGTTCGGCGTCGCGGTGCTGCTGATCGAGCACGACATGAGCCTCGTGATGGGCGTGTCGGACCGCATTCTCGTGATGGAGCACGGCCGGCCGATCGTGATCGGCACGCCGGAGGCGGTCCGCAATGATCCGCGCGTGATCAAGGCGTATCTGGGGGAAGAGTGATGCTGAAGCTGGAACAGGTCCATACGCACTACGGCGCGGTCGAGGCGCTCGCGGGCGTGTCGATCGAAGTGAACAAGGGCGAGATCGTCACGCTGATCGGCAGCAACGGCGCCGGCAAGACGACGCTGATGATGACCGTGTGCGGCACGCCGCGCGCGTCGTCGGGCCGCGTGCTGTTCGAGGGCAAGGACATCACCGGGATGTCGACGCACCAGATCATGCGGCAGGGGATGGCGATCTCGCCGGAAGGGCGGCGCGTGTTCCCGAGCCTCACGGTGCTCGAGAACCTGAAGATGGGCGGGTTCTTCGCGAGCCGCGACGAGATCGACGCGGGCGTCGAGCACGTGTACCGCCTCTTTCCGCGCCTGAAGGAGCGTTCGTCGCAGCGCGCGGGCACGATGTCGGGCGGCGAGCAGCAGATGCTCGCGATCGGCCGCGCGCTGATGAGCAAGCCGCGCCTGCTGCTGCTCGACGAGCCGACGCTCGGCCTCGCGCCGCTCGTGATCGCGCAGATCTTCGACATCATCCGGATGATCCGCGACGAGGGCGTGACGGTGTTCCTCGTCGAGCAGAACGCGAACAAGGCGCTGCACGTTGCCGATCGCGGGTACGTGCTGGAGACGGGGCGGGTCGTGCTCGCGGATACCGGCGCGAACCTGCTCGCGAACGACCGGATCAAGCAGGCTTATCTGGGCGGCTGAGTGCACCGCGCGCCGCCGGCCTGCAACGGGCCGGCGGCTTGCGGCGCGCGGTGCCGCTGCCGCTCGTTCACACGTACCGAGGAGGAAACCGATGAAGGTCAAACGGATCGTCGCCAATATCGACACGCAGTCGATCGACGACGCAAGGCGTTTCTACCAGCGGATATTCGGCCTCGACCTGCTGATGGACCACGGCTGGATCGCGACGTACGGCAATGCCGAGCAGATGAGCGTGCAGATCAGCTTTGCGTCGCAGGGCGGGGCGGGCACGCCGACGCCCGACTTGTCGATCGAGGTCGATGATCTCGACGAGGCGCTTGCGCGCGTTCGTGCGGCAGGCATTCCGGTCGAATACGGCCCGGCCGACGAGCCGTGGGGTGTTCGGCGGTTCTTCGTTCGCGATCCGTTCGGCAAGCTCGTCAACGTGCTCGTGCATCGCTGACCGGCTCGCGCGCCGCGCCGCACGGACACCTTCATGCGTGCAGCGAGAGCCCCTTCACGGCCTTGTCGACGGCCTTCTTCGGCCCGTGCAGCGCGAGGCCGACCAGATCCAGATTGGCGGCATCCTCGGCGCGAAACGCGTCGCGGTTGGCCGCGTCGTGCCCGGTCGAGAACATCGCGCGCACGTACGGCACGATCCTCAGCTCGCGCGACAGCGCCTGCCGATGCGCGGCCTGCAGCCCGTTCAGATCGGCCGCGAACACCAGCATCGGCTGGCCGAGCATGCGGCCGTAGCGATTGCCGGCCGCATCCTCGTATGGCTCGCCGAGCGCATCGGGTGCACCGGCCGCGACACCCGTCGCGAGAAACGCGACCACGTTGAGTTTCTGCCACGCCGCGAGATCGTCGCGCACGATCAATGCCACCTTCGTATCGAACATGAGTGCTCCTGGTTGAAGCGCTCATGATCGGACGCCGCGCGCGTTCAGTCTGGAACGTTTGTGCAGATCCGCCGATACGCGGCCGGCGTCATCCGGTACGCGCGGCGGAACCAGCGGCCGAGGTGGCTCTGGTCGGCGAAACCGACGTCCGCGGCGGCCTGCGCGGGCGTGCGGCCGGCCGCGAGCAGCCGCCGCGCGGCGCGCAGCCGCAGGCGCACCAGATACGCGTGCGGCGACGTGCCGTAGGCCCGCTGGAACAGCCGCGTGAGCCGGAAGCGATCGACGCCAGCGAGTTCGGCGAGTTCGTCGAGCCCCGGGTTGCCGTCCATTCGCATGTGCAGCAGCTCGCGCACGCGCGCGATCGCGGGCGGCACGTCGCGGCCGCCGACGCCGGTCGGCGACGACGCGCGCAGCTGGCCGCCGAGCCGCGTGAGCAGACGGTCGAGCGTCTGGTCGCGCGCGAGCTTGCCTTCGTTGCCGTGCAGCGCGACGAAGGCGTCGCGGATCGCCTCGACGAGCGCGCGATCGTCGACCAGCGTATGGCCGAACGCGGCTTCGACGCCGCTCAGGCCTGGAAGATCGATGCGGCGCGCCGCACGCTCGACCCATGCCTGCGGCAGGTACAGCATCGAATACGTGAAGCCGCCGGCTTCCGGCGCATGGCCGTCGTGCGTCGCACCGGGCTCGATCAGGATCGCGCGGCCCGGCACGCTGGTATGCAGCGACCGATGACACTGGAACCGCTGCACGCCCTGTTCGGTGAAGCCGATCAGCATGTCGTCGTGATCGTGCGGGTCGTATGCGTGGCCGCTGAAATGCGCGCGCAGGCTTTCGATCCCCGTTTCAGGATCGCGGCGCGCGACGAGCCAGTGCTCGTGCGTGCCGCCGTCATCCGCTGCGCGTCCCATCGCTCGCCTCGCTGCCCGTCGTTGCCCGGCGGATAGTGTACGCAGATCGCGGAGGGTCCGTGCGGCGCCGGCGCACGCGACGGCGTTACAGCGCGCGCGCGATCGCCTGTTCGAGCAGCGACAGCCCGAGATCGATTTCGGCTTCGCTGACCGTGAGCGGCGGCGCGATCCGGAACACGCCGCCCATCCCCGGCAGCTGCACGATGTTCATGCTGAGCCCGAGCTTCATGCATTCGCGCGTGATCTTCGCGCCGAGGCCATCGGCCGGCTCCTTCGTGCGGCGATCCTTGACGATCTCGACGCCGAGCAGCAACCCGCGTCCGCGCACGTCGCCGATGCATTCGAAGCGCTCCATCAGGTCGAGCAGCCCGCGCCGCAGCCGCTCGCCCATCAGGTTCGCGCGTTGCACGAGGCCGTCGCGCTGCACCACGTCGAGCACGCGCAGGCCGACCGCGGCCGGCAGCGGGTCCGACACGTGGGTCGTGTAGAACAGGTAGCCGAGCGCGTGCGCGCGCTCCTCGATCTGCGCGGACGTCACGACGGCCGCGAGCGGCAGCCCGGCGCCGAGCGTCTTCGACAGCGTCAGGATGTCGGGCGTCACGCCGTCGCGCTGGCACGCGAACATCGTGCCGGTGCGGCCCACGCCCGTCTGCGCTTCGTCGAGGATCAGCAGCATCCCGCGCTCGTCGCACTTGCGCTTGAGCGCCGCCATGTAGCCGTCCGGCAGCTCGATGATGCCGCCCGAGCTGAGGATCGGCTCCGCGATGAACGCGGCGAGATTGCCGCTGGACTGGCGATCGATCAGATCGAACGCGTAGTCGAGCTCGGCAAGGTAGTCGTACGCGCCGTTGCGCTCGAAGCGCGGCCGGTACGCGAACGGCGCCGGAATCGCGAACGAGCCCACGGCCGCCGGGCCGACGCCCCTGCGGCCCGCGCTGTAGGTGGCGGACGCCGCCGCGCCCGTCATCCCATGCCACGACTGCGCGAAGCCGACGATCTCGTACTTGCCGGTGACGAGCTTCGCCATCCGGATCGCCGCTTCGTTCGATTCCGCGCCGGTGCTCAGCAGCAGCGCGCGATCGAGGCCCGGCGGCGTGAGGTCGGCGAGGCGCGTCGCGAGCTCGACGACCGGCCGCGACAGCATCCCGCTGAACAGGTGATCGAGCTTGCCGGCGTATTCGGCGATGACCGCGACGATGTCCGGATGGCAGTGCCCGAGCACCGCGCTCATCTGGCCCGACGTGAAGTCGAGGATCGCGCGGCCGTCCGCGTCGTAGACGAAGCTGCCCTGCGCACGCTCGACGATGAGCGGCTCGAACGTGCCGCCGTAGCGGATCAGGTGATGCGTCGCGTTGTGCCAGAACGTTGCGTCGTCGTTTGCGGACATCGTTTTCTCCAGGCGAGGGGCAGGGAATGCTTGCAGTCTAGGCGCCGCTCTGTTTTGATGGAAACGAATAGTTCTTATGCAAGGTAGAAAAGGAGCTAATACCTTGGCACGTTCGCTCGACATCGATCTGCTGCGCTCGTTCGTCGTGATCGCCGAAGTGCGCTCGCTCAGCCGCGCGGCGGCGCGGGTCGGCCGCACGCAGTCCGCGCTCAGCCAGCAGATGCGGCGGCTCGAGGAGAGCGTCGACCAGCCGCTGTTCCAGCGCACCGGACGCGGCGTGGTGCTCACGCATCCCGGCGAGCGGCTGCTGCTGCATGCGCAGCGCATCCTGCGGCAGCACGACGAGGCGCTGGCCGATCTGTGCGGTACGGGTCTGTCGGGGACGATCCGCTTCGGGTGCCCGGACGATTACGCGCAGGTGTGGCTGCCGTCGCTGCTGCGGCAGTTCTCGAGCCATCATCCGCACGCGATCGTCGAGGTCGTGTGCGGGCCGACGCCGCGGCTGCTCGAACAGCTCGACAAGCGCGCCGTCGATCTCGCGATGATCTCGGTGCCCGACGAGGCGGCAACCGACGATTTCATCCGCCGCGAGCAGCTGGTGTGGATCGGCTATCCGGGGCTCGATACCGCGCAGTTCGAGCGGCTGCCGCTCGCGCTTTCCGATCCCGACACGCTCGATCACATCGCGGCGTGCGACGCGCTGGCGCGCGCCGGGCGCGATTACCGCGTCGCCTATGCGAGCAGCAGCCTCGCGGGGCTGATTGCGCTGGTGCGCTCCGGGCAGGCGATCGCGGTGATGACGCAAACGGCGGTGCCCGCCGACCTCGCGATCCTCGCCGCCGATCGCGGGCTGCCGCCGCTGCCGGCGGTGGGCATCACGCTGCGCTTCGACCGGAAGCGGCCGTCGCATCTGACGGCGGTGTTCGCCGAGCACATACGCGCGGTGTTGCCGCTGTTGTGACTCGCGGCGGATGACGTGGCGCATGCCGTTACGGTGCGTCGCAGCGCAACTCCCGTCAGAACCGATGATGCGCGTGCCCGCAGTGCGGCTTTCTGCATCGCGGGTCGTAAGTTCGGTCGCGTGCAGGCGCGCTGCTGCCCCGCGACCGTCTTACGACGTCGCGCGCCTTCTGTCGCATTTACACGCGTCGATCGCGAAATAGACTTCGAATCGAGCGACCCGATGCGCGGGTCGACAGGGCCGCCCACCATCCCGCGTCGCTCATGCAACGGCCTTCGCACGTCGTTCGACGGTAGCTGGCTACCGGGGACCGTCGACCATCGGGCCGCGTTCGGGGGGAGCGCGCCTGTTTCGGTGGAAGCGCGGGTGACGACGTCAAGCGATGCGCCACCCAACTGTTTTCGCACGAACCCGTTCCGTCCCGCTGGCCGACCTCGGTCGCGCCGGCTCGCCGTCGACCGCCGACCTCATCGGGCCGGATGCCGCCGCATCGGATGCCGCTGCGGGCGGATGGGCAACGAGGGGTCAGCATGAACAGGTCACTTCGGATCGTCAGTGCCGCGCTCGCCGCGCTGGCATGCAGCGCCGGCCATGCGCCGGTTCCGGTCCACGCGGCGACGCTCACGTATACCGCGCCGTCGCACGCGTTCCACCCATCCCGCGCATCGCGCGTGCGACCGGCCGCATCGGCTACGCTGCCGCCCGTGATCGTCAAGCCGGCCGTCGACGGCAGCGACCAGGCCGACGCGCTGCAGACGGCGCTCAATGCATTGCAGGCCGGGCAAACGCTGATACTTTCGCCGGGACGCTATACGGTCAGCCGGTCGCTGTCGGTTGCGATGTCGGGTGTCGTCGTGTCGGGCTACGGCGCGACGCTCGCGGCGACGAATCCGGCCGACCAGACGATCGTGATGAGCGGCGCCGATTCGACGCTGGTCGGCGTCACGCTGATCGGCGCCGGCACGACGCGCCTCGCGACACCGGCGTCGACCAAGGTCGAAGTGACCGGCACCGGCGTTCAGGTGCTCGGCGTGACGGTGCAGGGCGGCGCGAGCGCGGGCATCTTCGTGTTCGGCGGCCGCAACGTCGCGATCGTCGGCAATACGGTGCGCGCGACGCTTGCCGACGGCATCCACATGACCGACGGCGCAGCCAACGTGCTGGTGCAGGGCAACACGGTGACGGGCACCGGCGACGACCTGATCGCCGTCGTCAGCTATCTGTCCGACGGCCGCGTGAGCAACAACGTGCTGATCGACCACAACACCGTATCGGGAAACTACTGGGGGCGCGGAATCGCCGTCGTCGGCGGCCAGGCGGTGACGATCTCGAACAATACGGTCGACGGCGTGCAGAAGGCGGCCGGCATTCTGGTCGCGCAGGAGGACAGCTGGCGCACCTACGGCGTCTCGAACGTCGTCGTCGACAACAACGTCGTGTCGAACGTCCAGAACGCGAACGTCGACAACGGACTGTTGCCGACGCAACAGGGCGCACTCGAGCTCGATACGTGGTCGGGCACGGTGTCGTACGTCGTCGTCACGCGCAATCGCGTGACCGGGTCCGGCTACACCGGGTTCCGCGCGCTGGGGAACGTGTGCGCGTTCGAGGCGGCAAACAACGCGTTCGCGTCGATCGCGCAAGCGCCGGTGTCGTTGCTGTCGCGCGGCTGCCCGGCCGGCCGGATCGTCGTGGCCGGCAACACGCTCGACGGCGTTGCGCTGGTCGCGCCGGTCGGCGCATCGCCGTCGGGAACGATTCAGGCGACCGGCGCGGCGACGGCGACGATGCCGCAGGTGCGTACCAATCTGATGCGGTAGCCGCGCGGCGCAACGCCGTCACGCGGCGCCGCACGGACCGCAGGTTTCGGCATACGCGTGCATCATCGTCGCGACGTGCGGCCGAATCGCGTCGGTGCCGAATGTTGGCCTCGGCGCGCGCCGACAAGCACATCGCGCGTCAGGCCATCCGGCGCGGGTGTGCCGGCAAATCCGGCCGCCGCATCGGGGCGTACATGGTGCGATCGGATCTCGCGGCGCTTGTCGCGCGTGCGCGAGCTGCCCATCCCGGCTCACAGCAGCCCGGCCTTGCGCGCGGCCGCTGCCGCCTGGGTACGGTTCAGCACATTGAGCGCCTTGAAGATCGCCGTGACGTGCGCCTTGACCGTCTTCTCGGACAGATTGAGGCGATCCGCGATCACCTTGTTGGGCACGCCTTCTGCAACGTATCGCAGCACCTCGATCTGGCGCTGCGTGAGCGGCCCGGCGCTGCGCGTCGCCGGCGCAGGACGCGGGCTGCCCGGTGCGGCCGACGACGAATCGTCGAGCATCAGCGGCGGCACGTAGCGCTCGCCGTCGAGCACCATCCTGATCGCCGACAGCACCGTATGCGGCCCCGCCGATTTCGGCACGTAGCCGAGCGCGCCGCGCGCGAAGGCGGCCCGCACGTCGGCCGCATCCTCGGACGTGGACAGCACGATGATCTGCAGTTGCGGGCACTTGCCGGCAAACGCGGAGATCGCATCGAGGCCGTTCATTCCCGGCAGCTTCAGGTCGAGCACGATCGCGTCGAAATCGGCGGATTGATCGAGCATCCGCATCGCATCGTCGGCGTTGCCGGCTTGCGCGACCGTTACGTCTTCGCCGTTTTGACGCAGCAATGCGGCTACGCCGTCGCGCAGAATCGGATGATCGTCGACGATGAGAATCTTCATGAGAATCCGCGATGCCGAAGGGAGGAAAAGCTGCCGGTTGAACGAGGCCCGAGGTTGCGTGCAAGGCCCGGATGGCTGGTCGTGGTCGCGTTCCGCCGTGCGATCTTACAGGCAATCGTGCGCGTGCAACGCGCCTGTTTCGGCGACGTCGATCGTTGCGGCGACATCGTATTTACATTGCCGCATGAATCGCCGCGACTGACTCGCGCCGGTAACCAATCCCCGGCGATCGTCGCTGCGTGGTGGCGTCCCGGTGCAGGCCAAATTCGATGCGCCGACAACCAAACAGAATCGCGGCAATGGCCGGATCGCCGGATGGGCGGACCGCCGGATTGCGCGGATTCGAACTGCAATTTGGCGCGGATGCCGAGGATTCGTGATTCGGGTGACGCAGTGTGGGAGTCGAACGTGTCGTACTTGTGGTTGTCGCTGCAACGACTGCTGGCGGATTGCGCGACCGCGACGTTCCGGCTCGGCATGACGGGCGACCCGGCCGATGCGAATGCATCGCTGTCGATGACGCTGAGGATCGAGAGGAGCGAACTCGCGTCGTTCGATCGATCTGCGTGCCGCGCCTGAGTGTGCCCGGCGTCATCGATGCGACGGCGCGCGGTTCGGCTCACTCCGGTTCGCCGCTCCGCGCGCGCACGCCGGCCGCGATCAGGTTGCCGATCGCCGCGCGCAGCTTGCCGTTCGGGATCGGCTTGTGCAGCAGCAGGCAATGGCTCGCATGGGCTTCGGCGAGGCGGTCGGCGGCCGTGTCGCCGCTGATCAGCAGCGCGGGGATGTCGTCGTTGTATTCGCTGCGCAGCCGCTCGATCACCGTCAGCCCGTTTTCGGCGCCGCGCAGGCGGAAGTCGCAGACGAGCAGGTCGGGGCGGCGCGCGCATGCCGACAAGCGTTCGATCGCAGCGTCGCCGCTGTCCGAGACGATCGTTTCATAGCCCCACAGTTCGAGCAGTCTGGCCATGCCGTCGCGGATCGCGAGCTCGTCGTCCACGACGACGACGAGCCCCGAGTGATGCGACACGTCGTCGGCGGGTTCGGCCGATGCGTCGGCTTGCGCAGCAGCGTGATCGCAGCGGCTCACCCACACTTCGAAGCACGATCCGCGGCCGGGCGCCGAGCGCACCTTCAGCTCGCATTCGAGCAGGTCGGCCAGCCGTCGCACGATCGCGAGCCCTAGCCCGAGGCCGTTTGCGCGGTCGCGCTCCGGGTTGCCGACCTGGTAATACTCCTGGAACACCAGCTCGAGCTGGTCGGCGGCGATCCCGCGTCCGGTGTCCCATACCTGGATCGCGACGCGTGCGCCGCGTCGTCGGCAGCCGACCACGATCCGGCCGGCATCCGTGTAGCGCACCGCGTTGGACACGAGGTTGCGCACGATGCGCTCGAGCAGCACCGGATCGGTATCGACGATCGCGCGGCACGGGACGCGCGTCAGCGTCAGGTTTTTCGCCGCCGCGTCGAGCATGTGATCGGTGCATGCGTGTTCGAGCACCGCGTCGACGTGCACCGGCCTGCGATGCACGTCCACCACGCCGGCATCGAGCCGCGACACGTCGAGCAGCGCGCCGAACAGCGAGTCGAGCGCATCGGTCGAACGCTCGATCTGCACGAGTATCTGCGCCCGCTCCGCGTCGGTCTTCGTGCCGCGCAACGCGCCGACCAGCAGGCTCAGCGCGTGGGACGGCTGACGAAGATCGTGGCTCGCGGCGGCGAGAAAGCGCGATTTGGCGAGATTGGCTTCTTCGGCGATCTGCTTCTGGCGCAGCAGGTCGTCCGCGAGCCGCTTCGCGGTCCGGTTGCGCGCGCGCAGATCGCGGGCGAGCTGTTCCGCACGAAAGCGCAGGCGAATGTTCTGCGCCGCGCTTCGGTTGGCGAGCAGGCCGAGATAGGCAATCACGCAGACGAACAGGAACATCATCGGCGCCGTCGCCTGCTGCACGCGATTGTCGGACAGCGCGGCGGCGACGACGTATGGGACGGTGGCCGGCAACAGGAACGCGAGGAACGCCGGAAGATACGTGCCGAAGACCGGCACGGCGCCGGCCACTACCCCGAGCGTGGCGGTGACCGCGAGGCTCTCGACCTCGAACCCGCGTCCCTTCGCCAGTTCGATCGACGACCACCCCCAGCCGATCCCGGCCGCCGTGCTGCAGGCGACGAATCCTGCCGCCCAGCGCGATCTGCGCGTGTCGCGGTTGGCCGAGCGGTGGTAGCGCCACGCGAGGCACGCGTGCGCCGTCGAGCACGCGACGATGTACGACAGCCACGCGGCGCCGGCCAGCGGATCGACGCGCCCGAGGCGCTCCAGCGAAACGACGAGTGTCGCGGCCAGCAGCGTTCCGCCGCACACGCTCAGGGTCACGATGCCGTAGACGAGCTTCAGTTGTTCGGCGGCGATCGGGCTTTCCGGATGCATCGTCATCCAACGGGCTCCCCGAGGTACGAACGCAATTGCAGCAGGCGGCGCACGTCGGTCCTGCTGGGCCGGCATGTCGACGCTGGGTTGGTCGATCGTCGGCAAGGATCGCGCCGATGGACGGTCAAGTATCGCCATGTCGGATCATGGCGTCCATCGGTCGATCGTCCGTTTTGTGGCGCCGAGCGGAACGGCGTGGGGAGGGGAGCATCGCTCGCCGGGGAGCCGAGCGGGATCGGCCAACGATGTCGTGGCATGCTCGCTGCCGTCGATTGCTGCGGCCGAGCGATCCGCGCGTTGTGCGCGCCCAATAAAAAAACCGCGAAGCGTTGCGCTGTCGCGGTTTCTTTCCTATGCCCGAAACACGGTCGATGAAAACCGTATCTGGTGCCGACGGCGAGACTCGAACTCGCACAGCTTTCGCCACTACCCCCTCAAGATAGCGTGTCTACCAATTTCACCACGTCGGCACTTCGGTACTGCAAGGGGCGCAATTCTAGCGTCACATTGCGCGTTTGTGAAGGGGGTATGACGCGATTGCGCCGGCGGCGTGCGCGATCCCGGTAAAATCCGTCGGTCCGCCCGGCCCAACATCGCATCCGTACCCGCTTCTTCCCGTGACGACCACCCTCGAACGACTTCAATCCGGCCAGTTGTCCGGCGCCCGAGAACTCAAGCTCGCCTGCGGCCTGACCGAATTCCCCCGTGAGATCTTCGATCTGGCCGACACGCTGGAAACCCTCGACCTGACCGGCAACGCGCTGTCGACGCTGCCGGACGACCTGCCGCGCCTCAGCAGACTGCGCATCCTGTTCGCGTCGGACAACCGCTTCACCGAATTGCCCGAAGTACTCGGCGCATGCCCGCAGTTGAGCATGATCGGCTTCAAGGCGAACCGCATCCGCACGGTTCCCGGCGATTCGCTTCCGCCCCTGCTTCGCTGGCTGATCCTGACCGACAACGAAGTCGACACGCTGCCCGCGGAAATCGGCAACTGCGCCCATCTGCAGAAACTGATGCTCGCCGGCAACCGCCTGCGCACGCTGCCGGCCGAATTGGCGGCGTGCCGTGCGCTCGAGCTGGTGCGTCTGTCCGCGAACCGGCTCGACGCGCTGCCGGACTGGCTGTTGCGCCTGCCGCGCCTTTCTTGGCTCGCGGCCGCCGGCAATCCGCTCGGCGCGGGCCCGGAGGCCGCCGCGTCTGCCGAGCCCGGCGTGGCCGAGATCGATTGGGCGTCGCTCGCATGCGAACACCGGCTCGGCGAAGGCGCGTCCGGCGTGATCTACCGCGCGCAGTGGCGTGCGGAGGGCCGCGCGACGCGCGCGGTCGCGGTGAAGCTGTTCAAGGGCGCGATGACGAGCGACGGGCTGCCGGACTGCGAGATGGCGGCCTGCATCCACGCCGGCCAGCACCCGAACCTGATCCCGGTGATCGGCAAGCTGCGCGGTCATCCGGACGGCGCGCACGGCCTCGTGATGGAGCTGGTCGATCCGGCGCTGACGAATCTCGCCGGGCCGCCGAGCTTCGCATCGTGTACGCGCGACGTCTATGCGGCCGATGCGCGCTTCGCGCCGGCCGACGCAGCGCGGCTCGCACACGGCATCGCGTCGGTCGCCGCGCATCTGCATGAGCGCGGCATCCTGCATGGCGATCTGTACGCGCACAACATCCTGCACGACGGGGCAGGCGGCGCGCTGCTCGGCGATTTCGGCGCGGCGTCGCTCTACGACGTGAACGACCGCGTGCGCGCGGCGCGGTTCGAGCGGCTGGAAGTCCGCGCGTTCGGTTACTTGCTGCGCGAGTTGCTGGAGCGATGCGAGCCGCGTGCCTGGGCCGCCGCGCAAGCCCTCGGCGCGCTGGCCGCTGCGTGCGTGAACGACGAGGTCGACGCGCGGCCGTCGTTCGAGCAGATCGTCGCCGCGCTGGCTGCAACGATGGACTGACGGTGTCGTGCGCGCGGTGCCCGCGCGGGCGTTCGCGCTTAAGCTTGCCGCGCCGTCAGCAGCTTGATCCCGAGCGCGACGAACAGCAGCCCGCTCGCGCGCTTGGCCGCGCGCAGCCACGGGCTGACGCCGAAGCCGCGATGAAGCCGGCGCACGCCGAACGAATAGAGGCTGTGCACGACGATGACGGTGCATGCGATCGTCGCGTACATCGCGACGAACTGCATCGCGAGCGGCTGATCGTGCGAGATGAACTGCGGCATGAACGCGGACAGGAAGATCATCGTCTTCGGATTGCTGCCCGACACGAACAGCGCTTCACGGAACAGCTTGCTGCGATCCGGTTCGACGCTTGTCGCGCCGCTGTCCGGCGCGCGCCGGTGGCGATCGCCGCGCAGTTGCCGGATGCCGATGAAGATCAGGTACGCGGCGCCGACGACTTTCATCGCGACGAACAGCGGCGGCATCGCGGCCAGCACCGCGCCCACGCCGAGCGCGACCAGCCCGACCACCGCGCCCTGCGCGACGAGATTGCCGGCGATCGTGGCTGCCGTGCCGCGCGAGCCGTAGCGCACCGTATTGCGGATCACCAGCAGCACGTTGGGGCCGGGCGACAGCGTGGTCGCGAGATAGGCGGCGGCAAACAACATCCAGGTCTGAACGGACATGCGGCGCTCCGGAAGGCGGGGTCTGCGGTCGGGGTGAATCGCTGCATGATGCCACGGCTGCGCGCGGCTCACCCCGGCGCATCGCGTCAACGCGTGTCGCGCACGCAGGATGCGACGATCGACGCAGGCGAATCGATCGCGGCCGGCCGCGTGATCCACGCGACCCACGCCGCCCATAAACCGCAGACGATCAGCACGGCGAGATTCAGCGGCGTCCGGTAGCGGACGATCCGGTCGGCGAGCGTCGGGCGTTGGTGGCTCATGTTGGTCTCCTTCGGGCGGGAAATAGGGCGTTACTGGCCGGTGTACGACGGCGCCTTCGCGTCGCAGGTCACGGACACCGTCGAGCCGTCGGCGAAGTGCAGCGCGAGCGGCACCTTCGCACCGGGCGCGACCGGCTTGCGCGCGTCCTCGAGCATCACGTGATAGCTCTTCGGCTTGAACGTGACCGTGCCGTGCGCGGGCACCTCGACCGCGTCGACGTGGACCATCTTCGCGGAGCTGCCGGCCGTCAGCGTTTCGTGGATCATCGCCATCCCGTATGCGGGCGTGTCGATGCCGGTGAGCGTGGCCGGCTTGTCGCCGTCGTTCTTCAGCGTGAAGTAGCCGGACGACGGGACCGTCGCCGGCATCGTGCGGATCCAGCAGCCATCGGCCTGGACGGCCGACGCGGCGAAGGTGGCGGGCGCCTGCAGCGCGAGCAGGGCGAACAGCAGGCTGGCGGGAATCGAGCGTTTCATCGAGTGCATTCCTTGTCGGGTATCGGAAGTTGCCGTGCGGGCATCGTCGGCGTCACTTCACCGTGAACGTGTAGCGGCCCTGCGTGCGATGGCCGTCGCTTGCCACCGCGACCCACGCGACCGTGTACGTGCCGGCCGCGAGGCTTGCGAGGGCGACGTGCATGCGCTTGCGGTTGCCGGCGTCGACCGTCGATTTCCCGTCGGCGACCGACTGGCCGTGGCTGTCGGTGACCACGATCGAGCTGAATGCGGGTTCGAGCGTTTCGCTGAAGTCGATCGCGACCTCGTGCGGCGCGCTCGCCAGCGTGGCATCGGCGGCGGGGTCGAGGGTTTTCGGGTGTGCGTGCGCATGAGCAGCCTGCGCGATGACGAAGCCGGCGACGACGAGTGCGCCGCGAACGAACGAAGTGATTTTCATGTTGGTTGATCCGATCGGAGATGACGAGGAGAACGATGCGTTCGACGCGTCGCCGCGCGCGTTCGCACGCGCGCATGCCGCAAGCGGGCGTGCGCGCACGGCGCGATGCCGCGGGCAGGCAATACGGTCGAACAGGAACGTTTTGGCGCCGCGCGCGACGAGGCGCGCGCAGGCGGACGGCGCGATGCGCCAACGCATCACGCGCGGTGACGGTGCTTCAGGCGGCGGACGGTGGCGCGCGCGGTTGCGCGACGGTGAGCGGCAGCGCGCGCGGCAGGCTCTCGAAGCGGGTCGCTTCGCGGTGCCGCAGCGGCGCAAGATTGGCCGCGAACGTCAGTTCGGGCGCGGGCAGGGCCGGCGTATGCGCGAGCAGGCTGCAATAGCCGCATGCCTGCAGATGGGCCTGCAGGCTCTTCGACGACGCAGCGTCGCCGTGGTCGGCATCGCTCGGCCCGGCCGTGCAGTAACCGGCGAGCAGCGCGTCGACGCGGTGTTGCGTCGTCAGCGCCTGTGAGATCGTCGGCGCGAGCGTCGTCATCAGGATGGCGAGCATCCCGATCAGACTGACGATCTTGCGGAGACGACGACTCAGCATGCGATGCGCGGCGGCATATGGAGGAAGGCGATGCTGCGGATTATGCCACGCAGCCGCCGCGGCGGCGGGCGCGGCACACGGCCGCGCGCCGCGCTCATTCGATCATTTGGGCGTCGGGTACGTCGATCACGACGTCCGACGTCGCGACCGCGACGCACGGCAGCGTGTAGCCGTCGGCCTTCTCTTCGCGGCTCAGCCCGGGCCACTCGATCGTGTAGCGCACGCTGCCGCTGACGATCCTGCACAGACACGTCCGGCATGTGCCGTTGCGGCACGAGCGGGGCAGCGACACGTTCGCGAACGCGGCCGCTTCGAGCAGCGTCAGCGCGTCGGGCGCGTCGAAGCTCACGCCAAGCGGTTCGACGCGGACGAGGGGAGGACGTTCGGAATCGGTCATGGTGAAGGCGGGCGGCAGGCGGCGGCAATGCGATGCGAGCGCCCAAGCATACCCGAAGCCGCGCGCGGCCGGCGCCGTGCAGGCCGCCGGCCGCGATCTCAGTGCCGGCGCAGATGCCGGTACACGGTATTGCGCGCGAGCCCGAGCTCGCGCGCGGTCGCCGACACGTTGCCGCGGTGGCGCGCGAGCACCGCGTCGATCACCGCCGCCTGGTGGCTCTGCAACGTCGTTGCCGCGCGCGTGCCGGCCGGCGCGGGCGAGCTCGCCGGCGCGTCTTCGCAATCGAGCCAGAAGTCGTCCGGCAAATGCACGAGCGCGATTTCCGCTTCGTCGTCGGCGAGCATGCCCGCGGTGCGCAGCACGTTGGTCATCTGCCGCAGGTTGCCCGGCCAGCGATGGCGCGTGAACGCGTCGAGCACGTCGGGCGCGATCCGGCGCGGCATCGGTTCGCTGCGCGCGAGCCGCGCGAGAATCCGCTCGACGAGCGCAGGCAGGTCGGTGCGCGTCGCGAGCGGCGGCAGCGTCACCGCGAGCCCGTTGATCCGGTAGAACAGGTCCTCGCGGAACGTGCCGTCGGCGATCATCGCGCGCAGGTCGCGGTGCGTCGCGCACACCACGCGCACGTCGACCGGCACCGCGCGCGCGCCGCCGAGCGGCATGACCGCGCGTTCCTGCAGCACGCGCATCAGCCGCACCTGCTGCGCAAGCGGCATGTCGCCGATTTCGTCGAGGAACAGCGTGCCGCCGTCGGCCTGGGCGATCTTGCCGGGGCTGCCGCGCTTGCGCGCGCCGGTGAACGCGCCGTCCTCGTAGCCGAACAGCTCGGCCTCGATCAGCGAATCGGGCAGCGCCGCGCAGTTCACCGCGACGAACGGGCCGTCCGCGCGCGGCGACGCATGGTGCAGCGCGCGGGCGAGCCACTCCTTGCCGGTGCCGGTTTGGCCGAGGATCAGGAGCGGCAGGTCGCGCCCGCGGATCTTCGCGACCCGTTCGAGCACCGCGGCCATGCGCGCGTCGCCGGTGTCGAGCGTCGCGAACGTGATCGCGTCGGGATCGGTCGCGGGGGCGCGTGCGACGGACGGCGCGGCTGGCGTGACGGCGACGGCCGTTTTCTGCGCGTCGGCGAATTCGCAGCGCGCGAGCACGCGCACGCCGCTCGCCAGCGTCAGCCGGAACGTCGCGCCCGGCGCGCGGGCGGCCTGCTGCGCGAGCAGGCCGAACGACAGGCCGAACAGCGCATCGCAACCCTGGTGCTGCAGCGCGTCGAGCGGCGCGCCGAGCTGGAATTGCGCGCTGCGGTTCGCGGCGATCAGCCCGCCGTCGGGCCCGAGCGCGACCAGCCCGGCGAACAGCGAGTCGACGCATTCCTCGTGCGCGTGAAAGCGCACGCGCAGCGCCTCCACGCACTGGTTCGCAAACAGCTGGTTCTCGATCAGCTGCGCGGACATGCGCACGAGCGCCAGCGTGTGCGAGCTGAAGCCGCGCGGGTCGCCGCTCACGTCGAGCGCGCCGAGCGTGCGCCCGAACGGATCGACGATCGGCGCGCACGAGCAGGTGAGGATGCGGTTCGCACGCAGGAAATGTTCGGCGCCGTGCACCGCGAGCGCCTGGCCCGACGCGAGCGCGGTGCCGATCGCATTGGTGCCGCGCGCACCTTCGGCCCACGACACGCCCGGGCACAGTGCGACGCGGTTGGCTTTCTCGATGAAGTCCGCGTCGCCGATGCTGTGCAGGATCACGCCGTCCGGATCGGTCAGCAGCACGAGGCTTTGCGTGTCGGCGATCTGCGCGTGCAGGTTTTCCATCACCGGGCGCGCGTGCGTGTAGAGCGAGTGATGGGTCGAGATCAGTTCGCGCAGCGCGACGCGCGACAGCGGCGAGAAATCGGGGAGGTCGCTCGTGCGCAGGCCGACCGCGGTCGAGCGGACGTGCGCTTGCGCAAGCAGGTCGGTGCGGCCCGTGGTGGCGGGCAGCACGGAAGATTGAGGCATGACGTGTCTCCAGTGACCGGAGCGGGCGCGGTGGCGCGCTCCGATCTCATGCTGATCTGCCGCCGCCGGCGGGGTGCGTTCCCCGCTCGCGCGACGTCCGGCGCAGGCCGGTCACGCAGGAACGCTCCATCATACAAGCGCCGCGCGAGATGCGCGACTGCGGGCAAATTCTGCTTGTTTTTAAGCGGGCGCATGCAATCATGAAATTGGATCACGCCGCGCTTTGTTCCGCAATGCAGCATGCATGCGCCGCGACATGCATCCGTTCGGGAGACGCATCATGGTTCGGACGGAACTGAGGGTCATTCTGGCGGCCATCGCCACCTTCGTGATGCTGGGCGGCATCGGTGTGGCGATCCATGGCCTGCTCTTTGATATCCAGGACGCGCTGCTCTTCGGCGCGGCGGCGATCGGGCTGGGCGTCGCGACGACCGCGGTCGCGCTCAACGTGTGGCCGAAAGATCCCCATTGATGCCGGACCTGATTCGGCTCGCCCGGCGTTGGATTGGCCAGACGAAAGCCGCGGCGGAACGCCGCGCGCGCAAAATTTGCCTCCTGCGCCAAACCGTCTAAAGTGAATGCAACCGGCATGCATTGTCCGCGCCAAACGCCGCGGCCCGTGTCGTTGCCGGCCAGCCCGCGAACATTTCGTCCGGCCGGTAGCGGACGACGTACGCGGTCACTCATTTTCTACCGGACGGTCGAGGCGGCTCCCATGCAGATCCATTTCCCGAACGAGGCGCCCGAGTATTCGGGACGCGAACTGATGCTTGCGTTTCCGGCGTTGGTCAATGGCGAGCGCGTCCAATGCCACATCACCGCGGAGGCGCTGGAAGACCACTTCGGCGCGGCATCCCCGCGTTTCGAGGACATGGTCGGCGCGTTCGACATGCACCGCGACCGCATCGAGGCTGCGGCCCGGCGTCTGCTGTCGGAAACGCGCGCGCAATGCGTGACGCTGCGCAGCGGCTACGTGCGCTTCTACGAGGCGAACGGGCGCTGAACGCCGAGCGCGTGTCGAGCGGGCGCCGCTGAGCGCAGCGGGCCCGGCCGTCGGCGAGTCCGCGCGCGCCGCCCGGGCGCGCCGGTGGCTTGCCGTCGCCGTCTCGCGTCCACCCGATGCCCGCGCACCAGTGAAAACGCCACCCGGCAGGTGGCGTTTTTCGTTATGCGGCGGGTTGCGCGACGCTCATTCGCTGCCGAGATAGAAGAAGCGGAACAGGAACACGGCGGCGATGATCCACACGATCGGCTTGACCTGCCGCACCTGGCCCGTCAGCAGCTTGAGGCCGCCGTACGCGATGAAGCCGAACGCGACGCCGTTCGCGATCGAGTACGTGAACGGCATCAGCAGCGCGGTCAGCGCGGCCGGCACGGCCTCGGTCGCGTCGTCCCACGGCACGTCGACCATGTCGCGCAGCATCAGGCACGACACGTACAGCAGCGCCGGCGCGGTCGCATAGCCCGGCACGACGCCCGCGAGCGGCGCGATGAACAGGCACGCGAGGAACAGCACGGCGACGGTGATCGCGGTCACGCCGGTGCGCCCGCCGGCCTGCACGCCGGATGCGCTCTCGATGTACGCGGTGGTCGACGACGTGCCGAGCACCGAGCCCGCGACGATCGCGGTGCTGTCCGCGAGCAGCGCCTTGTTG
Source organism: Burkholderia ubonensis (assembly GCF_001718695.1). Taxonomy (NCBI): domain Bacteria; kingdom Pseudomonadati; phylum Pseudomonadota; class Betaproteobacteria; order Burkholderiales; family Burkholderiaceae; genus Burkholderia; species Burkholderia ubonensis. The sequence continues at coordinate 1,692,438 of NZ_CP013422.1, read as the reverse complement.
AGCCGGTCCATCTTGCCGTGGACCAGCAGGCCCGCGCGGTTCGCGACGCCCATCAGCGTGCCGGTCGCATCGAACAGCTCGACGAGGAAGAACACCAGGATCACGTTGATCACGCCGGTCGACAGCGCCGCGCCGATGTCGAGCTTGAACAGCGTCGCATCGATCGACGGCGGCGCGGAGAACACGCCGTGGAATTCGTTGCCGCCGAAGAAGAACGACAGGATCGTGACGCCGATGATGCCGATCAGGATCGCGCCGCGCACGCGCAGGTGGTCGAGCGTGACGATCGTGAAGAAGCCGACGATCGACAGGATCGTGGTCGGCTTGTGCAGGTCGCCGAGCGTGACGAGCGTGGCCGGGCTGCCGACGATCACGCCCGAGGTCTTCAGCGAGATGATGCCGAGGAACAGGCCGATGCCGGCAGTGATCGAGATGCGCAGCGATTTCGGGATGCCGTTGACGATCGCCTCGCGCACGCGGAACAGCGTGACGAGCAGGAACAGGCAGCCGGAGACGAACACCGCGCCGAGCGCGGCCTGCCACGTGAAGCCCATTCCCTTGACGACCGTGTACGCGAAGTACGCGTTGAGGCCCATGCCGGGCGCGCACGCGATCGGATAGTTCGCGTACAGCCCCATGATGATCGACGCGAGCGCCGCGACGAGGCAGGTCGCGACGAACACGGATTCCTTCGGCATGCCGGCGTCACCGAGAATCGCGGGGTTGACGAAGATGATGTAAGCCATCGTCAGGAACGTGGTGACGCCCGCGAGTATTTCGGTGCGGAAGTCGGTGCCGGCTTCAGCGAAGCCGAAATACCGCTTGATGGATTCCATGTAGGCGTTTCTCCGGTCGGTTTGTCGTGTTGCTTGTTACGTTGATTTCTTGTAGCTGCGCAGCCAGCCGGGTGCGGCCGGCGTACTGTAACCAGCCACTATTGCGTGACTATCGGCGGATTGTAATAGCCGGGATAGGTCGGACGATATAGTTGCGGGGCACGATCGCGCGCGTTCGCGCGGACGGCCGCAGATGCACGTTGCAGATGCACGTCGCGCGACGGCGGCGCGCATTTTACCGGTTCGGGCGAAGCGGCCGGGCGCAAACGATGGAAACGATTCGGTGGCGGGTACGACGGCGACGGCACGACGCCGTGCGGTAGAGAGGGTTCGCCTGCAAGGGCGCGCCCGCCCGAACGGGCGGGCAACTGCGCGCGCCGGCCGTTCGGCAGGCCGGGCGGCGGCGGACATCGGGCTATGCTGCTCCGAAGCCGGCGCGTGCGCAACTGCGATTTCGCGCCGCTCGCGCGACTGTGGTTTCTGTGTAAAAGAGTGCAAGACCCCATCGCGTTAACCGCCAACTGTTCCTAGGATAGATGAATCGTGCACGCACGCCGGCCGATCGCTGCCGACGCGGGGGAGTCGCAGTCCGTGCAGGCCAGGCGGCGAAGTGCGGTAACGGTCGTTGCGCGTTCGGGCAGGCGCGCGGCCGGTTGCGATTGCCCGATGCGGGTTCATCCGTTATCACGGAGGTCAGCATGTTGAACTGGATCAGTCGTTGGGCGTTGCGGCACGCCCCCACGCCGGAAAAAACCGCTGCGTCGATGCTCGTCACGGCGCGGATGGAACTGTTCGCGGCCGAGCAGCGCGTCATCGATGCGAAATTACAAGCGGATTACTGGCGCACGCGCGTGTCCTTTCTCGAGGAAGTGCAGAGGCAGGGCATCGATCCTTGGGTGAGCGCGCAGCCGTCGCAACGGCCTGAAATCGAGTCCAGTCCGCGCGGCACGGGTCCGCGTCTCGCCGCCAGCACCTGACGCATGCATTGCATGTGAAAGCTGCGCACGGCGCGCGATCGCTCGCGGTACGCAGCGGCGCGCCGCGCCACTCGAAGCGCACCCGCGGCCGATTGCGCCGCGGTTGCGTTCGTTTTCCGACGCGGTCGTTCGCCGCGTCAACGCGTTGCGCGGCAGCGCAGCGTCAGTCCCGCCTTCTCCCTCTTGCGGCGAGCCAGCCGCGCACCCGCGCGAGCGTGCGTCCGAGGCGGTCGCCGCGCCGCACGTATGCGGTCGTGATCGATGCTTCGGCGGGGCGGCCGTCGTAGGTGCCGAGCCAGATGCGTTCGCCGCGCGGGATGCGCAGCACGTCGCCGGGCCGGATCCAGTAATCGTCGACGCTCGTCTGGCGCGTGAGCCACAGCGGCGCGTCGTGCGAACGGATCTCGGCGTCGTTCGGCGCGCGCCACGTCAGCGTCTTGCGCGGCGCGACGGCGAAATGAATCACGACTCTCGGCAATGCGATCGCGCCGGGGCGGCGCGGATCGGGACGAACAAACAGCCGGCTTGCTTGGTCCATCGTCATCTCCATCCGTTGAGCCGGGCGGATGACGCGCACCAAAACAAAAAAGCCTCATCCGTTTCCGGCGAGGCCTTGTGACATGCAGTGCTGCTCTGGATGCTAACGCACAAGCGCCTCCCGTGATCCATTCTTTCGAATGTTCACCGAGCAATGAATCGCGATGGCGATGAGCTTGAACGTAGGCATGCGAACGAGTTTGTCGATGTCGTACGGCGTTGTCAACGACTATTTGGGCGTCGCGCGGCGCTCACGCGTCGCGCTGTGCGAGGCCGTTGACGAGCAGTTCGGACAGCAGTCCGGTCATGCCGTTCGGATGCGTCGCCGCGCGCGCCTTCAACTGCTCGACGAGCTCCGCGTTGAGCTTGCACGCGAACGGCACGAGCCCTTGTTCCTGATCGAGCTTGCGCTGTGCGCGGCGGTCGAGCGTCGCCGCCGTTTCGCTGCCCTTGCCGAAACGCGCGGAGCTGGACTGCTTCATCGCGTGCGTCAGCTTGAGCGCCTTGTTCTTCTCGAGATCGGTTTTCTTCATGGCCATCGCGGCACCTCCGGGGAAATGAAGCCGCGATTGTACGCATTTCGGCGCACGCACCGCCGGAACCGTCGAGTTGCAGGGCGTGGCGCGGCGCGGGCGTCGTCCTTCGTCGCGCTCCGGTTGCCGTTCTGCGCGGCGGGCCGGCGCGTCATGTCATATATGAGAGCGCCGGTTCGAGCCTTCGCAATGCGGTGTGTATGTAACCGGCCTTGAAGTCACGCAGCGCTGCGCCGCTCGGGTTCGAGAACGGCGGCCGGCAACCGCGGTAGGGACGGGAGGCACCAGGACGCGGCGCAGCGCCCCACGCGAGGTCCGCGCACGCGTCCGGATGTCGCGCCGGATCAACTCGACGTCGCGCCGTGGCGCGACGCTGTCATATTGCCGCAATATTTTCGGCAGATCATTCGCCCCCATTCGACGCCTTTGCGGCCTCGAATGGGGGCGATGTGTCGCGCGTCGCGCGGGGCAGCGGCCGAAGCCGATTCGGCATTTCAACGGAGAGAGACCATGCAACGCCGCACGTTCATCAACACCCTTGCCGCGGCCACCGCCGCGACGTCGCTCATGCTCAAGGCCGGCACGGCCGACGCAAAGAACGCCGCTGCGCCGGACGCGCTGGACCCGGGCCGCTGGTCGCCGTTCAATGCCGCGCGCCTGCAGGCGGTGCTCGACCAGCATGGCGTCGGGAGCAAGCGCTACGACGCGAAGCGGCGCCCGTACGCGGTGTTCGACTGGGACAACACGTGCATCATGAACGACTGCGAAGAGGCGTTGCTGATGTACCAGATCAACCATCTGCAGTACAAGCTGACGCCGGACGAATTCGTCGACGTGATGTGGAAGGACGTGCCGAAGGGCGCGTTCGCGAAGGACTACACGACGGTGGACGGCAAGCCGGTGACGATGGAAGACCTCGCCGCCGACGTCGAGGCAGACTATCGCTGGCTCTACGCGAACTACCAGGGCTTCGGCGGCGGCAAGAGCCTCGACGAGATTCGCGAGACCGATCAGTTCAAGGATTTCCGCACGAAGCTGTACTTCATGTACGACGCGATCTGCGATACGCATCCGCTCGAGATCGGCTACAAGTGGATCATCTACTTCTACCGGAACATGACGACCGCCGAGCTGCAGGCGATGGCGCAGGCGTCGAACGACTACGGCATCGGCGACGCGCTGCGCAAGGTGAAGTATGAAAGCCCGAAGACGCTGCCGGGCAAGGCGGGCGTCGTCGCCGCCACGCATTTCCACGGCATCCGCATTCACGAGGAGATTCGCGCGGTGATGCATACGCTGCGCGCGAACGGCATCGACGTGTACGTGAGCACCGCATCGATCGACGACGTCGTGCGCGTGTTCGCCGGCCACCCGAACTACGGCTACGGCGTGCCGCCGGAGAACGTGATCGGCCTGCGTCTGGACATGCGCGACGGCAAGTACGTCAGCCACTACCCGGACGGCTGGCACTTCAACTATGGCCCGGGCAAGACCGTCGGCATCCGCAACGTGCTCGAATCGAAGAAGGGCTACGGTCCGCTGCTGGTGTTCGGCGACAGCGACGGCGACGCATGGATGCTGCGCGACTTCAAGGACACCGCGGTCGGCGTGATCGTGAACCGGATGAAGAAGGGCGAGATCGGCGCGGACAGCAAGCTCGCGGCCGCGCAGATCGGCAATCCGGACGCGCGCTTCCTGCTGCAGGGCCGCGACGAGCACACGGGCCTGATGATCCCGGACGAGAAGTCGATCAAGTACGGCAAGACGGAGCGCAGGCTGCTGGCATAAAGCGCGGCGGGCGCGGAGTGCCTTGCGCTCAGCGCTCGCGAGGCGGCCCGAAGCGCTCGAGCAAGGAACTCAGCAGCTCGACCGGCAGCGGAAACACGATCGTCGAGTTCTTGTCCGCCGCGATCGTCGTCAGCGTCTGCAGGTAGCGCAACTGCATCGCCTGCGGCTGCAGCGCGAGCCGCTGCGCCGCCTGCAGCAGCTTTTCGGAAGCCTGCAGCTCGCCTTCCGCGTGGATCACCTTCGCGCGCCGCTCGCGCTCGGCCTCCGCCTGCCGCGCGATCGCGCGCACCATCGTCTCGTTGAGGTCGACGTGCTTGATCTCGACCGTCGACACCTTGATGCCCCATGCGTCGGTCTGCGCGTCGAGCGTCTTCTGGATGTCGGCGTTCAACTGCTCGCGCTCGGCGAGCAGCGCGTCCAGCTCGTGCTTGCCGAGCACCGAACGCAGCGTCGTCTGCGCGAGCTGGCTCGTCGCGTCGAAGAAGCGCGCGACCTGGATCACGGCCTTCTCCGGATCGACGACGCGGAAATACACGACCGCGTTCACCTTCACCGACACGTTGTCGCGCGTGATCACGTCCTGCGCGGGCACGTCGAACACGACGGTGCGCAGGTCGATGCGCACCACCTGCTGGACGATCGGGATGATCAGCACGAGCCCCGGCCCCTTCACTTTCCAGAAGCGGCCGAGCATGAACACGACGCCGCGCTCGTATTCGCGGAAGATGCGGATCGACGACGCGACGATCAGCACGGCGAAAACGATCAGCAGGCTGCTGAAGCCGAACGTATAGCCAATCATTGTTGTTCTCCCTTTACGACCGAAGTTGGCGGCTTGTCATAGAGCGGGGCGACCGTCAGCATCAGCCCCTGGCGGCCCGTGACGCGCACCCGGCAGCCCGCGGCGAGCGGCGCGCTGCATGCGACCCGCCAGCGCTCGCCGCGCACCAGCGCCCAGCCGGCGGCGGACGGCTCGGGGCCGCCGGCCGTTTGCGGCTGGTCGGGCACGAGGCCGTCGTCGAGCACTTCGCCGATGCTGCCGACCATCGCCTCGCCGCCGGTGACGACCGGCCGGCGCCGCGCGCGCAGCGCGAGGCTCGACACGCCGGCCACCAGCAGCCCGCCGGTGAGCCCGAGGCTCGCGATCAGCGGCCACGGAATCCCGTAGCCGGGCACGTCGGTGTCGATCAGCATCAGCGCGCCGATCGTGAACGACGCGATGCCGCCGAAGCCGAGCACGCCGAAGGTCGGCAGGAACGCCTCGGCGACGAGGCACGCGAGGCCCAGCAGCACGAGGCCGAGGCCCGCGTAGTTGACCGGCAGCAACTGCATCGCGAACAGGCCGATCAGCAGGCAGATCGTGCCCACGAGGCCCGGCAGCACGAACCCCGGGTTCGCGAATTCGAAGAACAGCCCGTAGATGCCGAACGTCAGCAGGATCAGCGCGACGTTCGGATCGGTGATGATCGACAGGAAGCGGCTGCGCCAGTCGGGCTCGACGACGACGAGCGGCGCGTGCGCGGTCGCGAGATGCTGCGCGCCCGCGGACGTCGTCACGGTGCGGCCGTCGAGCTGGCGCGCGAGGTCGGCCGGGTCCAGCGCGACCACGTCGACGACGTGCTGTGTCTGCGCCTCGCTCGCCGACAGGCTGACCGCTTCGCGCACCGCGCGCTCCGCCCAATCGGCGTTACGGCCGCGCAACTGCGCGAGGCCGCGGATGTAGGCGGCCGAATCGTGCATCACCTTGCGGGATTCGGTCGATTGCGTGTCGCCGGGCAGCGTGCCCGACGCGCCTGATGCGCCCGACGCGGGCGATGCGGGCCCGCCGGTCGGCGACGCCGGGTTGCCCCCGGGCGCGCCGCCGATGCCGAACTGGACCGGCGACGCCGCGCCGAGGTTGGTGCCCGGCGCCATTGCCGCGACGTGGCTCGCGTACACGATGTAGGTGCCCGCGCTCGCCGCGCGCGCGCCGCTCGGCCCGACGAATGCGGCGACCGGCACCGGCGAGCCGAGGATCGCCTTGATGATCACCCGCATCGAAGAATCGAGGCCGCCCGGCGTGTCGAGCTGCAGGATCGCGAGCGGCGCATGCTCTTTCGCCGCGCGGCCGAGCGAGCGGACGATGAAATCGGCGCTGGCCGGCCCGATCGCGCCGCTGACCGGGATCACGATGATGGGTGGATGGGCCGCGGGCGCGTTCGCGGCACGCGGCGCCGCGGCGACCGCGCAGACGACGAGCAGCGCCGCGAACAGCACGGCGCGCGCGACCCGCGCCGACAGCGGGTGGTGGGAATGTCGGCCCGACGCGTCGGGCGTCGGCAGATGCCAATGGCGTTGGAAGCGCATCGACCGTCCGGACGGCGCGCGGCTGCGCGCCGTCCGGCCCGCAGGAAGGGCGCTGGCCCGATGTTTAAAGAGTAGGCGGTTTCTGCGGAAAGCGCGATGGCGGGGCCGGAGTGGCGCTCGCCGCCCGCCGCACGCCACTGGCCGTGCGCCCGCGAAATCAGCGTGCGTCGGTTCCGCGCGCCAGCGCCTCGTCGCGAAACTCGGCCGGGCTGCGCCCGCTCCACTTGCGGAACGCGCGGTAGAACGCGCTCGGCTCGGCGAAGCCGGCCGCCGCGGCGACGTCGGCGATCGTGCGCGCCGGATCGGCGAGCGCCTCGAACGCGAGATCGCGCCGCAGCGCGTCCTTGATCGACTGGTACGCGTGGCCTTCCTGGTGCAGCTTGCGGCGCAGCGTCGCCTCGGCCACGTGCAGCCGCGCGGCCATCCCCGCCGCGCCGGGCCACGCGGCGGGCGGCATCCCGCGCAGCACCGCGCGCACGCGCTGCGCGAGCGCGTTCGGGTTGCGGTACTTGACGATGAAGCTGGCCGGCGCGTTGCGCAGGAAGGTCTTCAGCGTCTTCGCGGTCTGCACGACCGGCAGCGCCGCGAATTCGGGATCGAAATCGACATACGAATCGGGCTGGTTGAAGCGCATGTCGTCGCAGAACATCGACGGGTATTCGTGCTCGGCGGGCGGCGTGTCGCAGCGGAAGCACGCGGCGAGCAGCGGGATGCGCCGGCCGATCAGCCAGCAGGTGAGCCCGTAGACGATGATGAAATAGGTCGCGTACGTGAACATCGCGGGCGTCGCGCCGTTGTTGCGGTGCACGAAGCGCAGCCGCACGCGCTGCGGGTTCGCGTCGAGCTCCGCGTGCAGGTCGTCGAGCACGCAGTGCATGAAGTTCACCGCGCGCGCCATCGCATGCAGGCCGTCGCGCGCCGTGAGCGCCGCCTGGCTCATCGCGATGAAGCTGCCGCTTCGCATCGGGTGGCGGTCCTGGCCGAAGAACTCGTCGTCGAGCGTGCGCGCGATCGCGTTCCACAACGCGCCGTACTGCTGCGCGGACACCCGCGCGCGCGGCTGCTCGAGCAGCGCGGGCGGGATGCCGGCCTGCGCGAGCAGCGGCTCGGCCGCGACGCCGCGCCGCGTCGCGAGCGCGACGCTGTACGCGACGAGACTGATCGCGATGGTTCCCTTTTCTTCCTGCTTCATCGAGACGGCGCCGCTATGGCAAAAACGCTCAGTGTAAATGAGCGGTGCGAGCATCGAACAGTCGTGCACGGTTGCCTACACTTGATTCATCGAAAACACATCGCGGCCGCGCCACGCCGGCCGCCGGGAGACGGCAGCGCCATGGACGAGCTTTACACCGAAGACCAGCGGATGATCCGCGATGCGGCGCGCGCTTTTGCCACCGAGGTGCTGGCGCCGAACGCCGCGCAGTGGGACCGCGACGCGCACCTGCCGGATGCGGTCGTCGCGCAGCTCGGCGAGCTGGGCCTGCTCGGGATGATCGTGCCGCAGGAGCTGGGCGGCGCGTATACGGACTACGTTGCATACGCGCTCGCGATGGAGGAGATCGCCGCGGGCGACGCCGCGTGCGCGACGATGATGAGCGTGCACAACTCGGTCGGCTGCGGGCCGATCCTCGGCTTCGGCACCCCCGCGCAGAAGGCGCGCTGGCTCGCCGACATGGCGGCCGGCCGCACGATCGGCGCATTCTGCCTGACGGAGCCGCAGGCCGGCTCCGAGGCGCACAACCTGCGCACCCGCGCGGAGCTGCGCGACGGCAAGTGGGTGCTGAACGGCGCGAAGCAGTTCGTGACCAACGGCCAGCGCGCGGGCATCGCGATCGTGTTTGCCGTGACCGATCCGGACGCCGGCAAGCGCGGCATCTCCGCGTTCCTGGTGCCGACCGACACGCCGGGCTTCGTCGTCGGCAAGCCGGAGAAGAAGATGGGCATCCGCGCGTCGGACACCTGCCCGATCACGTTCGAGAACTGCGCGATTCCCGAGGAGAACCTGCTCGGCGCGCGCGGCGAAGGGCTGAAGATCGCGCTGTCGAATCTCGAAGGCGGCCGCATCGGCATCGCCGCGCAGGCGCTCGGCATCGCGCGCGCCGCGTTCGACAAGGCGCGCCGCTATGCGGGCGAGCGCGTGCAGTTCGGCAAGCCGCTCGCCGAGCATCAGGCGATCCAGCAGAAGCTCGCGGACATGGCGACGCAGATCAACGCCGCGCGCCTGCTCGTGCATCACGCGGCGAAGCTGCGCACGGCCGGGCTGCCGTGCCTGTCGGAGGCGTCACAGGCGAAGCTGTTCGCGTCGGAGATGGCCGAGCGCGTGTGCTCGGATGCGATCCAGATTCACGGCGGCTACGGCTACCTCGCCGATTACGAAGTCGAGCGTCATTACCGCGACGCGCGCATCACGCAGATTTACGAGGGAACCAGCGAAGTGCAACGGATGGTGATCGCGCGGCAGCTTTGAGCGTCGCGCCGGTTGCCCGGTGACAGCAGCCAGCCCCAGAGACCCGAAGACGGCCGGGGCATCGCGCAGCGCGGGGGCGTAGGCCCGCCGCGCCGCGCAACATGGATGGAGACGACATGACGCCACAGGCTTTCCTGGACGCACGCGACTTTCTGCTGCGCCATCGCACCGACTACGAAACCGCGTATCGCGATTTCCAGTGGCCGGCGCCCGACCCGTTCAACTGGGCGCTCGATTATTTCGACGTGATGGCGCGCGGCAACGACCGGCCCGCGCTGTGGATCGTCGACGCGGCGACCGGCACGGGCGACCCGTATTCGTTCGCGCAGATGTCCGAACGCTCGTCGCGGATCGCGAACTGGCTGCGCGGCATCGGCGTCGTGCGCGGCGACCGGATCCTGCTGATGCTGCCGAACCGCGTCGAACTGTGGGACGCGATGCTCGCCGCGATGAAGCTCGGCGCGGTGGTGCTGCCCGCGACCACGCAGCTGTCCGCCGACGACGTGCGCGACCGCGTGCAGATCGGCGGCGCGAAATACGCGATCGTCGACGACAACGAAACCGCGAAGTTCGAGCAGCCCGACCTCGGCCTCGCGCAGCGGATCGTCGCCGGCGCGCCGCGCGCCGGCTGGCTCGCGATGAGCGACGGCTACGCGGCGCCGGCCGCGTTCGAGCCGGACGGCGTCACGCATTCGAGCGACCCGATGCTGCTGTATTTCACGTCGGGCACGACGTCGAAGCCGAAGCTCGTCGAGCACACGCACCGCACCTACCCGGTCGGCAGCCTGTCGACGATGTACTGGGTCGGCCTGCAGCCGGGCGACATCCACTGGAACATCAGCTCGCCCGGCTGGGCGAAGCACGCGTGGAGCTGCTTCTACGCGCCGTGGAACGCGCAGGCGTGCGTGTTCGCGTTCAACTATGCGCGCTTCGAGCCGAAGGTCGTGCTCGACGCGCTGGTCAAGTACCAGGTGACGACGCTGTGCGCGCCGCCGACCGTCTGGCGGATGCTCGTGCAGCAGCCGCTCGCGTCGTTCGACGTGAAGCTGCGCGAGATCGTCGGCGCGGGCGAGCCGCTGAACCCGGAAATCATCGAGCGCGTGAAGAAGGCGTGGGGCATCACGATCCGCGACGGCTACGGCCAGACCGAGACCACCTGCCTGATCGGCAACTCGCCGGGCCAGCCGGTCGTCGCCGGCTCGATGGGCCGCCCGATGCCCGGCTACCGGATCGAACTGCTCGACCCGGACGGCGCGCCGGTGAGCGAAGGCGAGGTCGCGCTGCCGGTCGGCGCGGGCGTCGAGCGCCCGGTCGGCCTGATGACGGGCTACGCGAACAACCCCGACGCGACCGCGCATGCGATGCGCGACGGCCACTACCGCACGTCCGACATCGCGATGCGTCGCGACGACGGCTACTTCGTCTACATCGGCCGTGCGGACGACGTGTTCAAGTCGTCCGACTACCGGCTGAGCCCGTTCGAACTCGAAAGCGTGCTGATCGAGCATCCGGCGATCGCCGAGGCGGCCGTCGTGCCGAGCCCGGACCCGCTGCGGCTCGCGGTGCCGAAGACCTTCATCACGCTGCGCCAGGGCTACGAGGCAAGCCCGGCGCTGGCGCTCGAAATCTTCCGCTTCTCGCGGGAGAAGCTCGCGCCGTACAAGCGCATCCGCCGCCTGCAGTTCGCGGAATTGCCGAAGACGATCTCCGGCAAGATCCGCCGCGTCGAGCTGCGCCGCCGCGAGATCGAGCGCGGCGACGACACGAGCGTGCGGATGCCCGGCGAATACTGGGAAGAGGATTTTTCTGCGGAACTGAAATGACCCGAGCGCGGGCCGCGCGCGTCGCGCGGCCCGCCGATGCATCGAACCGGCCGCCCGCGCGCTGCGTCGCGCGGCGGCACTCCCAAGGAGAATCAAGCGATGAACGCGAATCCGACGCCCCAGACGGGGCAAGACGTGCCGACGGTCAAGCTGCTGATCGACGGCGAATTCGTCGAATCGAAGACGCACGAGTGGCGTCCCATCATCAATCCGGCCACGCAGGAGGTGCTCGCGCGCGTGCCGTTCGCGACCGTGGCCGAAGTCGACGCGGCCGTGCAGGCCGCGCAGGCGGCGTTTGCGTCGTGGAGGAACACGCCGATCGCCGCGCGCATGCGCATCATGCTGAAGTTCCAGGATCTCGTGCGCGCCAACCAGCAGCGGATCGCGAAGACGCTGACCGCCGAGCAGGGCAAGACGCTGCCCGACGCGGAAGGCGACATCTTCCGCGGCCTCGAAGTGGTCGAGCACGCGTGCTCGATCGGCACGCTGCAGCTCGGCGAGTTCGCGGAGAACGTCGCGGGCGGCGTCGACACCTACACGCTGCGCCAGCCGCTCGGCGTGTGCGCGGGCATCACGCCGTTCAACTTCCCCGCGATGATTCCGCTGTGGATGTTCCCGATGGCGATCGTGTGCGGCAACACGTTCGTGCTGAAGCCGTCGGAGCAGGACCCGCTGTCGACGATGCAGCTCGTCGAGCTCGCGCTCGAGGCGGGCATTCCGAAGGGCGTGCTGAACGTCGTGCACGGCGGCAAGGAAGTCGTCGACGCGATCTGCACGCATCCGCTCGTGAAGGCGATCTCGTTCGTCGGCTCGACCGCGGTCGGCACGCACGTGTACCAGCTCGGCAGCGCGAACGGCAAGCGCGTGCAGGCGATGATGGGCGCGAAGAACCACGCGGTCGTGCTGCCCGACGCGAACCGCGAGCAGACGCTCAACGCGCTCGTCGGCGCCGGGTTCGGCGCGGCGGGGCAGCGCTGCATGGCGACGTCGGTGGTCGTGCTGGTGGGCGCCGCGCGCGACTGGCTGCCCGATCTCGTCGCGAAGGCGAAGCTGCTGAAGGTGAACGCGGGCGCGGAAGCCGGCACCGACGTCGGCCCGGTCGTGTCGAAGGCCGCGAAGGAACGCATCCTGTCGCTGATCGAAGCGGGCGTGAAGGAAGGCGCGAAGCTCGAGCTCGACGGCCGCGGCGTGACGGTGGCCGGCTACGAGCAGGGCAATTTCGTCGGCCCGACGATCTTCTCCGGCGTGAAGACCGACATGTCGATCTATACGCACGAGATCTTCGGTCCGGTGCTGGTCGTGCTCGAAGCCGACTCGCTCGACGACGCGATCGCGCTCGTCAACGCGAACCCGTTCGGCAACGGCGTCGGGCTGTTCACGCAGAGCGGCGCGGCGGCGCGCAAGTTCCAGAGCGAGATCGACGTCGGCCAGGTCGGCATCAACATCCCGATCCCGGTGCCGGTGCCGTTCTTCAGCTTCACCGGTTCGCGCGGCTCGAAGCTCGGCGACCTCGGCCCGTACGGCAAGCAGGTCGTGCAGTTCTACACGCAGACCAAGACGGTCACCGCGCGCTGGTTCGACGACGACACGACGGCCGGCCCGGTGAACACGACGATCCGTTTGCACTGACAAGGGGCTGAACATGAAGATCGGTTTTATCGGCCTCGGCCACATGGGCGCGCCGATGACGCTGAACCTGTTGAAGGCCGGCCATGAAGTGCATGCGTTCGACCTCAGCGCCGACGCGCTGCGCGCGCTGCAGGACGCGGGCGCGCAGGCGGCCGGCTCGCCGCGCGACGCGGCGGCCGGCGCGGAGTTCGTGATCACGATGCTGCCGGCCGCGCCGCACGTGCGCTCGGTGCTGACCGGCGAGCATGGCGTGCTGGCCGGGCTCGGCGCGGGCGCGACCGTGATCGATTCGAGCACGATCGACCCGGCCAGCGCGCAGGCGTTCGGCGCGCTCGTGCGCGAGCACGGCGGCGCGTTCGTCGATGCGCCGGTGTCGGGCGGCACGGGCGGCGCGGCGGCGGGCACGCTGACCTTCATGGTCGGCGGCAGCGACGCGGATTTCGAACGCGTGCAGCCGGTGCTCGCCGGGATGGGCAAGAACATCGTCCATTGCGGCGCGACCGGGATGGGGCAGGTCGCGAAGGTCTGCAACAACCTCGTGCTCGGCATCTCGATGGCGGCCGTGTCGGAGGCGATGTCGCTCGGCGTCGCGCTCGGCATCGATCCGAAGGTGCTCGCGGGCATCGTCAACACGTCAACGGGCCGCTGCTGGAGCTCGGACACGTACAACCCGTATCCGGGCGTGATCGGCACCGCGCCTTCGTCGCGCGGCTACACGGGCGGCTTCGGCACCGACCTGATGCTGAAGGACCTCGGCCTCGCGAACGACGCGGCGAGGCAGGTGCGCCAGCCCGTCTATCTCGGCGCGCTCGCGCAGCAGCTGTACCAGACGATGAGCAGCCGCGGCGACGGGCAGCTCGATTTCTCGGCGGTGATCCGCCTCTACCAACCGGTAACGAAGAAGGACGCGTGATGATCGAACTGGACTTCGTCGACGACGGCGCGATCGCGTGCGCGACGCTCAAGCGGCCGCCCGCGAACGCCTTTACCGCCGACGGCCTGCGGCAGCTGCAGGAGACCGTCGGCGCGCTCAACGCGAATCCGCGCGTGCGCGCGCTCGTGATCACCGGCGACGGCCCGAAATTCTTCAGCGCGGGCGCGGACCTCAACACGTTCGCCGACGGCGACCCGGCCATCGCGCGCGCGATGGCCGCGCGCTTCGGCTCGGCGTTCGAAACGCTCTCCGACGCGCGCTTCGTGACGATCGCGGCGATCAACGGCTATGCGATGGGCGGCGGGCTCGAATGCGCGCTCGCGTGCGACCTGCGCATCGCGGAGACGCATGCGCAGATGGCGCTGCCCGAGCCGTCGGTCGGGCTGCTGCCGTGCGGGCTCGGCACGCAGACGCTGCCCTGGCTCGTCGGCGAAGGCTGGGCGAAGAAGATCATCCTGGCCGGCGTGCGCGTCGACGCGGCGACCGCGCTGCGGATCGGCCTCGTCGAGGACGTGGTCGACACGGGCGCCGCGCGCGACGCGGCGCTCGCGCTCGCGCGCAACGTCGCGCGGCAGAGCCCGCACGCGGTCGCGTACAGCAAGGAGCTGATCGGCCTCGCGCGCCGCGGCGTGCCGCGCAGCGCGGCGCTCGCGGTCGAGCGCGAGCGCTTCGTCGACCTGTTCGATACGAACGATCCGCGCGAAGGCGTGGCCGCGTTTCTCGGCAAGCGCGCGCCGCAGTGGCACACCGACGGGGGGCAGGACCGATGAGCACGCCGATCACGACGCATGACGGCGTTTGCCGACGCCGCGCCGGAGGTGCTGTGTCGCGTGCTGAACCGCGTGGCGCTGATCACGCTGAACCGGCCGGCCGCGCTCAACGCGCTGTCGCACGGGATGGTGCGCGAGCTGGCGGCGCTGCTCGCGCGTTGCCGAGCCGACGACCAGATCGTCGCCGTCGTGCTGCGCGGCGCGGGCGAGAAAGGCTTCTGCGCGGGCGGCGACGTGCGCGCGCTGTACCGCGACGCCGCGCGGCGCGACGCGTGGCTGCCGTTCTTCGTCGACGAATACCGGCTCGACTACGCAATCCACACGTTCCCGAAGCCGGTCGTCGCGCTGATGGACGGCATCACGATGGGCGGCGGCATGGGGCTCGCGCAGGGCGCGGCGCTGCGGGTCGCGACCGAGCGCAGCAAGATCGCGATGCCGGAGACGCGCATCGGCTTCGTGCCGGACGTCGGCGCGACGCATTTCCTCGCGCGCATGCCGGTCGAGCTGGCGCTGTACGTGGGGCTCACGGGCGCGACGCTGTCCGGCGCGGATGCGCTCGTCGCGAAGCTCGCGGACCTGTGCGTGCCGTCGTCGTGGCTCGACACGTTCGAGACGCGCATCGAGAACCTCAAATGGGACGGCGACGTGCTCGCCGCGCTGCGCCGGGTGTTCGAGCCGCCGTGCAACGTCGTGCCGCACGCGGCGCTCGACGGCCAGCTGCCGTGGATCGTGCGCCACTTCGACAAGCGCTCGACGGTCGAGCGGACCGTCGCGACGCTCGCGCAGGAGCTCGCGCGCGACGAGCTGTCGCGTGAGCATCGCCAGTGGCTGCAGGCGACGCTCGACGCGCTGCTCGGCCATTCGCCGACGATGCTCGCCGTGACGCGCGAGGCGCTGCTGCGCGGCCGCCAGATGACGCTGGCCGAATCGTTCCGGATGGAGCTCGGCATCGTCGCGCGGGCGATCGAGGAGGGCGATTTCCGCGAAGGCGTGCGCGCGCATCTCGTCGACAAGGACCGCAAGCCGCGCTGGGCGCCGGCGTCGCTCGTCGAGCTGCGCGCCGAACGCGTGCGGCATTTCCTCACGTCGCCGTGGAAGCTGCCCGCGCATCCGCTCGTCGATCTCGGCGGGGTGTGAACAAGGCGGGGTGATCGGCGCGGCGTGTCGGGCGCGGTTGCGCTCACGTGTGCGTGCGCCGTGTTCAACCGGCTTTTTCGGGGTTCCGGGCGTCCGATCATCGGCCGCACCGCCTGAACGAGCGCGTCGATGATGGTGCGATCGCGCATTCAGAATGGACGCGCGCGTCCGGTAGCGGCGTCCCCCCATGGCGAATCCACGGCCGCCGCTCCGTTTCGTCATCCGTTCATATTCGTGCCATGTTGCTGCGGCAACAATCGCGGGCAGACATTCGACAACCTTGCGGCGCCGCGCGCGATCGCAAGCCTTTTCCGAGGACATGCCATGTTGAACACACTCGCCCGCACCGTGGCGGCGCTCGCCGTCGCATCCGCGTCGCTGCATGCCGGCGCGCAGACCAGCTACGACTACCTGCTGCTTGCCTCCTCGTGGGAGCCGGGCTTCTGCGCGACGCATTCCACGCCGGAGTGCTCGAACCTCGCCGGCTCGTATGCGGCGACCAGCCTGTCGCTGCACGGGCTGTGGCCGAACAGCTACGACGGCAACCAGCCGTTCTACTGCGGCGTGCCGCAGAGCGACATCGATCTCGACAACAGCCACCAGTGGTGCAGCATGGACGCGTACCCGATCAGCGCCGCGACCCGCAATACGCTGTCGACCTACATGCCCGGCGTCGCGTCGTGCCTCGACAAGCACGAGTGGTTCAAGCACGGCACCTGTGCGAACGCGGCGTCGCCCGATGCGTACTGGAACCAGGCGGCCGGCATGATCAGCCGCCTCGGCAACACGTCGTTCAATGCGTTTCTGCAGGCGAACGCAGGCCGAACCGTAACCCGCAACCAGCTGCTGTCCGCGTTCGAAGGCGCGTTCGGCAGCAACACGCGCAGCGCGGTGTCGCTGAAATGCACGAAGGCGAACGGCGTCAGCTATTTCACCGAGGCGTGGATCGCGGTGAAGACGGACGCGACCGCGCAATTCCCGAGCGCCGCGTCGCTCGTGACCGACGGCAGCACGCAGGGCACGTGCCCGACGACGGGCGTGTATATCGCGAAGTGAGGCGCGACGTCGCGCGTGCCGCGCCGGCCGCCCACGGTGTGGTCGGCGCGGCCGGCGCGCTGCGCATTCACGTGAGCAGGCGCAGCGCCTGTTCGAGCGACAGCACCGTCGTGCGCGAATCGAATGCGGTGGCGAACAGATGTTCATGTACGACCTGGTCCGGGTCGTAACAGCAATCCTTGACCGTATACAGGCGGAAATCCGCGTCGCTCGCATACGCGACCGACGACAGCACGACACCGGTCGACGCAATGCCGACCATGATCAGCGTGTCGATGCCTCGCGCGGCGAGCCGTGCCTGCAGATCGGTGCCGAAGAACACGCTGGCGCGATGTGCGGCGATCAGCGGCTCGCCGTCGAGCCGGCCGAGTTCGGGGCATGGGCCGTCGTCGACGAACCGGCCGAGCTGCTTGATCCCTTGGCCGTTCTTGTTGCGCGGGCTGACTTCGGGGTAGCCGGGACTGAAGTGGAGATTCGCGAAGCAGACGTGCGCGCCGCCCGCGCGCGCCGCGTCGCAGAGCCGGCGTGTGTTCGCGAGCAGCGTGGGCGCCGCCGACGGAAAGAGCCCGAGAATGTCGGTCTGGTAATGCATGACGACGAGCGCGGTTTGCGCGGGCACGAGCGGCGGAAGCGGCGCGTGTGCGCGTGCATCCGGGCCTGTCGGGTCGTTCGTGGCGTGATCTGAAGCGTGTTCCGGTTGCATGGCTGATGCTCTCCCGTGGGTCACTTCGATGGTCACTTCGGTGGGTTCAAACAATCGGCTGGGGCGGATACGGCGGCAACGGTTCGGGCGCGCGCGTGTTTCAGGTCGGGCAATGTAAGCCGGTGGGGTGGTACACGTGCCGACCATGCGGGCGTGCGCCGCGTTGCCCTCTGCCAGCGGCTGCGGCCATTATCGGCTATTCGCGAGCGGCGTTCGTGTCGGCGCTCAGGTTCGTGGAGTGCGGCAAAATATGCGTTTTGTCGCGCAGGCGGCCGCGATGGGCGGCATACCGGAGCGCGCGCGTCCCCAGGCGTGCGCCCCGTGCGATGATGTGCGATGACCAACATGAGAGATGGAATGACGACTACATTCGACGAGGCGACAACGGCGGCGATCGCCGCGTTTGCCCAATTGGATTTCTACACGGCTGTGCAAGCGATGCGTGCCGAGGCCGATTACGACCACGAACGAGACCAGTGGATCTCGCGCTATATCGACGAGCACGGCGGCGGCGCGGACGATGCAGCATACGATGCCTTGCACGCGCAGGCCCAGGCAACCCCGGAATACGCGCAGTTCATCGATACGGTTCGCCGGGAAATCCTGGAATACTTCGGCGTGACCGACAATCAACTGGACTGGATGGTCCTGCTGCGCAATGACGACAGCGATGAGCTTTGGGCGGAAGTCAACCGGCAGCGGAGCGCGCTGGGAACGGGGGAGGTGCGGGGAGATTTGTGAGCGCGGTTCGGTGGTTGGTTTTGAGGTCTGACGCCGGAGGTGTACGTTGCACGGGAATGCTTCGATCGCCGCAATGATACGAAGCTCCCGCGCGATCGCACCGCCGGCGGTTCCGGTTGCGCGACCAACCGCTTTCCGCAGCCCGTTTTCCGCGTCGGCATCCGTATGGTGGGCTGGATGCATCGCGATCGCGTTCGGCAAGGGCTTGCGGCGCTTGCCTGAGCCATGTCGAAGCGGCGGCGGCAGTCCTACGACGATCGGGCAAAGTCCAAGATGTCCTGATTGAGGCGATCCTTGTGCGTGTAGTACAACGCATGATAGGCGCCCTCGTAGACAACCAGTCTCGCACCGGGAATCAGCTCGGCAGACACCTTGCCCGAAAGGTCGATTGGCACAACGGGGTCGGCGCCGCCGTGGATGACCAGCGTGGGGATATCGAATTTTTTCAGGTCGGGACGCAAATCGGTTTCGGAAAACGATGCAATGCAGTCATGGGTTGCCTTGATGCTCGCCGTGATTGCCATATCGAATGTCCAGTCGAGCATCGCCTGCGTGACCACCGACGCGTCATGATCGGCTCCTGTAAAGGCGCGACCGAAATTGACCAGAAAATCGGCGCGATCATGGAGTACGCCGGCACGCAATCCGTCGAAAATGTCGCGGGGAACGCCCGCCGGGTTATCGGCCCCTGCCATGAGTAACGGGGTCGTCGCGCTGAGAAGAACGACCTTGGCGACACGCTTCGATCCGCGCGTACCGATGTATCGTGCAACTTCTCCGCCGCCCATCGAGTAGCCGACCAAAATGGCGTCGGTGAGGTCCAGCTGCTGAATCAACTCGTCCAGGTCGCTCGTGAGGCTGTCGTAGTCGTAGCCCGACCACGGCTGGCTCGACCGTCCAAAGCCCCGGCGATCATACGCTATGACGCGGAAGCCGTTGCTGGCGAGGAAGTGCGCCTGGTATTCCCACATGTCGGCGCTGACCAGCCACCCGCCAACCAGCACGATCGGCTGCCCGGTTCCCCAGTCGTTGTAATAGATTTCAGTACCGTCAGGCGTCGTAATCCGGCTCATTTTGCTCGCTCCTTCAGATGGGAATTGCCTTTCGCTTCATGGGCCGGCTTTCCGCGCATCGATATGAAGAGCGTCGCGCGACGCTTCCGGCTGCTGTGCAGCAATGATAGGTTGGGCAGCAGAGCAGCAATCTGAAATGTTCTGAACGACGCTAGCGCAAGCGCTGAAAAAACAGCACGGGGCCACCGGCCGGGCGCCCGATCCAGTTATAGCCTCGAAGCCGCAATCAAGACCCCGCCAGTGCCTGCCGCCCGGCCTGCAGATATGCGTTCATCTCAGCTTGCGGCACCATACCGCCGCCCGTTGCCCAGATCACATGCGTCGCGTCCCGCATGACGGAGTCGTCCAGTTGCATGCGGGCACGGTAACCTTGCCGCTCCGTCGACACGCGCGCGAAACCCGGTGCGCCGGCCAGCGCCGACGGCTCCAGCCGGATGTCGCTCGTCTGCGCCATCAGCGCGAGCATTGCATATAGCTCGCGATCCTCGACGGTGAAATAGCCATCGATCATCCGTTGCATCGCACGACCGACGAATCCGGAAGGGCGTCCGACCGCGAGGCCGTCGGCGGCCGTCACGTTGTCGATACCGAAATCCTGCACCGCAAGCTGCTCGTGCAAGCCGGTCAGCACGCCCATCAACATGCACGGCGAATGGGTCGGCTCCGCGAAAACACAGTGCACCGCATCGCCGAAGGCGAGCTTCAAGCCGAACGCGACACCGCCCGGGCCGCCGCCTACGCCGCAAGGCAGATACACGAAGAGCGGATGCGTCGCATCGACACGCACGTTCGACGCTTCGAGCTGACGCTTCAGGCGCTCACCCGCGACCGCATAGCCGAGGAACAGCGTCGTCGAATTTTCGTCGTCGACGAAGTGGCACATCGGATCGTTAGCCGCAAGACGCCGGCCGTTCTCGATCGCTTCGCCGTAATCGCCCGCATACTCCACGACCGTCACGCCATGCGCGCGCAGGCGGTCCTTCTTCCATTGGCGCGCATCGGTGGACATATGCACGGTCGCCGCAAAGCCGAGCGTCGCGCTCGCGATGCCGATCGACATGCCGAGATTGCCGGTCGACCCGACCGCGATGCGGTGCTCGCGAAACAGCGCGCGACATGCGTCGCCGGCGAGGACGCGGTAATCGTCGCCGTCGTTGAGCAAGCCGTGGCGCAGCGCAAGCTGCTCGGCGTAGAAGAGCACTTCATAGATGCCGCCACGCGCCTTGATCGAGCCGGAGATCGGCAGATGGCTGTCCTGCTTGAGCAGCAGGCGCCGCGGCGTTTCCACGCCGTAACGTTCGCTCAATGCCTGCGCGAACGCAGGCACGTCGGTGAGCGGCGATTCGATGATGCCGCCCGTGTCGCACACATCTGCGAACAGGTCGGCCAGCAGCGGCGCGAAGCGTTGCAGGCGCGCGCTCGCATCGGCGATATGCGAGGCGTCCAGCGCAATGTCATCGAGCGCTTCGGTCAGCGGCGCGACGGCGGGGTTGAACCACTCGACCGGCTCGAGCGCCATCAATGGGCGCAGAAGCGGGTAGTCGCGAAGCCAGGATTCGAGTGGCTTGCCGTAGATGGAATCGGTCATGGGCAAAATCAGACTGCCGAAGCGCAAGCGTGGGAGGACGACGCGGCGTCCAGCACCGGCGGATGCGTGACGATGGAACGGAGATCGACATCCGATGCGCGCAATTTCGCGACATCGGGAATCGGGCGGCGCATTTCGTCCGACGACTCGAAGAGTGTTTCGAATGCGCGTGCCGCGTCGAGCAGCGCAAGATCGCCGCGAAATGCACCGATCATCTGCAAGCCGAACGGCATGCCGCGATGATCGACGCCGCACGGCAGCGACACGGCCGGATTCGTCGTCAGCGTGACGACATAGGTCAGCGACAGCCAGCGATAGTAGTTTTCCAGTGCGATGCCGTTCACCGATTTCAGATACGGCTGCGTCCAACGGAACGGCGAAACAGGCGTCGTGGGCGACAGGATCACGTCGTAGCGATCGAACAGCGTCTGGAAGCGGCGGAACAGCCGCGTCTGGTCGGCATGCGCGCGCACGCAATCGGCAAGACCGAGGTTGATGCCCATTTCGTAGTTGGCGCGCGGATTCGGCCCGAGCAGATCGGGATTCGTCTCGTAGGCTTTTTGCAGACCCGCGACGAAGGCTTCCGCGCGCAACACGTCGAAGCATTGATGCGCGCCCGAGAAATCGACGTCGATCGGCTCGCAGACGGCCACTTCGCCGCGCAGCAACGCGATCCTGCGGCGAAACACGGCGCGGATATCGTCATCGACCGCGCAGACACCGAAATCTTCCGTGTAGCCCACACGCAGCGTCGCGAGATCCGTGTGCGCGCGGCGTTCCATCGTCGCGTCGAGCGCGCACGGATAACCGAGCGGATCGCTGCCGGATTGCCCGACCGTCGCGGCGAGTTGGAGCCACGTGTCCTCGACGGTGCGACCCATCGGCCCCACCACGGCAATTGGCGTCCAGCCGAGCGGCTTGCGATCGCTGGGCACGAGCCCCGGCGAGGTGCGCAAACCGACCACGCCGCATTTGGCCGCCGGAATCCGTAGCGAGCCGCCCGTGTCCGAACCGGATGCGAGCGGCACCATATCGAGCGCAAGCGCCGCTGCCGAGCCGCCCGACGAACCGCCCGCATTCAGACGCGGATCGAATGGATTGCCCGTCGCGCCCCACACCGGATTGAAGCTGTTCGCACCCGCGCCCATTTCGGGCACGTTGGTCTTGCCGACCACGATCGCGCCTGCCGCGCGCAACCGGCGCACCAGCGTGTTGTCCTGTGCGGGAATGTTTGCGCGGTACAACGGCGAACCGTAGGTGGTCAGAAGGCCTTCGGTTTCTTCGAGATCCTTGATGCCGACAGGCAAGCCGTGCAGTACACCGACGGCATTGCCGCGTGCGAGCGCGGCGTCGGCGGCGCGCGCTTCGCGGCGTGCGCGTTCGAAACTCGTCGCCGTGATTGCGTTGACATACGGATTGAGCGTTTCGATGCGCGCGATGCAGGCATCGAGCAGTTCAACAGCGGAGATTTCCCGCGCCAGCAACAGCGCGCGCAACGCGACGGCGGTATGGCGGGTGAGTTCGTGGCGGTCGCTCATCGGGCGGTCCTTTAAACGGTCATGCAACAGAGCGCCAATGTAGACGACGAGAAAGGCAGCGACCAGTGATGAATATCGAAACGTGGATTCACTTTTGCTCAACGCGTGCGGCAGGTGCGAGCTCGCGGCTCAAGTGCTCGATAAACGCGTCCAGAAGCGGCGGCAACGCACGCCGCGCGAGCGTCTGGATTTCGATGGCGCGTTCGCTCGTCGTGAGTTCCGGCACGTGCAACGCGACCAGCTCGCCCGATGCCAGACGCGGCCGCACAAACAGTTCTCCGCTGAACGTGACGGCGTCGCTGGCGATGGTGAAGCCGAGCAGCGTTTCGAGCGTTGCGCTGCTCAGCACGCTCTTGCATGCGACGCCTTCGCGGCTGCAATAGATATCGATCAGCTTGTGCAGCGTCGAATGCACGCCCGGCAACGCGAGCGGATAAGCGAGCAGTCGACGGAACGAAACCTGCGGCTCCTGCGCGAGCGGATGCGATGCCGCGACGATCGCGTGAATCGGCGAAGGCATGGAGAACGCGGTGTGGATGTCTTTTTCCGGTCCGAAACTGAACGTCAGACCGACATCGCATTCGGCTTCGCGCACGCGCTGCGTGACGCCTGCGGCCGTGTCGACCACGACCTCGAACGACGCCGGGGCGACGGTTCGGCGGAACACCGCCATCGCGCGCGGCACGAACGTGGCCGAGAATCCTTCCGTGCAGGCGATGCGGATCGTGCGTTCGGCTTCACCGCGCAGTGCGTCGATTTCCAGAGAAATCTGCTCCGCGTCGAGCTGCGAACGGCGCGCATACGCGGCGAGCATTTCGCCTGCCTTGCTCGGCACCATGCCGCGCGATCGCCGCACGAACAGCGGCGTGCCGAGCTCGCTTTCGAGCCGCGCGATTTGCCTGCTCACGGCGGAAGGCACGACGTTCAAACGACTGGCGGCGTCGGCAACGGAGCCGGTGTTGACCACTTCGAGGAAGTAGCGGACGGCGGCTTCCTGAAGAATGCGGGCGCTCATGATGGCTCGATGTGATGACACGTGATGCTTCATCATAGCGCCTGTCGCCGCCGTCGAGCGATCAGGCTTCTTTCGTCGCGCCCACGTGCGGAGTGGCTTCGGGCACCAGACGAATCGACAGACTCGTGACGAGCGCGAACGCCGTTGCCACGATCAGAAAGCCGAACACGGCGTCGTAGTTGCCCGTCGCCGACACCAGCAGGCCGATGATTGCGGGCGCAACGAACCCCGCTACCTGACCGCCGAAGTTGACCATTCCCGCGCCTGTGCCGATGAGATTGGTCGGCAGGAATTTGGCCGGCAACGCGAACACGCCTGCGAACACGAACGATTTGAAGAAGTAGACGATCGACTGATACGCGATCACGCCCGTCACCGTTTGCGCCGTGTACATCTGGTAGAGGAAGAACCCCGAGATCGCGCAGCACGCGGCCATCAGCCACTTCTCGCGACCATCGAACCAGCGCGTGAGAATCCAGCCGCCGAGTGCGGTCGAGATGCTCGCCGCGACGAACGGCAACGGTGTAAGCATGCCGACGGCCTTCAGATCGAGGTGGCGCTCGGTCAGCAGATACGCGGGCATCCATGCGTCGAGCCCCTTGTTGACGATGCCCATGCCGAACCACGTCAACAGGATCTTCCACATCAGCGGCATCTTGAGCAGCGCGCGCGTCGCGTCGCCGTCGATGCGCGCGGCGCGGCCATTTGAATCGCGCTTCTGATGCGTATCCTTCACGGCGAACAGATAAAACAGCGCGAACACGAGGCCGGCGCAGCCCGCAACGAAAAATGCATGGCGCCAGCCGAGCAGCAGAATCAGCGGTGCGATCGCGAGCGGCGCGATGAAACTGCCGACGTAGTTCGACGACATCAGCAGCGCGGACATCTTCGGACGATCCGCTCGCGCCACCGATTCGGTGACGCCCTTGACGGCCGCGCCGGGATAACCGCCTTCGCCCAGACCGAAGATGAAACGGATCGCGATCAACGAGGCGAGCGACCACGCGAGGCCGGTCATCAAAGTGAACAGCGACCAGAATGCCACCGAGACGACGATGACCTTCTTGCTGCCCCAGCGGTCGGCGATCCAGCCGCCGGGAATCTGCATGGCGGCATAGCTGATATAGAACGTGCTCATGACGATGCCGAGCGCGGCCGAGCCGACATGAAACTCCTTGCCGATGGCAACGAGCGAGAGCGCGATCGCCGAGCGGTCGATGTATGAAATGCAATAGCCTAGATATAGCAGCGCGAATACCGCGAAGCTGGCGCGTCTGCTCTTGTTCGGGTCGATCATGCCGGGCACCTGTCGATAGAGAAGAGACCGGGCTCGCGTCGGCCATGCCGAGCGCGCCCGCCTTGACTAGTCGAATCGATCGTAAGCAGCCGCAAATGTGCCGACAAGTGACATATTCCGATGTCTCCGTTCGCGAAAACTCATCCGAGAAGCGCGGCGACGGGGCGGAGTGAATTACTGCCCGCCGTGACCGGTCCCTAGATACGCGCGTGCTTCGCCGTGCTTGCGGTGCGACAGTCTGTATATTGGGCTGCGTTTCGTCACCTTTTCGCCAAGCTCGCGCATCGGCGCGATCCGGCGCCGTCTGTCATGGCACGATGCACGCTGCGCAACGAGGGACCGCTGGGGGCCGGAGCGATGCCCCCAACCCGTCGATTCCCCTTGCACCTGACGCTACGTCAGCTTTTAACGTTGACCCTCGACGATCGAGAAAGCAATGCGACTGAAAATCGGCGAACTCGCGAACAAGGCGGGATTGACTGTCCGTACGCTTCACCACTACGACGCGATCGGGCTGCTGTCGCCGTCGCAGCGTACCGAAGGCGGCGCGCGCCTGTATGGGCAGGATGACCTGATCCGGCTGCATCGCATCGAGGCGCTGAAACGTTTCGGGTATTCGCTGCCGGACATCAAGGCGAGCCTCGAGGGCGACCCGGCTCGCGTTCCGCTGGAACTGCTGCAACGACAGATCGCCGAGTTGAATGCGCAGGCGCTGCGCGCGCAGCGCCTTGGCCGTCGCTTGCAATACATCGTCGACATGGTTTGCGCCGGCAGCGAGATCGCCGCCGCCGATTGGATGAACGCTCTGGAGCTGATGAACATGTACGAAAAGCATCTCGATGACGAAGAACTCGATGCGTTGCTGGCATCCGGGCCCGAGACGGCGGCGCCGTCGGATCCGGCATGGGCCGCGCTGATAGAGGAGGTCCGCGTTGCCATGCAGAACGCGTTGCCCACCGCGAGCGATGCGGCTCAGGCTTTGGCGTGGCGCTGGATCCGGCTCGTGGTCCGGATGACGCGCAATGACCCGGACCTCGCGACCAAGCTGATGCTGATGCAGCTGCGCGAGCCGCGCGCGCGGCAAATCGTGGGCATTACCGTCGAGATGCTGGAATGGATCGACGAAGCCTTCATGCACGCGCGCTGCGCGCTGCTCGCGAAGTATCTCAGTCCGGCGCAGGCCGACGGGGTGCGCCGTCGTCAGTTCGCGAGCGCGAAGCATCGCGCATGGCCGGCGCTGGTGGTCGAGCTGAGGGCGAACATGGCAGCCGGTGTCGACCCCGGCGCCGCGCCGGTGCAGGCGATCGTCGGGCGCTGGCAGCAACTGTTCCGCGACAGCTTTTGCGGAGACGACGCGGTGCTGGAGGCACGTGTGCGCGATGCGTTGATGCGCGAGCCCGATCTGCAACTGGGCGTGGGCCTCGACGATTCGCTGCTCGCGTATCTGAACGCCGCGCATCTCGCCGGCCGCGACATGTCGCCAGTCGACGGCGGCCCGAAGCCGAGCGCGTTGATGGTCGCGACGCAGCGCGCCGCACATCAACTGCTCGATCGGCCGCTGGTGCTCGACGATCCCGTTGCGCTGCCGATCCTCGGCGCCGCCGAAGCACAGGCGCTGCGTGACAATCTCGACCGATTCCGCGAGCCGCCGTCGGTCGGCATGCGCAGCTCGGTCATCGTGCGCAGCCGGCTGGCCGAAGACGTGTGGCGCGAGGCCGTCGAACGCGGCATTCGTCAGTACGTGATTCTCGGGGCGGGGCTCGATACCAGCGCGTTTCGGCATCCCGATATGCCCGGGCGAATCTTCGAGGTCGATTTGCCGGCAACGCAGGCGTGGAAGCAGGCTCGCTTGCGTGAGGCAGGCATCGCGGTGCCGTCGTCGCTGCATTTCGTGCCGGTCGACTTCGAAAGCGTCGGGCTGGCGGAGGGATTGGCGCGGGCGGGTTTCGACGCCGATGCGCCGGCCGTTTTCAGCTGGCTCGGCGTGACGATGTATCTCGACGAGGAGGCGGTCATCGACACGTTGCGCTTCATCGCCGGTTGCGCGAAAGGCAGCGCCGTGCTGTTCGAGTACGTGACGCCGCTTTCGGGCTTGCCGACGATCATGCGTATCGCGATGGAGCAGTTTACGGCGCGGCTCGCCGAGCGCGGCGAGCCGTGGAAAACCTTTTTCGAGCCGGCCGTCATTGCCGAGAAGTTGAGTGCGTTGGGATTCGGCCAGATCAATGCGTGGACGCCGGAGGAGTTGAACCAGCGCTATCTGGCGAACCGCGACGACGGATTGCTCATCGGGGTGACGCCTGCGCGGTTGATTCTTGCGACGGTTTGAGAACGGTTCGTGCGTGGGGAGTTCGATACCGATAAGCGTCAAGACGAAGCATGCATTTGAATGCGACGGCTATTGAGCCGGTTTAGCCCATTTTGGCCGTGCTAGAGTGAGTCCGCCCATCATGGTCTTCTCAAAGGCTATAGCGCTTATATGACCTACGTTGCCCAACTCGCCGCCGTCGGCGGCGTAATGCTTCTGGCCTGCGTCAGCCCCGGTCCCGACCTTATCGCCGTCACGTCGCATGCACTTGCCAAACGACGAGCCGGTCTTTACGCGACTGCCGGCATTTCGACTTCACATGCGTTATGGGCGGCGCTGGCAATCTTCGGCCTTGGGCTCATCCTCGCAAAGCTCGCATGGCTGTATGAAGTCATTCGGATCGCCGGCGCGGTTTATCTCGTCTATCTCGGCGGAAAGACGCTCGCCGGGTTGAGAAAACCGATGCAGCAAACCGAGGTAGATGCGCAGTCCGCCAAGAGCGACGGGCAGGCATATCGACGAGGTCTGTTGGTCGGACTTACCAACCCGAAAGCGGCGGCGTTTTTCGGCAGCCTTTTCATCACGGTCCTGCCGGCGCATGCCCCGCTGTGGGTGCACGGCGCGACCCTGGCCATCGTTACGGCAGTCTCGCTGACGTGGTTCGGCGCGATGGCGATTCTGTTTTCCACCGAGCGCGTGCAAGTGGGTTACGCGCGCATACGCAAGCCGATCGATGCCGTGATGGGGACTGTCTTGCTCGGTCTGGGTGCGAAGCTCGCGCTGGATCGATAGCCCGGTTATCGGGCATCGCGAATGCCGACCACGGCTGCCCGCAAGCGGCCGAGGGTGTGTCAAAACCCGCGCGATCGCCTAGACTGAATCAACCTGTTAGCGCGAGAGGCGGAGATGGGGCGATTCGTCGAAGGTGCAAGCCGCAATCAGGCCACGTTGCTGCCGGAGTGTCTCGAAGACTTTATCGCTGAAGACGATCCCGTGCGGATCGTCGACGCATTCGTAGACGAACTCGATCTGGCTTCCATGGGCTTCGAAGGCACCACGCCGGCGATCACGGGCCGACCGTCTTACCATCCGTCCGTTCTGCTCAAACTCTACATCTACGGCTACTCAATCGTGTGCAGTCGAGCCGACGTCTGGAGCGCGAGTGCCAGCGTAATGTCGAACTGATGTGGCTGACCGGTCGCCTCGCGCCGGACTTCAAGACGATTGCCGAGTTCACGGGCAGCAATGGCGCCGGCATTCGCAATGTATGCCGCCGCTTCGTGGTGATATGCCGCGACCTGAAGCTGTTCACGCAAGCAGTCGTTGCCATCGACGGCAGCAAGTTCAAGGCGGTCAACAGTCGCGATAACAACTTCACGCCCAACAAGATCGCAAAGCGTCAGGAGCAGATCGAGCAAAGCATCCAGCGCTATCTGGATGCGCTGGAAACTGCTGATCGCACGCAACCCGCAGAGGTCGAAGCGAAAACCGAACGGCTGCGGGAAAAGATCGAGACGCTGCGCGAGCAGATGCGCGATCTGGATCGGGCCGCGGAACTGTTGAATGATTTACCGGAAAAACAGGGTTCGCTGACTGATCCCGACTCACGTTCGATGATGTCGCAAGCCAAGTGCACAGGCGTGGTGGGCTACAACGTTCAGGTGGCTGTTGATACGAAGCACCACCTCATCGTGACACACGAAGTGACGAACGTCGGTAGTGACCGCGCTCAGCTAAGCCCGATGGCCAAAGCCGCGCGCGAAGCGATGGGCAAGAAGAAGCTCAAGGCGCTGGCCGATCGCGGGTATTACAGCGGCACGGAGATCAAAGCATGCGATGACGCTGGTATTGCAGCTCTGGTGCCAAAAACACAAACCTCCAGTGCAAAGGCAGATGGACGGTTCGATCGGGCCGACTTCATCTACATCGCCAAAGACGACCAATACCTATGTCCAGCGGGGCAACGGGCGATTTACCGATTTACTTCCGTCGAGCGCGAAACTCCGATGGCCCTGCGTACCTACTGGAGCAGCGCTTGCCCGAAATGCCCGATAAAGAACCGGTGCACGCCCACTGACTATCGGCGTATTCGACGATGGGAACACGCAGCGGTGCTCGAGGCGATGCAGTCCAGGCTGGATCGCCAGCTCGATGCCATGACGATGCGACGGCGCACGGTCGAGCACGTGTTCGGCACACTCAAGTACTGGATGGGGCGACGCACTTCCAGACGCGCGGACTTGGCCATGTCGCCGCTGAAATGAGTTTGCACGTGCTGGCATACAACCTCAAGCGAGTCATCAGGATTCTCGGGTTCGCAAAGACGATGCGAGCGATGAAGCTGGCAGGCGCGTGAATGCGCGCGCCGACGCTGTTTGCCAGTAAAACACGATCACTTCATTTGCCTGCGTCACGTCCTAACGCAACTGTGCTCCCGCCGAGGAGGGATCGGTCGGCCGTTCTGCGCGTTTTTACACGGCCTCGGCCAGAAGCGGTCAGTCGACTGCCGAGGCAGAATCGTCGACAAAATCGGACAGACAGCGTTCCACAGCGCAGCCATGAGCGGTCGTTCCAATGCCAGCACTACAATTCCCACTTCGTAATCTGCTACTACGATCGCTGAACTACTCAACAAGGATGAATGAAGATGATGAAAAAAACTCTGCTTGCTGCACTCTTCGTCGTACAAGCAACGGGGTTGCCCCATGCTATGGCCGCCGGTGTTGACGATGGTTTTGGAGCGTACAAAGATGCGGACTGGCAGACCAAGTTTGTGGCGTGCGAGAAAGCGATCTACGAGCGGAACTGGTTCACTTACGACCGTGACCTTCTACTGAAAGGTGGCTTGAACACACAACAAGCGGAGGCGGTCTACGAGGCAATGAGAGAAGCAAGCATGCGCATGATCTTCTTCACCGCGCTGGCTCGAGGAACAGACAACGAGGCGTATTCAGGGAAGTTGCAGCAGGTGGACGCGGCCAATTTTGGCATGTACGAGCGAGACGCTGCTGCCGCAGTACGCGAATACAAGCGCCTTGGGGAGTATTGCTTGACCTATGTATACCCCGCATTGATTGCCCGTGGTAGCGCGTTGGCAGAACTGGACAAGTCCGTTCGTAGTACACCGATACCAGAAGAGTTGGCAA
Organism: Burkholderia ubonensis; assembly: GCF_001718695.1. Lineage (NCBI taxonomy): Bacteria > Pseudomonadati > Pseudomonadota > Betaproteobacteria > Burkholderiales > Burkholderiaceae > Burkholderia > Burkholderia ubonensis. Next base: position 1,662,196 of record NZ_CP013422.1, on the reverse strand, counting down.
GGGCGGCCAAAGCCGAATTCATAAAGCAGGCGACAAAGGCTGTCGCAAAGTAGGTTGCGTTGCCGTTGAGTGGGATGAGCCGTCATGGCCAGGTACTCTTAGCTTTGCTCGTCGAAATCTTCTTTGGTACCACAAGGCTCAACGGTTGATTCGTGCTTTGGAGCGACCGCTTTGCAGAAAATCGAGGGACCGCTCCGGGTCAATCGCTCCCAATGGCCGAATCCACCATTAAGCGCACCGGTGCGCACCGATATTCACCTGCCGCCCTCGCCCCCGCTGAGGCGAGCTTGTCCCCGCCACCTCAAAAAATCGACCGCCCCGAATAAGTCGTCAACCATTCCAAAGCCCTGGTCCCAGCGAGCGAGTTCCCGTTCGCGTCCAGCCCCGGCGCCCATACGCACACCGCCATCTCGCCGGGCAGCACCGCGACAATCCCGCCGCCGACGCCGCTCTTCGCGGGCAGGCCGACCCGGTACACGAAGTCGCCGGCCGCGTCGTAGGTGCCGCAGGTCAGCATCAGCGCGGACAGCCGTTTCGCGGAACTCGAATCGACGATCCGTTCGCCCGTGACCGGCGCGACGCCGCCGTTCGCGAGGAACAGCGCCGCGCGCGCGAGCTCGACGCAGTTCATTTCGATCGCGCACTGGCGGCAGTACGCGTCGACGACCGTCTCGGGCGGCATCTGCATGTTGCCGAAGCTCGCCATGAAGTGCGCCATCGCGCGGTTGCGCTCGGCGTGCTGCAGTTCCGACAGCGCGACGCGCGAATCGTAGTCGATGTCGGCCGCGCCGATCAGCCGCCGCACGAATTCGACGAGCGCGGTCTCGGCTTTCACGAAGCGGCGGCACAGCACGTCGGTGACGACGAGCGCGCCCGCGTTGATGAACGGATTGCGCGGCTTGCCGCGCTCGGTCTCGAGCTGAACGAGCGAGTTGAACGCGTTGCCCGACGGTTCGCGCCCGACCCGGTCCCACAGCGCGTCGCCGAGCAGCTGGAACGCGAGCGTGCACGCGAACAGCTTCGAGATGCTCTGGATCGAGAAGCGCTCGCGTGCGTCGCCGACCGTGTAAACGTTTCCGTCGAGCGTCACGACCGCCATTCCGAACTTGTCGGCGGGCACCTTCGCGAGTTCGGGGATGTAGTCGGCGACGCGGCCCTGGCCGATCCAGGGGGCGAGTTCGGTGTGGATGCGTTCGAGGATCGGTTGGTAATTCATGACTTCAGGCGAGGGCGGCGCGGCGCCCGGATTGCGGCGAGCCCGTATGGAACCGTTTCGGCGCGAATTCGTCAAGCGCCATGCGCCGCCGACAGGTATTTGCGCCCTCATTTTTCGAGATAAGAAGATGCGCATCCGGCAGGCGCAGTATCATGCGGTACGTTTCGGCTGCCGAACCTTGTCCGTTCCTGCGCCGCTTCCCTGTTGAACCGATTGTGTGCCCATGCCTTTCCGGATCCTGCTCGTCGAAGACGACACTCGCCTCTCCACGCTGATCGCCGGCTATCTGCGCAAGAACGACTATGAAGTCGACACCGTGCTGCACGGTGATGCCGCAGTGCCGGCGATCCTGTCCATCCGCCCGGATCTCGTCATCCTCGACGTGAACCTGCCGGGCAAGGACGGCTTCGAGATCTGCCGCGAGGCGCGCAAGCAGTACGACGGCGTCATCATCATGGTGACCGCGCGCGACGAGCCGTTCGACGAGCTGCTCGGCCTCGAAATCGGCGCGGACGACTACGTGCACAAGCCGGTGGAACCGCGCATCCTGCTCGCGCGGATCAAGGCGCAGCTGCGCCGCGCGCCGGCGCGCGCCGCCGACGGCTCGGCCCCGCAGCCGGAGCGCCATACGTTCGGCAAGTTCTCGATCGACCGCACCGACCGCACCGTCATGCTGCCGGACGGCAGCGCGCCGGACCTGACGTCGGCCGAGTTCGACCTGCTGTGGGCGCTCGTCTGCCACGCGGGCGAGGTCGTCAGCCGCGACGACCTGATGCTGCAGCTGCGCGGCGTCGAATTCGACGGCCTCGACCGCACGATCGACGGGCGCATCTCGAAGCTGCGCCGCAAGCTGCGCGACGACGCGAGCAACCCGCAGCGGATCAAGACGATTCGCAGCAAGGGCTACCAGTTCAGCAAGCATGCGTGGGACTGACGCCGCGCGGGCCGGCGCGGCTGCCCCATCCGATAGCCGAGACCCGAGACCCGCGATGATCAAACGACCCGCCGCGCATCCCAATGCGCCCCGCCTGTCGCCGCTGCGCTACGTCAGATGGCGCTGGATGCATTTCCGCCGCGCGTGGACCGACACGCGCGCCGACCGCATCCCAAGCTGGTCGCGCCTGTACGTGCGCACCTACCTGCATCTGCTCGGCCTCGTGCTGCTGACGGCGCTCGTGCCGGCGCTCGCGCTGTGCGTCGTGCTGTCGCCGCGCCTCGTGTGGCATGCGTTCGACGCGCTGCCGGGCGACGTGTGGCTCGTGCTCGCGTTCGTGTTCGCCGCGCCCGCGCTTGCCGCGTACCGCTGGATGCGGCCGGTGTGGTCGGACCTCGTGATGGTGCGCGAGCGCGCGATCGACTTCACCGGCGGGCGCTTCAACACGCGCGCGCGCGAATCGCACAGCGTGATCATCGGCCCGCTCGCGCGCACGCTGAACGCGCTCGCGATGCGGATGGAGCGCCTGATCGCCGCGCAGCGCGACCTCACGAACGGGATCTCGCACGAGCTGCGCACGCCGCTCGCGCGCGTGCGCTTCGCGCTCGAGATCCTGCGCGAGCCCGGCTCGGCGGCCGAATACGAGAGCGCGCTCGACAGCATCGCGCAGGACGTCACCGAGCTCGACGAGCTGATCGACATGAGCCTGACCTACGCGCGGCTCGAATACAGTTCGCTGCAGTCGAACCTCGAGCCGACGGCGCTGGCCGCATGGCTCGAGCATCAGGTCAACGACGCCGCGCTGCTGTATCCGGAGAAGACGATCGAGACGCGCATCGCGATCGCGACCGACGTGCGCGTGGAGATGGACCGGCGGCTGATGTCGTACGCGATGCGCAACCTGCTGCGCAACGCGAGCAAGTACGCGCGTTCGCGCATCGTGGTCGGCATCGCGATCGGCCACGGCAATATCGGCATCTACGTCGAGGACGATGGCCCCGGCGTGCCCGAATCCGAGCGCGAGCGGATCTTCGAAGCGTTCGTGCGGCTCGACCGGCGCACCGGCGGCTACGGCCTCGGCCTCGCGATCACGCGGCAGGTGCTGCAGGCGCACAACGGCCGGATCGCGGTGGTCGATCCGGCCGAACTCGGCGGCGCGCGCTTCGAAATCAGCTGGCCCGCGTGACCGGCACGGCCGGCCGCGCGGCGCATCAATACGTGCGGCCGAGCTGCAGGTAGATGTTGCGCCGGCCGCCCGGCGCGAGCGCGACACCCATGTACAGCGGGCCGAACGCGGTCGTCAGGCTGGTGAAGAACGTGTAGCTCTGCTTCAGCGCGCCGCCGCCGATCCTCGCGCCGCCCGACCACACGTTGCCGACCTCCGCGCTCGCACCGACGAAGAGCGCCTTGACGGGCGACGAATTGAACGTCGCAAGCTGGTTCATGTAGGTGATCTGCCCGTAGACGAGCGAATCGCCGTTCAGCTGGTCGGCCGCGTAGGCCGCCAGATGCTGGAACCCGCCGAGCGTGAAGTTGAACGCGTTGATCAGGTTCGTGCCGCCGATGCTCTTGCCGCCCTCGACGCCCGCGCTGACGCTGTGCCGGCCGAACTGCTGCGCGACCATCAGCTTGCCGTACAGCTCGGTGTAGGGCGCGTCGGTGATCCTGGAATCGACCGTTTCCGACGACGCGCCGTTGCGCGACATCAGCGAGCGTTCGACGCGGAATTCGGCGAAGTAGCCCTTGCGCGGGAACATCGGATCGTCGAGCTGGTCGATCACGAGCCGCGCACGGGCCGACAGCGCATCCGCGGAGTAGCTGGGGAACAGCAGCGCCGTCTGATCGGTCACGTCGGGGTCGAGCAGCTGCAGCGGCAGGTTGTAGGTGGGCGAACCGTGGCTGTGCGTATACGCGAGGCCGATCCGGAAATCGCCGAGCCGCCCGATCGGCGCGCCGAAGTCGATACCGGCGCGCGCCGTCTGGACCATGTACTGCGTGACCTTCACGTCGCCGCTATCGTCGTACAGATTCGCGTAGCGGCGCTGGTATTCGGCGTAGGGCGCGATGTAATCGCCGTACTTCACCGACAGCGGCTGGCGCAGCTCGACGTGCACCGCGTTCAGGTCGCTGCCGACCGTCGCGTCCGTGCGGAACTCGAGACCGGACTCGGTGAGCCACGGGCGCCGGTAGCCGACGTGCAGCCGGAACCCGCCCTGGTCGGTCGAGCTGCTCGACATGCCGAGGCCGAACAGCAGGAAATTCGGACCCCAATATTTTTCGCGCGCATCGATCACGAGCCGGTTGTCGTCGCCGTTACTGACGACCTGCTGCGTGACGCCCTCGAAATTGCCGCCCGTCGTGAGCGTCAGCAGGTCCCGGCTGACCGCCTTCGGGTCGTAGGTGTCGCCGGGCTTCACGTGCAGCGCGTCCCTGACGACCCGCTGCGGCACGCCGCCGTTGGTCCGGATCTCGATGTCGGTGATCCGGATCGCCGGCGGCAGGGGCTGCGTGTGCGCCGCCCGGTAGGCGGCGTACTGCTCCGGCGTGAGCGCGTAGCGCTTCAGGCGCGGCAGCGCCGCGGTCGCGGCGGCCGCGCCGGCGGCGATTGCCTCGTTCGCCTTCTGGAAATCGGTGAACGTGAGCGTGCCGAGCTCGGGCGTGAGCAGCACGTCCTGCGGCGCGAGCTGCTTGCGTTGCGCCGCCACGTTCTGGCGGATCAGGATGCCGACCATCTGCTGAGCCACGTCGGCGGGCGACGCGAGCGCGTCGAGCGGCCGCAGCTGCGAGCCGATGTCGACCGCGATCACGACGTCCGCGCCCATCTGCCGCGCGCTATCGACGGGCAGGTTCCTGACGAGGCCGCCGTCCACCAGCGCCCGGTCGTTGATCTCGGCGGGCGCGAACAGGCCCGGCATCGCCATGCTCGCGCGGATCGCGAGCGGCAGCGAGCCGTGATCGAGCACCACCATCTGCCCGGTCTGCAGGTCGGTCGCGATCGCGCGATACGGAATCGGCAGCTTGTCGAACGGCTGGTTGATCGGCACGGCGGCGGTCCAGTCGGCGAGCAGCGCCTGCAGCCGGTTGCCCTGCACGATCCCCGCCGGCGCCTTCACGCCCTTGCCGCTGAAGCCGAGCGTCGCGCCGTTCGCGTACAGCCGTTCGTCCTCGCGGCGGCTCTGCGGCAGGTCCGCGCGCTCGGTCACGTCGAACGCGATGTCGGCGAGATTCGTTTCCGACAGGCGCTTCTGCATCTCGGCAGCGGGCATCCCGCTCGCATACAGGCCGCCGACCACGGCGCCCATGCTGGTGGCCGCGATGCAGTCGATGGGGATGCGGTTGTCCTCGAGCACCTTCAGCACGCCGAGATGCGCATAGCCGCGCGCACCGCCGCCGGACAGCACGAGGCCGACCGATGGGCGGCCGGCCGGACCGCCGTCGGCGGTGCAGCTCGGTGTGGGGGCTGCGGCGGGTGCTACGGCGGCGGCGGCCACCATCGTCGTCGATGCCGCGGCCGCGGCCGAAGCGGCGCCGGCCGTGCCGGCGCCTGCCTGGGCGGCGCGCGTTGCGGTGTCGGCGGCCGGCACGGGCTGCGCGGCGGCGGCGCAGCACCAGAGCGCAACGAGCGTTGCGCCGAGCCGGCGCGCCGCGAGCCAGCGAAGGGAGGCAGGCGCTGTCATGTTGGAATACCTGGCGTGATGGGCGTCGGAAGCCTGCCGGAAGCAGGCAAAACCGAGAGATTAACGTGTTTTACAAGCGCAGCGCGAGCGCTCGGCGCGTAGTCGTGCGGCGGCCGGCCCGGGTTTTCGGTCATTTCGTCGCAAAAAAATCATTAGAATTGCCTAAAGTATCGGAACGATTTGCCGCTAAGTCCGTGATGGGACCGCAAATGCGTGCCGCATCGATGCGGGCCGGCCGTTCCGGCCGGTTTGTTCATGAAAAGGGTTGATATGTCGACACCGCTGTTCGGAAAGCTGTTCGCGCATCCCGTCGCGATCGATCCGGGTACCGCGACCACGCGGATCTATACGCACGACCGGGGCGTCGTGCTGAACCAGCCGTCGGTCATCTGTTTCCGCAAGGCCGGCATGTCCGATGCGCGTCCGACCCTCGAGGCGGTCGGCGAACGCGCGAAGGCGCTGCTCGGCCGCGAGCCCATCCATCTCGAGGCGGTGCGGCCGCTGCAGCACGGCGTGATCGCCGACGCGCACGCAGCCGAGCAGATGATCCGCCACTTCATCGACATGTCGCGCACGCGCTCGCGGTTCGGCCGGCGCGTCGAGGTCGCGCTGTGCGTGCCGTCGGGCGCGACGGCCGTCGAGCGTCGCGCGGTGCGCGAAGCCGCGTTCGCGGCCGGCGTATCGGACGTGGCGCTGATCGAGGAAGCGCTCGCGGCCGGGCTCGGCGCGGGCCTGCCGGTCACCGAGCCGGTCGGCTCGATGGTCGTCGACATCGGCGCCGGGACGACCGAAGTCGCGGTGATCGCGCTCGGCGGCATCGTGTATCGCGAGGCGATCCGCGTCGGCGGCAACCAGTTCGACGCCGCGATCATCAACTACGTGCGCAACGTGTACGGCGTGCTGCTGGGCGAACAGACGGCCGAGCGCGTCAAGCAGACGATCGGCTCGGCCACCAGCGCCGTGCCGCGCACGTCGACGCGCGCGATCGGACGCGGCATCGGCGATGGGCTGCCGCGCTCGATCGAGCTGTCCAATCACGACGTGGCCGACGCGCTCGCCGCGCCGCTCAAGCAGGTGATCGGCGCGGTGAAATCGGTGCTGGAAAACGCGCCGGCCGAACTGGTGACCGACATCGCGCATCGCGGCGTGGTGCTGACGGGCGGCGGCGCGCTGCTCGCGGATCTCGAACGCCTGCTGCGCGACGAGACGGGGCTGGTCGCCCGCGTCGCCGACGAGCCCGCGACCTGTGCCGTGCGCGGCGCGGGCGAGGCGATGGGGCGGCTCGCGATGTGCCCGGTGGACTGACGCCGGGCGGGCCACGCCAGCCACTCGCGCCCACGCGCCCACGCAGCGCCTCTGCCACACACGCGCTGCGCACATCCATCGTTCTGGCCTATCCTGTGCGGAACGAGCGACGCGCGCTGCGCGTGCTGCCCAACACAGGAGCATCGATGCCGAATCACGCCGACGAGACGACGACGCGCGCGCCGCAAGTCGCGCCTGTGCCCCCGACCCAGGCGTCGGGCCCCGCATTCATCGCGCCCGAGGCCGACCCGCAGGCGGACGCGCGCAACAACCAGTACGTGCTGAAGGCCGGCGACGCGTTCGTGGTCAGCGACGCGCTCGGCGACGTCAGCGGGCACGACGACGGGCTGTTCGTCGACGACATGCGCGTGCTGTCGAAATGGCGGCTGACCTTCGGCGGCCGCGCGCCATCGCTGCTGTCGGGCGCGACCAGCGCCGACAACGCGTCGTTCACCGCGCACCTGACGAACCGGCCGCTGCCGCCGCTCGGCGGCCGCGAGACGCCCGAAGGGGTGATCCACATCGAGCGGATGCGCGTGCTCGCGAACAACGTGCTGTACGAAGCGCTGACGCTGACGAACTACGGCGCGAGCGAGGCCGAGGTGCCGCTGTCGGTGTCGTTCGCCGCCGATTTCAAGGACATGTTCGAGGTGCGCGGCACGCATCGCGCGCGCCGCGGCACGATCGCTCAGCCGCGCATCGACGCGGGCGCGGTGCGGCTGCGCTACGACGGGCTCGATCGCGTCGAGCGCGCGGTGACGCTCAACTTCTCGCCGGCGCCCGACGCGCTGTCGGTCGACCGCGCCGATTACCGGCTGACGATCGCCGCGCAGGCGTGCGTGTCGATCTACCTGAGCGTCGAGGCGACCGTCGGCGCGGCGCGCGGCGAGACGCCCGGGTGCGGCCGCGCCGCGTTGCGCACCGCGCTCGTCGCGGTGCACCGCGCGATGCGCGCGCGGCGCGCGACGATGGCCCGCGTGCGCACCGGCAACCCGCTGTTCAACGCGTGGCTCGACCGTTCGCTCGCGGATCTCGGGCTGCTGACGACGCAGCTCGACACCGGCCCGTATCCGTATGCCGGCATTCCGTGGTTCTCGACGCCGTTCGGCCGCGACGCGGTGATCACGTCGCTGCAGATGCTGTGGCTGCAGCCGTCGCTCGCGCGCGGCGTGCTGCGTTTTCTGGCCGCGCATCAGGCGCGCGAGACGTCGGCGTTCCGTGACGCCGAGCCGGGCAAGATCATGCATGAGTTCCGCAAGAGCGAGATGGCGGCGACGGGCGAGGTGCCGTTCGCGCTGTACTACGGCGGCGTCGACACGACGCCGCTGTTCGTCGTGCTGGCGGGCGCGTATGTCGAGCACACCGGCGACGACGCGCTGATCGACGAACTGTGGCCCGCGCTCGAACGCGCGATCCAGTGGGTGAGCGACAAGTGCGACCGCAATCCTTACGGACTCCTCGATTACCAGCGCACGTCGGAGCGCGGGCTCGCGAACCAGGGCTGGAAGGACAGCCACGATTCGGTGTTCCATGCGGACGGGCGCTTTCCCGACGGGCCGATCGCGCTCGTCGAAGTGCAGGCATATGCGTGCGCGGCGTTCGACGCGATGTCGGCGTGCTCGCAGCGGCGCGGCCATGCGGCCGACGCGACGCGCTATGCGCTGCGCGCGAAGCTGCTGCGCGAGCAGGTGGAGGCGCTGTTCTGGATGCCCGACGCGAATTTCTACGGGATCGCGCTCGACGGCCACGGCGAGCTGTGCCGCGTGCTCGCGTCGAACGCCGGGCATCTGCTCGCGTTCGGCTTGCCGGACCCGGCGCGCGGCGCGGCGGTCGCGGATGCGCTCGGCTCGACGCTGTTCCAGACCGGCTGGGGCGTGCGCACGCTGGCGGCCGGCCAGCCGCGCTTCAATCCGATGGCGTATCACAACGGCTCGGTGTGGCCGCACGACAATGCGCTCGCCGCGCGCGGGCTCGCGCGCTACGGCGACAAGGCCGCCGTGCTGAACCTGCTGCGTTCGCTGTTCGAGGCGGCGGTCAGCTTCGAGATGCGGCTGCCGGAACTGTTCTGCGGGTTCCCGCGCCGGCGCGGCGAGCCGCCGACCGCGTATCCGGTCGCGTGCCTGCCGCAGGCGTGGGCCGCCGGCGCGCCGTTCATGATGCTGCAGGCGTGCCTCGGCGTGAGCGTCGACGCAGCCCGTCACGAAGTGCGGGTCGAACGGCCGGCGCTGCCGGAAGGCGTCGACTGGCTGCGGATCGACGATCTGCGGGTCGGCGACGACAGCGTGTCGCTGACGTTCCGGCGTGTCGACGGCCAGGTGGTCGCGGCGGCGGAGCCGGGGCGCGTGAAGGTCGTCGCGGTGCTGTAGCGGCCGGGCGGCGCGTCGTTGAGCCAGGTCGTGCCACATACGCGCGCAGCGGCATAGAATCGCGACATGACCCTTTAACTATGGCGGAGGCATCCAAGATGACCACGGACAAGCGGCCCGACGACGGCGAGCAGAAGCTCGAGCATCTCGAAGCGGCGGTCAACCACCTGCACGAGTCGATCGAATCGCAGCGCATCGCCGTCGGCGCGGCGAAAGGCATTCTCTACAGCCTGATCGAAACCCTGGGTGCGCTGATCGGCGACCCGGATCTGCCCGAGCATGCGCGCTCCGGCTACGAGGCGCTGCGCAACAAGGCGCGCGACCTGCGCAGCGGTCTCGACCGGCATTGACGCGGACGGTGCCGGCGCGTGCGTTGCTGCCCGCGCCGGCGCTGCCCGATCCAGCGCCGTGCATACAAATTCCCGTGCGCTCAATGAGTTAGGGGGCGGATGCGCAGGATATCCACAAGCTTGCCAACAAAATCTGTGGAGAACCGGCTCACGATCGGACACTTGTCGGACGGTCGTGAAACGGGCACCGCACAGGTGACGCACAGGTGCCAATCGATGTCGCATCGTTGACCTGCGGCGCGCGATCTACCAAATTCCCTTTTGCATCAGTGGCTTGCGCGGCACTTTGGCGGAATATCCACAGGTTTGCCAACAAAATCTGTGGATAAGTGTCACGCGATAGATTCCTCATAGTTCGGAATCGGCCGCGTTCGCCTCGATCCTGTGGCGGCCAATGCGCGATGCGCACGTGGCACCTGGAATTCGTGCCAGATCAACGGGTTACGCGCCGGGTGCCCAGGATATCCACATCCTTGCCAACATTTTCTGTGGACAAACACGCGTGCCTCATTCGTGCGGCGGGGCGTCGGCCGCTTCCGCGACGATCCAGTCGCGAAACAGCGTCATCGCCGGCGTGAGCGGCTTCGATTTCAGCGACGTGAGCCAGTAGCCGCCCGCCTGCACGTCGATGTCGAACGGCCGCGCGAGCAGGCCGAGCTGCAGCTCGCGCGTGAACATGCAGGCCGGCGCGAGCGCGACGCCCGCGCCCTGCATCGCCGCCTCGACCATCAGCCGCGACGAGTCGAACACGGGGCCGTTGACCGGCCACGGTTCGAGCTGCGCGGCCGCGAACCAGCCGAGCCATTCGTCGGTGCGGTACGAGCGCAGCTGCGTTTCGTTCGCGAGATCGCCGGGCTGCGAGACGCGCGCGGCGATCTCCGGCGTGCACAGCGCGGTGAGCGGCGCATCGAGCAGCCGTTCATTGCGCGTCGCCGGCCAGTTGCCGACGCCGAAGCGGATCGCGAAATCGAGCCCCTCGGCCGCCAGGTCGACGACGTTGTTGTTGGTGCGCAGCCGCAGCTCGACGAACGGGTGGACGTCGCCGAATCGCTTCAGTCGCGGCATTAGCCAGCCTAGGGCAAACGTGCCGACGACCCCGATCGACAGCACCTCGTGGAAGCGCCCGCCGTCGAACTGCTTGAGCACCGTCTCGATGCGGCTGAACGCGTCGCTCAGCACGGGCAGCAGCGCGCGCCCCTCGTCGGTGAGCCCGAGCCCGCGCGGCAGGCGCGTGAACAGCATGCAGCCGAGCCGCTCCTCGAGCGCGCGAACTTGCTGGCTGACCGCGGCCTGGGTCACGCTCAGCTCGAGGCCGGCGCGCGTGAAGTTCAGGTGGCGCGCCGACGATTCGAATGCGCGCAACGCATTCAGTGGAAGGTGAGGGCGGAGCGTTGTCATAAGAAATTCTTTTGTCAGCGCTCAATTATCGTTGCTTGTCAGGCAAACGTAAAGCCGGGATATTGCGTGTCGCCGGGCCGGCATCCTGCTTCCATTCACCACGAGACAAACGACATGACCTACTCTTCGCAACGTCGAACTTTGCTGCTGGCCGCCGCGACGGCGCCGCTCGTCGTGACCGTCGGCGCGTGCGCGGCGCCGTCGGCCGCCGCACCCGACATCGCGTCCGCCGCGACGTTCGCCGCGCTCGAGCGGGCGGCGGGCGGCCGCCTCGGCGTGTACGCGCTCGATACCGCGACCGGCCGGCGCGTGCAGCATCGCGCCGACGAGCGGTTTCCGTTCTGCAGCACGTTCAAGGCGATGCTCGGCGCGGCGGTGCTCGCGCGGAGCGTCGAGCATCCCGGTTTGCTGCAGCAGCGCGTGACGTATGCGCAGGCCGATCTCGTCAACTCCTCGCCCGTGTCGGGCCGGCATGTCGACACCGGGATGACGGTGGCGCAGCTGTGCGAGGCGACGGCCCAGTACAGCGACAATGCGGCCGCGAACCTGCTGATGAAGCTGCTCGGCGGGCCGGCGGCGGTGACCGCGTTCGCGCGCTCGATCGGCGACGATACGTTCCGGCTCGACCGTTGGGAAACCGAACTGAATACCGCGCTGCCGGGCGACGCGCGCGACACGACGACGCCCGCCGCGATGGCGGCGAGCCTGCGCGCACTGGCGCTCGGCGATGCGTTGCCGGCGCCGCAGCGTGCGCAGTACGTGCAATGGCTGCGCGGCAACAAGACGGGCGACAAGCGGATTCGCGCGGGCGTGCCGACGGGATGGCAGGTCGGCGACAAGACCGGCACCGGCGACTACGGGACGATCAACGACATCGGCGTGCTCTGGCCGCCCGCGCGCGGGCCGATCGTGCTGACCGTGTACTACACGCAGGCGCGCGCCGATGCGAAGGGGAGGGACGACGTGATCGCGGCGGCGGCGCGGATCGCGGTCGCGACATTCGCGTGACGGGCGGGGCGCGGCGATCGAGGCAGGCGCTGCCGCAGTCGTGACCGCGGCAGCCAAACGTTGTGAGATCAACCACTTGCGTCACGCATGCTCAGGATATCCACACGCTTGCCAACAAAATCTGTGGAAAAGCCGGCCGGCCGCCGCGCTTGCCGCAACGCGGCCGCGGCGGCGGGCGCTGCCCGATTCGAAGCGATGGGAACAAAGTCTTTCGGATCAAGCGCTTGATTGCGGTATGCGCAGGCTATCCACATGCTTGCCAACACAATCTGTGGACAAGCGGGAGGCGGCGTTGCGCGCCGCGTGCCGCATTTGGAGCACCGCGCAGAAAGTCTTTCGGATCAAGCGCTTGGTGCCGGTATGCGCACGCTGTCCACATGCTTGCCAACATAATCTGTGGACAAGCGGGCCGGCCGGCTCATCCGATGCGCAGGCCGGTTCGCAAGCCCGTTATAAGCGTGAGCAGGCCCTAGCGTTGCCGATCGTCGGTGGCGGGCCAGCGTGCGAACGCGAAGACCCACAACATGATGAAGTTCAGCACCGGCACGAACATCGTCAGGATCCACCAGCCCGAGTGGCCCGTGCGCCGCACGATGCGCACGTACGGATAGACGACGATCGCGACGAGCACGAGCGCGACCAGCATTTGCCCTGCGTTGAAATGTTCCATGGCCTTCCTCGGAGTGATGTGTCGTTGTCGAATGCGGGCGGAGCGGCCGGCCCGTGGCGCCGACGCGTGACGTGCGCGGCGTCGTGTGATCGTGACGCGTCGCGTGTGCGGCCGTCAAGGGACGCACGGGGGTCGCCGGTGCGGCGCGACGGCCGTGCCGAAACGTTGACATGGCGCGCGAATCGCCGGCCGATCAATGGCTTAGCGAACGCTTGCGCAGGATATCCACAAGCTTGCCAACAAAATCTGTGTGTAAGTGCCGCGATGCGCACGTCGTGCAGCGCGGGTCTGGCCGCGTGGCATCGTGATGCGAACTGCGGCGAAGCCGTGCATAACGCGGCCCGGCTGGCGCAGCGTCTGCATCACACGTGCCAAAGTCTGTCGGATCAAGGGCTTAGCGTCGCGATGCGCAGGATATCCACAAGCTTGCCAACATTTTCTGTGGAGAAGTGCATGTGGCGATCGTGTGGCGCGGTGTCCCGCTGCGCGGCGGTTCACGGCGTGCAAATGCCCGTCGGCGCGACTTTCCGGAACGACGGCAGCTGTTGTTTCGCGATGGCGGCTGATCGAAACGTCACGGTCGACCATTCGATCGCATCGTTGAAATACGTCGGACTGCTGGCGAGTGCGTGACGAAGCTGGGTCGGCATGAACTGCCGCTTCAATGAATTCGGTATCGCCGAGCCGCACGGTTCGCGATGTCGAGGCTACCAGCGGTGTCCGCGGCGACGTCGCTTTGCTGCGTATCACATGCGATAGCCATGCGCGACGGCGCGTTTGCTGCGCACACCGATCAAATCTTTTCGGATCAATGGCTTGCTGTCGTTGGCGGCTGGTTGTCCACAAGCTTGCCAACAAAATCTGTGGACAAGCCGCGCGACCGGCCCGCGTCAGGACTCGTCTTGCCTCGTCATGCCGCGGCCGGGAAGCGCACCGTCACGGTGAGCCCGTGGCCGCCCGCGCTCGTGCCGAGCGTGACCGTCGCGCGATGCTGCTCGGCGATCCGCTTGACGATCGACAGGCCGAGCCCGCTGCCCGACGACGTCGCCGCCTGCGCGCCGGCGCCGCGATAGAACCGCTCCCACACGTCCGCGCGCTCCGCTTCCGGAATGCCGGGGCCGTCGTCCGACACTTCGAGCACGGGCGTCGCGCCGTCGACGCGTGTGCTCACGTCGATGCAGGCGCCGTCGCCCGCATAGCGGATCGCGTTGTCGACGAGATTGTTCAGCAGCACGCGCAAGGTATCGGCGTTGCCGGCGACCGTGACGGGCGACGCGCCGATCGCGCCGAGGTCGACGCGATGCGCATCGGCGACGCGCGCGCGATCCGCGACCACCGCGCGGCACAGCGCGGCGAGATCGACCGGCGCGAACTCGGCCGTCTGCGCGTCCGGCTCGATGCGGGCGAGCGTGAGCAGCTGTTCGGCGAGATGGCCGAGCCGCGTCGTCCCGGCGTGGATCTGCGCGAGGATGCGCTCGCGTTCGTCGGGCGTCGCCGCGCGCCGCAGCAGCTGCGACTGGATCGACAGGCCCATGATCGGCGTGCGCAGCTCGTGCGCGGCGTCGGCGATGAAATGCCGCTGCAGCGTGAACGAGCGGTCCAGGCGGGCGAGCAGGTCGTTGATCGCTTCGGCGAGCGGCCGCACCTCGTTCGGCATCGACGCGACGTCCACCGGTTCGAGATTGTTGGCATTGCGGCGCTTGAGGCCGGCGGCGATCAGGCGCAGCGGCCGCAGCCCCGCACCGATGCCGAACCACAGCCCGATCGCCAGCACGGGCAGCATCGACAGCACCGGCCACAGCAGATGCACGGCGATGCCGGCGATCGCTTCCCAGCGCGCGTGGCGCGCCTGCGCGACGCGAATCGTCGTGCCGCCGCGTTCGGTCACGTAGGTGCGCCACGACTGGCCGGCGACGTCGATGCTCGCGATGCCGGCCTGCGCCGGCGGCGGCAGCGTCGAATCGCGGTCGGTCGAATAGACGAGCGTGCCGTTGCGCCACACCTGCAGCAGCACCACGTCGGGATCGTCGACCTTGAAGCGGTGCTTGCCGCGGGCGTCGCCGCTGAACGACAGCTCGCCGTTCGGGCCGACGACGATTTGTTTCGTCATGCTGCGCATCTGGTCGTCGAGCAGGTCGTCGAGTTCGCGCAGCGCGCCCCAGTAGGTGCCCGCGCTCGCGAGCAGGCCGATCACGCAGGCGGCGGGCAGCAACCAGAACAGCAGGCGCCGCCGCAGCGATGCGCCGCGCCAGCGCATGAATGAGCGCGCGCCGCAGGCTCGTCATGCCGCGTCACCGATCCGGTAGCCGACGCCGCGCACCGTGCGGATCATGTCGTGACCGAGCTTCTTGCGCAGGTTGTGGATGTGCACCTGCACCGCGTTGCTTTCGATTTCCTCGCCCCAGCTGTACAGGCGCTCCTCGAACTGCTCGCGGGAAATCACCGCGCCCGGCTCGCGCATCAGCTCGTGCAGCAGCACGAATTCCTTCGGCGACAGCGTCACTTCGGCGTCGTCGAGCCAGACGAGGTGCTTGACGGGATCGAGCCGCAGCGGGCCGACCGCGAGCGTGGTCTGCGCGCGCCCGGCGTGACGCCGGTTGACCGCGCGGATGCGCGCGAGCAGTTCCTCGAGCGCGAACGGCTTCACGAGGTAATCGTCCGCGCCGCTGTCGAGTCCGGCGATGCGGTCGGACAGGCCGTCGCGCGCGGTGATGACGATCGCCGGCAGGGTCTCGTCGCGGCGGCGCAGCGCGGCGAGCACCGACAGGCCGTCGCGGTTGGGCAGGCCGAGGTCGAGCAGCAGCAGGCCGTAGCCGGTGGTGCGCAGCGCGAGCGATGCGGCGTCGCCGTCCTTCACCCAGTCGACCGCGAAGCCTTCCTGCTTCAGACCGTGTTCGAGCCCGCTGCCGATCAGCGGATCGTCTTCGACGAGCAGTACGCGCATGGATTGGTATCTCTTCAGCAGGGCGCGATGCGCCCGGGGTGTCCATGATAAGCGCCCGTATCTTAGGTCGTGCTTAAGTGCCGGCGCCCGGCGCCACGACCGCGTCGCGCGGTTCGCGCCTTCAGGTGCGCTTAATCTTACGCTTCGTAAGCTCTGGCCGTCGCGCTCGATCCGGGCGCGGCGCACCATCGAAGAAAAGGAAACGAGATCATGAAGCAACTGGCCAGAATCCTGACGATCGCGCTCGCCGCGCTGCCGGCCGCCGTCTACGCGCAATACACGGGGCCGTCCGCATTGACGACCACCACCGTGAAGGAGCTGCTCGCGAACGGCAAGGACGATCAGCACGTGCAGCTGCAGGGCCGCATCGTCAAGCACGTCGGCGGCGAGGACTATGAATTCGCCGATGCGACCGGCACGATCCGCGTCGAGATCGATGACAAGCTGTGGGCCGGCGGCCAGCCCGTCAGCGACAAGAGCGAAGTGAAGCTGACCGGCGAATTCGAGCGCAAGTGGTCGGGCCGCGTGAAGGTCGACGCCGACCGGATCGACGTGGTGCGCTGACGGGTGCGTGCGGGGCCGGTGATACCATGAGCGACCGGTTCCCGTTCTCACCAAGATGGCCGCCAATTTCGACGAACTCGCGTCCCGGATCCGGGCGCAATTTTCCGAGCTGAGCCCGCAATTCCAGGCGGGCGCGGCATTTCTGCTCGATCATCCCGACGAAGTCGCCGTGTCGTCGATGCGCAAGGTCGCGCAGCGCGCGCAGGTGCAGCCCGCGTCGCTCGTGCGGCTCGCGCAGCAATTCGGTTTTCCCGGCTGGAACGAGTTGCGCGACCTGTGCGTCGCGCGCGTGCGCACGCGCCCCGAGCCGCTGACGCAACGCGCGCGCTCGCTCGTGCGGCCCGACGCGAAGGCGTCGCTCGCGCACGACCTGCTCGCCGCGCAGCAGCACAACCTCGCCGCGACCGCCGCGCAGAACGCGCAGGCGCTCGCCGAAGCGGCGAAGCTGATCCGCAAGGCGTCGCACGTGCACGTCGCGGGATTCCGCTCGTGCTATCCGGTCGCGTTCGGGCTCGTGTACGGCTACCGGCTGTTCCGGCCGACCGTGTCGCTGCTCGCCGGCGTCGCCGGCTCGCTCGAAATGGAACTGCGCTCGATCGCGAAGCACAGCGCGACCGTGATCGTCAGCTTCGCGCCGTACTCGGCGGAGGCCACGCGCGTCGCGCAGGCCGCGAGGGCGCAGGGTAGCCGGATCGTCGCGATCACCGACAGCGCGGTGTCGCCGATCGCGCTGCACGCCGATGCGCAGCTGATCTTCACGCACGACAGCCCGTCGTTCTTCCCGTCGCTCGTCGCCGCGCACGCGCTCGCCGAAGCGCTCGTCGCGCAGCTGCTGGCGCTCGAAGGCAGCGACGCGATCGCCGCGCTCGAGCGCGCGGAAGCCGAACTGCACGCGAAGGGCGCCTACGTGGTCTGACGGATCGCGAAGCGCCGGCCGTCCCCGTCCGCTTCGCGCACCCACATTTCAACGCACGCCGTATCGTCGCCGCACGCCGCGCGCGTATGCTGGGGCTTCCCCATTCCGACGGAGCCCTCGATGACCCATCCTGACCTTCAGTCCCGCCACGCGCACGCATTCCGCGCGCTGCATGCGCAGCCCGGCGCGTTCATCCTGCCGAATCCGTGGGACGCCGGCACCGCGCGCCTGCTCGCGATGGCCGGCTTCCACGCGCTGGCGACGACGAGCGCCGGCTATGCCTATGCGCGCGGCCTGCCGGACAACGCGGTCGGCCGCGACGCGATGCTGGCGCACATCGCCGAGATCGTCGCGGCAGGCGGCTTGCCGGTGAGCGCCGACCTCGAGAACGGCTTCGGCGACGCGCCGGAGACGGTCGCCGAGACGATCCGGCTCGCCGCCGGGGCAGGCGCGGTCGGCGGCTCGATCGAGGACGCGACGGGCCGTCCCGACGCGCCGATCTATCCGCACGACGCGGCGGTCGAGCGCATCGCGGCGGCGGTCACCGCGGCGCGCGCGCTGCCGTTCCCGTTCACGCTGACCGCGCGTTGCGAAAACTACCTGCACGGCCGGCGCGACCTGGCCGACACGATCGCGCGCCTCGTCGCCTATCGCGACGCGGGCGCCGACGTGCTGTACGCGCCGGGCCTGACCGATCCCGGCGAGATCGCCGAGCTCACGCACGCGGTCGATGCGCCGGTCAACGTCGTGATGGGGCTGCAGGGCGTGTCGCTCAGCGTCGATGCGCTCGCGGCGCTCGGCGTGAAGCGCGTGAGCGTGGGCAGCGCGCTGGCGCGGGCCGCGCTCGGCGCATTTCTGAGGGCGGCGACGGAAATGGCGCGCGACGGCACGTTTACCTTCGCGCAAGAGGCGGTGCCGGGCAGCGATCTCGATCGCTGGTTCGCCGCGCGGGACAATTCGCCGGTCCGTTTCGCAGAATGATCGTGGCTAAATCGGGGTAACGTTTTCCAGATGGATACCGGTTGACCGTTATCAAACGAAGCCGCAGTCGATTTAATCTTCGGTGACTGCGGCAATTACATCGTTTACTCTGCGAATTCCGGCCGATTGGCGGGAGTCGGCGCGCAAGCCGCGCCGGCATTGGCGCCAATCATGCGCCCGGCGTACCCGATTTACGTATTGTCCCGATTTTAAGACCGGTATTTTTTCGGTTTTCGGGAGTTGCCGGTTATTTTTCGGATTGTTAATCTGCGGCATATCCGAATGATCGGCCGGCGGGGCGCCGGAAATAATGAATATATAAAAATCGAGAGAGCGATGACAATCCGAGAAAATCACCGCAGCCGCTTTCGCGTCGGCGATGTCGTGACGTTGAAAACCGGCGGGCCGCGCATGACGGTGATCTATGCAGGCCCGGTCGTGTTTGACGACGCCGACTGGCTGATTTGCCAGTGGTTCGACGACAGCGGGCACTTCCGGCAGGAGATGTTCCATCACGAGACGGTCGTGCCGGAGCCGCGCGCGATTTCGGCCGGCCGGGTGCGCGTGCGGATGCAAACGTTTCGCTTTCGTTCGGCGGCCTGACGCAGGAGCGGGGCGCCGGTTCGGTACGGCCGCTGCGCCTATTGTGCTGGCGGGTTCACAGCGGCATTGCGGTTGTCGGGCCTATCCCGCCCACACGCGCCGCCGCGGCCCCTGCGCCCACGCGCCACCGCGCCACTGCGGCCCGCGGCCCGCGGCCCGCGGCCCGCGCGCCCTCGAAGCCCCCACACACCCGCACATCGACATTTCACGTCGACCCGAAACATGCTGCCGGCCTGCGCGCCGATACTGCGTGCATGAACCCGACCGATCCGATTGCCGCGGTTACGCACCGCGATCCCTATCCGTACTATGCGGCGCTCGTCGACGGGCCGCCGCTCGCGTTCGACGCCACGCTCGGCCTGTGGGTCGCGAGCCGCGCGGCCAGCGTGGCGGCGGTGCTCGGCCACCCCGCGTGCCGGGTCCGGCCGCTCGCCGCGCCGGTGCCGCCCGCGTTGCGCGGCACGACGGCGGGCGAGCTGTTCGGCCAACTGATCCGCATGAACGACGGCGCGCTGCGGCACGACGCGCCGAAACGGGCGATGCAGGCGGCGCTCGCGTCGGTCGACGCGCTCGCGTTGCGCGAGCGGACCGCGTCGCTCGCCGGCCGCCGCCTGCGCGCGCCGCTCGACGCCGAGGCATTGAACGCATGGTGCCTGACGGTGCCCGTCTGCGCGGTCGCCGATCTGCTCGGCTTCGATGAAGCACAGCTCGACGACATCGCTGCGCTCGTCGTCGCGTTCGTCGCCGCGCTGTCGCCGCTGTCGCCGCTGTCGGACGACGCGACGCTGGCGCGTGCAAGCGATGCTGCGCGGCGCTTGCTCGAACGGATGACGGAGCGGGTCGCACGCACGCGCGCCCGGGACGGGTCGCTCGTCGCGGCGGTTCAGGATGCGGCGCGCGCCGCGGGCTGGCAGGCCGGCGGCGCGCTGATTGCGAATCTGGTCGGGCTGCTGTCGCAGACGTGCGAGGCGACGGCCGCGTGGCTCGGCAACGTGCTGATCGCATGGGAAGAGTCGGCGCGCGCGAGCGCCGACGGCGGGCGGGCGATTCCGGATGCCGCTGCGCTCGATGCGTTCGTCGCGGAAGTCGCACGCTTCGACGCGCCGGTGCAGAACACGCGCCGCTTCGTCGCGGCGCGCACGACGCTGGACGGCGTGACCGTCGACGCGGGCGACGCGATCCTGGTCGTGCTCGCGGCGGCGAACCGCGATCCGGCCGTGCATCGCGAGCCGCATCGCCTGCTGCCCGGCCGCGCGCCTGCGCCGACTTTCGGCTTCGGCGCGGGGCCGCACGGCTGTCCCGGCGAGCGGATCGCGCGGGCGGTGACGACGGGGGCGTTCGACGTGTGGTTACATGCGAGCAGCGGCGAGCTGCCCAGCGGGCTCGTGTGGGACTACCGCGCGTCGACCAACATCAGGATGCCGAACTTCGGCATCGCGAGCCAGGCGTGAACAGGCGGTTCAGCGGCAGCCCTGCTTCTGCGCCCATTCCTCCTGGGCGGCGACGCGGCGCTGCACGCGTTCGACGAGGCCGGTCGAGAAGGTGCGCATGCTGATGCCGCGGCGCTGCGCGAGGATCGTCTGCGCGACGTCGGCCCGCGGATTCGGCTGGCAGGCCCAGTACAGGGTCATCAGCCAGCCGATGCCGGTCCACGCGAACAGCGCGTTGAACAGCGCGACCGTCAGCTTGTCGTGGCGGCGGCGCCGGTCGGCGATGATCGCCGGGAGAAAGTAGAGCGCGATCGCGGCGACTGAGCCGGCGACTTGAATCAGGACTTCGGTCTGCATGTTGCTGCTCCATCCGGACTGCAATGGGACCGATTGTCGCGCTTTTCCCGTTCGTGTGCAGGCCTTCCTTCGGCAATTGATTGTTGCGTTTTTAGCGACGATCAGTGCATGGCACCGGTTTCCATTTGCGCATCGTTGCTCAGCGCGAAACCTTCGTCGCGCCAGCCGGTGACGCCGCCGATCATCAGCTTGACCGGCCGGCCGAGCCGCGCGAGGCGGATCGCGGCGCGGGCGGCGCCGTTGCAGTGCGGCCCGGCGCAGTACACGACGAACAGCGTATCGGCCGGGTAGCCGGCGAGCTTGCCCGCGACGATCTTGCGATGCGGCAGGTTGCGGGCGCCGGGCACGTGGCCGGCGGCGAACTGGTCGGGGCCGCGGACGTCGAGCAGCACGAAATCGGGCGCGCCGGACGCGAGCGCGTCGTGAACGTCCCAGCAATCGGTTTCGAAGCGCAGCGACGCTTCGAAATGCGTGGCGGCGCTTGCGCTGTCGGCGGCCGGGACGTCGGTGACATATGACATGAAATGCGCTCCTGAGCAGGCGGCGCGGAATGCGCCGCAACGAGGCCAGTATCGCGTGCGCGCCGGTTTTCCGGCAGTGGCGCGATCGACAAGTTCCGGTAACATCACGCCATGCAAAACCATCTCGTCGTCGCGCTCGCCTACGATCGCCTCTGCACGTTCGAATTCGGCTGCGTGGTCGAACTGTTCGCGCTCGAACGCCCGGAGCTGGGCGTCGGCTGGTATCGCTTCGCGGTGTGCGCGAGCGAGCCGGGCCCCGTGCGCGCGGCCGGCGGCATCACGGTCGCCGCGCCGTACCGGCTCGCGATGCTCGACCGCGCGGACACGATCGTGATCCCCGGCTGGCGCGATCCGGACGAACTGCCGCCCGAACCGCTGGTGAAGAAACTGCGCGCCGCGCACCGGCGCGGTGCGCGCCTCTGCTCGATCTGTTCCGGCGTGTTCGTGCTGGCCGCGGCGGGCGTGCTCGACGGCCTGACCGCGACCACCCACTGGCGCTACGCGGAGCGCCTGCAGGCGCGCTATCCGGCGTTGCGCGTGAATCCGGACGCGCTGTACGTCGACGAAGGGCAGGTCATCACGTCGGCCGGGTCGGCGGCGGGGCTCGACATGCTGCTGCATCTCGTGCGCCGCGATCACGGCGGCGCGATCGCCAATCGCGTTGCGCAGCGTCTCGTGCTGCCGCCGCATCGCGACGGCGGGCAGGCGCAGTTCGTGCCGCGCCCGGTGGCGCCGGGCGGCAGCGACCGGCTCGCCCGGCTGATCGACTGGATGCGCGCGCACGCGGCCGAGCCGCATACGCTCGCGTCACTCGCCGCGCAGGCCGCGATGAGCCCGCGCACGCTGCAGCGGCAGTTCGCCGACGCGACCGGGATGTCGCCGGTCGCGTGGCTGGTCCGCGAGCGCGTGAACGTCGCGAAGGATCTGCTCGAAGCGAATCCGGCGCTGCCGCTCGCGCAGGTCGCGGCGCGCGCGGGCTTCGGGTCGGAGGAGTCGCTGCGCCGGCATTTCCGGCGCATCGCGGCGACGAGTCCCGCCGCGTACCGGCGCAGCATGGATCGCGGCGTGCGGCCGCCGCGCGCGTGACGCGTCGCGGCGCTCCTGGACGGCTGCACGCGGCGGTCGCCTTTTCGCTTTTCCCGTTGCCCGTTTCCGCCACCGCGTCGCACGCGTAAGATGGCGGTCGCCGTGCGGCGGCCGTGGATGCGGCGCCGCCATTCCTTCACCATAACGACAAGGACAACGACATGGGTCTGCTGGGAAAGCTGTTCGGGAAGAAACCGCGCGACGAGGCCGCCTTGCTCACGCCGCCCGCATCGTCTACGCAACGCACGCAGCCGTCGGACGCCGACGCGGACGAACAGCGCGGCCCCGACATCGCCCCCGAACTGGCCGCGGCGCTGGCGGCATATCAGGCCGGCCGGCACGAAGCGGCGATCGCGGCTGCCGCGCCGCATGCGCAACGGCTGGCCGACGCGGCGCGTCTGTGCGCGCTGTCGTATTCGGCGCTGCAGCGCTACGCGGAGGCATTCCCTTACTGGCTCGAATTGTTCGGCCATGAGCCGAGTGCGCACAACGCGGTGCAGCTCGCGACGACGTCGGTGATGTGCGACGAAGTGGAGCGCGGCGAGGCGTGGATGCAGAAGGCGGCCGAGATCAATCATGAGACGCACGAACAGTCCGACGTCGCCGCGCGCACGAACTTCATTTCGGCATTGATGCAAAGCGGTCATGCGCGCGAGGCGCTGCCGCATCTCGGGTGGCTGCGCGACGTGTACGGCCATGTGCGCATCACCGATTCGACGTTCCTCTACATGCGCGGGATTCCGTTCTTCGGCGCGTTCCTCGAGAACAGCCTCGAGATCCTGAAGGCCACGCAGCCGGCCGACGCGATCGTGCAGTGGTATGGAGAACTCAGCGGCAAGCTCGACGACGAAGGCGAAGCGCAGCTTGCCGCGTGGGTCGCCAAGTTGCCCGCGTAGCGGGCCGGCACCCCCGGCCCCGGCCGGGGCCGTTAGCGACCGGCCGTGACGCCGGTCGCTGCTCACCGCCTTCGCTCAGCGCGCGGCGCTATCGCGGCCCGCCTGCCTGATGCACGCGATGCGGTACACGCCGTCGTCCACTTC
The DNA here is from genome assembly GCF_001718695.1 of Burkholderia ubonensis. Taxonomy (NCBI): domain Bacteria; kingdom Pseudomonadati; phylum Pseudomonadota; class Betaproteobacteria; order Burkholderiales; family Burkholderiaceae; genus Burkholderia; species Burkholderia ubonensis. The sequence goes on along the minus strand of NZ_CP013422.1, from coordinate 1,638,830 downwards.
GACGCCGTGCGTATCGTGCGTGAAGCCCGGGAAGCGCCGGTCGAACTGTTCGAGCGCTTTCAGGTAACCGAGCAGCGGACCGTCGGCCGGCCCTGCGTTCTCGCCCGGCATCAGCAGCGGAATGCCGGGCGGATAGGGCACGACGCCGGTCGCGACGGTGCGGCCGGCCATCTCCGACAGCTCGAGCATCTCGATGTCGTTGTGAACCAGATGCTCGTACGCCTCGGCCGGGCTGTAGTCCGGCTGCGGCAGCGTCGAGAAGCCGCGCGACATCATCTCGGTCGTCTTCAGGTCGCTCATCGCGGCGAACATCAGATCGCACAGCTCGCGCAGCCCCAGCTTGCCGTAACGCTCCGGATAGCGCGCGACGAGCTCCGGCAGCGCTTGCTCGAGCGGCGCGTTCGCATCGTAGTCGCGCTTGAAGTCGAGCAGCGTGTTGACGAGCGTGCCCCACTTGCCCTTCGTCACGCCGAGCGAGAACAGGAACAGGATCGTGAAGTCGGTCGTCTTTTCGACGACGATCCCTTGCCGGTCAAGATAGGCCGTCACCACCGACGCGGGAATGCCGACCGGCATCAGCCCGCCGTGCGGCGCGACGCCCGGCGTGACGATCGACACCTTGATCGGGTCGAGCATGCAGTAGTCGTCCTCGATCGCGCCGAAGCCGTGCCACGTGTCGCCCGGATGCAGCACCCAGCACGACGGATCGGTCGCGAGCAGCGTCTCGTCCGCTTCGTGGAACGGCACGCGTCGCCCGGTCTTGCGGTCGACGACCGTGTCCGGCTGCCAGCCGTCGAAGAACCAGTCGTCGTTCTCGTCGTATTCCGCATGCAGGCGCGCCAGCATCCGGCGAAACGACACGGCCTCGCGGATCGCGTCGGTCGTCAGCGCTTCGCCGCCGGGGCCGTCCATCATCGCCGCGCTCACGTCGTTCGACGCGATGATCGCGTAGTTCGGCGACGTCGACGCGTGCATCATGTACGCCTCGTTGAAGCGCGCGTGCTCGATCGGATTGCGGCCGTCGCGGATATGGATGAACGACGCCTGCGACAGCGCCGCGAGCAGCTTGTGCGTCGATTGCGTCGCGAACACCGTCGGCTTGCTCGCGTCGTGCTGCGCCGGATCGCCGTGCATCGCATAACGATCGCGGTAGATCGGGTTGAAGCGCGCATAGCCGTACCAGGCTTCGTCGAAATGCAGGCGGTCGACGCTCTGGCCGAGCAGCTCCTCGACGCGCGCGACGTTGTAGCACAGCCCGTCGTAGGTCGAGTTCGTGATCAGCGCGTGCACGGGCGTCGGGCTGATGCCGTCGCGGCCGCGCACCAGCGGGTTCGCGTCGATCGCGAGCCGCACGGCCGCGGCCGTGAGCCGCTCGGGCATGATCGGGCCGATGATGCCGTAGTGGTTGCGCGACGGGATCAGGTAGGTCGGAATCGCGCCGGACATCGTCATCGCGTGCTCGGCCGATTTGTGGCAGTTGCGGTCGCACAGCGCGACCTGATTGCGCGTGACGCTCGCCATCAGGATCACGCGGTTCGACATCGACGAGCCGTTCGTCACGTGATACGTGCGATGCGCGCCGAACACGCGCGCCGCATAGCGCTCGCTGTCGCCGATCGGGCCGGAGTGGTCGAGCAGCGAGCCGAGTTCGCCGACCGAGATCGACAGGTCCGAGCGAAACAGCGCTTCGCCGAAGAATTCGAAGTAGGCGCGCCCGACCGGCGACTTCAGGAACGCGGTGCCGCCCGTGTGGCCCGGCGTGTGCCACGAGTATTCGTACACGCGCGAGAACTGCGCGAGCGCGCGGAACATCGGCGGCAGCACCGTTTCGCGGTAGCGTTCGATCGCGGCGACGATCCGCCCGCCGATGAACGCGGTGGTGTCCTCCAGCATCCAGATGAAGTCGTCGGCCTTGCGCATCGCGTCGACCGGAATCGCGGCCGCGCTCGCGCGGCTCGCGAGCAGGAACACCGGCACCGTCGCATTGCGCGCGCGCATCGCGTCGAGCACGGCCTGCGCGGGCGCGTGGGCCGGATCGTTGCCGAGCTCCCAGTTGAGCAGCAGGCACTGGATCGCCGGATCGGCGACGACCACCGCGCACGCGTCGTCGGCGGAGGTCGCGATCACGACGTCGACGAGCCGCGTGCGCAATTCTTCGGCGAGCGCGGTGGCGGCGCGGCCGGTCGCGGTTCGCTCGTCGATGTCGTGCTGCACGAGCAGCGCCTTCATCCCGAGGCGGCGCAATGCCGGTTGGGTCAAGGAAGCGGTCATCTGTTATTCCCCCGTGTGCTGGGTTGCCGCGACGCCCGCGGCCGGCGAGCGTGCGTGAAGGATATCGGCCTCGTGCTGGCCGACGGAGATCCAGAACGTCGCGGCGAGCGCGACGATGGTGACGCCGAGCGCGAAGTAGCGCACCCAGCGCGGCGAACGGCCGCCCGGATGGACGTGGGTTTCCTCGATTTCGCGCTGGCGGTTGATCGACAGTTCGTAGAACACGATCGTCGCGATCACGAAGATCAGCGACCAGCGCGTCTGCTGGCCGTCGGAGCCGACCATCGCCCACAGCGAGTAGACCGCGCCGATCAGGCCGACGATCGTGTAGAACGTGAACTGGTGCGGCGGCATCTTGCCGTAGCCGAGCACCTTGATCGCGATGCACGAGTAGATGTACGGCAGCAGCGTCATGATCACCGCGATCGACGCGATCTTGCCGAACTGCTGGCTTGCGCTCGGCGACATCGTCGCGAGCACCTGCACGGACATGATCACGGCGACGATCGCGAGCCCGGCCGACGGCACGTTCTTCGAGTTCACGCGTGCGAACACGCTGGCGAACAGGCCGTCGTCGGCCGCGGCCTTCGCGGTCTGTCCGACCAGCAGCGTCCAGCCCGCGAGCGAGCCGAGGCAGCCGAGCGCCGCGCACAGCGCGACCGCGTTCGCGGCGGTGTCGCCGAGCGCGAGGCGCGCGGCGTCGGCGAACGGCGCGCTCGAGGCGAGCAGCGCCTTGTTCGGAATCATCCCCATGATGACGGTCGAGCTGAGCACGTAGCAGACGGCCGCGAGCACCACGCCGCCGACGGTCGCGATCGGCACGTTGCGCGACGGATTCTCGACCACGCCGGCCGACACCGACGCGCTCTCGACGCCGATGAACGCCCACAGCGTGAAGTTCAGCGTCGCGCCGATCGCGCCGATGCTGCTCGTGCCCGACACGTTCCAGCCCGCGAGATAGACGTCCTTGCTGAACCAGAACCAGCCGAACAGGGCCATCCCGAGGATCGGCACCAGCGCGACGACGGTCGTGACCGACTGCACGCGGCCGACCACGTTCGGCCCGAGGATGTTCGCGTAGGTGAACAGCCAGATCACGAAGATCTGCGCGAGCGCGAACACCAGCGGGTCCTTCATCACCGGGAAGAAGTGCGTGAGGTAGCCGAGTCCCGCGACCGCGAGGCCGACGTTGCCGAGCACGTTCGCGAGCCAGTAGATCAGGTTGGTCTGATAGCCCATGTACGGGCCGAACGATTTTCTGGCGTACGCGTAGGGGCCGCCGGCGGCCGGGTCGATCGCCGCGAGCTTCGCGAACACCAGCGCGAGCGAGACGGCGCCGACGACGGTGATCAACCAGCCGAAGATCGCGATGCCGCCGGTGGCGGCGAGGTTCGCGGGCAGCATGAAGACGCCGGAACCCATCATGTTGCCCGCCACCATCAGCGTGGCGGGAACGACGCCGATCTTCGGCGCGTCGGACGCTGCCGACGCAGCGGTGGAACGGGAGGAGGACGAGCTGGCATCGGACATGCGAGGCTCCTTGAACGGACGTGATGCGGTTGAGGTGGCGCGGCCGGCGCCGGTGGACGATTCCGAAATGGATCGCCGTTTTATTAACGTCGCCATGTTATCGCTTTGGCCCGTTCTGGTAATGGTAAACGCCGGAATTTAATGACTTTAATATTGATTCATGTCATTGAAAGTAGGCGGGCAGCGACGCGCCGTTTCGGTATGTCGGGCGCTCGGCCTTTACTGATAAAGGCTTCGCCGATTTTCTCGGTCATTCGCTGGATGCGCGGAACAACCGGCGCCCGGTAAATATCCTTGACGAAATGGCTAAATCAATTCGCGGCCTAAATAATCCGGCGGCTCGTAATCGTTTTGGTTGATGGGGCGCGTTCTGCCGAACGGTATCGCTTGCCGGCCGTGGCGGAAAGGGCACTGAAAGCCAGCGCGCCGTGAATGCACCCGGGCGGCGGGCCGTCGGCGTATCATCCGAATCTTCGTCAGCCCGATCCAGGCACCCGCCATGACCTCCGTCGACACTACCCCCGTCCTCGACCATGACAAGCTCGTCACCTTCATCGAGCGCAAGTGGAACGATGAAATCCTCCATGCGCTGACCGACTACATCGCGATTCCCGCGAAGAGTCCCGCATTCGATCCCGACTGGGAGAAGCGCGGCTATCTCGAGCGTGTCGTCACCGATGCCGCGCAATGGGCCGAGCGCCAGCCGGTCAAGGGCCTGAAGCTCGAGATCGTGCGCCTGCCCGGCCGCACGCCGGTGATCTTCTTCGAGACGCCCGCGACGCGCTCGGGCAGCACCGACACGATCCTGCTGTACGGCCACCTCGACAAGCAGCCCGAATTCGACGGCTGGCGCGCGGATCTCGGCCCGTGGACGCCGAAGTTCGAGAACGGCAAGCTGTACGGCCGCGGCGGCGCGGACGACGGCTATGCGATCTACGCGAGCCTCGCGGCGCTCGGCGCGCTCGACGCGCAGGGCGTCGAGCGGCCGCGCTGCGTCGGCCTGATCGAGACCTGCGAGGAGTCGGGCAGCTACGACCTGCTGCCGTACGTCGACGCGCTGCGCGACCGGCTCGGCCAGGTGTCGCTCGTCGTGTGCCTCGATTCCGGCGCCGGCAACTACGACCAGATGTGGCTCACGACGTCGCTGCGCGGGCTCGTGTCCGGTGACCTGCAGGTCGAGGTGCTCGAGGAGGGCGTGCATTCGGGCGTGTTCGGCGGCATCGCGCCGTCGAGCTTCCGCGTGATGCGCCAGCTGTTCGAACGGCTCGAGGACGCGAAGAACGGCAACCTGCTGCCGGGCGCGTTCCATTGCGAGATTCCCGCGAGCCGCCTGCGCGAAGCGGAGGCGACCGCCGCGATTCTCGGCGACACGGTGTGGAAGGGGCTGCCGTGGGCGTGCGGCGCGGACGGCAAGCCGGTGCTGCCGACCACGACCGATCCGCGCGAGGCGCTGCTCAACTCGACGTGGCGGCCGTCGCTGTCGGTGACGGGCGCGGCGGGCATGCCGCCGCTCGCCGACGCGGGCAACGTGCTGCGCCCGCGCACCGCGTTCAAGCTGTCGCTGCGCCTGCCGCCGCTCGTCGATGCCGCGCAGGCCGTGCAGCAGCTGAAGGAACTGCTCGAAGTCGACCCGCCGTACAACGCGAAGGTCACGTTCAAGCCCGACGCGGGCGCGGCGACCGGCTGGGCGGCGCCCGACGTCGCGCCGTGGCTGGCGGCGTCGCTCGACGCCGCGTCGCGCCGCCACTTCAGCGCGGACTGCGCGTACATGGGCCTCGGCGGCACGATCCCGCTGATGAACGTGCTGCAGGAAGGCTTCCCGGCCGCGCAGTTCATGGTGTGCGGCGTGCTCGGGCCGAAGTCGAACGCGCATGGCCCGAACGAGTTCCTGCACGTGCCGTACGCGAAGAAGCTGACCGCGGCGGTGGCCGACGTGATCGCGACCGCGCGCTGAGCGCGATGGTCGGCCGATCGCGCCGACGTCGGTCTGAACCCCTGGAGTCCTGCCGATGACTATGCCGCCGATACCCGATACCGATGCGTTGTGCATGCGCGCCGAACCGCTGCACGACTTCGTCGCCGCGCTGTGGGAACGGGCCGGCAGCAGCGCGCGCGAGGCGCGGCTGGTTGCCGAGCACCTGGTCGGCGCGAACCTCGCCGGTCACGATTCGCACGGCATCGGGATGATCCCGAACTACGTCGCATCCTGCCGCGAAGGGCAGTTGCAGTTGAACCGGCATGCGGCGATCGTGCGCGACGGCGGCGCGGTGCTGACGATCGACGGCGGCCGCGGCTTCGGGCAGGTGATCGCGTTCGAGGCAATGGTCGAGGGCATCGAGCGCGCGCGGCGCATGGGCATCTGCGCGATCGGATTGCGCGACGTGCATCATCTCGGCCGCATCGGCCACTGGGCCGAGCAATGCGCGCGATCGGGGCTCGCTTCGTTCCATTTCGTCAACGTGCCGGGCGATCTGCTGGTCGCGCCGCTTCACGGCGCCGATCCCCGGTTCGGCACCAATCCGTTCTGCGCCGCGTATCCGCGCGCCGGGCGCGCGCCGCTGCTGCTCGATTTCGCGACCAGCGCGGTCGCGTACGGCAAGACGCGCGTCGCGTACCACCAGCGCAAGCGCGTGCCGGCGGGCGCGCTGATCGACCATCGCGGCCGGCCGACCGACGATCCGGCCGTGATGCACGAGCAGCCGTTCGGCGCGCTGCTGCCGTTCGGGCTGCACAAGGGTTATGCGCTCGCCGCGATGTGCGAGGTGTTCGGCGGCGCACTCGTCGGCGGGCATACGACCTACGACGGCACGTTGCAGAAGACCAGCGCGATCGTCAACGGCATGCTGTCGGTGTTGATCGATCCGAACGCGTTCGATGCGGCCGATGCGCAGCGCGAGGCCGATGCGTTCGTCGCGTGGGCGAAGGCGTCGCCGCGTTCCGGCGACGCGCCGGTGCAGATGCCCGGCGAGCCGGAGGAGGCGAGCCGCGCCGAGCGGCTCGCGCACGGCATTCCGGTCGATCGTGCGACGTGGCGGCAGATTCGCGACAGCGCGGCGGCGCTCGGCTTCGACGCCGCCGAATTCGACGCATGGACGCAACGCTGCGTCGGCGCCGCGTGATGCACCGGCAAGAAGGAGCGTGCCGATGAGCTGGCAGGCAGACAAGGCGCACGGCGACGAGATCGCGTATCGGCTCGCGATGCTCGGCAACGTCGTGGTGACGCGATTCTTCAGCGGCGCGGCGTTGCGGATCGACGGCGTGATGTTCGGGTTCATGTCGCGCGGGTCGCTGTTCCTGCGCGTCGACGACGTGAGCCGGCCCGCCTTCGTCGCAGCCGGGATGGGACCGTTTTCGTATTCGGGACGCACGCGCACCGTCAATCTCGAAGGCTATTACGAAACCCCGGCCGACGTGCTCGAGGATGCGAGCGCGCTGTTCGACTGGTGCCGCGGCGCGTATCGGGCCGCGTTGCTGGCGGGGCCGCCGAAGCGCAAAGCGAAGGCGAGGCGGAAGCCGGTGGACGAGGGTGAGGCGGAGTCGCGGTCGATGCGTGGGCGCAGTGTCAAGCCGTCCGCGAAACCTGACGCGAAGCGGGCGACGGAATCGGCTTCGAAGCGTGCGTCGAAAGCGAAAACGAAATCCGGAGCGAAACCGGCGTCGAAGCGTAAGCAGGCGTAGCGTCGGTCGGCGTGACGGCAACTGCGGATTGTTCAGTGTTCGGGGCTTGTCGATACTGGACCCGCGGCGGTCGATGTTCGCTGCGCTCGGCGCTCGGCACGCGACGCTCAGGACTCTTACTCGATGCTCAGTGCCCTGCGCCGTCCGCACGCATACGCCCTGACGATTCGCGCGCCGCACGTTGCTCGCATCCGCTAGACGAAACTTCAAGCATGCCGCGCGCTGTTTCTCCGCGCTTCACAACGACCGGCCCGGCGTTTATGATCGGCGCGAGCCGCACGCGACATCTGAGCGGCCCGCACCGCGACACCCGCCCCGCGAACGGCGCATCGAACGCCGCGCTGAATGCATTCCCCACTCATCGTTGCAGATGGAGACAGCCGATGTTCGTCCTGATTCTCGGTTTAGTGATCTTTCTTGGTGTGCATTCGATCCGCATCGTGGCCAGCCGCTGGCGCGCCGCGACAATCGCGCGCGTCGGTGAGCGCGGCTGGAAGGCCGGCTATTCGGTTGCGTCGCTGATCGGCTTGGTGTTGGTCGTGCGCGGCTGCGGGATCGCCCGCGACAGCGCGACGCTGCTGTGGGTCTCGCCGGTCGGCGTGCGGCACCTGACCGGCGTGCTGACCGCGCTCGCGTTCGTGCTGATCGCGGCGGCGTATGTGCCGGGCAACCGCATCAAGGGGCTCGTCGGGCACCCGATGCTGGCCGGCGTGATGGTATGGGCCGTCGCGCACCTGCTCGCGAACGGCACGCTGCACGCGGTCGTGCTGTTCGGCGCGTTCTTCGCGTGGTCGCTCATCCTGTTCATCGTGTCGCGCACGCGCGATCGGCGCGACCGCGTCCGTTATCCGGCGGGCCGTCTGTCGGGCGATGTGTCGGCGATCGCGGCCGGCGTCGTCGCATGGGCCGTGTTCGCGCTGTTCCTGCACGGCTGGCTGATCGGCGTGCGGCCGTTCGGCTGAACGTTGCGCGTGCGCAGGCTCGGCGACTGCGTCACGCCGATGGCCGCGGCCCGGCGCGCGAGCGGCAGGCATCGCCCGGCCTACCGGCCGACGCATTCAACATCGGCGGCAGCATTGACCGACGGCGGGCACGATCGCGCGGCGGCTGGCGAGTTCGCCCGCGCATCGACGCGGGCGCATAGCGACGACGCTCGCGGCGCGCGCGTCACAGCGGCCTGACGAACAGCCCGATGGTCAGCGCGATGCCGATGCACACGATGCCGAGCCGCAGCACGCGCTCGTTGACGCGGTGCAGCGCCCACGATCCGCACAGCCCGCCGACGACGGCGCCGCCGCCGAGCGCGAGCGCGGCGGACCAGTGCAGGTGCGGCGAGGTCAGGAACAGCACGACCGCCGACGCGTTCATCACGCCCGCGAGCGCGTTCTTCGTCGAGGCCGCGTGACGCGGCGACAGGCCCGCCATCGTCAGCGCCGCCATCATCAGGAAGCCGATGCCCCCGCCGAAATAGCCGCCGTAGATCGCGATCGCGAACTGCGCAACGGCGGTCGTGACGGGGCCGAGATGGACCGTCTCCTCGCTCGGCTTGCGCAGGAAGCTGCCCCACGCGAACACGGCCGTCGCGAACAGCACGAGCCACGGCACGAGCCGCGAGAAGATCGACGACGGCGTCTTCAGCAGCAGCAGGCCGCCGAGCGCGCCGCCGACGATGCTGATCAGGAACAGCGCGCGAAACGGCAGCTGGCCCGCGCCGCGCACATGGTGGCGGCTGGCCCAGCCGGTCGTCACCTGTGCGGGAAAGAGCGCGACCGTCGACGTGATGTTCGCGGAGAGCGGCGACAGGCCCGACACGATCAGCGCGGGCAGCGTGACGAACGAGCCGCCGCCCGCGAGGGAGTTCTGCAGGCCGGCCCAGAGGCCGGCGAGGATGATGAGGACGAGCATCGGTGCGCAGGAAGGGTAGCGTGGCAGGGCGCGCCGGCGGCGAGCGCGAGCGCGAAGGTGGCCCGATGGTAATGCAGGATCGCGTCCGCGCAAAGGCGGTGCGTGCGCTCCGTTTCAGACGCGCACGGGCGGCCGCCGTGCGGCGGCGCATCGGCCGGCTGCGTCAACCGGTCGTGTCAACCCGTCGCATCAACCAACCGCGTCACCCAACCGCATCAACCAGCCGGCGCGGGCAGCGCCGACGCCCGGTCATTCGTTCGATTGCGGCGCGGCATCTTCCTGCGTATCGCCGTCGGCGTCCGGATAGACGACCGCACCGTCGTCGCGGACCGTCGCGCCGGCCGTGATGCGCGCCGGCTCGACACGATTCAGGCCCATGATGTGCAGCACCGTCTCGCCGCGCGCGATCAGGTAGTCGGCGACGATGCGCCGGTGACAGCGCCACCACACGGCCTCCGAACACATGAGCGCGCAGCGCTGCTGCTCCCCGAGCGCGATCAGCCGCGTGAGGCCGGCGCGGAATTCCGGCGACAGCGCGTAGTCGGCATACCGATGGAAGCTGCGGTTCGTCCAGAAGCCGTTGAGTGCGTCGGGCACGTCGCGCGACTTGCCGCGCAGGCCGCCGAGCGCGGCGACGTGTTCATAGGCGATGTCGGACGGCGCCAGCGCGACCGGCAGCGTCGCTTCGTTGAACTGCGGATTGGTGCGCGAGCGCGTCATCTTGCGGATATCGACGAGCAGCGTGATGTCGACGGCCCGCAGCATCGCGACGAGTTCGCCGAGCGTGCGGTTCGAATGGCCGATCGTGTAGAACGGGAGCGTCACGTGCGCTCCTTGCCGGCGACGCGTTCGAGCACGCGGCCCCGATGCGCGGCGACGTGATCGGTCCGGTCGCTTTTTATTTCGTATTGGGGGTCGTCGGGCGACGCGCGATGACGATGGCCTTTGTAGTCGAAATCCTGCGTGTGCACCGCAATGATCGTGCCGGTCACGTAACCGGCTTCGGAATTCCAGCGGACATGGTCGCCCGGTTCGAACGGCGTCGTCATGCGTGAGCCTCCTCGTGGTGATGCTGTTGCGATACGGCCGCAAGCGGCGGGTGGAGCGAGTCACGCCAGTATGCACATTGCCGCGCTTTCGCGCGTGCGAGGTGCATCGTGTGGGGCCTCGGTCAGGCTCGTCCATGCAATCTGCATGCCCCGTGTCGACGTCGGAAGTGACATTTTGCTTCGCAAGCATCGACGACCTTGCTTCCGCCGATGGCTCGACGGGGAGCAGGCGAAGCAGATGAAAGTCGATCCCGATCGGATCGTCCGGTATATGGCGCCGTCTCCGAACGACCGCCTCGAATCGGCGCGCGGTTCGGCAATGGACCGCCGACAGGACATCGTGCATCAGCAAAACTCTGGCAGTTTTTGCAGATGCGTTGTCATCTTCCACAAATTCATGCTGGCTGGATGTCGATAAAGTACGCATCACGGAGACGCTTCAAAGCACCGACGTGCCGGTTTCCCGTGCTTCGAGCCGGGAGTGAACAAGCGTTGTGCGATGTCGATGGCCGCGATGCGTCATGAACCCATGATGCAGCGCTTCGAGCGCTGTTCAGCACCATCGACGGATCGCCGAGAGATCGACCGCTTCCGATGTAGAGCGATGACCTGGTGCAGACGTGAGATGGCGGACTTCTAGGTCGGAGTGCTACGACGATGAATGGCGCTACGGGCGAACACGAACGATTACGACCGTTTGCGTTCGGAGCCGAATCCGGCCGGGCGACGGCGTTGCTGCGCACTTTCCGCCAACAACGACGTTCTCACCATTGCTCGACGTAGACAAACGCGGTCAGCCAGTAGCCGAGGAAGCCGAGCGCGAAGCCGGCTTCGTCGCCTGCGGTGCCGTTGATGACGGCCCACGCACCTCACGCCTCCAGACGAGATTCGTGCGAAACCCTACACAGCATTTGACCCGCCAAGAAAGCGCAATACCGCCCAATTGAACGCCCCGGCGCGGTCGAGATTTGCATGATGTCCGCCTCCGGGAAGCGTTCCGTAGCGGGCACCCGGAATCATGGCAGCGAGCCGTTGCCCTTCGGTCGCCGGAAAAATGCTGCCGTCTTCGCTTTGCAACACGAGCGTTTCGCTGCGTACGAGATTCAGTCGCCTTCTGACGTCGTAGTTCGCGATCCCGATGCAAAGGCGGGCAAGCTGCGCGGAATCGGTGGTTGCCGCGCGCGCATGGCCGATCTGATACGCGATCTCGCCAGCTTCCGATTGAGCGAATTCGGCGCTCACCATCAGCGGCCACATTTCCTCGAACCAGCGGCTTGCGCCATCGTCGCGCGCGAAACCGCATTTCCAGAACTCGAAGCGCCGGACGAAATCGTCGTCGACCAGGTTCGAACAGCCGTTGCACACCACCAGCTTGCCGACGCGTGCGGGCGCATCGAGCGCGATCGTCAAGGCGATCGCGCTACCAAGCGAGATGCCGACGAGGGCGGCACTTTCGAGGCCAAGATAATCCAGCAGAAACTGCAGGCTGCCGGCAAGTTCCCTCACGTCAAGCGTGCGATCCGGGTACGACGACGCGCCGTGACCGGGCAGGTCCGGCACGATCACGCGATATCCCGCGTGACGCAGGAACGGCACCTGGCGTGCCCAGGCGAGTCCGCAGCTGCCCAGATCGTGAATCAGCATGATCGGCAGGCCGCTGCCGATGTCCGCGTAATAGAGATCGTGGTCTTTGAATGATAGTTTTGCCATCTGCCTGCTCCACTGCTGTCCCCCGTGTACTTCTGAACTATCTTAATATTGAGATATATTGGCTGCAAGTTGAGCGACCAAGCCCCCATCGAATGCGAGGATATTCATGACGGTTCCGGGTACCGAAGATCACGTTGACCTCGTCGTCGCGCAGTGGCGCGACGAGCGGCCCGGGCTCGACGTGACGTCGATGGAGATCTTCGGCCGGCTGGCGCGGCTGGCGAAGCACTGTGAAAAGGCGCGCGCCGAGGCGCTGTCGCCGTTCGGTTTCAAGGAAGGGGAGTTCGACGTGCTCGCGACGCTGCGGCGCGCGGGAAAGCCGTATGAATTGTCGCCGACGCAACTGTACCGCTCATTGATGATCACGTCGGGCGCAATCACCAACCGGCTGATGCGGCTCGAACAGGCGGGCTTCGTCGAGCGCGTGCCGAATCCGCACGACGGCAGGGGAATGGCCGTGCGATTGACTCGCGAAGGGCTCGCACTGATCGACAGGGCGGTGAATGTACACGTGGACACACTGAATCTGTTGCTCGGCGGGCTGGATCGGGACGACCGCACGACACTTGCATCGCTCCTGAAGCGTGCGCTTCTCGCGCTACCGGGCGAAGCGCTCCCGTCCGATGGCGCAGGGTGGGCGCGAGGGGAGCAGGCGTGACAGACCGAACCTCGATGGGTTTAAGATAAAGACCGCAACAAATGAGGCCGGCGACAACAATAACGATAAGGAAATATCGTGCTCAACAACAACGTATTGCGCCAACTCGACTTGCAGGACGTGATGGTGTTTCTGTGCCTGTACGAACACAAGAGCGCGCGCCGCACCGCCGAGGTGCTGAGCATCAGCCAGCCGACCGTCAGCTATTGCCTGAAGCGGCTGCGCAACTGCTTTCACGACGTGCTGTTCGATGTCGATCACGGCAGCCTCGTGGCGACGCCGAAAGCCGAGGCGATCGAGCCGTATCTGCGCAACGTGATCGATGCGGTGAACCATTGCGCGGACATGGACGACGACCAGGTCGCCGCGGCGGCGCACCGCGTGATCCGCGTGTGCGCGCCGGAGTATTTCGAGCTGTTGCTGCTGCCGGGTGTGCTCGAATCGTTCATGAAGCGCGGCCGCGAGACGTCGCTGATCGTCGAGCGGCTCGGCCGCGAATTACCGGTCGAGCGGCTGCTCGCCGGCGAGATCGATTTCGCGACCGGCTTCGGCCCCGGCTATCACCGGCTGCATCCGGACCTGCAATGGGAATCGGTGCTGTCCGACACGTTCGTGTGCCTGACCGCATCGCGCAAGCTCGCGCCGACGACGCGCGTGACGCTCGACGAGTTCTGCGACATGCATCACGTGTTCCCGACGCCGTGGATCTCCGAGCGCAACATGATCGACGGCTGGCTCGAGAAGCTCGGGCGCTCGCGCAACATCGTCGCGCGGGCGAATACGTATCAGGCCTGCCTGAACATCGTCTCGCGGCTGCCGGTCGTGCTGACGCTGCCGCAACGGCTGATTCCGTACCTGTCGATCCCGCCGTCGGTGCAGATCTGCGACGTGCCGCTCGGCTTTCCGACCTTCACGCTCGACGTGATCTGGGCGACCCAGATGGAAAAGAACCACGACATCCGCAGCATGCGGATGCTGTTCAAGGATCTCGCAAGCGCGAACGCGCTCGAACCCGGCGCGGCGCACGCGCTCTGAGCGGGCCGCGGCGGCGCGTGCCGCCCGGCTGATTTTTTCGCGTGGGGAAGCACCCGGCGGGCTTTCTCACGAATCTCTCAACAAAATTACATCCAGCTTTTAATTTTTAAAACGGCGTGCCGCTTCGTGTCGGTAAATTGAGTGGTGTTCGACGAGGCCAGGACTCGAACACACCAAGACTAACCACACTGAGAGTGAGAGGCACACATGATGGATGTTGACGTAGTCACCGCGCAGGTCCACCACAAACCATTGCCGCGCTTCGGCTTCGAATTGATCGAGAGCCTGGAGCCGGGCCAGAAGGCGATCGACATCGTCGATACCGATCAGCTATACGAAAATCTCGCGCACTCGGGCGTCGTGATCTACCGCAACTTCGCGGACACGCTCGAGGATTTCAACCGCTTCGTCAGCCAGCACTCGGCGCGCGTCACGTTCGATCCGGCGCGCAAGGCGTCGACCGAGAACACCGCGGAAATCGACGCGGGCCACCTCGAGATGGGCCTGCATCAGGAAAACGGCAACCTGCCGTTCACGCCGGATCTGCAGTGGTTCTTCTGCCTCGAGCCGGCGCGCGTCGGCTCCGAGACGACGATGTGCGACGGCCTGCGCGTGCTGCACGAGCTGTCGCCGGCCACCCGCCGCCTGTTCGAGCAGCGCAGGATCAAGTACGCGCGCCGCATTCCCTGGCCGAACGTGCAGCGCTTCCTGAGCATCGAGCTGCAGGTGAGCGCGCATGAGGTGAACGACTCGCATCTCGAAGTCGTCAACCAGCGCGTGCCGGGCCAGCACTACCGCCGGCTCGACCAGTTCCTCGTGTCGTCCGAACGCGTGACGGATGCGATCACCACGAGCTGCTTCTCCGGCCGCCGCGCGTTCTGCAATTCGCTGCTCGGGCCGAGCGTGAACTACGAACCGCCGCTCATCACGTGGGAAGACGGCACCGACATCGATTTCGAGGTGTGGGACGAAATCAAGGACGTGACCGCGCGCTACACGTACGACCTGTTCTGGAACAAGGGCGACATCGTCGTGATCGACAACACCCGCGTGATGCACGGCCGCCGCCGCCTCGCGGATACGGGCCGCCGGATCTTCGGCGCGCAAAGCTATCGCAAAGGAGCCATTGCATGATCAGCGCACTCCTCGAACGTCATTTCGCCGAAGCGCAGGACCGGATCGTCGTGCGCGAGATGGAAGGCCGCGACTATTCGCTCGCGGAACTGCGCGCCGACGTGGAGCGGATCGCCCCGCGACACTGCAGGACGTGTACGGCGATTGCAGCGGGCTCGTGTTCGGGATCGCCGCCCGCTCGAGCTATACGTGGGTCGCGACGATGCTGGCGATCTTCCGCGTGAAGGCCGTGCTGCTGCCGGTGCCGATCGAATTCTCCGACGAGCAGATCGGCAGCCTGCTGCACAAGGCCACCGCGATCTTCGCGCAGGACGCGCACACCGCGGCGCGCATCAGCGCGATCCTGCCCGGCATCGCGTGCCTCGACGCCGCGAGCGAGCGCAGCGCGTGGCCCGCGCAGGGCGCGCCGGCCGGCGAGCGGATCGAGCCCGGCATCTGCGGGATCATCCATACGTCCGGCACGACGTCGAAGCCGAAGGGCGTGAAGATCCGCGACGAGGCGGTCGGCCTGCTCGTGACGAACGTGCTGAAGCGCGTGCCGCAGGCGCCGCTCGACTACCTGTCGATCGTGCCGATGAGCCTGCTGATCGAACAGGTGCTCGGCGTGTTCCTGCCGATCCTGTCCGGCGGCTCGCTGACGCTGATGCCGGCGCGCTATGCCGAGTACGGCGCGCGCAGCGGCAATGCGCGCGACTACCTGGATCTGATCGCGCAGGTCGATCCGAACTTCCTGTACCTGCCGCCGAAGCTGCTCGAGGAAGCCGACGCGCTGCTCGAATCGACGAGTGTCACGAGCCTGTTCGGCCGCCGCAATCCGCACATCATCACCGGCGGCGCGAAGATTCCGGCCACCGTGCTCGAATCGCTCGACAAG
Organism: Burkholderia ubonensis; assembly: GCF_001718695.1. Lineage (NCBI taxonomy): Bacteria > Pseudomonadati > Pseudomonadota > Betaproteobacteria > Burkholderiales > Burkholderiaceae > Burkholderia > Burkholderia ubonensis. Next base: position 1,622,986 of record NZ_CP013422.1, on the reverse strand, counting down.
CGCGGCGTGCAGGTCTACGAAGCGTACGGCCTGAGCGAGAACAGCTCGATCATCTCGCTGAACCATCCGGGGCATCGCCGCATCGGCTCCGCCGGCCCGCTGCTCGACGGCATCGTGCCGACGATCGTCGACGGCGAGCTGCGCGTGCTCACCCCGACGCTGTGCGCCGGCTACTACAACTCGGACGACACGTCGTGCGAGCTGACCGACGGCTACCTGCACACGGGCGACATCGCGGAGATCGTCGACGGCTACCTGTACATCACCGGCCGCAAGAAGCACGTGATCATCCTGTCGACGGCCCGCAACATCTCGCCGGAGTGGGTGGAGACGGTCTACAAGGAAAGCGCGCTGATCGACGACATCGTCGTGTTCGGCGAAGGCCGGGAAGAGCCGGCGGCGATCGTGCTGTCGCAGCACGACGAGGCGGCGATTCGCGGCGAGATGGCGCGCCTCGAGCCGCGGCTCGCGGATTTCGCGCGGGTGCGGCGCGTGCGGGTGGTGGCCGACATCGAGCGCTTCCGCAAGGACTATTACACGGTCACGGGCCGGCCGCGCCGCCAGCTGATCGAACGCGATCTCGCGGCGTCGCTGTACTGATCGGGAGCCGAACGTGCACATCGTACGAACTTTCCATCCGGGGCAGGCCGCTTATCGCGCGATGCAGCTGGCGGTCGCCCAGAACTACTACCAGGCGCACGGCGCGCGCCCGGAGCCGCGCCCCGACCAGTTCTGGTGCCTGACCGACCGCGCGATGACGCTGCCCGGCTACGCGTGCGTCGGGTTGAGCTGGGGCGACAGCGCCCCGCTCTTCTCGGAGTACTACCTGGACGAGTCGCTGACGCATCTGTACGGGCTGTCGCGCGCGGAGCTCGTCGAACTCGGGCAGTTCTCGTCGTTCGGCTCGAAGGGCGCGGGGCGCTACCTGATCGCGAACGTGTTCCGCACGCTTGCCCAGCATCACTACCGGTACGTGCTGATGACGGCGACCGAGCGGGTGCGGCACATCGTGCAGTCGCTGCAGATCGGCTATGACGATCTCGGTCACGCAAGCGTGAGCCGCGTGCGCGACCAGCACGTCGACTGGGGCACGTACTACGACAACGCGCCGCGCGTGATCATGGTGAAGATCGGCGGCATGGCCGCGCGCGACGAGCTGCCCGCCTGGAGCCCGCTCGACGACAAGCCTCCGCCGCGCTGCGCTTCCCGGCACGTCGCGCTCGCCGCGCCTGGTCATTGATCCCGGTGGGCCGTGCGCTTCGGCGCCGGCCCGCCTCGTTACATCTGGAACGTCCCCATGTCCGATTCCAAACAATACGAAAACTTTCTCGTGTTCCTGGCGCCGCTGATCAACAGCGTCGGCGGGATCGCGATCGACCTGTACGCGCCGAGCATTCCGGCGATCGGCCGCGAGCTCGGCGTCGCGCCGAGCATGATGCAGAACACGATCACCATCACGCTCGTGTTCTATGCGCTCGGCCAGCTCGCGTTCGGCATGCTCGCCGACTGGTGGGGGCGCCGGCCGTCCGTGCTGGCCGGCCTCGCGCTGTTCATCGCGGGCAGCGCGCTCGCGGTGGCCGCGCCGTCGTTCGAGGCGCTGATGGTCGGTCGCGCGATCCAGGGCTTCGCGATCGGGTCGTGCCAGGTGGTCGCGCGCGCCGTGCTCGTCGATACCGTGAAGGGCGACCGCTTCCGCGTCGCGATCGTCTACCTGAGTCTCGCATTCGGGCTCGGCCCGGTGATCGCGCCGTACGTCGGCGGGCTCGTGCAGGAGATGGCGGGCTGGCGCTGGAACTTCGTCGTCTACTGCGGCTACGGGCTCGTCGTGCTGTCGTTCGCGTTCGCGGGCCTGCGCGAGTCGCTGCGGCCCGAGATGCGGCGCACGCCGGCGCAGACGATAGCGGGCTACCGCGAGATCCTGTCCGATCCGCATTTCCTGTCCGCCGTCGGGATGCTCGGGATGAGCTTCTCGGCATTCCTGATGTGGAACGTGATCGGGCCGTACATCGTGCAGCATCGCCTCGGGCACAGCGCGTCGTACTTCGGATCGACGGCGCTCGCCGTCGGCCTGTGCTACCTCGGCGGCACGACGCTGAACCGCAGCCTGATCAAGCGCTACAGCGGCGAGCAGTTGATGCGCGGCGGGATCGTGCTGTTCGCGCTCGGCGTCGCGTGCGTCGCGTCGAGCGGCACCGCGCTCGTGCTCGTCACCGCGCTCGGCGGGATCATGCTGATCGCATTCGCGCAGGGCTTCATCTTCTCGAACGCGATGGCCCGCTCGATGGCGCTGTTTCCGGGGCGCGCGGGCGCCGCGGCGAGCCTGCAGGGCTGCCTGATGCTGGTGCTCGGTTCGATCGTGTCGGGGGTCGTCAGCGCATTGCCCATGGAGACGAACGCGACGATTGCCATCATGTTCGCGTGTCTGCTCGGCGTGACCATGATCGGCTTCCGGCAGCTGCATCGCCGCCATCCGCAGGTGGCGCGATGAAGGCGGCCGCCGCGCTCGCGCTGCGCGTCGTGCTCGGCGTGTTCTGGAGCTGGGCGGGCTTGACGAAGATCGTCGGGCACTTCGATGCAGGCCCCTTTCTGACGGCAGCCGTCTCGCGATCCGCGGTGGCGCCCGAAGCCGTGCGGCTCGCGCTGACCGGCGCGATCGTGCACGTCGCGCTTCCGCACGTCGTCGCGGTGAACCTGATCGTGCCCTGGCTGGAACTGGCGGCAGGATTATCGATCCTGCTCGGCATCGCGATCGCGTGGGGTGTCGCCGGCGCGGCGGCGATGTCCGCGCTGTTCCTGATGTGCGGGGCGGTCGGCACCAATCCATTGCTGCTGTTCGGCGCCGTCCTGTTGGCGATGTCACACCCGTATGCGCGCGCATGGACCCTTCATGCGCCGCGAGCGCCTGCCACGACCATCTGAGCTCGTAGCGGGCGTTGCTTCGCCGCTTGCCGCGTTCGTCGCGGCAAGCGGCTTTTTTCGTGTCGGGCATGCGAAAAATTTAAACGGGGATTCGAAAAGTTGACGTCCGGGCGCGGCGGCTCCACCCAAACTGACGTCATGACTGATTCATTGGGGAGATATCGGTGAGACGCTCTGTGTTCCTTGCCGCAGGCGCGTTGGTCGTCCTGTCCGGCGCATTGTTCCTTTGGCGCACGGAACGTGTATCGGCGGCCGATCGGCCTGCGTCGCCACCGGCGCCGTTGCCGGTCGAGACCATCGTCGTGAAGCCGCAGGCCGATGCGCCGACGCTCGATGCGGTCGGTTCGCTCGAAGCGGTGCGGCAGGTGACGATCGCGCCGGAAGTCGCCGGGCGCGTCGTGGACATCCGCTTCGTCGCGGGCTCGCGCGTGAGCGCCGGGCAGCCGCTCGTGCAGCTCTACGATGCACCCGAGCAGGCGAAGCTCGCCGGGCTGCAGGCGAAGGCCGACTACACGCGCCGGCAGTTTGCGCGCGCCGAGCAGCTCGTGCCGAACGGCGCCGAACCGAAGGCGACCTTCGACGCGCGCCGCTACGAGCTCGACGCCGCGCGCGCCGACATCCGCGAGACGCAGGCCGTGATCACGCAGAAGCTGATCCGCGCGCCGTTTTCCGGCGTGATCGGACTGCGGCGCGTGAACCTCGGCCAGTACCTGAATCCGGGCGACGCGATCGCGACGCTCACCGATCTCGATGCGCTGCACGCGAACTTCACGGTGCCGCAGAAGGCGCTGAGCCGCGTCGCGCTCGGGCAAGCCGTGCGCGTGACGACGGACGCCTACCCGGGCCGCACCTTCGAAGGGCGCGTGACCGCGATCGAGCCGCAGGTCGGCGACGAGACGCGCAACATCACCGTGCAGGCGACCGTGGCCAACGCCGGCCAGCTGCTGCGCCCGGGCATGTACATCGATGCGCACCTGGCGCTGCCGGGCCGCGACGCGGTGATCAGCGTGCCGGATACCGCGGTGCAGACGTCGCAGGCCGGCGACAGCGTCGTCGTGGTCGAGCAGCGCGACGCGCGCGGCGTCGGCGTGGCGCGCGTGCGCCAGGTGCGCATCGGCGCGCGCGACCGGGGCCGCATCGTCGTCGAGGACGGGCTGCGCGCCGGCGACGTGGTCGTGACGACCGGGCAGCTGCGCGTCGCGCCGGGCGCGAAGGTGCAGGCGCTCGCCGACGCGTCCGCGCAACGGGAGAGCGTGCGATGAGCCAGCCCACGCAAGGCCCCACGCAAGGCCCCACGCAAGGCGCGCGCTTCACCGACATCTTCGTCCGGCGGCCGGTGCTGTCGCTCGTCTGCAGCCTGCTGGTCCTGCTGATCGGGCTGCGCTCGCTCGGCGCGCTGCCGGTGCGCCAGTACCCGATGCTCGAGAGCGCGACGATCAGCGTCGAAACCGCGTATCCCGGCGCGTCGCAGGCGCTGATGCAGGGCTTCGTGACGACGCCGATCGCGCAGTCGATCGCGACCGCGGACGGCATCGAATACCTGAGCTCCACGTCGACGCAGGGCAAGAGCGTCGTGAAGGCGCGGCTGCGCCTGAACGCGAACGCCGACCGCGCGATGACGGAAATCATGGCGAAGGTGCAGGAGGTCAAGTACAAGCTGCCCGAAGGCGCGTACGACTCGGTGATCACGAAGCTCACCGACGCGCCGACGGCCGTCATGTATCTCGGCTTCTCGAGCGACACGCTGTCGATTCCGGAGATTACCGACTACGTGGTGCGGGTCGCGCAGCCGCTCGTCACGACCGTGCCGGGCGTCGCGTCGGCCGAGATCGTCGGCGGGCAGAACCTCGCGATGCGGGTCTGGCTCGACGCGTCGCGGCTCGCCGCGCACGGGCTGTCGGCGGCGGACGTGGCGAGCGCGCTGAAGGCGAACAACGTGCAGGCCGCGCCGGGGCAGGTGAAGGGCGCGCTCACGGTCGCCGACATCTCCGCGAATACCGACCTGACCGACGTCGGCGCGTTCGGCAACCTCGTCGTGAAGTCCGACGCGACCGGCAGCTTCGTGCGGCTGCGCGACGTCGCGACCATCGAGCTCGGCGGGCAGCAATACAACGCGAGCGCGCTGATGAACGGCCGCCGCGCGGTGAACATCGCGATCAACGCGACGCCGTCGGGCAACCCGCTCGACATCGTGCGCGGCGTGCAGGCGCTGCTGCCGACGATGGAGCGCAACAAGCCGGCCAGCATCCGGATCGGCGACGTGTTCGACGTCGCGCGCTTCGTCAACGCGTCGATCGACGAGGTGCGCGAGACGATCGTCGAGGCGATCGCGATCGTCGTCATCGTGATCTTCCTGTTCCTCGGCTCGTTCCGCGCGGTCGTGATCCCGGTCGTGACGATTCCGCTCGCGCTCGTCGGCTCCGCCACGCTGATGCTCGCGGCCGGCTTCTCGCTGAACCTGCTCACGCTGCTCGCGATGGTGCTGGCGATCGGGCTCGTCGTCGACGACGCGATCGTCGTCGTCGAGAACATCCACCGGCACATCGAATCCGGCGAGCCGCCCGCGCGCGCGGCGCTGCTCGGCGCGCGCGAGATCGCGTCGCCCGTGATCGTGATGACGATCACGCTCGTCGCCGTGTACGCGCCGATCGGCCTGATGGGCGGGCTGACCGGATCGCTGTTCCGCGAATTCGCGTTCACGCTCGCGGGCGCGGTGTGCGTGTCGGCAGTGATCGCACTGACGCTGTCGCCGATGCTGAGCTCGCTGCTGCTCGACAGCCGGATGTCGGAAGGGCGCATCGCGCGCGCGATCGAGCACACGCTGTCGCGCGTCACGCACGGCTACCGGCGGCTGCTGCACGCGAGCCTCGCCGCGCGGCCGGCGGTGCTGGTGTTCGGCGCGGGCGTGCTGCTCGGCATCGGGCTGCTGTTCAGCGGCGTGAAGCGCGAGCTCGCGCCGCAGGAGGACCAGGGCTCGATCATGCTGCAGGTGAAGGCGCCCCAGTACGCGAACCTCGACTACCTCGAACGCTACGCGCCGCAAGTCGAGAAGGTGTTCCGCTCGCTGCCGGAAGCCGACACGAGCTTCGTGCTGAACGGCGTCGGCGGCGCCAATCTCGGCTTCGCCGGCGTGAACCTCGTCGACTGGTCGAAGCGCACGCGCGGCGCCGCCGATCTGCAGGCGCTCGTGCAGGCGCGCGCGAACGCGATCGCCGGCGACCAGGTGTTCACGTTCCTGCTGCCGTCGCTGCCCGCGTCGAGCGGCGGCCTGCCGATCCAGATGGTGCTGCGCGCGCCGGCCGACTTCAAGGACATCTTCGCGACGATGGGCAAGCTGAAGGCCGCCGCGTCGAAGAGCGGGCTGTTCGCGGTCGTCGACAGCGACCTGACGTTCGACAGCCGCGCGGTCGGCGTGACGATCGACCGCAACCAGGCGAACGCGCTCGGCGTGACGATGAAGGACATCGCCGATACGCTCGCGGTGCTCGTCGGCGAGAACTACGTGAACCGCTTCGACCACGACGGGCGCTCGTACGACGTGATTCCGCAGGTCGCGCGCGCGGAGCGCCTGTCGTCCGACATGCTGAACCGCTATTACGTGAAGACGCGCAGCGGCAAGATGGTGCCGCTCGCGACGGTCGTGCACGTGTCGAACGGCAGCCAGGCGAACGCGCTCACGCAGTTCAACCAGATGAACTCGGCGACGCTGTCGGCCGTGGCCGCGCCGGGCGTGACGATGGGGCAGGCGGTCGAGTTCCTGCAGAAGCAGGCGCTGCCGCCCGGCTACGACATCGACTGGCTCGGCGAATCGCGCCAGTACGTGCAGGAGGGCAACCGGCTGACCGTCACGTTCGTGTTCGCGCTCGTCGTGATCTTCCTCGTGCTCGCCGCGCAGTTCGAGAGCCTGCGCGATCCGCTCGTGATCCTCGTGTCGGTGCCGCTGTCGGTGTGCGGCGCGCTCGTGCCGCTGTATCTCGGCTTTGCGACGCTGAACATCTATACGCAGATCGGGCTCGTCACGCTGATCGGGCTGATCTCGAAGCACGGGATCCTGATGGTGAGCTTCGCGAACGAGCTGCAGCGCACGCAGAACCTCGACCGGCGCGCGGCGATCGAGCACGCGGCCGCCGTGCGGCTGCGGCCGATCCTGATGACGACCGCGGCGATGGTCGCCGGGCTCGTGCCGCTGATCTTCGCGCGCGGCGCGGGCGCGGCCAGCCGCTTCGCGATCGGGATCACGGTCTCGACCGGCATGCTGGTCGGCACGCTGTTCACGCTGTTCGTGCTGCCGACCGTGTACACGCTGATCGCGAAGCGGCATCGCGAGGCGGCGACGAGCGAACGTGCGCGCGTGCTGGAGACCGTATGAGCGCGCAATCGACAACGCGCGTCGCGACGGCGCGCAATGGGAGAAACATGAATCGGATCCGTGTTGCGGCCGCCGCGGCGGCCGCGCTCTTCGCCGCGGGCTGCACGATGGCGCCGCATTACACGCGGCCCGATGCGCCGGTCGCGCAGGCGTTTCCGTCCGGCGGCGTCTATGCGACGCAGCCGGCCGCGGCGGCCGGCGCGCGCAGCGCGAACGGCCAGGCGGCGACCGACATCGGCTGGCGCGAATTCTTCGTCGATCCGCGCCTGCAGCGGCTGATCGAGATCGCGCTGACGAACAACCGCGACCTGCGGGTCGCGGTGCTGAACGTCGCGGCCGCGCGTGCGCAGTATCAGATCACGCGTGCGGACCTGATGCCGACGCTCGATGCGGTCGGCACCGGCAACCGCACGCGCACGCCGAACGCGCTCACGGCCATCCCGGGGCGCAACATCACGACGACCTACAACGTCGGGCTGCAGGCGTCGTGGGAGCTCGACCTGTTCGGCCGGCTCCAGAGCCTGAAGGATCAGGCGCTCGCGAAATACTTCGCGACCGCGCAGGCCCGCAAGGCGTCGGAGATCCTGCTGGTATCGCAGGTTGCCGACCAGTACCTGACGGTGCTCGCGTACGACGACCTGCTGAAGGTGACGGACGATACGCTGAAATCCGCACAGGCGTCGTACGACCTGACGAAACTGAAGTTCGACAACGGCACCGGCTCGGAGCTCGACCTGCGCCAGGCGCAGACGATCGTCGAGACGGCGCTCGCGAACCAGCAGGCGCAGGCGCGCGCCCGCGCGCAGGCGGTGAACGCACTGGTGCTGCTGATCGGCCAGCCGCTGCCGGACGACCTGCCGCCGGGCCTGCCGCTCGATGCGCAAAACTTCCTGACCGACATCCCGGCCGGGCTGCCGTCGGACCTGCTGACGCGCCGTCCGGACATCATGGAAGCGGAGCAGAACCTGCTCGCGGCCAACGCGAACATCGGCGCGGCGCGCGCGGCGTTCTTCCCGCGCATCTCGCTGACGGGTGCGTTCGGCACCGCGAGCCCGACGCTCGGCGGGCTGTTCAAGGCCGGCACGGCGGCGTGGTCGTTCGCGCCGCAGATCGCGATGCCGATCTTCGAGGGCGGCGCGAACCTCGCCAATCTCGATCTCGCGCACGTGCAGAAGCGCATCGAGATCGCGAACTACGAGAAGGCGATCCAGTCGGCGTTCCGCGAGGTGTCGGACGGGCTGGCCGCACGCGGCACGTACGACCAGCAGATCGCCGCGCTGCAGCGCAACGAGCACGCGCAGCAGCGACGCTACGACCTGTCGGACCTGCGCTACAGGAACGGCGTGGACAGCTACCTGTCGGTGCTGACCGCGCAGACCGACCTGTACGCGGCGCAGCAGTCGCTGATCACCGCGCGGCTCGCGCGCTGGACCAACCTCGTCGACCTGTACCGCGCGCTGGGCGGCGGCTGGATCCAGCGGGCCGGCGAGACGCCGCGCGCGCCGGATGCGTCGGCCGATTAGCGCCCGGCGTGGTCATCCGGCTGGAGCGGTAAACGTCGAAACAGGGAGGCCGACCACGCCGGGACCGAAGCGATGTGCGGAGCGGACAGCTGCACCGAGACGATGTTCACGATGGCGAGACTGGATGGCTTCGTGCCAGCCGATCGTCCGCTGCGCCCGATTCCGCCGTCGGCGAATCCGCGTGGCTCCGGTATCAGATTGACTATAATCGCGCATCATTTGATACCTGCCAGGGAGCCGCCATGTTGCTCGTCACCCCTGAAGCCGTGGCTGCGGTCATGGAGTTGCAGCCGGTCCCGCACACGCTGGCGGAATTGGAGGCGCTCGTGCGCGACGGCCTGCCGAAGTCTGCGCCGTCCCTTCCGTCGTCGTCCGGGCAGCGTTCGACGTGCTGGTGAATCCGGCACATCCCGACGCGGCGCGAATCGTCGTGACAGATCCTCGACCCGTGGTGTGGGATGAACGCCTCTTTGCCATGCCACTGGCCGGGCAGTCATAGAAGTCGATGGTGGTCTGCCGCGGCTTCATACAAATAGCTGGGTCTTTGCAATGCCGCGCTCAGTGACAACCTTATTGCGCGGCGTGCAGCCTCACGACTTCCGCAGGGTTTCGGATGTCTGGTCAACGGCGACGGGCGAGGCGACATCTCCGCATCCCCGACGGTGGCGGCTTTATTTTGGTCTACGAGCGATGCATGACGTCGCCCGCCTCGGAATCGGGGCTACATGACACCGCGTCCCGTGGCATCCCGCTGCAGACCGCCGCGTCCACGAGATTTTTCAAGAATCCGACGCATTTGCCGTAATCTCGATAGACCCTTAACCTTTTCCTCGTCGTGGCGGGGATACCGCGTTGACGACGGCGATGAAAGTCGATCTGGCTACCCTCTACCTTCTAGTGATCGGCACCTTGTGGGCCAGTTCCGCCATGACATATTGGGAGCACGTATCGCATCCCAAGCGCAGCAACGAACTGCGAATGCTGGCGGCCGGATATGCGACGCTCGGGATCGGTTGCGCCGTGGCCGCGTTCCGGCTTGAACTGCTGGGCGCCGCGGGCGCGGCTGTAAGCAATCTCGTGATTCTGAGCGGCTATCTACTGGTTCTGCGCGCTGTGGCAATGTTCAACGGCCGGCGGTATCTCGCAGGCTCGATCGGCCTGCTGATCTTGATGGGGTTGACCTGGGCGGCGGCCGGCGCGCGCGGGCAGGCCGCCGTATGGCTCTATGCCAGCGCGCTGCCCATCGCGCTCGTCTCCGCGATGACGGCCCTCGAACTGACACGACGCGACGGGATGCCGGCCGTTCAAGCTCGACGCGTCGCTGTGGCGGTGACGGGCGTCCATGCACTGTTCTACGCTGCCAGAGCCTTCGTCCTGCCTTGGGTGGTCCCGGTCTTTGGAGCGAGCGCACTGTCGATTTCGAGCAAGATCACGATGTACGAAGGCGTGCTCTATTCGGTCGTTTTGCCGATGACGCTACTTCGGCTCACCCGCGAGGAGGTTCACGGCGAACTCCTGCAAGAGTCCCGTACGGATTACCTGACGCGCCTGGGAAATCGCAGGCTGTTCTTCGAAGAGGGGGAGCGAATCATCAACGATTGCGCGATACGTCGACGCCCGGTCACGCTCCTTGCATTTGATCTCGACCACTTCAAGAAGATCAACGATCGCTATGGGCACAAAACCGGCGACGAGGTGCTGAGATCGTTCGCGGGCGTGGTTCGCGCCAGTACCGACGCGAACACGATTCTGGCGCGCATCGGTGGTGAAGAATTCGCTGCTCTGCTGCCCGATCACGACAGCCATCGCGCGAACGAGATCGGCGAAAGCATTGCGAGCCAGTTTGCCAGGATGGTCCACAGCGCCGACGATCATCGGATTTCCGCAACCGTCAGCATTGGCCTGGCGACGTCGAATTCCGAGGTGCCTTCACTCACCGATTTGCTCGCAGCGGCAGATCAGGCGCTATATCGGGCGAAGTCGCAAGGCGGCAGTCAGCTGATTCATCATGCTGAAGGACGATAGCTAGACCAAGCCACACCTTGGCGTATCACTCCGAAGGATGGCACAGCATGCTGATCAGCTTGTCGCGGTACAGGTTCTTCTCCGCCGGATTGCGCTGTACGCAGACGTGGAGATTGCGCTGAGACCAGGGCTCGATTAGCGGGATGACCGCGACCTTGCCTTCGTCGGATGATTCAATCGCCGTCCGCGGAACGATGCCGATTCCGGCTCCCGACGATACGAGCCGAGCGATAGCCCGATAACCGGATACCTGCACGCGAATGTCGAGTCGTCCGTCGAGCGCGGCGGCATGATTCACCAGAAAGGTGTGCAGCGCAGCCCCTGATTGCAGACTGATGAACGGCTGACCCAGGCACGCCGCGAAGCTGACTTCGCTTTGCCTCGCGAGCGCGTGCGTCACTGGCGCGAGCAAGACCAGCTGGTCCTTCTTGTACGGTACGAATCGCAGCGCCGAATGCTCGGATTCCAATGCCACCACACCCACGTCCGCTCGACCGGCCACCACGGCGCCCACGATGTCGTGGCTGAGTCTTTCTTCCAGTGTGATGCGCACGCTCGGGAACGCCGCGAAGAAACGAGCGAGATCGTCCGGCAGATGGGAGCTGATCGCGTTGTTGTTGGCGAATACGGTGACGTGCCCGGTCAGTCCTTCGGCGAAAGGCAAAAGATCCGAGCGCATCTGGTCGAGTTGAGCGAGACAACGCCGTGCGTGCTCCACGAGCACCTGGCCCGCCGCCGTCAGCGCGACGCCTCTCGGATGCCGGCTCAGCAACGTCACGCCTACCGAGTCTTCAAGATTCTTCACGCGAAGGCTCGCGGACGATGGCGCAAGGTGGCAGCGTTCAGCGCCGCGCGAGACGTTGCCCTCTTCGGCGACGGCGACGAACACCTTCAGGTCAGTCAAGTCATAGCTCATCGTGTTCGAATTTCGCGAAGATGATGCCGGCTTTATAGCACAGGAGTACTAGCTGGCATGCATGCCGGCGATTGCTGCATTGCACGATTTCGTTAATCACGAACGATCCCTTCGTGAAATCTCGCTGTAATCGACCGCGGCGTTTTCCGATACTGATAGCCATCATCCCAACTCAGGAAGGCAGTGATGGTCGCATCAGTTGCTGAAACACCGTCGGCGAAGCCGCTCGCCGGCGTAGTCGTCGTCTCCATCGAACAAGCCCTGGCCGCGCCTCTGTGCACCGGTCGCTTGGCCGAAATGGGGGCGCGAGTCATCAAGATCGAGCGCGCGGAAGGCGATTTCGCGCGTGGCTACGACGCGGCCGCGAACGGCCAATCGTCGTATTTCGTGTGGACGAATCGCGGCAAGGAATCGGTCGTGCTGGACTTCAAGGACGCCGATGACGCCGCGCTCCTGCATCGGCTGATTGCGCAGGCCGACGTCTTCGTTCAGAACCTGGCTCCCGGCGCATTGGATCGAGCTGGATTCGGCAGTGAAAAACTGCGCGAAATGCACACGGGTCTGATCACGTGCGATATCAGCGGCTACGGCACGAACAACGCCGCGAGCAATCTCAAGGCGTACGACCTTCTCGTGCAGTGCGAAAGCGGTCTCGCGGGTATCACGGGCGCACCGGATGCGTGCGGGCGCGTGGGCGTTTCCATCTGCGACATCGGCGCGGGGATGAACGCGACCATTGCAGTGCTGTCGGCGCTCGCGCTTCGCTCGAGCACGGGCAAGGGCTCGGGTGTCTCGGTTTCGTTGTTCGACGGCGCGGCGGACTGGATGACGATTCCCTATGTTCACCAGGTTTACGGAAACGGAGCGCCTACGCGTCAGGGGCTGAAGCATCCTTCCATTGCGCCGTATGGCGCTTTCAAGACCAACGACGGCGACGACATCGTCATCAGCATTCAGAACGAGCGCGAGTGGCGCCAGTTCTGCTCGGCGTTCCTGCAGCAACCGGACGTGGCAGAAGACTCGCGCTTCTCGTCCAACACGAAGCGCGTGCAAAACCGCGAAGCCCTCGATCGGGTGATTGCCGAAGCGTTCGCGAGGCTCGACTCCAGTGAAGCACTGCAACGCCTGGCAGCTTCGAACACCGCCTACGGTCAGGTTCGCTCGGTTGCCCAGATGGCTGAACACCCTGCGCTGCGGACGTGGCCGATGACGGTCGACGGCGAAGAATTGCGCATGATTGCGCCGGCGGTTCGCGCGCCGTGGGACAGCCGGCACTTTGATGCAGCGCCTCGATTGGGTGAACACACGGAGCGCATTCGGGCCGAGTTCGCCACGAAGCAAGTGGGAGAATTCGCATGAGCGGCGTCGATATTGCGCACCTGCGCGAATGGATCGGCAAGAGCGAGTGCAGCCGTGACGTCCTGTCGTCGCGTCACGCGCGGCTGATGGCCGCGACGCTCGGCATTCCGCAGTCCGGCTTCGTCGACGGCGCACGCTTGCCTCCGCTTTGGCATTGGCTCTATTTCCTGAGCGGTGAGGCGCCTTCGGCGCTCGGCCGAGATGGACACCCCGCACGAGGCGGCTTCCTGCCTCCCGTGCCGTTGCCGAACCGCATGTGGGCCGGCGGCAAGCTCGAATTTCATGGCGACCTGCCGCTTGGCGCAGAAGTGGAAAGGCGTTCAAGCATCGCATCGGTCGAACACAAACAAGGACGCAGTGGCGAACTCGTCTTCGTGACCGTCCTGCATGAAGTCGTGCGCGAAGGGGAGGTGCTTGTCACCGAGCACCACGACATTGTCTACAAGGAAGCGTCGAAGGCCGGTGCTACACCTGCGCAAACGAACATGCCGCCACCGCAGCGGACGCGTCGCGTGAAACCCGATTCGACGATGCTGTTCCGCTACTCCGCGCTGACGTTCAACGGCCATCGCATTCATTACGACGCCGACTACTGCCGAGCGGTCGAAGGCTATCCGAATCTCGTGATTCACGGCCCCCTCAACGCAACGCTCCTTGCGAGCTTCGCCGAGGAAGTGAGCGGACGTCGCCTGAAGCAGTTCCATTATCGCGGCGTTCAGCCGTCGCTACTGGGCAACGAATTGGAGCTCAACGCCGCGCCAGACGGCGACCAGCTCGTCGTCTGGGTGAGCTTGCCCGGCGGTGCAGTGTCCATGCGAGCCGAAGCCTCGTTCTGAACGCACACACGCCTGCCTCGACAAAATTTCTCAAGATTGGAGACATAGATGCACCCGAACGCCCGTCATGGTCAGGCCGTTGCCTCGACCCAGTCGAAGGACTCGAAGCGCATTGAGCGCCGCGCCGCAATCGCAAGCGTCATAGGCACCACGATCGAGTGGTACGACTTCTTCATCTACGGCACCGCAGCCGCCCTGATTTTCCCGAGGCTGTTCTTTGCACACGGCAGCTCGGAAGGCCTCATGGAGTCGTTCGCCACGATTTTCGTGGGCTTTCTGTCGCGCCCCTTGGGCGGCGCCATCTTCGGGTACATGGGCGACCGTGTGGGCCGCAAATCGACGCTCGTCGCCACGCTGACCTTGATGGGCGTCGCGACGTTGCTCGTGGGCTTGCTGCCCACCACGCAACAGATCGGACCCGCTGCCGGCTGGCTGCTCGTCGGACTTCGGTTCCTCCAGGGAATCGGCGTAGGCGGCGAGTGGGGCGGCGCCGTGCTCCTCTCGATGGAGAGTCATCAAGGCAAGCGTCGCGGCTTCATGGCGTCGCTGCCGAATGTCGGCGTACCGCTCGGCCTCGTCATCTCGGTGCTGGTCTGGAGCGTCTGCAGCCGCTTGAGCGGCGACTCGCTGATGGACTTCGGCTGGCGAGTTCCCTTCTATGCAAGCGGTGTGCTTCTGGTGTTCGGCCTGCTGATTCGCATGGGCGTGCCGGAGACCAGGGATTTCGTCGAGGCCAACCAGTCGGTCGACCGCACCAGGAGTCCTGTTCGGGAAGCCATTAGAACCGAGTGGAAGGCGATATTGCTGTCGGCACTCGTCCGTCCCGGCGAACAGGCCGCGTTCTACATGCTCACGTCGTTCGCCATGCTGTACGGCTCGAAGAACCTCGGCCTCGGCAAGGGGTTCATCCTGAACGCGGTGTTGATTGCCGCCGTTGTCGCGTGTTTCGCGTTGCCGTACTTTGGGCATCTGGCGGACCGTATCGGCCGTCGCAAGACCTACATGTCGGCAGCCGTCTGCATGATGCTGTTCGCTTTCCCGTACTTCGCGTTGCTCAATACGAAGATTCCGCTCGCCGTCATTGCGGGCACGGTCATCATCATGGTCATTCATGCGGCGCTCTACGGGTCGCAGGCCGCCTTCATCGCCGAGTCGTTTCCTCCCGGCATTCGCTACAGCGGTGCGTCGCTCGGATACCAGGGCGCCTCGATCATTGCCGGCGGCCCCGCGCCGATGATTTCGCTGTGGCTGTTTCAGACGTTCCATTCCGCATACGCCGTTGCCGCTTTTCTCGCGGCCATGTCTCTCGTCAGCGCCTGCGCCGCGTTCTTCCTCGGCCGGCAACGGACGGTCGAACCGAAGGCGGTATCGGAGCGTCTCGTAGAGGCTGCGCACTAAGGAAAGCAGCGGGCGCTCTCGATCGCTTGTCGCGATGCCACTGCGGTCGCGTCTCATCAGGACGCCCGCTCACCTCCAGGACAAATCTTATGTATCCGAGATCCTATTTGTTCGTTCCCGGCAATCGACCGGAACGATTCGACAAGGCGTGCGCTGCGGGCGCAGACGCAGTCATCCTCGACCTTGAAGACGCCGTGCCATCCACCGCGAAAGCGCAGGCTCGTGACGCCGTCGTGTCGTGGCTTGGAAAAGGCGGGCGAGCGTACGTCCGAGCGAACGCGGTCGGTACCGCGTGGTACCAGGACGATATAGCGGCCCTTCGGACCTGCCCGAGCCTGCAGGGCATCGTGGTCCCCAAGGCCGAGCGAGCCGACCTGCTCTCGAACCTCGCGAACGAGATCTCCGATGAAGCGGTGTTGCTGCCGCTCATCGAGACCGCGGTTGCATTTGACGACCTCCGCTCGCTGGCGAAGGCGCCGAAAGTCGCGCGCCTCTTGTTTGGCACCTTGGACTTTCAGGTCGACACCGGTATTCAAGGTGACGGCGATGAACTCGTGTATTTCCGCTCACAACTGACCATCGCGTCACGGATTGCCGGCATCGCGGCCCCGGTGGACGGAGTCACTGCTGCAATCGATGACGCTCAGCGGATCCGCAGCGACACGGTTCGAGCCCGCAATCTCGGTTTCAGGGGCAAGCTGTGCATCCACCCAAAACAGATCGAGCATGTACACGCGGCTCTGCGCCCTTGCCCGGAAGAGCTCGCGTGGGCGCGACGAGTCCTTGCTGCCGTTCAGGAAAGCGACGGCTCGGCCATTAGCGTCGATGGAAAAATGGTGGACGCTCCTGTCATTGCCAAAGCGAACGACATCGTAAGCAGTTCGGCCAGCGCATGCGATCTTCTTCCTGAAATGCCTGCGCATTCCCAGGAATTCCACGTTGAACGATAGAGGAGGGGATCGAGGTTTCCGGACGGAGTGGGGCGTCGGTCGGCTAGACCGTCAGGACATCGACGCGGCGCTGACGAAGATCGTCGACAAGCGCTCCTGCCGAGCGCGCCAGCCGGCCAACGTTATGACGCAGCCCGATTAATTTATCGCTTTATATCGCTTGGGATACCGGGATCGGCGGAACAGAATGCCCGCTGCCGGAACGCAATCACGTCAGCCTGTCGACGCGCCCGCGTTCCGTCGAAATCCTGCCGATCGCGAATGCACCAGCCTGGGCTCCGGCTCCACGCCGGCCTCGGCGTGCATTCCGCCAAACCCCAAGGAATGCGATGAGTTCGATCGATCTAAGCCCTGCCACACCGGTTTCCGCTCCCATCCGCTCGGCCAGCGACGTCGCGCGCCTGATCAATACCGTGGACAGTTCGGTCAGCCATGCGCGGATGATCGTGCTGCTGGCGCTCGGCGGCGTGTTTCTCGACGCGTACGACCTCACGACGCTGTCCTACGGCATCGACGACGTCGCGCGCGAATTCGGGCTGACGCCCGCGCTGACCGGGCTCGTCGGTTCGGCGATCATGATCGGCACGATCTTCGGCAGCCTGATCGGCGGCTGGCTGACCGACCGGATCGGCCGCTATCAGGTGTTCATGGCCGACATGCTGTTCTTCGTGGTCGCGGCGATCGCGGCCGGCCTCGCGCCGAACGTCTGGGTGCTGATCGCGGCCCGCTTCGTGATGGGGCTCGGCGTCGGCATCGACCTGCCCGTCGCGATGGCGTTTCTCGCGGAATTCTCGAAGTTCAACGGGCGCGGCAACAAGGCGTCGCGGCTCGCGGCGTGGTGCCCGATGTGGTACGTCGCGTCGTCGGTCTGCTTCCTGCTGATCTTCGGCCTGTATTTCCTGTTGCCGGCCGAGCATGCGGGATGGCTGTGGCGCGCATCGCTGATCTTCGGGGCGGTGCCGGCGCTCGTCATCATCCTGTTCCGCAACCGGTTCATGAACGAATCGCCGCTGTGGGCCGCGAACCAGGGCGACCTGGCCGATGCCGCGCGCATCCTGCGCGAGTCGTACGGCATTCACGCGCATGAGGCCGACGATGCGCGGCGCGAGCCGAGTCCGCCGCCCGTGCGGATCCGCGTGCTGTTCCAGCGCCCGTATCTCGGCCGCACGATCGTCGCCAGCGCGATGAACCTGTGCATTCCGTTCGAGTACACGGCGATCGCGTTCTTCCTGCCGTCGATCCTGTCGCAGTTTCTCGGCGCGGGCGTGTTCGAAACGATCGCGGCCTCGCTCGCGCTGAACGTGCTGTTCGCGTTCACCGGCGGCTTGCTGGGCATGCGCCTCGCGTATCGCTATCCGTCGCGCCACGTCGCGATCGCGGGCTTCGCGCTGCAGACGATCGCGCTGGTCGCGCTGGCGCTCGCCGGGCATCCGCACGGCGCGATCGCGGTGGGCGTCGTGCTGCTGATGCTCGGGACCTGGCTGTTCGCCGAAGGATTCGGCCCCGGTGCGCAGATGATGATCTATCCGACGCTGTCGTATCCGGCCGCGATCCGCGGCACCGGCGTCGGCTTCGGACGCTCGCTGTGCGGCATCGGCCAGGCGCTCGCGCTGTTCGTGCTGCCGATCCTGCAGGCGCGTCTCGGCACCGACATGTTCTGGGTCGTCGCGGTCAGCGCGGTCACGCCGATCGCGTTCCTGCTGATCGTGCGGTACGAACCGACGGCGCACGACATCGACGACGAAAGCGTCGCGTGAACGCGCGGGGCATCGACCGCCCCGAAAAGCGCCAACGGCTTCGTCGAACCGCACGAAGCCGTTGGTATTGCAGCCGGTCGGCCCGCACGCGGGCAGACCGGCCTCGACATCCCGCTACGCGCCGACCGCCTCGCGCTCGGCTTCGCGCTTGACCTGCTCGATATTGCGAAACTGCGCGGCGGGATGCTCGTCGGGCAGCCGCGCCGCGCCGCCGAACAGCTTTTCGCGCAGCGTGCCCGGCGCATACGCGGTCGGATACACGCCGCGGCGCTGCAACTCGGGCACGAGATGACGCACGACATCCTCGAAGGTTTCGTGCGCAACCGCATACGCGAGATTGAAGCCGTCGACGTCGGTCGCCGCGACCCATTCCTGCAGGATGTCCGCGACGGTCGCGGCGGAGCCGACGAACACCGGCCCCATTCCGCCGATACCGCCCCACGTGGCCAGCGCCTCGATCGTCCACGCGGTGTCGCCGCCCGCCAGGTGCTCGACGGCCGACACGATGGCATTCGTTTCGACGCGCCGCACGGGATCGGTCGGCGCGTACTGGCCGAAGTCGATGCCGGTCCAGCCCGACATGAACACCAGCGAGCCATCGTACGACACGTAGCGGCGGTACTCGTCGAACTTGGCCTGCGCCTTTTCGTCGGTTTCGTCGACGATCACCGTGACGAGGTTGTAAATCAGCACCTTGGCCGGATCGCGGCCTGCCGCGGCAGCCTGCGCACGCACGTCGGCCACGTAGCGTGCGAGCTGCTCGCGGGTGGGCGCGGCGACGAACACGCATTCCGCGTGCTGCGCGGCGAACGCCTTGCCGGGGCCGGACGCGCCGGCCTGGAACAGCACCGGCGTGCGCTGCGGCGACGGTTCGCACAGGTGGTAGCCGGGCACGTCGAAGAAGCGGCCCTTGTGGCCGATCTCGTGCACTTTCTCGGGATGCGTGAACACGCGGCCGTCGCGATCGCGCACCACCGCGCCATCCTCCCAGCTGCCCTCGAACAGCTTGTACAGCACCTCGACGTATTCGGCCGCGACCGCGTAGCGGTCGTCGTGCGTGCGCAGGCCCTGGTCGCCGACGTTCTTCGCGCCGCTCTCCAGGTACGACGTGACGATGTTCCACGCGAGCCGGCCCTTCGTGTGATGGTCGGCCGTCGACAGGCGGCGCGCGAACGTGTACGGGTGCTCGAACGTCGTCGACGCGGTAATGCCGATCCCGAGATGCTCGGTCGCCATCGCGATCGGCGCGGCGAGCTGCAGCGGATCGTTGACCGGGATCTGCGCGGCCTGATGCAGCGCGTGATAGTTGCTGCCCTGGTAGACGTCGTAATAGCCGATCACGTCCGCGATGAAGATCGCGTCGAAGATCCCGCGCTCGAGCACGCGGGCGAGGTCGGTCCAGTAGTCGAGGTCCTTGTACTGCCACGAGCGGTCGCGCGGATGCGCCCACAGGCCCGGCGACTGGTGGCCGACGCAGTTCATCTCGAACGCGTTGAAACGGATCGTCTTGCTCATCGTGCGCCTCCCGCTTCCACGCCGGTGCCCGCACCGTTGCCGACGCGCCAGACGAACGGCGGCGTGCGGCCGTTGATGACCCAGTCGCCGACGATCCGCGCCTTGTAGACGAGCGGATTGTGCGACGACACCGTGCGCGCGTTGCGCCAGTGGCGGTCGAGTGCGGTCGTGGTGCGCGTCGCGGACGCGCCGAGCGCGTCGAACCGGCGCGTCGCCGCGCGCAGCACGAGTTCGGACACGACGAGCTGGCTCTGCGCGGATTCGATCTCGGCCGCGACGTTCGCCGCGTGCTCGGTCGCTTCGTCGTCGCCGAAGCGCGCTTCATAGGCCTGTTGCAGCGGCTGCGCGGCGCGCAGCGCGAGCGCGTCGGCCGCATACGCCCACGACGCGATCTCGCCGATCACCTGCTGCAGCTGCACGTCGTCGCCCGCGCGCGGTGCGTTGCCGTGGCTGTACACGCGCGTCCGGTTGCGCACGAGCTCGCCGGCGTCGCGTACGATCGCGTGGCCGATGCCGGCCAGCGTCGCGACGTGGAACAACTGGTAGAACGCGGTCTGGTACTTGAAGCGGCGCGCGAAGTCGATCACGTGGTCGGCGTCGACGGTCGCATCCTCGAAGCGCGTGGTGCCGCTGCCGGTCGTGGTCTGGCCGAAGCCGTCCCAGTCGTCCTCGCGGATCACGCCGGGCTGCGCGGTCGCGACCGCGACGATCACGTCGCTGCCGTCGTGCGCGCGCTGCGCGAACACGTCGATCCAGTCGGCGAACAGGCTGCCCGTGCTGTAGAACTTCCGGCCGTTCAGCACGAGCCGGCCGTTGCGCTCCGACACCTTCGTGACGGTCTGGCCGAGCGGCACGTCGCCGGCCTCCGACCATGCGTTGCCGACCAGCTGGCCGCTTGCGAAGCGATCGAACCAGGTCGTGCGCTGCGGCCCGGACGGGGCGTTCAGCCAGTCCTCGACGAACGCGAAATGCCCGCGCAATGCCTGCGGCAGATTGGAATCGGCGGCGGCTAGTTCGGTCAGCAGCCGGAACAGCTGCGGCAGCGAGGCGCCGGCGCCGCCGGCGCTGGCCGGCAGCCGCACCGCGCCGAAGCCTGCGGCCTTCAACCAGCCGATCGCCTCGTGCGGCAACTCGCGGCGGCGTTCGCGTTCGGCGGTGCCCGTGGCGATGCGCTCGAAGATCGGCCTGAACCGGCTCGCGAGTGCGTCGTAGTCGGTACCGGTGGATAGGTCGGGGGCAGCGTGCAACGAAGTCATGCGGTGTTCCTCGAAGAGCGGGCCGATTGCGCCGGGAGGCCAGTATAGGAAGCGCGACATGCGCGTTCCAATAACGGATTCGCAGATCGTTATCGTCGCTGGGTATTACCGCAGGTGCACCGCGATGCGGCGACGCCGGCGCGTCGATTGCGGCGCCGAAGCGCGTGTCGCCGGCGTCGATCGGGTCGTTTGTTATCCGGAGGAATATCGTTCCGAGAATCGCTCGTTTTTCCGGCCCGCGCTGCGCTGCTAGATTGAGTGCTTTCGCCATTCGACAGGAGAACCCGATGTCAGACACGAGCGCGACGATTCAGGAGCAGCCAGCCGATGTGCAACCACCCGCGGCCCGCGTGATCGCCGACGATGCGCAGGCGATCGCAGCCGCGCACGCGCTGGCGAAGCGGCTCGCGGAAGATGCCGCCGAGCGCGATCGCACGCGCCGTCTGCCGCGCGACGAAATCGAATGGTTCTCGCAGTCGGGGCTGTGGGCGATCACGGTGCCGAAGGCATACGGCGGCGCAGGCGTGTCGCATGTCACGCTGACCGAGGTCGTCAAGATCGTCGCGGCGGCCGATCCGTCGCTCGGGCAGCTGCCGCAGAATCATTTCGGGCTGGTCGACGTGATCGCGCTCACCGGCACCGACGCGCAGAAGCGCCATTTCTTCGCGGAGATACTGAGCGGCAAGCGCTTCGGCAACGGGTTCTCGGAGAAGGGCACGAAGCACGTGCTCGACCTGAAGACGCGCGTGCGCCGCGACGGCGACGACTACGTCGTCGACGGCACGAAGTTCTACTCGACCGGTGCGCTGTTCGCGCATTACGTACCGGTGCTCGGTCTCGACGACGCACGCCAGGCATGGCTCGCGTACGTGCCGCAACCGACGCCGGGGCTGGCCGTGATCGACGACTGGTCGGGATTCGGGCAACGCACGACCGCGAGCGGCACGGTCGTGCTCGATGCGGTGCGCGTTCCGGCGTCGCACGTGCTGCCCGCGCAGCGCGTGTCGGACGTGCCGACGCTCAACGGCCCGCTGTCGCAGATCATCCAGGCCGCGATCGACGCGGGCATCGCGAAGGCGGCCATCGACGATACGCTGGCGTTCGTGCGGACCCGCACGCGCCCGTGGGTCGACAGCGGCGTCGATCGTGCAGTCGACGATCCGCTGACGATTCGCGAGATCGGCCATCTGCACATCCAGCTGCATGCGGCCGAGGCATTGCTCGAACGCGCGGCACGCACGCTCGACGAGATCACGGCGCGCGGCGACGTGACCGAAGACGACGTCGCGCGCGCATCGGTCGCGGTCGGCGAGGCGAAGGTGCTGACGACCGAGGTGGCGCTGCTCGCGGGAGAGAAGCTGTTCGAGCTGGCCGGCACGCAGTCGACGCTCGCCGAGCACAATCTCGACCGGCATTGGCGCAACGCGCGCACGCATACGCTGCACGATCCGGTGCGCTGGAAATATCACCTCGTCGGCAACTACTACCTGAACGGCGTGCGTCCGGCACGCCATGCGTGGAACTGAGCCGCTCGTGGGCCGCCGATCGCGGCCCGATCGATCGTCGCGTTGGCGATCGGCCGCGCGGTACCGTCGAGCTCGAACCCGAGTGCATCGACGACGAGAATCACGGCCGTCGGTTCGGAATACGCGCGCCGATCATGAATGCTCGAGAAGACGAGTAATGTTCTCACGCAGTTGCATCGTCGCGATGGCCCGCATCGATGAACGTCCGCTGTTGCGTGCGGATTCGCCCCGTCGCGTGCCGACGCGACGGTGAGATGGACATTCGGCCGTTGCGGAATCCTACGTCGATGCGCGGGGACGCGCTTCCGACTCCTGCTTCAACGCATCGGCGATATCCAGTGCCGCCTTTTGCAGCTCCGGCACATAGCGGCGCACGGCGTCTTCGAGCCGCACCGCGCGTGACAGGAAGATGACGTTGAGACTCGCGATCACGCGCTCGTCCGCGCTGATCGCGACCGCCACCGCACCGATCTTCGCCTGCGCGGTCCAGTCACCGTGGTTCGATCCGAAGCCGTCGTCGCGCACACGCCGGATCAGCTTGCGCACGAGCGCATCGTTTCTCGCGAACGCCTGTTGCTCGTCACCGCCCACACCGGAGCGCAGCAGCTCCAGAATGTCCTCGCGCTCCTCGTCGGGGCACATTGCGAAGTAGGCGCGGCCCGCAGCCGTCAGCAACATCGGCAGGCGCCGCCCGACCATCGCGCGATGAAACGACAGCCGGCTGAAGCGATGCGTCGTCTCGCGGATGATCATCGCGTCGCCATCGGGCGTGGTCAGATCGGATGGCCATGCCACGCGCTGCAGCAACTGACCCATGATCGGCGGCGCCACGGTCGCGATGCGCTCGGTATCGGTGAATCCTTCGCTCAACGAACGCACCGCGAGCGTCAGGCGGAAGCTGTCGTCCGATGTGCTGCGGCGCACGAAACCTTCTTCCATCAGCGTCTCGAGCAGACGGCGCACCGTGGTGCGATGCAGGCCGGTCAGATCGGCGAGTTGCTGACTCGTTGCATGGCCGTCTTCCATCGCGTTCAGCGCCCGCAGCACCTGCAGGCCGCGCGCCAGGCCGCGCACGTTTGTGTAGGTTGTCATGGAAAAAATCCCATTTAAATCAATCATGTGCATTCTATGCACATTCCTGAGATTTTGTTGAGGGGGTTTTCAGCCATCCCTAAACTGCGTCCATAAGCTGAACGAGCGACAGCCACGCGCTGCGTCGATTCAGCACAACGAACAAGCCCAGTCAGGAGACAAGCATGCGCCCCGCTTTTGAACCGGCGGCCGGCCTCGGCCGCGCTCATCCTCACGAAACGACACATCGCTCGATCGACGCCGATGTCGCGATCATCGGTGCTGGCCCGGTCGGCCTGATGATCGCGAACATCCTCGGCCTGCAGGGCGTGCGCGTCGTCGTTGTCGAGAAGCTCACGCAGATCATCGACTATCCGCGCGCCATCGGGCTCGACGACGAAGCACTGCGCGTATTCCAGTCGGTCGGCCTCGCAGAGGCGCTGCTGCCGCACACCACGCCGAATCACTGGATGCGTTTCACGCTGAATGGGAAGTGCTTCGCGTCGATCGAGCCGCGCACCGACGAGTTCGGCTGGCCGCGCCGCAACGCCTTCATCCAGCCGCTCGCCGATCAGATCCTGTACCGCGGTCTCGAGCGTTTCGACCATGTGTCGACGCTGCTCGGCCACAACGTCGACCGCTTCGCGCAGGACGAAAGCGGCGTGACCATCGACGCGACCGATGCGCACGGCGTGCGCACGACGATCCGCGCCGCATACATGGTCGGCGCGGACGGCGGCAACAGCTTCGTGCGCCGCACGCTCGACGTGCCGTTCGAAGGGCGCACGAAGCCGAATCAATGGATCGTGATCGACGTGCGCAACGATCCGATCGGCTCTCCGCATGTCTATCTGCATTGCGACGCGCGGCGGCCCTACGTGTCGGCGGCGCTGCCGCACGGCATCCGGCGCTTCGAATTCATGGTGATGCCGGGCGAGACGGAGGAGGAGCTGTCGAAGCCGGAGAACATGGCGGCGCTGGTGCGCGGGGTGGTCGACGATCCTGACAAGGTCGACTACATCCGCCAGCGGGTCTATACGCACAACGCGCGGCTCGCGAGCGTGTTCCGCGTGAAGCGCATCCTGCTCGCGGGCGACGCCGCCCACATCATGCCCGTGTGGCAGGGGCAGGGTTACAACAGCGGGATTCGCGACGCGAGCAATCTCGGCTGGAAGCTCGCGATGGTCGTGAAGGGCGCGGCGCGCGACGCGCTGCTCGATACCTACACGATGGAGCGGCGCGCCCACGCGCGCTCGATGATCCACCTGTCGGAAGTGGCCGGCGACATCTTCGCGCCGACGAGCTTCGTCGGAACGCGCGTGCGCGACGCGTTCGTGCGCTGCTTCGACGTGCTGCCGTCCCTGAAGCGCTACTTCGTCGAGATGCGTTTCAAGCCGATGCCGCGCTATGAAGACGGCGTCGTGCTGCTGGCACGACGCGCGCGGTCCGAAGGCATGCTCGCGCGGCTGATCGCCAGCCGGGGGCACGGCGCGTTCGGGAGGCTGGTCGGTCTGATGAGCGAGAAGCGTGAATCGTTGCTCGGACGGATCGTGCACGGCCGCGATGCGCAGGCGGGGACGCCAGTGGGCCGCATGTTCATCCAGCCGCGCGTGCGTGTCGCGGATGGCAGCATCGTCCGGCTCGACGATGCGATCGGCAACCGCTTCGCGATCCTGAGCTGGGGCACGGACCCGACCTTCGGCCTGACGCCCGAGGCGCGCCGCATCTGGAGCGCGCTCGGCGGATGCTTCGTGCTCGCGAAGCCCGACCCGCAGCTCGGCTTCCGCGACGACGTACCCGCAGACGTGATCGCGATCGGCGATGTCGACTCGCGCCTGCGCGACTGGTTCGCGCGGGTGCCGGAGTCGGTCGTGCTGTTGCGGCCGGACCGCTTCGTGGCAGGCATGTGCTCGCCGCAATGCGTATCGGAATGCGTGTCGCAGCTCGCCCAACGGCTGTCGCTTTCCGTGGCAACGGGCGCGCAGGCCGACGACGCGACGTTCGCGCCGGCCGCAGGCCTGGTGGGAGCCTGAGATGCCGATCCATCTCGAATGCATGTCGCACACGCCGCTGCACGGCTATTTCGATCCCGCGCCGGCAGTCGTCTCGGAAGTCGAGCGCGTGCAGCGCGCGGCGCGCGAGCGGGTCGACGCGTTCGATCCGGAGCTGGTGATCGTGTTCGCGCCGGATCACTACAACGGCTTCTTTTACGACGTGATGCCGCAGTTCTGCATCGGCGCAAGCGCGACGGCCGTCGGCGATTTCGGCAGCGCGGCCGGCCCGTTGCCCGTCGCGCGCGATGCGGCGCTCGCGCTCGCCGATGCGGCGCTCGCGAGCGATATCGACGTCGCCGTGTCGTATCGGATGCAGGTCGATCACGGCTGCGCCCAGGCGCTCGAGGTACTCACGGGCCGCATCGACCGCTTTCCGGTGGTACCCGTCTTCATCAACTCGGTTGCGCCGCCGATGGCGTCGTGCCGCCGCGCGCGCCTGCTGGGCGACGCGATCGGCCGTGCCGTCGCGCGCATGAACCGGCGCGTGTTGGTGATCGGCTCGGGCGGCATCTCGCATGAGCCGCCCGTGCCGGAAATCGCCGGCGCGGACGACGTCGTCGCGGAACGGTTGATCGCGGGCCGCAACCCGTCGCCCGCGTCGCGCGATGCGCGGCAATCCAGCACCGTCGCGGCGGCCAGGGCGTTCGCAGCGGGCGACAGCCGCCTGCATCCGCTCAATCCCGCATGGGATCGCAGGTTCCTCGAATTGCTCGAACGCGGTGACCTCACCGCCGCCGATGGCCTCACGAACGAAGCGATCACGCGCGATGCGGGCAAGTCCGCGCACGAGATCCGCACGTGGGTCGCCGCATTCGGCGCACTTGCGGCGAGCGGCCCGTACGCGGCGTCGATCGATTACTACCGCGCGATTCCCGAATGGATCGCGGGTTTCGGCGCGATGCACGCGCGAGAGCGGACCCTTTCCAGGAGATAGAACCATGTCGGATGACAACAGCATTGCTTCGATGGCCGCGCGCCTGCGTGAAGCACAGGCGTCGGGCCGGACGATCGCACCGCTGCGCGATACGTGTCCGGGAGGCGACGCGACGCTCGCCTATGCGATCCAGCAGATCAACAACGACTTGCGCAAGACCAACGGCGAGCGTGTCGTCGGCAGGAAGATCGGCCTGACTTCGCCTGCGGTGCAGAAGCAGCTCGGCGTCGATCAGCCGGACTTCGGTGCGTTGTTCGCGTCGATGGCGTACGGCGACGGCGAGCCGATGCCGCTTGCGTCGTTGATCCAGCCGAAGGTCGAAGCGGAGATCGCGCTCGTGCTCGAACGCGACCTGACCGCAGAAAAACACACGTTCGCGGACCTCATCTCCGCGACCGCGTATGCCGTGGCCGCGATCGAGGTCGTCGACAGTCGCATCCGCGACTGGGACATCCGCTTTTTCGACACCGTCGCGGACAACGCATCGAGCGCGCTGTTCGTGCTCGGCAGCCGGCCGGTCCTGCTGCGCGACATCGATCTGACCGCGTGCGCGATGACGCTCGCGCAGGACGGCGAAGTCCTGTCGCGCGGCAACGGCGCTGCGTGCCTCGGCAATCCGCTGAATGCGGCCGCGTGGCTCGCGGACCGGATGGTCCGACTCGGCACGCCGCTGCGTGCGGGCGACGTCGTGCTGACGGGCGCGCTTGGCCCGATGGTCGCAGTGAAGGCGGCCGGCACCTATGCGGCGCACATCGACGGGCTCGGCAGCGTGCGCGCCACTTTCACCGAATGACGGACGGAGACATTCCCATGGCAACAGACAACACCCGGTGCAAGGCCGCGATCATCGGCTCCGGCAACATCGGCACCGACCTCATGATCAAGATCATGCGCAGCGGCAAGCACCTCGAAATCGCCGCGACGGTCGGCATCGATCCGGCCTCGGACGGCCTCGCGCGCGCCGCGAGGCTCGGCGTGGCGACGACGCATGAAGGCGTGGAAGGGCTCGCGCGCCTGCCCGTGTTCGACGAGATCGACTTCGTGTTCGATGCGACGTCGGCCGGCGCACATGTGAAGAACGACGCGTTCCTGCGCGCGCTCAAGCCCGGCATTCGGATGATCGACCTGACGCCCGCTGCCATCGGCCCGTACTGCGTGCCGGTGGTGAATCTCGACGCGCATCTCGATGCGCCGAACGTGAACATGGTCACCTGCGGCGGGCAGGCGACGATCCCGATGGTCGCCGCGGTGTCGCGCGTCGCAAAGGTGCATTACGCGGAGATCGTCGCGTCGATCAGCAGCAAGTCGGCAGGGCCGGGCACGCGCGCCAACATCGACGAGTTCACGGAGACGACGTCGAAGGCGCTCGAAGCGGTCGGCGGTGCCGGCAAGGGCAAGGCGATCATCGTGCTCAATCCGGCCGAGCCGCCGCTCATGATGCGCGACACGGTGTATCTGCTGTCCGAAGCGGCGGACCGCGCGCTGATCGAAGCGTCGGTCAGCGAGATGGCCGCTGCGGTCCAGGCCTATGTGCCCGGCTATCGGCTGAAACAGTCCGTGCAGTTCGACGACATCCCCGCCGCTGCGCCGTTGCATATCCCCGGACTCGGCCGTTTCAGCGGACTCAAGACTTCGATCTTCGTCGAAGTGGAAGGCGCGGCGCATTATCTGCCGGCCTACGCCGGCAATCTCGACATCATGACGTCCGCCGCGCTGGCAACGGCCGAGCGCATGGCCGCGTCGCTCGTGAACGCCTGACGCAAGGAGCACTCGATCATGGACAAGAAACTCTACATTTCCGATGTGACGCTGCGCGACGGCATGCACGCGATCCGTCATCAGTATTCGATTCAGAACGTGCAGGACATCGCCCGCGCGCTCGACGAGGCGAAGGTCGACAGCATCGAGGTCGCACACGGCGATGGCCTGCAGGGTTCGAGCTTCAACTATGGCTTTGGCGCGCACAGCGATCTGGAATGGATCGAGGCGGTAGCCGAGGTGGTGAAGCACGCGCAAATCGCGACGCTGCTGTTGCCCGGCATCGGCACGATTCATGACCTGAAGGCCGCGTACGACGCGGGTGCGCGTGTCGTCCGTGTCGCAACCCATTGCACGGAAGCGGACATTTCGAAGCAGCACATCGAATACGCACGCAGCCTCGGCATGGATACCGTCGGCTTCCTGATGATGAGTCACATGACGACGCCCGACCATCTCGCGATCGAAGCGAAGAAGATGGAAAGCTATGGCGCGACCTGCGTGTACGTGGTGGATTCCGGCGGCGCGATGAACATGCACGACATCCGCGCGCGCTTCCGGGCGCTCAAGGCAGCGCTTCGCCCGGAGACCCAGACGGGCATGCATGCCCATCACAACCTGAGCCTCGGCGTCGCCAACTCGATCGCGGCGGTCGAGGAAGGTTGCGATCGCATCGATGCGAGCCTGGCGGGCATGGGCGCGGGAGCGGGCAACGCGCCGCTCGAAGTGTTCATCGCGGCGGCCGAGCGCCTTGGCTGGCACCACGGCACCGATCTCTATCGGCTGCTCGACGCGGCCGACGACATCGTGCGCCCGTTGCAGGACCGGCCGGTGCGGGTCGACCGCGAAACGCTCGCGCTCGGCTATGCGGGGGTGTATTCGAGCTTTCTGCGGCATGCCGAAATCGCGGCGAAGAAATACGGCCTGAAAGCCGTCGACATTCTCGTCGAACTGGGCAAGCGACGCATGGTGGGCGGTCAGGAAGACATGATCGTCGACGTCGCGCTCGATCTGAAGAAGCGCGAAGCACGCGCCTGAACCATCCGATATGCCAGGCGCCACGAAGAGCGCTGCATCGTTCAACCTGGAGACAACAATGAACACGTCAACGGCTTCCCCCCCGCGCGTCGGCGGCGCCATCACCATCGGCCTGTGCCTCGCGGTCGCGCTCCTCGAAGGGCTCGATCTGCAATCCACGGGCATCGCTGCGCCGCGCATGGCACGCGAGTTTCATCTCGCGGTGGCGCAACTCGGCTGGGCATTCGGTATCGGCGCGCTCGGCTTGTTGCCGGGCGCGGCGCTTGGCGGCAGGCTCGCCGATCGCATCGGCCGCAAGCGCGTGCTGATGATGTCCGTCGCGCTGTTCGGGATATTTTCGATTGCAACGACCCAGGTGTGGGATCTGCAGAGCCTGCTCGTCGCGCGCTTTCTCACGGGCCTCGGCCTCGGCGCGGCGATGCCGAACCTGATCGCGTTGTGCGCGGAGGCAGCGCCGCCCCGACAGCGCAGCACGGCGGTCGGCGCAATGTACTGCGGCATGCCTTTCGGCGCGGCGCTCGCGGCCGTGATCGGCATCGTCAGCCCGGGCGCCGAGGGCTGGCGGCAGATCTTCTATGTCGGCGGGATCGGGCCGCTGCTGACCTTGCCGCTGCTGGCGCTGTGCTTGAAGGAGTCGACGCAATTCGCCGCGGCGAGCCAGGGTGCGAGCCGCGCGTCGAAGGACGGCATCGTGCGCGCGCTCTTCAGCGACGGACGCGCGGGGACGACCATCGCCCTGTGGATCAGCTACCTGGGGACGCTGATCGTGCTGTATTTCCTGATGAACTGGCTGCCGTCGATGGTGCTCTCGCGCGGCCTCACGCCGGTCCAGGCGAGCGTCGTGCAGATGATGTTCAACATCGGCGGCGGCATCGGCGCGATCGTGATCGCGGGGCTGTCGGATCGCATCGGCAAGCGGCCGGTCGTGGTCGGCATGTATGCCGGCATCGCGCTTGCGTTGCTGGCGCTCGCCGGTGCGACGGGGAGCGTGTCGATGGCATGGGGCGGCCTGCTGGCCGGCCTGTTTCTCGTCGGCACGCAGTCGGTGCTGTATGCGCTCGCCGGCGCGACGTATCCGACGCGGGTGCGGGGCACGGGCGTCGGCGCAGCGGTGGCCGTCGGCCGCATGGGTTCGATGATCGGCCCGCTGATCGCCGGGCAACTGCTGGCGTTGGGCCAGAGCGCGTCGCTGCTCGTGATCTCGAGCATTCCGCTCATCGTCATCGCGGCGCTCGGTGCGCTCACCGCAGTCGCGAAATCTCCGCGCGAGTCGGTCAACGGCTCGCACACCCTTGGAACCGAATCGATCTGACGAAGGACATCGACATGACTGACACTGTGATTCATACCGAAAGCGCGACCAGCAAGTACGTGAACGTGGTGGAAGACGGCACGGAACTGCGCGTGCACTACAACGACACGGGCACCGGCAACGAAGCGCTCGTTCTGCTGCACGGCTCGGGGCCGGGCGCGACCGGCTGGGCGAACTTCCATCGCAACGTGGACGCATTCGCGAACGCGGGTTATCGCGTGATCCTCGTCGACTGCCCCGGCTGGGGCAAGAGCGATTCGATCGTCTGTACGGGCTCGCGCTCCGACCTCAACGCGCGCGTGCTGGCGGGCGTGCTGGATACGCTCGGCATCGGGCGCGCGCATCTCGTCGGCAACTCGATGGGCGGGCATAGCGCGGTGGCCTTCGCGCTGTCGTATCCCGAGCGGGTCGGCAAGCTGGTGCTGATGGGCGGCGGCACGGGCGGTCCGAGCCAGTTCGTGCCGATGCCGACCGAAGGCATCAAGCTGCTTCAAGCGCTGTATCGCGACCCGACGCTCGAGAACCTGAAGAAGATGCTCAACGTGTTCGTCTACGATGCGAGCACGATGACGGAAGAGCTGATGCAGACGCGGCTCGAGAACATGCTCGGACGGCGCGATCATCTGGAGAATTTCGTGAAAAGTCTGACGGCCAATCCGAAGCAGTTTCCGGATTACGGTCACCGGCTGAGCGAGATCAAGGCGCCCGCGCTCGTGATTTGGGGCCGCGACGACCGGTTCGTGCCGATGGATGTCGGGCTGCGGCTCGTCTGGAATATGCCGAACGCCGATCTGCACGTGTTCGGGCGCTGCGGGCACTGGGCGCAATGGGAGCACGCGGAGCGCTTCAACCGGATGGTGCTCGAGTTCCTGCGCCGATAACGAAGGGTGGCATCGGTGGCGGCCGGTTGCTCGGCCTAACGACGTAAATCAGTCCAAGAAAATGGCCGCATCCCCGAAATCAACGGCGGCCTTTATGATCCGCCGCCGGCGAAGCTGAACAACCCCTTTGTCCGCCAAGGAATCGCAACGACCCTGTCAAAAGTGTCAGTTTCAATTCCATTAATATTTTGTTTTAATCGTCGTCCCTATTCCGAGGGCCACCAATAAATTGCCGGTGTCGTGAGTAGTCGTTCGTATGAAGATGCGCATTCGGCGCGATTCGATCGATTGCTTCTTCAAAACCGGTGTCTAAAAGTACCAGCCGTGCTTACGCCAGGCTGGCGCGTTGAAACTAAATCGCAAAAGAGTCAGGGCGGTGATCGCTGTTCATCTGCGCCTTGCGCCAGCGTGCGTACGTCGACATGTTCGGCTCGAGCACCGCAGACTCGAGTCGACTCCAGCCGTAGAACGCGCCATCCCATCCGGGAACGGGCAGCGGCCGGATTGACGGAACCCCCATCATGCCCGCGCGGTAGGCCTGAAATGGCCAATACAACGGCATGATGCGACGGGCTTCCATTTCCCGGCGCAGTGGGGAAATGTCGCCTTCATCTGCCACGATGCCGCACTGGAATGCCCATTCGTCGGCGTCCCACACGAGAAAAACACTCGGCTGACCACTGGCGTCGAACATCAGCACGGCGTTCTGATCGAGACGCCAGTAATATTCCACGATCCGTTCCCGCTCGACGATGGTCTGCATCACCGCCAGCGCTCTCGCGTCGCAGT
The DNA here is from genome assembly GCF_001718695.1 of Burkholderia ubonensis. Taxonomy (NCBI): domain Bacteria; kingdom Pseudomonadati; phylum Pseudomonadota; class Betaproteobacteria; order Burkholderiales; family Burkholderiaceae; genus Burkholderia; species Burkholderia ubonensis. The sequence continues at coordinate 1,590,800 of NZ_CP013422.1, read as the reverse complement.
ACGTGGATCCGACGTCGTTGGCGCTGATCATTCCTCGCTCGGCACAGTGGCGTGCCTTCGCCTCCGTCAGCGCGCGGGTCAGCTTCTCCGTCATGTCCGGCGCGGACTTCTTCACGTACAGGTCGATGACGCCGGCGTTGAACGCCTCAACGGCTTCCCGCTCCGTCGCCACGCCCGTCAGCAAGATCTTCGTACACGGCATGTCGGCCAAGGCCGCGAAAACCTCGACGCCGTTCATTTCGTCCATCTCGTAGTCGGCAACGACGGCGGCCACTTCGTCGAATCGCGTCACGTCGGTCAGCGCATCGAGCCCCAAGGCATTGAAGCTGCGCTTTTCAAAATCGGAAAATTGCGATCCCGATAGCCGCTCGGGCGTGCCGCGACGGTGTTGCGATGTCAGGAAGTTCAATGCTTCGCGCGGTGAGCTGAAAAAGCGGTTCAGAGGCCCGTTCCGATAGGTTCCACGTAGCGCGTCGAGGAAGCCCGGATGATCGTCGACAAATACCGTGGACACGGGATAGAACACCGGCTGCCTGACAAAGCGACGCATAGCTGATCCGAGAAACGTGAATTAAACGAGCGAGCCATCCCGCATCGGGATATGGCGCCGCGCACCAGCGTCAGATTATCGGACATCTCAAAGGCGACCGGCAACTGCAGCCCATTTTGTCCGGGTACGACCAACAAAAATAGGGCAAATCCAAAATGGGACACGCCCTCATGCCGAAGGCGTGCGTTGCTGCCGCTTGCAGTCGTTCTTCTGGAAAAAAATCCATGTTGACGCGAAACGCAATCCCTCAAATCCTGCTCAATAACCCGGAGCTGCTGTCGTCGGAATTAAACACGGCTGCGCCTCACAAGACGTTCCATCACGTGATCGACATTTATCTGAAAGATTCCAATGCATTCATGAACACGTATTTCGCACGCTATTTCGAGTGGCAGGGCGTATGTCGTGAGCGCTGGTTCCACGAGTGCATTCACAACAATCTGCTGGCTTCCGGCGGCACGTTCGTCACGAAACGTGCGCACCAGGAGTACGTCCAGGAGACGTTCCCGTTTCAGCGCGTCGATTGCTACCTCAATACGCTGCAGGTGCGGCAGTGCTCGGCCTATCTGGTGTTCCGCTTCTGCGTCGACGAACGCACGGTTTCGCTGGGATACCAGCAGATCCTCTTCGCGGGAACCGACAAGCGGATCCGCCGCTTCCCGGCCGGCATCATCGAGCGGGTCAAGGAATATGAACTGAACCTGCCGTCGCTCGAAAGCTAAGCTGTGTCGTCCCGCCCGGCGCGCCAGTGCCGGGCGGGCGCCGTATCGGCACGCCGGTCACCTGCGCGACGCAGGTGACCCGGCCTCAGGCAAGCGAATCGTGAAGGTCGTCATGACGCCCGGCACCGACTCGCACGAAATCTGACCGCCGAACATCTCGCAGACTCGACGGCAATACGCCAGCCCAAGGCCAGCGCCGCGGCCGTGCGACTTCGTGGAATAGAACGGATCGAAGATGTGAGGCAGAACATTGGCGTCGATGCCGGTACCGGTATCTCGAATCTGGAGCACGCAAGAACCGTCGTCTCGCTCGGCGAGGATCTCGATCCTGCCCGTTGTGCCGCCCGTCGTTGCGTGCAGCGCGTTTTTCAGCAGGTTGAACACGACGAAAAGCATCAGCGAATCGGACCCGAAGTACTGCAGCCGCGGGTCGATCGGCGCGACGTCGACACGCTCGCGTTCCCCGGCGGAAAAAGGATAGCAATCGAGCGCAACGTCGATGCAGCGCCCGATCGAATGAGTCGAGAAGCTTTGGCGATCGACGCTGTCCAGCGTAAACATCGCCAGCGACATTTTGACCATCGCATGCGTGCTGTCGACCTGGTGGCGTATCGCAGCGGGCAGCGCCGGAAGTCGCTCGAGCTGCTCGGTGTCCAAATCGCCATCCACGAGCCGATGCGTCACGGCGAGCTGATATCCACGTAGCAGGGCCGGCAGCGCTCGGTCGATTTCTGCCACATACATGCCGATCGTCGCAAGCGGGGTGGTCACTTCATGCGCTACCGTCGCCGCGACCAGGAACGGCCGCATCAGCCGATAGCGAACGATCGTCACAGCGAGGATGCCGAGGCTGAGCGCGATGAAGACGACGCCCGGCGGATAAAACGGGTAGCCGTAATTCACGGCGTAGTCGATGGCCGCGAGCGAATACAGCCCGAGGCTCAGCAGGCAGAGATCGAGGAGCTTGCGCTCGTCCCGGCCGCGAGCCGCCCGACGGCGCGCGGTGACCAGGAGCCAGCCGCTGCGACCGGCGAGGACGATCGTTTGCACGACGTGCACGGGATGCAGACGCCCGGCGCGGGGATAATCTCCGAAAGCAAATTGACGAACGCCGTCGACGACCTCGTTGCCGGTGAGCAGCAGTACCGCCAGCACCGCGCTGATGGCATATGACGCCAGCAGCAGCGGGCGTTCGTTTCGCCGGGCAACGGTTGCCGTTACAAAGTGATAGAACGTCGTCGGCAGGAACATGATGAACAGATAGCCGACCTTGGCCAGCACGCGGGCAACGTCCGGCTGGCTGGTCTGAAACAGAAAGGCCCACGTCCCCTGCCAGACGAAGGTGGTCATGCACATCAGCACGAAGGGCGTCGATCGTCGGGTCACGCCCTCGGTCAGCCATACATAGACACCAAATCCGAGAAAGAGGGCGGACACAAACGCCGGCAAGATCGAATACATGCAACTCGGTTCCGTTTCACAGGGTTGCCTACAGCGGACTGCTTAGTGCAGGGTTGAAGTTTCGTCGTCGATTCCGATAGCTGGCGGGCCATTCCGGCGCTGCGACGTGGGCGCGTACGTTGAATACACCGTCTCATGTGACGCCCGCCAAGTGTCACTACCGCATAACGCCCGTGCCAGCGGCGGACTCGTTCAACGATCGCATGGCTTGCCTGCTTCGATCGCGCCGCCTCCGGCATTCCGTTGCGACGCAAACAGACGGATTGCGGCACGGAAGGCCGCGGTACGCCCCAGCCTCGAGAATATCGACGGTATTCTGCCTTGGAGGTCATCAACGATACCAGAGGATGAATCACGGTCGTGACGGTCAGCTTCAGATACTCGAGCGCGAGCATTTCGCTTTGGTTTTCGATTGCGTCATGTTTTTACTTTTCCGTGCGGGCGTTGGCACTTGCCGCCGCCCGTTTAAGAAAAAGCGCCGACGGGTGTGAACCGGTCGGCAGATGGAGTCCCGGCATCCGAGGGTTGAATTGCATTGTCGAAACCGGGCAAAAGGGGACGCCGTCGTGGATTTACGATCGGCTTCGTTCTTGCCAGTCGATCAATTCGGTCTCCATTGTCGGGAGGTGCTGCGACGGCTTTTCTTGATGAGCAGGGCAGGCACGCCGTCATGTGTACCCCAAGGCGCAGGAGATTGAGTCACGCGGGACATGGCCTCGACGGAGGCACCTTCGCCAATCTCGCATCCCGGTAGTACGGAACCCGCGCCGATCGTTACGTGGCGGCCTAACCGCGCGGAAGCGATGTCGACACCTGGACGTTGTTCGGGCGGTACCAGCCAATGGCGCCTTCGACAGTCTCGAGGAAAGTCATCCGGATCAGTGGGGTGGCTCACAGTTGTAATTCTCTCGACATCGGCAGGAGTTTCTTGGTGTGCGTACAGACGCGATTCGATGGCGGGGATTACTGCCGGTGTCGATAACGCCGGTTGCATCGCATGTCGGTTGCGAAGTGTGCGAGCCTGAGGCGCCGCAAAGTGGTGCATCCACGGCGGCATCATCGGGCGAACTTTCGCGCCGTGCGCGCAAGAGTGGGTGGACTTTAATTGCAGCCAGCGAACGCGGCGTGCCGCGTTGTGCTGATTAAATCAGACGCGCTCCAGTCGAGGCGGTGGTTGCGCGCTGGGAAGCCCTCGCGACGGGCGTTCGGATGTATATCACGGGTCGCCTGGTGCGCACCGCGCGCTGCCAGCCGAATGTCCCTCAATGTTGCCGAATGTCCGATTCGGCCACCAGAGCCCTAAATCGGCGACATTTGGTTCGTCGGACGGTACACGGACCGACTTACCTCCCCACGCTCGCCCCCTTGCCCGCATGAAATCGGCGTGCTAATTTTTCATGAAATTCACCTGCAAAAATTTCACGAAAACCCGCATGTTCCTGCAGTCGGACCGCCACGTCGCAAGCTACTACGCCGCTGCCCACCCGGCACCGATCCCGCAGCGTCCTGAACTGGACGAGCGTATCGACGCCGACGTGCTGATCGTCGGCGCGGGCTTCAGCGGGCTGCATACGGCGCTGCGTCTTGCGCTCGCGGGCAAGCGCGTCGTGATGCTCGAAGCGAGCCGGGTCGCGTGGGCGGCGTCGGGCCGCAATGGCGGGCAGGCGCTGCTCGGCTGGTCGTGCGACATGCCGCCGCTCGAGGAGGCGCTCGGCCGCGACGGCGCACGCGCGCTGTGGGACAGCATGCGCTGGGCGGCGGCCGAGGTGCGCGACCTGCCGGCGCGCCACGGCTTCGACATCGATTACCGGCCGGGCAGCCTGTGGGCGGCGGTGCGGCCGCGTCGCGTTGCGATGCTCGCGCAGGCGCGCGACGAAGCGGCCGAGCGCTGGGGCTGCGACCGGCTGCGCGTGATTCCGCACGCCGAGATGCCCGGCTGGATCGGCAGCGCGCGTTATCTCGCGGCGCTCTACGATCCCGAGGCCGGGCACCTGAATCCGCTGAAACTCGCGCTCGGTCTCGCGCAGACGATCGAGCGCGCGGGCGGCCGCATCTTCGAGCAGAGCCGCGTGCTCGACCTGAGCGAGACGGCCGGCGGCTACGTCGCGCGCACCGCCGCCGGCGAAGCGCGCGCGGACGTGCTGGTGCTCGCGTGCAACGCGTACGTCGACCGGCTCGATCCCGGACTGTCGCGCCGGCTGCTGCCGGTCGGCACCTACCAGGTCGCGACCGCGCCGCTCGAACCCGAGCTCGCGCGCTCGCTGCTGCCGCGCGACAACTGCGTGATCGACAACCAGTTCGTGCCCGACTACTTCCGCCTGAGCCCCGACGGGCGCCTGCTGTTCGGCGGCGGCTGCACGTATCTCGGCGGCATCCCCGCGGACATCGCGGCGGCGACGCGGCCGCACCTCGAACGCGTGTTTCCGCAGCTGCGCGGCGTGCCGCTCGACTACGCATGGGGCGGCCACATCGACATCAGCATGCGCCGTACGCCGGACCTCGGCCGTTGCGGGCAGCGCTACTGGCTGCAGGGGTTTTCCGGCCACGGCGTGCTGCCGACGCTCGCGGGCGCGCGCGCCGTCGCCGACGCGGTGCTCGGCGACGACCGGCTCCTCGCGCTGTACCAGCGCATCCGCAACCCGCGCTTCCCCGGCGGCGGCCGGTTCGCCGCGCCGCTGGAGGCGATCGGCAAGGCCTGGTACCGGCTGCGCGACACCGTCTGAAGTTCCCCGGAGCACACGATGAACGAACAGGAAGAAATCGAAAGCCTGGCGATCCTGATCCGCGATTTGCGCAAGCACCGCAAGGTCACGCTGAACGAGCTGGCCGACCGGATCGGCCGCTCGGTCGGCTTCCTGTCGCAGGTCGAGCGGGGGCTGTCGCGTCCGACCGTCGCGGACCTGACGGCGATCGGCGAGGCGCTCGGCGTGCCGACCACGTACTTCTACAGCCTGGACAAGCCGCGCTCCGTGCCGTGGGTCACGCGGCCCGGCGAGCGTCGCACCGTGTACTACGCGGCCGGCATCACGGACATCCTCGTGTCGCCGAGCATGCGCGCGCGCTTCTCGGTCCTCGAGAGCCATCTTGCGCCGGGCGCGAGCAGCGGCGACCGGCCCGTCGACGACAGCGACGAGCAGGGCGGCTTCGTGCTCGAAGGCGAACTGACGATCTGGCTCGACGGCGATGACACGCCCGTCACGCTCGGCCCGAACGATGCGTTCCAGCTGCCCGCCCACAAGCGGTTCCGCTACGCGAACCTGACCGACCAGCCCACGCGGGTCATCTGGGTGTTCACCTGAGTCGTCGTCGCGGCGGCACGCTGCGTTCGAAGCACATGGTTTGACGTACTGATCGATGGGGCGAGCGGCGCTGCGCAGGCCGTTCGGTCCCGGTTCGCCGCGACGCGGCATCGTCACACTCGAACGAAAGGATGAATCATGGCTGACGTCGTTTCCGCATTGGTCGATGAAGTCCGTGCATTCCGCCACGCGCACCCCGAGATCCGCTATGTCGACCTGATCTGCCTGGACCTGCCCGGCCACTTCTACGGCAAGCGCTATCCGATCGACGCGCTCGAGAAGGTCGCATCGGGCTCGCTGCTGAAGCTGCCGCAGAACTGCGTGCTGCTCGGCACGCAGGGCGGCCTGTACAAGATCGGCGACTACTGCTTCAACGACGGCGACCCGGATGCGCCGCGCCGGCTGGTTCCCGGCACGCTGAAGCGGGTGCGCTGGGAAAGCCAGCCGCTCGCGCAGATGCTGATCAGCTCCGACGGCACCGACGCGCCGATCGAGTTCGAGCCGCGCGAAGTGCTCGCGCGCGTGCTGCGGCGCTTCGCGAAGCGGGGGATTCGCCCGGTCGTCGCGTTCGAGCTCGAGTTCTACCTGTTCGCCGCGCAGCTCGCGGACGGCCTGCCGCAGTATCCGCGCGACCGCCTGAGCGACGACCGCGACGATCAGCCGAACATGCATATCGAGCGGCTGTCGCGGTTCTCCGACGTGCTGCACGAGATGGTCGAGGCTGCGTGCGAGCAGGGCGTCGATGCGACCGTGATCACCGCCGAGCTCGGGCCCGGACAGTTCGAGATCAACTTCGGCCACACCGACGACGGGCTGCGTGCGGCGGACTGGTCGGCGCTGTTCTGCCGCAGCACGCGCGGCGTCGCGCTGCGGCACGGCTATCGCGCAAGCTTCATGGGCAAGCCGTACCTGCATGCGCCGGGCAGCGGCATGCACGTGCACGTGAGCCTGTACGACGAAGCGGGGCGCAACCTGCTGGCGGCGCACGGGCAGCGTCCGCTGCGCCATGCGGTCGCGGGCTGCCTCGCGCTGCTGCCGCACTGCATGCCGGTGTTCGCGCCGAACCACAACGCGTTCCGGCGCTACGGGTCGATGGTGAACGCGGCGAGCCGCGCGAGCTGGGGATTCGAGGATCGCGACGCATGCATCCGGATTCCCGAATCGGATGCGGGCAACCTGCGGATCGAGCATCGCCTCGCGAGCGCGGATGCGAATCCGTATCTCGTGCTGGCGGCGATCCTGACCGGGATGGAATACGGGCTCGACGCGGGCAAGGAGCCGATCGCGCCGCTCAACGACGATCGCGGCAGCGGCATCGATTTCCCGAAGGACATGCTGTCGGCGGTTGCCGCGATGCAGGATCATCCGGCGGTGCGCGAAGGGCTCGGCGGCGAGTTCGTGATGGTCTACTGCGAGAACAAGCGGCAGGAAGAGCTGGATTTTCGCAACGAGATCGGGGCGCGGGAGTATCGGTGGTTTCTGTGAGCGCGGCGCGATGACGGTCCCGCGCCGCGACCGAGGCGTGGCACGGCGCGGAACCGGGGCAACGCTCAGTCGCCGAGCTTGGCCGTGACGCAGCCGGTGCTCGTGCACTCGCGTTCACGTTCGCGCAGGAACGTCAGCCGCGATTGCGTTGCGTCGATCGCGCATTGCAGGTTCACGAGGTAGCCGTCGTCGCGCGTTTCGCTGCAGCGGTCGTCGCGCTGCTTGAGCCACGCGAGCTGACCCGTCTTCAGCGACGCCTGCTGGTCGCCGCTCAGCTGCTTGCGCAGGCGGCCGTACTGGTCGTTCAGCTCGCGGTCGAGCTGCGAGAACTGCGTGCTGCTGCAGTACACCTGGTCGAATGCGCCGCGCGGCTTCGCGCAGCCGGCCGCGTGCGCGGCGAACGGAACGGCAAGCGCGAACAGCGCGCAGGATGCGAGAAGATTCTTCTTCTTCATCGTAGTGCTCCTCACTGGGTAAAACCGTTGAAAGCGGGCGGCCGCGTCTTCAGCGGGCCGCCGTACATGCGTCGATGCCGCCCGCGATCGCGGCGGACAGGCGCTGGATCGTGTCGTGCTGCGCGAGCCGCTTCTCTTCGTCGGGGTTGACGATCACGCCGGCTTCGACGAGCACGGCCGGAACCGGCGCGGTGCGCAGCACGACGAGATCGTCGAAGCGGTGGATGCCGAGATGCGGGTCGATCAGCGGACGGTTCTCGCCGCGGATCGGCTGCGCGTGATAGAGCGACGGCGTCTCGCCTGCCGCGACCAGCTTCCCGGCGATCGCCTTCGCGCAGCGCAGGCTCTGTTCGTAATGCGGATTGCGCTCCGACACGAATACCGAGAAGCCGCGGAATTCGCGCTGCCGGCCGGCGTCGATGAACTGCTGCTGCATCGAGTCGTGATGGATCGACACGAACAGGTTGGCATCGGGCGCCTGCGTCGAGCGCTGGTCCAGCTTGATCTCGCGGCCGTCCGCGGCCGTGCGCAGCACGCGGTCGCCGTGGGCGACGAGCGTGTCGGCGACGGCGGTGGACAGATCCAGGTTGTAGCGGTATTCGACGCGGCCGCTCGCGCCGGTCGCGCCCGGATGGGCCGGCGTATGGCCGGTGTCGACGACGATGTAGCGGGCGGACGGCGGCGGCGCGTCGGGGCCGGCGGCGCGGGCCGCGCCAGCCACGAGCGGCGCAGCCAGCAGCGGCATGCACGCGAGCAGGCGCGCAACGGCGCGCGTGGACGAACGAAGGCGTCGAACGGTTCGGTTTGTCATTGTTGTCGTCGAGATGGGCATCCGGCGCGTCGCATCCCCGTCGCGCCGACGGCCTGCTCAAGCAGTCGGAATGTGGCGCGATTATAGCGGCTGCGCGCGGCGAGGCAATGACCGAATGCGCGGCGCGCACGCGTGCTCGGCGCGGCAACGTGGGTGCCGCCGCGGGCCGCGTCAACGGCAAGCGGTGCGGATCGGACGAAGCCGCCGTCGCGCCGCATTGCGCTCGAGTCGAGCGCGCGCTCGATTGATTTTCGCGGCGAATTCTCCTACGATTGCGTCCATGCCTTCGGGACAGACCCGAAGCGTTTCAATCTCTTGAGGGAGCCTCATGAGTACGCAACACACCAGGCGCTTCGACGCGCTTGTCTTCATCGGTCGTTTCCAGCCTCCGCATCGTGGCCACCTGAACGTGCTGAAGTCGGCGCTGAGCCGGGCCGAGCGCGTCTGCGTGCTGATCGGGTCGACCGACAAGCCCCGCACCATCAAGGATCCGTTCTCGTTCGACGAGCGCCGCCAGATGCTGGCCTCGCTGCTCGACGCGTCCGAGCGCGACCGCGTGACGATCGCCCCCGTGCAGGACTCGACGTACAACGACGGCGACTGGGTGCGCTGGGTGCAGGATGCCGTCGCGTCCGCGCTCGGCGACGTCGCGCACAAGAAGGTCGGGCTGATCGGCCACGAGAAGGACGCCACGTCGTATTACCTGCGGATGTTCCCGCAATGGGAGCTGGTCGAGGCCGATGCGACGGAAGACATCTCCGCCACCGAAATCCGCGACCAGTATTTCGCGGAACGCCCCAACAGCTTCGTGCAATGGGCCGTGCCCGAGCCCGTGTTCGGCTGGCTCGAGCGGTTCCGCACGCAGCCGGAATTCGCGCAGCTCAAGGCGGAAGCCGAGTTCATCGCCGCGTATCGCAAGGCGTGGGCGGCGGCGCCGTATCCGGTCACGTTCGTGACCGTCGACGCGGTCGTCGTGCATTCCGGCCACATCCTGCTCGTGCGCCGTCGCAGCGAGCCCGGCCGCGGCCTGTGGGCGTTGCCGGGCGGCTTCGTGAACCAGGACGAAAGGCTCGATACCGCGTGCATTCGCGAGCTGCGCGAGGAAACCGGGCTGAAGCTGCCCGAGCCCGTGCTGCGCGGCTCGCTGAAGGACCGCCAGGTGTTCGATCATCCGACCCGCTCGCTGCGCGGCCGCACGATCACGCACGCGTGCCTGTTCAGCTTCCCGACCGGCGAGCTGCCGCGCGTGAAGGGCAGCGACGATGCCGACAAGGCGCGCTGGGTGCCGCTCAACGAATTCGCGCAGATGCGCAGCGTGATGTTCGAGGATCACTTCGACATCGCCTATCACTTCCTGGGGAAGCTGTGATCCGCTGATTCCCCGCATTCCGGTCCGTCGCGACAGACGCGGCGGCATCTCAACGGCCTAGAGGAGCTCTAGCCATGCAAAACGATCTCGGCGGCTTTGCCGCGGTTCTCGCCAATCCGATCCTCAACACGGATTCGTACAAGGCATCCCACTTCCTGCAATATCCGGCCGACGCGACCGCGATGTTCTCGTACGTCGAATCGCGCGGCGGCCGCTACGAGCGCACGCTGTTCTTCGGCCTGCAGATGCTGCTGAAGGAATATCTGTGCAAGCCGGTCACGCACGCGATGATCGACGACGCGCGCGATTTCTTCGCGGTGCACGGCGAGCCATTCAACGAAGCCGGCTGGCGCTACATCGTCGAGCGCTACGACGGCTACCTGCCGGTGAAGATCCGCGCGGTGCCGGAGGGCTCGGTCGTGCCGACGCACAACGTGCTGATGACCGTCGAATGCGACGACCCGCAGGTGTTCTGGCTGGCGTCGTACCTGGAGACGATGCTGCTGCGCGTGTGGTATCCGGTGACGGTCGCGACGCAGAGCTGGCACCTGCGGCAGACGATCCGCCGCTTCCTCGAGAAAACCGACGACGACCTCGCGCAACTGCCGTTCAAGCTGCACGACTTCGGCGCGCGCGGCGTGTCGAGCGCGGAATCGGCGGCGATCGGCGGCGCCGCCCACCTCGTCAGTTTCATGGGCTCGGATACGGTGCTCGGCGTGCTTGCCGCGAACCTTTTCTACCGCGAGCCGATGGCCGCGTATTCGGTGCCGGCGGCCGAGCACAGCACGATCACGTCGTGGGGCCGCGAAGGCGAGGCCGATGCGTACCGGAACATGCTGCGCCGCTTCGGCCTGCCGGGCGCGATCGTGTCGGTCGTATCGGATTCCTACGATTTGTTCGCCGCGCTCGACCTGTGGGGCGGCGAGCTGAAGCAGGCCGTGATCGACTCGGGCGCGACGCTCGTCGTGCGGCCCGATTCCGGCGATCCGGTGACGATCGTGCTGCAGACCGTGCGCGCGCTCGACGCGTCGTTCGGCTCGACGCTCAACGGCAAGGGCCGGCGCGTGCTGAACCACGTGCGCGTGATCCAGGGCGACGGCGTCGACGCGAATTCGATCGAGGCGATTCTGGCCGCGCTCGACGATGCGGGCTATGCGGCCGGCAACGCCGTGTTCGGGATGGGCGGCGCGCTGCTGCAGCAGGTGAACCGCGACACGCAGCGCTTCGCGATGAAGTGCTCGGCGATCCGGCGCGGCGGCGTGTGGCGCGAAGTCTGCAAGGACCCGGTCACCGATCAGGGCAAGCGGTCGAAGAAGGGGCGGCTCACGTTGCTGCGCAATTGCCGGACCGGCGAGTACCGGACCGTGACGCTGCCGGTCGCGTGGGATGATCGTGTGGTCGAAAGCGAATGGGACGATGCGCTCGTGACGGTGTTCGATACGGGGCGGCTGCTGGTCGACGTGTCGCTGGCCGACGTGCGGGCGAGGGCGCACGCGGCCGAAGTGTGAAGGTCGGCGTCGGGGCGCTGGTTCGCCCCGACATGCGCCGCGACGCCGGCGAGCGTCATCGTTCGCCGGCCAGCGTGGACCCGCCGTGTTCCGCGCGCCGCGCCGCCTCCATCGCACGCGCCAGCGCATCGAACACCGCCGGCCCCTTGCAGCGCGACACGTTGAAGCGCAGGAACGACGTCGCGCTGCGCGACGCGCTGAACACGTTGCCGGGCGCGAGCACGACGTCATGGTCGAGCGCGTGGCGCGCGACGCGCGCGGCGTCGAGCCCGTCCGGCAACTGCGCCCACACGAACAGGCCGCCGCGCGGCTCCGTCCAGATCCCGAGCCCGGCGCGCGCGAGGCGCCGGATCGTTTCGCCCATCGCGTCCGCGAGATTTGCGCGCAGGCCGTCCAGATGGCGCCGGTACGTGCCGTCGACGAGCAGCCGGTGCACGACGTTCGCGCCGATCTGCGCATTGCCGAACGATGTCGCGAGCTTCAGGTCGACGAGCGCGTCGATCCATTCGGGGCGTGCGGCGACGTAGCCGCAGCGTATCGCGGCCGACAGCGTCTTCGAGAAGCTGCCGATCGACACGACGCGCGACAGCCCGTCGAACGCCGCGAGCCGCGGCGCGGGCGTGCTCTCGAAGTCCGCGAAGATGTCGTCCTCGACGATCAGCAGGTCGTGCTCGGCCGCGAGCGTCAGCAGCCGGTGCGCGACGCTCGGCGCGAGCGTTGCGCCGGTCGGGTTGTGCAGCGCCGCGTTCGTGATGTAAAGGCGCGGCCGGTGCTCGGCGAGCGTCTGCTCGAAACGCGCGAGATCGGGGCCGTTCGGCGTGTACGGGACGCTGACGATCCGCGCGCGGTGCGCGCGCAGCAGCGCCTGGAAGTTGAAGTAGCACGGGTCGTCGAGCACGACCGTGTCGCCCGGCTCCAGCAGCAGGCGGCACACGAGATCGAGCGCGTGCGTGCCGCCGTCGGTCAGCATGATCTGCGCGGGTTCCGCATGGACGCCATGCTGCGCGAGCCGCCACGCGAGCTGCTGGCGCAGCGCGGGCAGGCCGAGCGGCGTCGCGTAGCCGGTGAGCGCGTCGGGCTCGTCGCGCGATACGGCGCGCAGCGCGCGGCGCAGGCTCTCGTCGGGCAGCCACGACGACGGCAGCCAGCCGCAGCCGGGCTTCACGGCCGTGGCCGTCGAGGCCGCTTCGAGCGACTGGCGCGACAGCCACAGCGGATCGAGTTCGCGATCGAGGCGCGGCCCGAGATCCGCGAGCGCAAGCGGCGGCGCGTGGCCCGACACGTAGAAGCCCGACCCGCGCCGCGCGACCAGCACGCCTTCGCCGGCGAGCCGCTCGTAAGCGTCGACGACGGTCGACTTCGACACCCGCAGCGCGTCGGCCATCGTCCGGATCGACGGCACCCGCGCACCGGGCATCAGCGCGCGGCTCGCGATCCGCGCGCGCAGCGTCTCCATCACGGTTTCCACGCGCGTGCGCGACGGCGCGGGCGGGGCCAGGTCCTGATCGATGCGGTTCATGGTGAAAGGCATGAACTGTACGGACGTTTGTCCAGTACAGTTTGGTCGAATTGTATTGCGCTGTAGCTTACGCGCTTTTGGCGGCGGGCGGATCATCGGCTATTCATCTTCGATCAGGAATTCCCGTGCAAAAGTCCACCGACGGATGGCTCAGCGGCCTGCTGGGCGTCATCATCTTCAGCGGCTCGCTGCCCGCGACGCGGGTCGCGGTGCAGGGGCTCGATCCGATGTTCCTGACGTTCGCGCGCGCGACGATCGCCGGCGTGCTCGGCCTGCTGCTGCTCGTCGCGTTGAAGCAGCAGCGGCCGACGCGCGGCGAAGCCGTGTCGCTGGCGGTCGTTGCGCTCGGGGTCGTGGTCGGCTTCCCGCTGCTGACGGCGCTCGCGCTGCGGCACGTGACATCGGCCCACGCGATCGTGTTCGTCGGGCTGCTGCCGCTCGCGACCGCGCTGTTCGGCGTGTGGCGCGGCGGCGAGCGGCCGCGGCTGCCGTTCTGGGCCTTCTCGCTCATCGGCAGCGGCGCGGTTGCCGCATTCGCGCTGCGCAACGGCGGCGAGGCGTCGCCGGTCGGCGACGCGCTGATGTTCGCGTCGATCGTCGCGTGCGGGCTCGGCTATGCGGAAGGGGCGCGCCTGTCGCGGCATCTCGGCGGCTGGCAGGTGATCTCGTGGGCGCTCGTGCTGTCGCTGCCGGTGATGCTGCCGCTCGCGTGGATCACGCGGCCCGCGTCGTTCGACGGCGTCGACGCCGGTGCGCTGTGGGGGCTCGCGTACGTGTCGCTGTTCAGCATGCTGATCGGCTTCGTGTTCTGGTATCGCGGGCTCGCGCTCGGCGGCATCGCGGGCGTCGGCCAGTTGCAGCTGCTGCAGCCGTTCTTCGGGTTGGTGCTGGCCGCCGGGCTGCTGCACGAGCCGGTGCCGGCGTCGATGCTCGTCGTGACGGCGGTCGTGGTCGGCTGCGTGGCCGGCGCGAAGTACTTCTCGAAGATGGCGCCGGTGCAGCGCGCGGGCTGACGCGTGACTGCGCGGCGGCGGGTCAGGCGACGACGTTCAACGATCGCCGCGAGCGCAATCGCCTGACAACGAAACGGCCGCGCATGCCGGTAGCGGCATTGCGCGGCCGTTGGCGTTCGGCTCGCCGAACGCGGCGCGGGCGCGGGTGCGGATTTGGGCGGCGCGCGTTACTCGAAGGTCTCGAGCGCGAGCAGCTCGGTGATCGTCTGCCGGCGCCGGATCAGGCGCGGCGCGCCGCGATCGACGAGCACTTCCGGCGCGAGCGGCCGGCTGTTGTAGTTCGACGACATCGACGAGCCGTATGCGCCCGCATCGTGCAGGAACAGCAGGTCGCCGATCTGCGGCTGCGGCAGATGACGGTGCGTGACCACGCCGCCCGCGTCCTGCGTGAACACGTCGCCGGATTCGCACAGCGGCCCGGCGATCGCGACGTGCGCGAGCGGCCGGCCGCCGGGTTCCGCGCCGTCGGGCGCGTGCACGGTGATGCCGTGATGGCTGCCGTACATCGCCGGGCGCATCAGGTCGTTGAAGCCCGCGTCGATCAGCACGAAGTCGTGCTTCGGCCGGCGGTTGACCGATTGCACTTCGGCGACGAGCGTGCCGGATTCGGCGACGAGGAAGCGGCCCGGCTCGATCTCGATGCGCACCGGGTGGCCGAGATGCTGCTCGATCCGCTTGCGCGCGGCGTCCCACTGGCTGAAGTAGTGATCGACGTCGACGCGCGGCTCGCCGTCGCGGTACGGGATCGACAGGCCGCCGCCCGCCGAGATTGCGTCGATGTCGTGGCCGAGCGACGTGACGAGGTCGACCATCGCGTCGCACACCTGCGACAGGTGGCCGTAGTCGACGCCCGAGCCGATGTGCATGTGGATGCCGACGAGCTTCAGCCCGTGCTGGCGCACGATCTCGATCGCGCGCGGCACGTCGCCGATCCAGATGCCGTGCTTGCTCTGCGGGCCGCCTGTGTTGGTCTTGTTGCTGTGGCCGTGGCCGAAGCCCGGGTTGATGCGCAGCCACACGCGGTGGCCGCTCGCATGCTCGCCGATGCGCGCGAGCATGTCGAGCGAGCCCGCGTTCACGGTCACGCCGTGCTTGAGCACCGCCGCGAGCGTCGGGCGGTCGATCAGGTCAGCCGTGAACACGACGCCTTCGGGGTCGCCATCCGGCCGGAACCCCGCCGCGAGGCTGCGCTCGATCTCGCCGAGCGACACCGCGTCGACGAGCACGCCTTCGTCGCGCATCAGCTTCAGGATGTGGACGTTCGAGCAGGCCTTCTGCGCGTACCGGATCACGTCGAACCGGCGCAGTTGCGCGATGCGGTCGCGGATGACGTCGGCGTCGTAGACCCACAGCGGGGTGCCGTATTGTTGAGCGAGTGTCGCGAGCTGGCGGGAATCGAGGGACATGACGAATGAATCGGGTCGAATGAACGGATAGAGGGCATGATGCGCCCGAATGGTCATCCAGTAAAATGCCATTTTGTCGATATTCGATTCATTCCGGATATATATGGCTACGCTCACGCATCGCCACATCGAAGTGTTCCGCGCGCTGATGGTCACCGGCAGCGCGACCCGCGCGGCCGAGATGCTCTACACGTCGCAGCCGACGATCAGCCGCGAGCTCGCGCGGATGGAGCAGATCGTCGGCTTCGCGCTGTTCGAGCGCGCGCACGGGCGGCTGCGGCCGACGATGGCCGCGCTCACGCTGTTCGACGACGTGCGGCTCGCGTATGTGGGGCTGGAGCGTGTCGCGGCGACGGCCGCGCGGCTGCGCGAGTTTCGCGACGGCCAACTGTCGGTGATCGCGCTGCCGGCGTTCTCGCACGCGATCCTGCCGGGTGCGTGCCGGCGCTTTCATGCGGCGCATGCAGGCGTCAGCGTGTCGGTCGCGACGCAGGAGTCGCCGGTGCTCGAGGAGTGGCTCACCGCGCAGCGCTACGACCTCGGCCTCACCGAGCACGACGTCGCGCCGGCCGGCACCGTCCTCGCGCCGCTGTTCGAGGCCGACGAGGTGTGCGTGCTGCCGGACGGCCATCCGCTGCTCGCGAAGGGGACGATCGAGCTCGCGGATCTCGCGGATCGCCCGTTCGTCAGCCTGTCGCTGAACGACCCGTACCGGATCATGATCGACGAGGCGTTCGCGCAGCTCGGCGTCGCGCCGCGCTCGGTCGTCGAGACGCCGTCGGCCGTGTCCGTGTGCGCGTTCGTGCGCCAGGGGCTCGGCGCGGCGATCGTCAATCCGCTGACCGCGCTCGATTTCGCGGGGCGCGACCTGCAGATCCGGCCGCTCGCGCGCTCGTTTCCTTACCGGGTCAGCGTGATCGTGCCCGAGCACCGGCCGAAAAGCATGCTCGTCGATGCGTTCACCAGCGCGCTGCGCGACGAGGCGGATGCGATCCGCGGCCGGCTCGCCGCGCATCTCGGCCGGCGCGCGGCCGTATGATGGACGCTTCGCGCCGTTTCCCCTCGCCGTTCTCCCGTTCACGACGGACGAGCTCAACGAGAAATCGCGCGCGGCGATCCTGCGGCTCGGCGCGAAACAGGAGGGGATCGTGCGTCACGAGCGGATCATGCCGGACGGCCGCAAACGCAACTCGGCGCGCTTCAGCATCATCGACGACGAATGGCCCGGCGTGAAGGCGCGGCTGCGGGAGAGGCTCGCGCGGTAGCGGGCGGTGGGGCCGCCGCCGGGAGAGGGGCCGGCGGCGGCGAGACAGGGAAGCAGGCAGCCGCGCCACGCGCGGCATGCCCGGCGCGTTACTGCGCCGATGCGAGGTGATGACGCTGCGCGAGCTTCTGCGCGTCCGCGTAGTGCTTCTGCAGGATCGGCAGCGCCTGGCGCGCGACTTCCTTCAGCTTCGTGTCGCGGCCCGCCGCGATTTCAGCCTGGAACGCCGAGATCGCCTTCTGCTGGCCGGCCAGCGCGACCTGCTCGATATAGGCCTTGTCGAATTCCGCGCCGCGCAGGGTCTTGATGCTGTCGAGCACGGCCGTGTCCGGATCGTTGTGCGGCACGTCGACGCCGCGCGGGCTCGCAGCGCGCATGGCCTGGATGATCTTTTCATCGTCGGCGATCACGCGCTGCGCGAATGCCTTGACCTGGCTGTCCGACGTGCGGGAGTCGGCGATTCGCGCCGCGCCGCGTTGCGTCGAGACGGTTTTCGTGCCGTCGTTGATGAACGACTGGTCGGCTTCGTGGATGCGCGCTTGCGTCGTCGCGGCCGGCGCGGACGCCGACGGCTGCGCCGTTTGCGCGGTCGCCGTCACGGCGACGAGAAGCAGACCGGCGGCAGACAGCGCAAGGCGCGAAGCGTTCGGAAAACGGTTCATGGGACCTCCTTTCTATCGGGGCTCTGTTCAATGGACGGATCGCGTGATCCGCTGCTGTTGCGAGAGGCCGGGGCGCGGCCCGGGCCGGGCTCGAGCGCCGCTCTGCCGAGGCGGCTGTCGAAGTGTTTCCCGGCCCGACCGATTCTAGGAGAGCGTCTGCGTCGCAGGTGAAACCGCGCTGTCGCTTGTGTAACGGTTGGTAAGACGAATGGAAGGGCTCGCGAGCGTGCAGGTAGCGGCTACCTGCGGCGCGCTTTCATGGCGGCAAAATTTGCGTGCCTGACGTGCATCGGCCCGGCCGCGCTCGGCGCGCGTGTCATCGGCGTGTCATCGTCGAATCTGCAACGCGGCGCGTGAACACGCGCCGCGCCGCTATACGCGATCGAGCAATGCGTCGAGGCTCGGCAGCAACGGTGTGTCGCAATGCGGCTGCAATGCGTGCGGCGTCGTATAGCCCCACGCGACGCCTTGAAATGCGATGCGCGCGCGGCGCGCGGCGTCCGCGTCGCGGATCTCGTCGCCGACGTACAGCACGTCGGCGGCGTGCAGCCCTGCGTCGCGCGCGAGCGCGCGCAGCCGGCGCGATTTGCCGAACAGCGGAATGCCGCACGCGAAGTGCCCGACGTGGCGGCACGCATGCGCGCCGAGCCGGTCGCGCACGACCGCCTCGCTGTTCGACGTCGCAATCGCGATCCGCACGCCGCGCGCCGCGAGCGCGTCGAAGGTCTCGGCGACGCCCGGAAACAGCGTCACGTCCGCGATGCGCTGCTGCATCAGCCGGCGCATGTCGAGCGTCACGCGCGGCACTTTCCACGGCGGCACCTCGAGCGCGCGGATGATGTCGCGCGCGGACAGGCCGCGCAGCGCCGGCCGCAGCTCGGGCGTCGCGTCGCGAAAGCCGTGCAGGCGCGACGCCTGCGACAGCGCCGCGAGGAAGCAGTCGAACGAGTCGGCGAGCGTGCCGTCGAAGTCGAACGCGATCAGTCGATAGGGCATGAAACGGTGCGGGATATTCATCGAGCGGCCGACGATAGCACCGAATCGGAAGCGCTGCTGGGCGGTTTGGCCGCGACGCGCGGGCCACGGCGCACCTCGCGCCGCAGCCCTTCGCTGCGCGGCCGGGCTGCTTGCCGCTCGTCCGGGCGCGCGCTATCGTGGCTGCTCCGCCCGCGACTCCCGGAGACCGACGTGCCCGATATCCCGCCCGCCACGCTGAGATTTTCGACCGACAAGCACGAACTCGACGTCGACGCGATCTACGACTTCCTGCATCGCGACGCGTACTGGTCCAAAGGGATTCCGCGCGACGTGTTCGACCGCTCGATCGACGGCTCGCTGTGCTTCGGCGCCTACGTCGGCGCGCGGCTGGTCGGGTTCGCGCGGCTCGTCACCGATCACGCGACCTTCGCGTACCTGTGCGACGTGTTCGTGCTGCCGGCCGAACGCGGCAAGGGCTACGGCCGCGCGCTGATCGACCACGTGTTCGCGCAGGACATGGTGCAGGGGCTGCGCCGCATCATGCTCGTGACGTCCGATGCGCACGCGCTGTACCGGCCGGTCGGCTTCGAGCCGCCGTCGCATCCCGAGCGCATCATGGAGATCCGCCGCCCGGACGTGTACGTGAAGCGCTGACGCGC
The DNA here is from genome assembly GCF_001718695.1 of Burkholderia ubonensis. Classification (NCBI taxonomy): domain Bacteria; kingdom Pseudomonadati; phylum Pseudomonadota; class Betaproteobacteria; order Burkholderiales; family Burkholderiaceae; genus Burkholderia; species Burkholderia ubonensis. The sequence continues at coordinate 1,571,639 of NZ_CP013422.1, read as the reverse complement.
GGGGCGAAGCGCATGCGGCCCGAGCGGCGCATACAATACGCGCTTTTCGTCACGCAGAAGGAAGCACACCATGACCGTGCAGGAAGCCGAACAACTCGCGACTCACCGCCATTACAAGGGCGGCCTGTACCGCATGATCGGCGTTGCCCGCCATTCCGAAATGGAAGAATCGCTCGTCGTCTACGAGCACTTGTGGCCGCATGCGCGCGGGCTGTGGGTGCGCCCGGAAGCGATGTTCAACGAAACCCTCGAAGACGGCACGCCGCGCTTTCGCAAGCTGCGCGACTGATCGCCCGACCGATACGCCCGGCTGATAAACCCGACCGAACCGCGCGTCAGCCGCCGCGGCGGGCGCCGTGCGATGCGTGGTCGCGCATCGCCATCGCGAAGAACCGCCGGATCTCGTCCATCAGCTCCGCGCGTGCCGACGCGAAGTCGAATGCGCGCCGGTTTTCCTGCGCGTGCACGCGCCGCCACTCGTCGGCCGCGTGGCGCGCCTCGCGGGCCCGCAGCGCGTCCAGTTCGGGCGTGCGCAGCGCGTGATCGGCGATCAGCGTCACGCCGTCCCGGCTCACTTCCAGCACGCCGCCCGCGACGAGAATGCGGCGGTGTTCGCCGCTCTGCGCGTCGGTGACCGTCACGACGCCGGGCCGCAGCCGCGTGAAGAGCGGCGCATGGCGCGGATGGATGCCGAGTTCGCCGCTCTCGCCGGGAACGGTCACGGCGCGCGCGACGCCGGAAAACAGCACGTCGTCGATGCTCAGGATGTCGAGCTGCAGCACGGGGATGGGTTCCACGATGCGCCTCCTTCAGACGGCCGCCGCGCCGGCGACGATCTCGCACAGCTCGGTGGTGATCTGCGCCTGCCGGGTCTTCTGGTACAGGTTGCGCAGGTCGCGCAGCACGCGGTCCGCGTTGTCGGTCGCGGTCTGCATGCTGAACATCCGCGCGCATTGTTCGCACGCGTAGTTTTCGACGACGGCCTGATAAAGCACCGCCTCGACGTAGCGCAGCAGGATGGTGTCCGCGACGGGGCGCGGCCCCGGCTCGTACAGGTAGTCGGACGACATGCCGCCGGCGTGCGGCGCGTCGTCGAGGCCGACGACCGGCAGCACCGTGTCGATCCGCGGTTCGTAGGTCAGCGCGCTCGTCAGCCGGTTGTACGCGACGCGCACTTCGTCGAGCTCGCCGTTGATGAACGCGGTCAGCGGCACGAGCAACGCGCCGAGCAGCGCGTCGAAACGCGGCTCGCCGGCGAGACTGCCGGTGCGGGCGGTGATGTGCGCGCCATAGCGCGACAGCGGCGCGACGCCGCGCGCGCCGATCACGCTCAGTTCGAACTCGATGCCGGCCTCGTCCCATTGCTCGAGCGCGTCGACGCAGTGGACGAGGAGCCGCGCGTTGAGCGGGCCGCACAGCCCGCGATCGGTGCTGACGACGATCAGGCCGATGCGGCGCACCGGGTCGCGCCGCGCCATCAGCGCCGACATGTAGTCGGGCCGGTCGCGGATCAGGCGCTCGGCCATCGCTTTCACCTTGGCGGCGTAGGGGCGGAAATCGCGCGCACGCTTCTGCGCGCTCGCCATCTTGGTGCGCGCCATCATCTCCATCGCACGCGTGATCTTGCGCGTGGACGAGGTGCTGGCGATCTTCGAGCGGATTTCACGGATATGCATGAGCGTCCCGGCGGAAAGGGTGCGGCGGTTGCGGTGCGCATGCCGTCGCGGACGAATCGATGCTATCGGGACTTCTCCTGACATATCTGACCAATGTCAAACAACCGTCGCGGAATTCGCACAAGAATGCGTTGCAGCATGCAGCACGTTTCCCGCCCACATGACAAGGGAGCCTTGCCCGATGTCCGATTCCGTCGATTCCCGCCTGCACCAGAAATACGACGCGCTGATCGCGCGTTGCCGTGCGCTTCCCCCGGTCAAGGTCGCGGTCGCGCATCCGTGCGACGACGTTTCTCTGCGCGCGGCCGTCGATGCCGCCCGCGCCGGCATCATCGAGCCCGTGCTCGTCGGCCCCGAGGCGCGCATCACGGCGCTCGCCGCGTCGCTCGGCATCGGCCTGTCCGGCTTCCGGCTCGTCGATGCGCCGCACAGCCACGCGGCGGCGGCGCGCGCGGTCGAGCTGGTGCGCACGGGTGAAGCCGACGCGCTGATGAAGGGCAGCCTGCACACCGACGAGCTGCTCGCCGAGGTCGTGCGCGACGGCGCCGGCCTGCGCACCGAGCGCCGTCTCAGCCACGTGTTCATCATGGACGTGCCGACTTATCCGAAGCCGCTGTTCATCACCGATGCGGCGGTCAACATCCGTCCGACGCTCGAGCAGAAGGCCGAAATCGCGCAGAACGCGATCGATCTCGCGCGCGTGCTCGGCGTCGACCGGCCGAAGGTCGCGATCCTGTCGGCGGTCGAGACGGTCACGTCGAAGCTGCCGTCGACGATCGACGCCGCGGCGCTGTGCAAGATGGCCGAGCGCGGCCAGATCACGGGCGCGGCGCTCGACGGCCCGCTCGCGCTCGACAACGCGATCAACCTGGAAGCCGCGCGGCTCAAGCATCTCGGCTCGACCGTCGCGGGCGATGCGGACATCCTGCTCGCGCCCGATCTCGAAGCCGGCAACATGCTCGCGAAGGAGCTGACGTTCCTCGCGAACGCCGATGCGGCCGGCATCGTGCTCGGCGCGCGCGTGCCGGTCATCCTGACGAGCCGCGCCGACAACGAGCGCACGCGGATGGCGAGCTGCGCGGTCGCGGCGCTCTACGCGCACGCGACGCGCGCGTCGGCCGGCCGCGCCGGCATCGATGGGGCATCGCGATGAAACATCCGGTTCTCGTGCTGAATGCCGGCTCGTCGAGCCTCAAGTTCTCCGTCTACGACACGCTGGACGACCGCTCGCTCGGCGCGGGCGTCCACGGCCAGGTCGACAGCCTGCACGATGCGCCGCACCTCGTCGTGAAGGACGCGCGCGGCGCGACGCTGGCCGATCACCCGGTCGCGCGCACGGGCCACCACGGCGCGATCGACGCGCTGCATGAATGGTTCGCGCGCCATGTCGGCGACGACGCGGCGTTCGACGGCGTCGGGCACCGGGTCGTGCACGGCGGCCGGTATTTTGCCGCGCCGGTGCGGATCGACGACGACGTGCTCGCGAAGATCGCGTCGCTGTCGCCGCTCGCGCCGCTGCACCAGCCACATCACGTCGATGCGATCCGCGCGGTGAGCGCGCTCGCGCCGGACCTGCCGCAGGTGGCGTGCTTCGACACGGCGTTCCATCACACGCTGCCGGCGCTCGAACGCGAATTCGCGCTGCCGCGCGTGCTGACGGAGCAGGGCATCATGCGCTACGGGTTTCACGGGCTGTCGTACGAATACATCGCGACGGCGCTCACCGCGCTCGATGCGTCGTGGACGCAGCGCCGCACGATCGTCGCGCATCTGGGCAACGGCGCGAGCCTGTGCGCGCTCGCGGAGGGCCGCAGCGTCGCGACGACGATGGGGTTCACCGCGGTCGACGGGCTGCCGATGGGCACGCGCACGGGCGCGCTGGACCCGGGCGCGATCCTGTATCTGCTGCGCCACGACGGACGCACGATCGACGAGGTCGAACGCCTGATCTACGAGGAATCCGGCCTGCTCGGCGTGTCGGGCCTGTCGAGCGACATGCGCACGCTGCTCGCGAGCGACTCGGCGTCGGCCGCGCATGCGGTCGACCTGTTCGCGTATCGCGCGGCGCGCGAGCTCGCGGCGCTGGCCGGCGTGCTGGGCGGCCTCGATACGCTGGTCTTCACCGCCGGCATCGGCGAGAACGCGCCCGCGGTGCGCGAGCGCATCTGCCGCGCGGCGGGCTGGCTCGGCATCGAGCTCGACGCCGCCGCGAACGCCGCCAACCGGCCGGTGATCTCGGGCGGCGCATCGCGCGTGACGGTGCGCGTGATCCCGACCGACGAGAACCTGATAATCGCGCGGCACACGCGCGGCCTGCTGGACGGCGCGGTATTTTCTCCTTCGACCTCGAGCGCCTCACTATCCCGATGAAATCCACTCACCGACCCGCGACGGCGTCGCTGCCGATCTTCTGGCCGATGGCTGCCGCCGCCACGCTGTTCGAAGCCGGCTCCGAACTCACTGCCCGCAATCTGCGATTCGTCGCGGAGGAGGAGAAGCTGCACTTCGGCCAACGTCCGGCGCTCGCCACGGAGAACCGGCCGCTGCTCGAACTGCGCACAATGATCTTTCGCGACTATTCGGACGGCGCGGCGCGCGGGTTGCCGACGATCGTCGATGCGCCGTATGCCGGGCACAGCGCGATGATCGCCGACTACCAGCCGGGCCAGAGCCTGATGCAGACGCTGCGCGAGCAGGGCGTGAGCCGCCTGTACCTGACCGACTGGCGATCGGCGACCGAGGACATGAAGGATCTCGAGATCGACCAGTACCTGGCGGAGCTGAACGTCTGCGTCGACGAGCTCGGTGGCCGCGTCAACTTCGTCGGGCTGTGCCAGGGCGGCTGGATGGCGGCGATGTACGCGGCGCGCTTTCCGCACAAGGTCGCGAGCCTCGTGCTCGCGGGTTCGCCGATCGACACCGACGCGGGCAACGGCCCGATCCGGCAGATGGTGCACACGTATCCGACGTCGTTCTACGAGGAGCTGGTGGAATTGGGCGGCGGGCTGATGCGCGGGCGCTTCATGCTGCGCGGCTGGAAGAACATGCATCCGGACCAGCACTACCTGGCCGAGCACGTCGACCTGTACGAGCATCTCGACGATCCGGACTACCTGCGCAAGCAGGAGGCGTTCGCGAGCTGGTACGAAAGCCCGATCGACCTGCCCGGGCGCTGGTACCTGCAGGCGATCGTGCAGCTCTTCAAGGAGAACCGGCTCGCGAAGGGCACGTTCGTCGCGCTCGGCCGCACGCTGAACCTGAAGGACGTGACCTGTCCCGTCTACCTGCTCGCCGGCGAAGCCGACGACATCACGACGCCGGAGCAGGTGTTCGATGCGGTGTCAAGTATCTCGGCACGCCCGCGGCGCAGGTGACGAGCCGGCTCGTGCCCGGCGGGCACATCGGCCTCTTCATGGGCTCGCGCACGCTGAAGGACGCATGGCCGGACATCGCCGCGTGGATCGCGGCGCAGGCCTAGGGTAAATCGTCGTTGCAGCGGAGAAACGGACGTTGCAGCGACGCGGCCGCGCGTCAGCCGCCCGCCAGCGCGCGCGCCAGTTCCGGCGGCGCGCGGCCGACCCGGACGTCCGGCGTGCCGTGCCAGGCCGCGAGTTTCGTCACCGCCTTCGCCACGTCGCTCGCCAGCCCCGAGCCGATTCGCACGCCCGGCTCGATGTGCACGGTCTTGAGCTCGAACACCTGTTGCGCGCGATGCGCCTTCGCGTCGATCCGGCCGACCAGGCGGCCGCGATGCAGCACCGGCAGGCAGAAATAGCCGTAGCGCCGCTTGTGCGCGGGCGTATAGCACTCGATCGTGTAGTCGAAATCGAACAGCGCGGACGCGCGCCGCCGGTCCCACACCACCGGGTCGAACGGCGACAGCAGCGTCGTGACGGTCGAGCGCAGCGTGTCGGCCGCGGCGGCCGGCAATAGCGCGTTCAGCGAATGGTGCGCGTACGCCGGCTCCTTCCAGCCGTCGACGGCGACCGGGATCAGTTCGCCCGCGTCGGCGAGCGCGTCGAGTTCCGCGCGGTACGAACGGCGCGGCAGCCGGTAGTAGTCGGCGACCCAGTCGGCGCGCACGATGCCGAGCGCGCGGCACGTGTGGTCGAGCAGCGCCGGCAGCACGGCTTCGCGCGGCGGCAGGTCGCGCGCGTCGTCCCAGCCGGGCAGGACCCGCTCGCGCACGTCGTACACGCGCTGGAAGTTGCGGCGCTCGGCCACCATCAGCTCGCCGGTCGTGAACAGCACTTCCAGGTGACGCTTCTCCGGCTTGCGGTCCCACCAGCCGTTGCCCTTCACGCCGTCCTCGCGCACGAAGTCCGCCGAGCGCACCGGGCCGTCCGCGTGAATCCGCGTGAGCAGCCGGTCGATGTCGGCGCGGTGGCGAGCATGCCAGTCGGCCGCGTATTTCCATCCCATCCCCGACGGATCGAGCATCTTGTAGCGCATCAGGCCGAACTGCTCGATCGGCAGGAAGCACGCCTCGTGCGACCAGTATTCGAACAGCTGCGCGTCGGCGAGGTGCTCGTCGAGCCATTGCGGCGCATACGCGCCGAGCCGGCTGTACAGCACGAGGTACGGGCTGCGCGCGACGACGTGAATCGTGTCGATCTGCAGCTGCGCCATGCGGCGGATCGTGTCGAGCACGTCGGCCTTGGTCGCCTTGCGGCGCGGCGGCGTCAGCAGGCCCTGCGCGGCGAGATGCAGCGCGCGGGCGGCGGCGGGCGAGAGCGTAAGCATCGGAGGGGCGGGGAAGTTGGCGGTCGGGCACCACTTTAGCGCGAAAGCGGCGGGCGCGCTCGACGCGCGCCTGCAACGTATCTGCAACGCATCTGACAATCGTTGACAGATGCGTGGCCGAAGATTCCTTATAGTGCATTCCAGAGCGCGCTGCAGTGTGCGCGCCGATTCTGCTTCCGACGCACATATGTCCATGGCACGCAGGAAGCGAATCCGGAGTGCTTGCCCCCATTAAGCGCTCCGTAGCCCTGAGCGGACATCCATGCGGCTGTGCACCGGCCCCGTGTGGATGTCCGCTGATTTTTCTGTGCCGCGGCGGTGCCGCTGCGTTCTTCCGCCGATTCCCGACCGTTGTTCCTACTGGCGCCTGCCGCGCGCGACTTCGTCGCCGGCGTTCAGGGGCAGCCTGCGCGTGATCGGGATCGACGCGAACGAGCACAGCCCGACCACGACGAACGCCGGCCAGAAGTCGGACCAGACCATCGTCTTGTGCCCCTGCGCCCAATGCGACAGATGCAGCACGAGCCCCGCGACGGTGACGCCCAGGCCGAGCGACATCTGCTGGACGACGCTGCCGAGGCTCGTCGCGCGGCCCGCGTCGCGCGGTGAGATGTCCGCGTAGATCATCGAGTTGAGGCTCGTGAACTGCAGCGCGGGGAAGATCCCGCCGACCAGCACGATCAGCCAGATCGCCCAGGTCGGCATGCCGGGATGGAACACGCCGTAGGCGGCGATCGCGAGCCCCGCGAACGCCGCGTTGTAGATCAGCACCGTGCGAAAGCCGAAGCGGCGCAGCGTGCGGGTGGCCGTCGAGCGGCTCATTGCGCCGCCGAGCGCCGAAGCGCAGGTGATCAGCCCCGAGTGGAACGCGGACATGCCGAGGCCTTCCTGCAGCGCGAGCGGCAGCAGGAACGGCACCGCGCCGAGGCCGATGCGGAACAGCGAGCCGCCGACGACGCTCGCGTGATAGGTCGGGATGCGCAGGAACGTCAGGTCGAGCACCGGCCGCTCCTTGCGGCGCGCGTACGGCACGTAGAGCGCGAGCAGCACGGCACCCGCGCCGCACATCGCCAGCGCGTTGCCGCGCGAGGTCAGCGCGCCGTCGATCAGCGTGAGCCCCATCAGCAGCAGCGCGGCGCCGCTCGCCGACAGCAGGAAGCCGAACCAGTCGAGCGGGCCCGGGTCGGGCTCGTGCGTGTTCGCGATGTGCTTGCTCGCGAGATAGATGCCGTACAGGCCGATCGGCACGTTGATGAAGAAGATCATCCGCCAGTGCAGGTACGTCGTGATGAAGCCGCCGACGAGCGGCCCGACGGTCGGGCCGAACAGCGCGGGGATCGCGAGATAGTTCATCGCGCGCACGAGATCCGCGCGCGGCACCGCGCGGAAGATGATGATGCGCCCGACGGGCACCATCATCGCGCCGCCGACGCCTTGCACGAAGCGCGCGAACGTCAGCAGGCCGAGGGAATTGGATGCGGCGCACAGCAGCGAGCCGACGACGAAGATGCCGATCGCGGTGCGGAACACCGCGCGTGCGCTGAAGCGGTCGGCGAGCCAGCCGCAGATCGGGATGAACACGCCGAGCCCGACGACGTACGCGGTGATCGCGATGTTCAGCGTGACGGGGCTGTGCCCGAAGTCGCGCGCCATCGCGGGCAGGGCCGTGACGATGATGTTCCCGTCGACGCTTTCCATGAACAACGCACAGGCAACGATGAGCGGTGCAAGAAAGACGGGCGACATGGGCGGGGCGCGCGTAAAGGCGCCATTATGCCCACATTGTGGGGATCGCGTCACGCAGCCGTGCGCGTGTTCCGCATGTTGCAATAGTCGTTCCTGTTACGGCGTCGCGAAGCAGAGACGACTGCGCCGGCGCCTCGGCTCCCGGCGACGCGCCCCCCCGACTTGCGCGCGTCGCGCGTTTCGTGCGACAGTCCACCCACATCTGCGAAACACCACAATGCGCATCGATCGACGGCCATCGAATCGGGCGCACCGCGCGAATCGAGACCGCGTGCCGATCCACTCACCATCGCAAGGAGGGGACACGTCATGACGTCACGTCGTGCCGCATCGATCGCATCACATCCCGGTCTGCATCCGTCCACGCCCGCGCCGCGTCCGCGCTGGGCGGCGGTACTTGCCATCGCTTATCTTGCCGTCGCCGGCTGCGCCGCACAGGCCGACAATGCGAACCACGCGGCGAGCCAGCCCGCGATGCAGACGGCCGCAGCGCCGGCAAGCGCCGCAGCGGGCGCGCTGCTGCCGCCGCCGAGCCAGCTGTACGGCGACCTGTTCGTCGCGGTGCAGACCGCGCAGCTCTATCCCGACCAGAAGACCTTCGTCGACGCGACGCCGGACACCGATCCCGCGACGATCGTCCGCTTGTATCAGCAGCAGCAATCGCAGCCGGGCTTTTCGCTGAAGGCGTTCGCCGACCAGCATTTCACGCCGCCCGTCGACGCGGGCGTCACGCCGCCGCCGAACCAGACGCTGCGCGAGCGCATCGACTGGCTGTGGCCGAAGCTCACGCGCACGAGCGCGACGGTCCCGCCGTACAGCTCGCTGATTCCGCTGCCGAAGCCGTACGTGGTGCCAGGCGGGCGGTTCCGGGAAGGCTATTACTGGGACACCTATTTCACGATGCTCGGCCTGCAGGTGTCCGGCCGCGAGGATCTCGTCGACGCGATGCTCGACAATTTCGCTCACCTGATCGATACGATGGGCCACGTGCCGAACGGCAACCGCACGTATTACGCGAGCCGTTCGCAGCCGCCGTTCTTCGCGTACATGGTGACGCTCGCCGCGCAGGCGGAAGGCGACAAGGTCTACCAGAAGTACCTGCCCGCGCTGCGCAGCGAGCATGCGTACTGGATGCAGGGCGAGCGCACGACGCCGCGCGGCGGCGCGACGCGCCACGTGGTCGCGATGCCCGACGGCGCGATCCTGAACCGCTACTGGGATGCGAGCGACACGCCGCGCGACGAGTCGTATCTGGAGGACGTGAAGACCGCGCAGGCGGCGTCCGGCCGCCCGGCGAACCAGGTGTGGCGCGACCTGCGCGCGGGTGCCGAAAGCGGCTGGGACTACAGCTCGCGCTGGTTCGGCGACGGCAAGACGCTCGCGACGATCCGCACGACGTCGATCGTGCCCGTCGACCTGAACAGCCTGATGTTCCATCTCGAGACGACGATCGTGAAGGGCTGCACGCTCGCGCGCGACGTCGCGTGCGTCGCCGATTTCGCCGCGCGCGCGGAGCAGCGTGCGAAGGCGATCAATCATTACCTGTGGAACCGCCGCGGCTATTACGGCGACTACGACTGGCAGCTGCGCCAGCCGCGCGATGCGGTCAGCGCGGCTGCGCTGTATCCGCTGTTCGCGGGCGTCGCGTGGCCGGAGCGCGCGAAGGCGACGGCCCGCGAGGTGCGCAAGACGCTGCTGCAGCCCGGCGGTCTCGCAACGACGACTGTGACCACCGGCCAGCAGTGGGATGCGCCGAACGGCTGGGCGCCGCTGCAGTGGATCGCGGTCGACGGGCTGCGCCGCTACGGCGAGCCCGCACTCGCGAAGGAAATCGGCACGCGCTTCCTGGCGAGCGTGAAGCACGTGTATGCGACCGAGGGCAAGCTCGTCGAGAAGTATGTGGTCGAGGGCGCCGGCGCGGGCGGTGGGGGCGGCGGCGAATATCCGCTGCAGGATGGCTTCGGCTGGACCAACGGCGTCACGCTGAAGCTGCTCGGGTTGTATGGCGAGTGACGCGCTCGCCGTGAGCGGACAGAGGCCCGGCGGCGTGCTCGCCGCCGGGACACCTGGCATCAGAACGTGATCGTCGTGCGCACGCCGACGACCGTCTCGTCGCCGATGCGCGCGCCCGCCGCGTTCGGGTTCGGGATGCCGCCCGACGGACGGAAGAAGTGCTGCAGGTCCGCCTGCAATTGCCACCACGGCGTGACCTGGTACTGGTAGGTTGCTTCGACGACCGTCTCCGCGCGGCGCACCGGATAGCCGGGCGTCGTGTACACGCCGGTGTCGCCGTCGAGCGCGCGCGCGTGCGAGCCGACCTTCGCGTAGCCGACCGCGAGACCGGCGACGTCGTTGTCGCGGCCCGCGAACGGCGCCTTCAGCGTGACGCCTGCGTTGAGCGCGAGATCGACGACATTGCGGTCGCCCGGCGCGCCCATCACGCGCGCGAACACGCCGACCGAGCGCGGGCTGTCCGGCGCCTGGCGCCACACCATCTGGTCCGCGACCGCATAGAACCCGTAGTTGCCGTGATGGCTCGCCGGGATGCCGTTGCTTGCCGGATTCGCGAGCGACAGGCCGTCCGTGCCGGTGCGCAGGTCGTCGAAATGCTGCGTCTGGTACCAGACGCCGAGCTTGTAGGCGCCCGGCAGGCCGGCAGGCTGCGGCGCCTTCGGGTCGGCCGGCGGAGCGTTGAGCGCGTACTGCACCTCGCCGATCAGCAGCGCGCCGCTGCGCAGGTTGAAGTTGGTGCCGTGCGCGTTGAGCTGTTGCGCATCGCCGCCGAAACGGCCGGCCGGGTTGCCGTCGAACACGCCGCCCAGCACGGTCCATGCGTCGGACGGCTTCACGCGCAGCCGCACGCCGAGCGACGACAGCGGATAGGCGGGGCCGCCCGCGGGCAGGTCCACCGCCGGCAGCACCGGCCAGCCGAACGTCGCGTTCATGAACGACGTCGCGTATTGGCTCACCATGAATTCCTGATCGAGACTTTGCTGGCCGATCTTCACGTCAGCCTTGCCGTCGAGGAACGCTTGCTGGTACCACAGCTCCCACAGGCGGGTGGTCGAGTTCGCTTCGATGCCGGTCGCGGTCTGCAGCGTCTGCAGGTTGCGCTGCGTGAGGTTGGTGCCGTGGATCTGCAGCCCGGACACGTTGAACGTGCCGCCCGGCAGGCCGATCGCCTTGGCCGTGTCGACGTTCAGGCCGAACTGCGTGAGGCCCTGGTATGCGCCGCCGCGTGCCGTGCCGCCCGACGTGTTGTACAGGTATTCGCTGGTTTCCTGCAGGTTCAGCGTGACGCCGTGATCGCCGAGCACGTCGCGCAGGCCGCCCAGGTTGCCGAACAGGTTCGAACGCTCCCAGAAGCCGGTGGGCTCGGCAGCATCGGCGGCCTGCGCGGGGGCAGCGGCGCCGCTCGCGCCGGCAGCCGGTTCCGGCGCGGCGGCGGGCGGCAGTGCCTGCGCGAGCGCCGGAGCGGACGCCAGCGACAGCAGCAAGGTGGCGAACGCCGGCAGGCGTGGCTTGCGAGCAACGGGTTCGAGATGGTTCTTCATGTGATTTCCGTGTGGCGGTCCGATCAGTGAGATTGACGAAGAAGGATTGCAGTGCGGCGCGCGTCGCGAAGCGCGCGCGGCAACGCCCTACGGCAGCCAGCCGCCGACGCGCCAGACCTGCGCGAAGCCGACTCGCGATGCGCTCGAGCAGAGCAGCGCGCCGAGCGCGACGGCCGCGGCCATCGCGGCGAGCAGCGCGCAATCGAGCGCGCGCCACGCGGCACGCAGCTGCACGCGTGCGGCGTCGCGCCGGTGGCGGCGTGCCCGCGCAAGCGGCGAGCGCCTGCGGAGCGCACAGCGCGTGCGTCCTGCCTGCAAGCATCGCTTGAGTCTGAGTGAAAACGATTGAACGACCATGACGCTGCCTCCGGCCGCACCGGCGCATGCCGGACGGCGTGACCGAGCGCGGGCGCGGCACGCGGCCTGCGATCGGCGTTTGAAACTTGACGGAGCGTGCGACGGACGAACCGGCGATGGCCGGTTCGGAAGGAAGCGCGCTAAACCCGACGAATGCGAGCTAGCGGCGAAGGACATGCCTGAGCTGCTATCTCGCGATGGCTTGGCCGGCTTGAACCGGCATCGAGCTGCAACTGGGGCATGTGTCCACGGAGGGACTCCTGTGTTGAATTGCGGCGGATTGTAGTCGCGATTTTTGCTGCGGTGCAAGCAAAAATCGCATGAAAGCTGCGGTCGCGGCGCGCCGATGCGCGCTGACGAGCCCCTGGCGGCGGCGCGACGCAGCGCGTCAAAGCGTGCCCCGGCGGGCGTTGCACCGTTGTTCGCGCGCATCGGCGCAACGCCGCGCCGCGCCGCGCTGAAAGGTTGCGCCGCGTGATGTCGAGCGCAAATCTTTCAGCGTCGGCGGCCGCGAAAATTATTTCGGGAAATGGCGTTTCCAGGGGTTGACTTCGGTTTCGGGCGGTCCATAAAATCCGCCATCTTCACCCTTGGGGCGAATGCCTTGGACGCTTGCAGTAGTCGACTTTCGAACGAGTTTTCCGCCTGAGCGACCGACGTCCGCGCCTTTCCCACGCCGCCGTTTGTCACTGAGGCAAACGGTGCGCGCAGCAGTATTTCGCAGCAACTCCCTACGTGCACCCCGATTCGCGCCGGTCGGCGTGATGCGTTCGCGCATCCGCATTCCGGTTTCGCCGCCGCCCGTTGCGCGGCCGCGTTCGCGCATGCGTTTCGCCTGCGCCCGAACGACGGTCCGCGCGCCGCGCGGCGGTCAACCGTGTTCTTCCGGAACACTGAACAGGAGCCGCCGTGAACGACAGTGACAGTTGTCCCTTATGCCCGTTGCACCCACCGACCCAATTGAACCGGGATCGCAGGGACTTTCCGGCCGACTAGCCTGACGCATCGTTCAGCCCCGGACTGGCCCCGCGCCCATGACGCGGCCGGCACGCACGCTGCCGCCGCACGGAGCCAGACCATGAACTTCGGCCTTCTGCTGTCGAACCTTCCGCACGTCACGGAATCGCGCCGTCACTACGACGCGATGCTGACACTCGACGCCCGCCCGCGGGTGTTCTCGCGCTTCATCTCCCGCTTGAAGTCGCTGTTCCACTGAATCGCAGCACCGAGCAAGCCTCGGCATGCGCGCGGCGGCCGCTCCGCGCGCGTATGCCAAGGCCACGCGCTTGGCCAAACACATCTGCCGTACGGAACACATCATGTCCACGCCATCCAACGTTTCTCCACCGATCGCCGTCGAGCGCGGCGCCGTGCTCGACGACGCCCATCTGGGCGACATCCGCGGCGCGTTCGGGACGATCGCGCATCACGACACCGCGCCGCGGGGCACGTGGCGGGCGCGCCTGCGCACGCTGCTCGCGATCATCGGGCCGGGCCTGATCGTGATGGTCGGCGACAACGACGCGGGCGCATTCGGCACCTATACCCAGGCCGGGCAGAACTACGGCACGACGCTGCTGTGGACGCTGCTGCTGCTCGTGCCCGTGCTGTACGTGAACCAGGAAATGGTGCTGCGGCTCGGCGCGGTGACGGGCGTCGGCCATGCGCGGCTGATCTTCGAGCGCTTCGGCAAGTTCTGGGGCGCGTTCAGCGTGATCGACCTGTTCCTGCTCAACGCGCTGACGATCGTCACCGAATTCATCGGCATCACGTTCGTGCTCGACTTCTTCGGGCTGCCGAAGGTCGCCGGCGTGTGCGTGGCCGCCGCGCTGACGATGGCGGCGGTCAGCACCGGCGATTTCAGGCGCTTCGAGCGCTTCGCGGTGGTGCTGTGCGTGATGAGCCTGCTGCTCGTGCCGGTGCTCGTGACGATCCATCCGCCGGTCGCGCAGATGTCGCGCGACCTCTTCGTGCCGGCCTGGCCCGCGCACGCGAAGCTGTCCGACGTGATGCTGCTCGTGATCGGCGTCGTCGGCACGACGGTCGCGCCGTGGCAGTTGTTCTTCCAGCAGAGCTACGTGATCGACAAGCGCATCACGCCGCGCTTCATGAAGTACGAGAAGGCCGACCTGTGGATCGGCATCGTGTTCGTGCTGATCGGCGCGGTCGCGATGATCGGCTTCAGCGCCGCGCTGTTCGGCGGGCATCCGGAGTTCGGCAACTTCACCGACGCGGGCGGCGTCATCGCCGGCCTCGAGAAGTATGCCGGCCGCACGAGCGCGACGCTGTTCGCGGTCGCGCTGCTCGATGCGTGCATCATCGGCGCGGCGGCGGTGTCGCTGTCGACCGCGTACGCGATCGGCGACGTGTTCAAGATCCGCCACTCGCTGCACCGCAACGTGTCGGACGCGAAGGGCTTCTATCTCGTCTACTTCGGCATCGTCGCGGCCGCGGCGACGCTGGTGCTGATCCCGGGCAGCCCGCTCGGACTGCTGACGGAGGCGGTGCAGACGCTCGCGGGCGTGCTGCTGCCGAGCGCGACCGTGTTCCTGCTGCTGCTCTGCAACGACAGGCAGGTGCTCGGGCCGTGGGTCAACTCGACGAAGCTCAACATCTTCACCAGCGCGGTGATCTGGGTGCTGGTGCTGCTGTCGATCATCCTGACCGCGTCGGTGATGTATCCGGACATCAGCGGCGACGCGATCGTCGACGTGCTGGTGGGCGGCACCGTGTTCGCGATCGCCGGCTACCTCGCGACGGTGCTGATCCGCCGCAACAAGCGCGTGATCGAGCCGGGCGTCGACCGCTCGCTGCGCGACACGTGGCGCATGCCGCCGCTCGACACGCTCGAGCCGCAGGTGATGACGCTGTCGACGCGGATCTGGATGGGCGTGCTGCGCGGCTACCTCGTGATCGCGGTCGGCCTCGTGATCGTCAAGGTCGTGCAGATGATGCTGCTCAGGTAACGCCGCATCCGGCTCAGATCAGTTCGAGCTTCGACGTCAGGTAGGTGAGCTGGATCCGGTTCGCGACGCCGAAGCGCTTGCGCAGCTTGCGCAAGTGATAGTCGACGTTGTGCGCGCTGGTGTCGAGGCGCCGGCCGATCTCCTTGTCCGACGCGCCTTCGGCGATGCCGATCAGCAGTTCCTGCTCGAACGGCGTGAGGCCGTTGACCGTGCGTTCGCGCGACGTCGCGATCAACTGCGGCGATGCGAACTTGTGCACCGACAGCCCGATCGACAGCGCCTGCTCGACCGTCGCCGGCGTGATCCATTCGCGCGTGCGGCGCGGCGCGGTGAAGCTCATGAACGCATGCAGCCGCGTGCCGGGCACGGCCATCGAATACATGATCCCGCTGCACATCCCGTCGTCCTGCATCGTCTGCAGGAAACCGTCGAGCGCGCCGGACGGCACGCTCGCGCCGTCGACGCGTTGCCGGTGCTGGCGGCGCAGTTGCTGCAGGTCCCACACGATCGGCATGTTGCAGACGCGCGCGCCGAGCGTGCGCGGATCGACGTCGTGATGGCTGTGCCGCACGTAGTCGCCGCGATAGGTCGCGGGCGTGAACGCTTCGTGAAGGTAGAGGCTTTCGACGCGCTCGTGCGCGAATTCCAGCGCGAAGTACGCGAACGTCGAGAAGCCGGTCAGGTGCAGCAGGCTCGTCACGATGCGATTGCGCTCGGCGGTGCTCTGCGCGTGCGCGAGCGTGTCCGCGACGCCGAGCCGCGGCGCGTGCGGCTGCTCGACGTCGCCGCGCTTCACGTCGTCGCACCAGACGACCTGCACCGGGCGGGGGCGCTGCGCGCCGTCGCGGCACGCCAGGTCGCCTGACGGCAATGGAAATTCTGGGGCGACAGCTTCTTGATGCAAGGCAATATCGGACATGAGCCATCCCTCGGAACCGACGCGCACCGCCGCGGCGGCCGCATCGTGAATGGCCGGTCGCGGCATTGCGATCGAAGCATTGTTGTTCATGGGCGCCGATCGACATCCCGATTCAGCGCGGGGGCATTGTACAAAAATGCCGGTGTGCGCGTAATATCCCGTAATACTAATCGCGTCGAATATTTCATGCAGAGGCGCGAAGACGGATCGTAACGAAACCATAAAGAAAAGACCAAGTCGTGACGGGGCTGCTGGATTCACAACATTGAGAAAATGGGCGGGCTCTTCATGACCAATGCTGACGGAACGCCACTCGTCGAGTGGTTCTCGCAGGCCGACCTGGCGGCCGCCTTCGCCGGTTCGGCCGAATTGCAGGCGGCGAACCGGGAGGTTTTTACCGTCGTTCAATCCGCTGCCGGTAAATCCGACCCGGGCGCATTCGATTTCGCGCAATGCCATGCGCGCTTGCGACAGATCGGTTTCAGCACGCTCGGTTATGGCGCATACGAAATGATCGGGCGGCGCATGCTGTGCGCGCATGTGCTGCGCGATCTCGCGCCGGCGACCTTCATGCAGCCATATATAGAAGGCATGCTCTACGAAACCGATCCGCGTTTCGCGCAAGTGCGCCAGAGCGGCTTTCCGGTCGCATGGCGGCTCGATGACATCGAGGCGGCCGCGCAGCGCGGCGGCGACCGCAAGGTGGCCGCGCTCGCGGGCCATCTGCGCGCGCATGCGATGAACAGCGGCGTGATCTTCAGCCTGTCGGCGCCGCGGCTCGACCTGCGGGTCGCGGTCAACGTGACGTCCGAAACGCACGGCACCGACTGGATCGACGATCGCGTGATCGGCGGCGCGCTGTCGGTGAGCCTCGCGGTGCACCGCGTCGCGCTGCCGTTCCTCGAGGCGCGCGTCGCGCGCGCACGCGGCTTCGCGCTCGGCCAGGAGCAGCAGGCGGTGCTCGAGCGGCTCGTGCACGGGCTGTCGGACCAGGAGATCGCGAGCGCGCTGCGCACGTCGCTGCACAAGGTCGGCCATCACATCCGTTCGCTCGAGCGGCTGTTCAACGTACAGAACCGCGCGCAGCTCGCGTATCTCGCCGGACGTCGTCTGGAGTCCTGAGCCTGAGGTCATGGGAAGCCCGCGCGGCGCCCGCCGCGCGATGGGAGCGGTTCCGGCCGCGCGCCGCGACGGCCGTCATCGGGTTTCGTAGTCCGTTTCGGCGGCTGCCGGAAAACCGCCGGAACGCTACGAGGCGCGCCCGTTTTTGCGCGGTTGCGCGTCGCTACACTCGTCCCATTCAACGGTCCGCACTGCACGGGGCATGACGGCCCGCGCCGCGCGGCCACAACGACAGGACGACGACACGATGGCAGAAACGAAGGCGCTTCCCCGCGACTGGCAGCGGATGTTTTCCGCCGGCCGCGGCGTGTCCGGTCGTCGCCTCGGCGCGTCGCCGCGCGCGGACCTGTTCCTCGCCGCGTTCATCGTCGCGGTCGTCGCGCTGTTCATCCTGCCGCTGCCGCAGATCGCGCTCGACGGGATGATCTCGCTGAATCTCGCGGTGAGCGTCGTGCTGCTGACGGTGTCGACCTACGTGCCTTCGGCGGTCAGCTTCTCGTCGTTTCCGGCGCTGCTGCTGTTTACGACGCTGTTCCGGCTCGCGCTGAACATCGCGTCGTGCAAGCTGATCCTGCTGCACGCGAACGCCGGCCACGTGATCGACGCGTTCGGCCGGCTCGTCGTCGGCAACAACGTCGTCGTGGGCGGCGTCGTGTTCCTCGTGATCGCCGTCGTGCAGTTCATCGTGATCGCGAAGGGCTCGGAGCGCGTCGCCGAAGTCGGCGCGCGCTTCTCGCTCGACGCGATGCCGGGCAAGCAGATGAGCATCGATGCGGACCTGCGCGCGGGCATCATCAGCGCCGACGAGGCGCGCGAGCGCCGCGAGAAGCTCGAGCAGGAATCGCAGATGCATGGCGCGATGGACGGCGCGATGAAGTTCGTCAAGGGCGACGCGATCGCGGGGCTCGTGATCGCGTTCATCAACATCGTCGCGGGGATCGCGGTGGGCACGCTGATGCACGGGATGGGCATCGGCGACGCGCTGCAACGCTACGCGATCCTGACGGTCGGCGACGGGATGGCGTCGCAGATCCCGTCGCTGCTCGTGTCGATCGCGGCGGGCATCGTGACGACGCGCGTCGCGACGCGCGATGCGCGGCAGCGCCAGCTCGGCGAGCAGCTGGGCGAACAGCTCGGCGCGCATCCGCGCGCGCTCCTGATCGCGGCGCTCGTGCTGGCCGGCTTTCTGGTGGTGCCCGGCTTCCCGAAATGGTCGTTCGCGCTGATCGCGGCCGGGCTCGGCGCGTTCGC
Source organism: Burkholderia ubonensis (assembly GCF_001718695.1). Lineage (NCBI taxonomy): Bacteria > Pseudomonadati > Pseudomonadota > Betaproteobacteria > Burkholderiales > Burkholderiaceae > Burkholderia > Burkholderia ubonensis. The sequence goes on along the minus strand of NZ_CP013422.1, from coordinate 1,553,305 downwards.
GTTCACGCAGCTCAAGCGCAAGACCGCCGCGCCGAGCTTCAACCTGATACACGTCGCGGGGCGCGTCGGCGCGGCCGACGACGGGCAGCCGGCGAAGGCGGCGCACGCGGCCGGCGTCACGTCGCTGATCGCGGTGTCGCTGTCCGACGACCTGCGCACGAGCCTGAACCTCGCGCAGCTGCAGGCGGCGCTGGCGAGCGCGAAGGCGCGCGTCGACGCGGACGTCGGCACGGTGTTTCCGCGCCTCACGCTGAACGACGACGAAGGCGCAGCCGCCGGCACGTACCGGATCTATCTGCAGGACGTGCTCGCCGCGAGCGGCGCGCTGAAGCCCGGCTGGCTGCTGTGGGACGGCGCGTCGCCGCTGCCGGAGCGCGCGGAGCGCCAGCCGGCCGAGGCGTTCGGGCCGTTCCCGACCGCGCTGTGGATCAAGCCCGACGGCGCGGCGCCGGACGCCAAATGGCTGACGAGCGAAGCCGCGCTCGCCGCGCACGTCGAGCAGATCGTGCGCCGGCACGCGGACGAGCTGCTCGGCATCCAGGAAACGCAGGCGCTCGTGCATCTCGTGCGGCGCGACCACCCGGAACTCGTCGGCGAGCTGACGCGGCTCGTGCCGCTGCAGCGCGTCACCGACGTGCTGCGCCGGCTGCTCGCCGAGCAGGTGCCGATCCGCAACCTGCGCGTGATCTTCGAGAGCCTGATCACGTGGGCGCCGAACGAGCCCGACGACGTGGTCGCGCTGGTCGAGCTGGTGCGCGTCGACCTGCGCCGGATGATCACCGACCGCCACGCGGGCGCGGCGCGCCAGCTGCGCGTCGTGCTGTTCGAGCAGAACCTGCAGGAGCGCATCGAGAGCGCGGTGATGCGCACCAAGCAGGGCAATTTCCTCGCGCTGTCGAGCGCGGTGAAGCAGGACATCTGCGAACAGGTGCGCGCGATCGTGCAGGCCGCGGGCGCGAGCGGCCCGCACGGCGCGGCGCGGCTCGCGGTGATGGTCGCGCTCGGCGCGCGCCGCTACGTGAAGACGATCCTGCAGCCGGTGCTGCCCGAACTCGCGGTGCTGTCGTACCAGGAGGTCGAGGAGGACGTGCAGCTGCACACGATCGGCTGGGTGAAGAACCCGCCCGACGACGGCACGGTCGGCGCGGGCGCCGAGGTGCGCGCGCCGGGAGCCGCGCGATGACGGGCTCGACGATTCTCGATCTCACCCGGCAGGCGCTGATGCTGGTGCTGCTGCTGTCGCTGCCGATCGTCGCGATCGCGACGGTCACGGGCCTCGTCGTCGCGATCCTGCAGGCGGTCACGCAGGTGCAGGACGCCAACCTCGGCATGGCGGTGCGGCTGATCGCCGTGATGGTCGCGCTCGTGCTGCTGTCGGGCTGGCTCGGCGGCGAGGTGCTGCGCTTCGCGCAGCAGGCGCTGGAACGCATGTTCGTTTCTTCCACAGGAGTCTTTTGATGCGCCGACGCGTCGCTTCGGTCTGGTTCCAATCCCGCGGCCTGCAGCGGGCCGCACTCGCGCTGTGCGCGACGGCGCTGCTGTCGGCGTCGCTTTGCATGATGCTCGCGCAGCCCGCGCGCGCGGCGGATCTGCGCTGGCGCAACAAGCCGTTCACGATCGTCGCGAACGGCAAGAAGATCGCCGATTTCATCCGCGAGCTGGCGGCGTCGCAGGGCGTGACGGCGGTCGTCGATCCGAAGGTGGACGGCGTGATCAGCGGCCGCTTCTCCGGCACGCCGCAGCAGACGCTCGACACGATCTGCTCGACCTACGGGCTCACGTGGTACTACGACGGCTCGTTCCTGTACGTCGATCCCGCCGACCAGTCGCAGACGCAGATGATCCCGATCCCGCCGAACGCGGCCGGCGAGATCGGCCGCGCGCTGCAGGCGATGCAGGTGGCCGACAAGCGCTTCACGCTCGTGATCAACGACCGCGCGAACAGCGTGTACGTAGCGGGGCCGCGCCGCTACGTCGAGCTCGTGCGGCAGGCGATCGGCACGGTCGGCGACCCGGCGGCGAACGGCCAGCACGCGGACATCCGCGCGTTCCGGCTCAAGTACGGCTGGGCGTCGGATTTCACGATCAACCGCTCGGGCAAGGAAGTGACGGTGCCGGGCGTCGCGACGATCCTGCGCCGGCTGTTCGGCAAGAGCGGCGTCGAAACGAGTCTCGTGCCGGCGAGCGCGTCGCTCGGCCAGGCGGCGCGCCAGGTAAAGCTCGGCTCGGGGCTGACGATCGCGGTGCCGCGCCTCGATTTTCCGGATATTTCCGGGGGGCCGCGCTCGGGCGGCTACGGCGGCGGCAGCGACGGATCCGGCGCGTTCTCGCCGTTCACGAACGCGGGCGGCGGCGGAGACACGCTGCCGCAGATCGTTGCCGACCCCGCGATCAACGCGGTGATCGTGCGCGACCTGCCGGAGAACATGTACCGCTACCAGTCGCTGATCGGCCAGCTCGACGAGCGGCCGCGCATCGTCGAGATCAACGTGACGATCATCGACATCAACGAGGATTCGCTCGACAGCCTCGGCATCGACTGGCGCCTGCACACGAAGCACGGCGACGTGCAGATCGGCAACGGCGCGAACCCGCTGACCGGCAACACGCAGTTCGGCGGCGCGGGCAATCCGCCGCTGACGTTCGGCATCGACACCAACACCAGCGAGGCGGGCCAGATCGGCGCGTTCATGCCGACCGGCATCGCGCTGACCGCGTCGATCGGCGGCTCGCTGCGCAACTACCTGCTGACGCGCGTGAACGCGCTCGCGCAGAAGGGGCAGGCGCAGCTCCACTCGAAGCCGAAAGTGCTCGCGCTCGACAACACCGAGGCGATCCTCGAGAACCTCACGCAGTTCTACGTGCAGGTGCAGGGCTACCAGGATTCGTCGCTGTACAGCGTGACGACCGGCACGAGCATCAAGGTGACGCCGATGATCGTCGACGAAGCCGCGCGGGCCGCGGCGGCCGGCGGCCCGCAGAGCGTGATGATGTCGATCGACATCCAGGACGGCAACATCGTGCCGGGCCAGGCCGTGTCGAACGTGCCGGTGATCCAGCAGCGCAACATCGTCACGAAGACGATGATCGACGAGGGCAAGAGCCTGCTGATCGCGGGCTTCAACGACGACGAGGTGCGGCTGAACAAGAGCGGCGTGCCGTGGCTGTCGGACATCCCGCTGATCGGCAACCTGTTCAAGTACACCGACAAGACCGGCAACCACATGGAGCGCTTCTATCTGCTGACGCCGCGCGTGGTCACGACCGCTTCGATGTACGCGCCGGACGGCTCGCCGGTGAATCCGGGTCTCGCCGTGCCGCCGAATCCCGACGGGCTGTCGATGTATCGCCCGCCGGACAACGACGTCGCGGTGCCGCTGACGCCGAAGCCGCTGCCCGGCACGAAGTTCGGCCCGCCCGCGTTGCCGCCGCCGAAGGACGCGGCGGCGCAGCCCGTGGCGATGACCGCAGGAGCGTCCGCCCATGTCGACGACCGCCATTGATCCGCACGGCGACGGCGCGTTGCCCGGCGGCGCGGCAGGCGGCGCTGCGGGCGTCGTCGGTGCAGGCGGTGCAGGCGGTGCCGCGGCCGCACTCGCGTCGCCGTGGAACCTGTGTTTTCTCAGCGGACCGATGTACGGCCGCACGATGTCGCTCGCGCGCGGCGCGAACTGGATCGGCACGTCGGCCGACTGCGAAGTGATCCTGCCCGATCGCGAGATCGGCGCGAAACAGGTGTGCCTGCAGGTCGGCGCGCTCGCGGTGACCGTGCAGAACCACGGCGGGGACGCTGGCGCGCCGGTGCTGTTCAACGACGCGCCGCTCGGCGCGAGCCGCCGCTCGCTGACGCCGCAGGACGTGGTGACGATCGGCACGATCAGGCTCGGCATCGCGCGGCATGCGCAGGCGAGCGTCGCGGTGCCCGACGAGACCGGCGCGCCGGAGGCCGCGCGCGAAGCGGCATGGCTCGGCTGGCTCACGGGCGGGCTGCGCCGGCTCGGCAGCCGGCGGCTCGTGATCGCGGTCGTCGCGCTGTGGGTCGGCGCGCTGCTCGGCGCGCTCGGCTACGGGTTCGTCGCATGGTCCGGCCGGCTGCCGTGGCAGCACGAGTCGGTGCTCGCGCGCACGCACCGGCTGCAGCGGCTGCTGCATGCGTATCCGGAGCTGGCCGTGTCGCCGCGCGACGACGGCGCGCTCGTGTCCGGCTACGTGAGCGATGCGGCCGCGCGCGAGCGCGTCGCGCAGATCGTCGCGGGCGTCGACAACGCGGCGCTCGGCAATCTGTACGTGGTGAGCGACCTCGTCGCGACCGCGCAGACCTATTTCAGCGACACGGCGCTGACGGTGACCTATCTCGGCCGCGGCCGGATCGAGCTGACGGGCGCGGCCGCGCGCGCGCAGATCGAGCCGCGGATCCGCAACTACATGAAGGACGCGCGTCCGGCGCTCGAGGTCGTCGATCACGTGCGCGACGCGGAAGCTGCAGCGCCGCGCACGACGGCCACGCTCGGCGGCTCGGCCGGGATTCCCGAGATCACGACCGTGTTCGCTGGCGACGGCGACCAGCGCTACATCGAGACCGTGGACGGCAGCCGCTATTTCGAGGGCGCGAAGCTGAAGGAAGGGCCGACCGTCGTGTCGATCGGCGCGGACGAAGTGGTGTTCGAGCGTAACGGCCAGCGCATCACGATGCCGCTCGGCGGCGTGCAGGCGCCCGCGGCGTCGCCGGCGCCGCCCGTGCCGCCGGTCGCGAGCGGCGCCGCGGCCGGCGTCGCGCAGCCGGTGCCGGGGCCGGCGCTGCTGCCGGAAGCGCCAGCGACGCCGACTACGACGCCCGCCGTCGCCGCGGCCGGCGCAGCAAAGGACGCAACGAAGGACGCGGCGCACTAGCGCCGCGACAGGTCATGCGCATCGCGCGAGCGGTGCGCGCATCACGCGACGCGCCGCACGCATGCGGCGTGTCACGTCGCCGGCGCGGCATGGGGCCGCGGCCGGATCGGGAATCGTGGTTCACGTAAAGGAGCGAAGCATGGGTGCCTCGACAGGTGGTGTGACCAATACGGGCGATGTCCAGAAACAGGCGGACGACCTGACCAAGACGCAGCTGGAGCTGACGAAGATCAACTTCCAGGTTCAGCAGTCGACCGCGACGTTCGAAACCAGCAACGCAGTGACCGCGCAGGAAGGGACGGCGAACGCCCAGGTTGCGCAACACCTGAGTTCCGCCGGCCGCGCATGACGGCGGTCGCCGGCCGCGCCGCGCGACGCCGCGTGCACGGGCTGCCCGCGACGGGCGCCCGAGCGGACGCGGGCGCGCGCCGGCCGGCTCGTTTCCGGCTTTGCCGGTCAAGGAGGACACGATCATGTCGGTAACAGGCGTAGGCGCGGCGCCGCCGGGCGCGGCCGCGCTCGCGAGCGGCGCGCAGCAGCAGGCGGGCGCGGCGTCCGATCCGGCGCAGGTGCGGCAGTTCGATGCGCTGATGCAGCCGGGGGCAGCGGGCGGGTCGTCGCCGTCGGCAGCGGGCGTCGCGATGTCGCGCGCGCCGGCCGATGCGGCGCCGGCCGTGCAGATGACGCCCGCGACGCCCGCGCAGGCGAACCATTCGTCGCTCGTCGAGCGGCTGCGCGCGTACGGCAACGACCTCGACGCGCGCTACGCGAACATCGACAAGCATCGCACCGAGATGCTGACGTCGATGGCGGACAACCGCAGCGATCCGCTGATGACGATGGTGAAGGCGATGGACTTCCAGTGGACGGCGACCACCACGATTTCCGAATATCAGTTGAGCCTGTCGGTCGCGCAGGCGGCGAACGGCTTCACGCACACGGTGCTGAAGACGCAGGAGTGACGACCGCGGCGCGCGCGGCGGGAGCGCGGCGCGCGCCGGAAACGTGGACGCAAACGCGGACAAACGATGACGACGATCGATTCGACGCCGCGCGCTGCTGCGTGGCGCAGCCGGGCGGCGCGTGCGCTGCTCGCGGGCCTGCTCGTGCTGCTCGCCGGCTGCCAGAAGGAGCTGTACTCGGGCCTGTCGGAGGCCGACGCGAACCAGATGATCGCGGTGCTCGGCGACGCGGGCATCGACGCGTCGAAGGACAACGACGCGCGCGATACGTCGGACCGCGACGCGTGGCAGGTCAGCGTCGCCGACGGCGACCTGCACGCGGCGCTCTCGGTGCTGCGCGCGAACGGGCTGCCGAAGCCGCGCCATGCGAGCCTCGGCGAGCTGTTCCAGAAGCAGGGGCTGGTGTCGACGCCGGCCGAGGAGCGCGTGCGCTACCTGTACGGCGTGTCGCAGGACCTGTCGCGCACGCTGCAGGACATCGAGGGCGTGGTGGTCGCGCGCGTGCAGGTCGTGATCCCCGAGAACGACCCGCTCGCGGACAAGATCCGGCCGTCGTCGGCCGCGGTCTACATCCGCTACCGGCCCGGCGTCGACCTGCGCGCGATGGCGCCGATGGTCAAGGATCTCGTCGCGCACAGCATCGAGGGGCTGCAGTACGACAACGTGTCGCTGTTCCTGCAGCCGGCCGCCGAACGCGCGGCGCGCGTCGACGGCATCGGCAGCGCGCTGGCCGACATCGTGCGGCTGCGCTCGCCGCTCGGCTGGCTCGTGTTCGCGCTGATCCTGCTGACCGGCGCGGTGATCGCGCTGTCGGCCGCGCGGCGCGGGATGTTCGGCGCGCGGCTCGCGGGCCTGCTCGGCGTGGCGCGCGGCGCGCAGGCGAACGCGAACGGCGGCGCGGGCGGTGGTTCGCTGCGCACGCCGGATGGCGCGCGCGACGGCGCATGAGCGATCCGCGCGCGTTTGTGGCGGCAGGCGACCCTGCGCCCGGCGACCCTGCGCCCGGCGCCGCGCCGCTGCCGTGGCTGCAGCCGCTCGCGCCGCCGCCCGCGGCGCGGCGCGCCGCGTTCCACCGGCTCGTATGCGACTTCAACCTGCGTCCCGACCGCTATCTGCACGTGACGCGCGTGCCGGCCGACTGGCCCGCGCGCTACCGGTCGCCGGACGCGTTCGGCCCGGCCGGGCGCAAGCTGGTCGCGCGCCACTTGCTCGACGCGCACGACGTGGCCGGCCGCCACGACTTCGACGCCGCGAACCCGTGCGCGCGGCTCGCGCTGCTGCCCGGCGCGGCGCTCGAGCAGCTTGCTTCCTATGCGGGGCTGCTGCTGCATCGCACGTGGCTGCGCGATGCGCTCGCGGTGCGCCGGATGCGTGCGGAAGTCGCCGCGAAGCTCGGCGGCGACGCGCTCGACCTCGCGCTCGAACGCGCGCCCGAATTCGGCGCGCTCGCGGATACGCTCGAACCGTGGCGCGGCGAGCCGGCGGCGCTGCCCGCGGTGATCCGCGCGCGCGGCGGCCGGCTGCTGGCGGATTTCATCGGCGCGGCGGGTGACGCGGTCGCGCGGCGCGTGACGCTGAAGTTCAACCGCGCGATCGACGCCGAGGCGCCGTACTGGCTGAACCGCGCGCAGCGCGACCAGTTCGGCGAACTGCTGTTCCTGTTTCTGATTCCCGAGAGGCTTGCGTCATGGGACTGGCTTTTCTGATCACGAGCGACAACCTGCAGCTGCTGTCGGAGCGCAAGGTGCTCAAGGAGCGCGAGTACGCGGCGCTGCTCGACGCATCCGCGGTGATCGCCACCGCGCACGAGGAGGCCGCGCGCATCGTCGCCGACGCGCAGCGCGAATTCGACAGGCGGCAGGCGGCCGGCTACGAGGAAGGGATGCGGCGCGCGCAGCGGGAGCAGGCCGCGCAGGCCTACGCGCAGTCGCTCGCCGCCGCGCGCACGATGGAGTCGATGAAGGATGCGATGGCCGAAATCGTCGTCAAGGCCGTGCGCGCGATCGTCGGCGAGATGAGCACGCAGACGCTGTACGCGGCCGCGCTCGCGCGCATCGCGCCGCTCGTGCGCGACGAGGCGTTCCTGACCGTGCGCATCGCGCCGGGCCGCGAGGACGAGATGCGCGAAGCGCTCGCGGGCGCGTTCGCCGGCCAGTCGAACCGGCAGAAGATCCGCATCGTCGAGGACGCGCAGCTCGAACGCCACGCATGCACGGTCGAGACGCCGTCCGGCCGGATCGACGCGAGTCTCGACCTGCAGATCGACGCGCTGCGACAGGCGATCCGCCGCGACGCGCTGAAGGGCGCCGTGAAGGGCGCCGTGCGATGAGCGCGCCGCTCGACGAAGCCGGCGCGCCGGCCGGCGACGGCGACGCCGCGCCGTTCGATCGCGGCCGGCTCGTCGGCGAGCTCGACGCGGGGCTCGCGTTCTTCTCGCCGGTGTCGGTGCAGGGCCGTGTCAATCACGCGGTCGGGCAGATCCTCAACGCGACCGGCATCCGCGCGCGGCTCGGCGAGATCTGCGAGCTGCGCACGCCCGGCCAGCCGACGCTGCTCGCCGAAGTGGTCGGCTTCTCGCGACAGACGACGCTGCTCACGCCGCTCGGCGACGTCGCCGGGCTGTCGCCGGAGACGACCGTCGTGCCGTCCGGCCGGGAGCACGTGTTTCCGGTGGGCGAAGGCCTGTACGGCCGCGTGCTCGACGGGCTCGGCCGGCCGCTCGACGCGCGCGGCCCCGTGACGGGTGCGGCGTGGGTGTCGACCCAGCAGGACCCGCCGAACCCGCTCGCGCGGCAGATGATCGACACGCCGTTTCCGACCGGCGTGCGCGTGATCGACGGCCTGATGACGCTCGGCGTCGGGCAGCGGGTCGGCATCTTCGCGCCGTCCGGCGTCGGCAAGAGCACGCTGCTCGGGATGATCGCGCGCGGCGCGCGCGCCGACGTGAACGTGATCGCGCTCGTCGGCGAGCGTGGCCGCGAGGTGCGCGAGTTCATCGAGCATGCGCTGTCGCCGGAGGTGCGCGCGCGCTCGATCGTCGTCGTGTCGACGTCGGACCGTCCCGCGATGGAGCGCGTGAAATCCGCGCTCGTCGCGACCGCGATCGCCGAGCATTTTCGTGACGAGGGCAAGCGCGTGCTGCTGCTCGTCGATTCGCTGACGCGCTTCGCGCGCGCGCAGCGCGAGGTCGGGCTCGCGAGCGGCGAGCCGCCGACGCGCCGCAGCTTTCCGCCGTCGACGTTCGCGGTGCTGCCGCGCCTGCTCGAACGCGCGGGGCAGGGCGCGCGCGGGTCGATCACCGCGCTGTACACGGTGCTCGTCGAAGGCGACGAGGAATCCGATCCGATCGCGGAGGAAGTGCGCTCGATCCTCGACGGCCACATCGTGCTGTCGCGCAAGATCGCGCTCGCGAACCGCTACCCGGCGATCGACGTGCTCGCGAGCCTGTCGCGCGTGATGCCGCTCGTCGCGAACCGTGCGCACCAGCAGGCGGCCGCGCGCGTGCGCGAGCTGATCGCGAAGTACCAGGAGATCGAGCTGCTGGTGCAGATCGGCGAGTACCGCGAAGGCAGCGACCGGCTCGGCGATCTCGCGCTGCGCGCGCGCGACGCGATCGCCGCGTTCTGCGCGCAGGCGTCGCATGAGGACGTGCGCTTCGATGCGCTGCTCGCGAAGCTGACGCGGCTCGCGAACGATCATGTCTGAAGCCGACGACCGCGCGGTGCTCGCGACGCTCGCGCGACTGAAGCGCGTGCGGGAAATGCGCAGCCAGCTCGCGAAGATCGCCGCCGCGCGCCAACAGGGGATCGCCGCGCAGAGCCGCCGCGCGCTCGATGCGGCGCACGCGCGGCTCGCGCAGCACGTCGCCGCGAAAGCGGCGGTCCAGACGCGGCTCGCCGGCGACGCGCGCGAGGCCCGCGCGCTGCAGAACGCGGCGGCCGACACGCGCACGTTCGACTGGCACATCGGCACTGCGTATCATTCGGTGCGCGAGGCGGCCGACATGCATCGCGGCCACGAAGCGGAACTGGCCGGCCTGCAGCGCGCGGCGCGCAAGGCGAAGGCGGCCGAGGACAAGCTCGACAAGGCCGGCGAGAAGGCGCTGCACGCGCGCGCCGCGCGGATCGAGCGTGAGGCCGACGATGTGGCCGATGCGCATGCGGTGCGTCGCTTCGCGACGGCCGGCGTGTGGGCCGCGGGCGGCGCGGATGGCCATGCTGCGCGCAGCCAGCCGGAGATGACGGCGGCGTTCGATGCGGAGATGGTCGGGGGCGCGGCGGAGGCGGGGGGGGATGTGGGCGATGTAGCCAATGCAGCCAGCGCAGCCGATGCAGCCAGCACAGACAACGCAGACAATGCAGACAATACGAGCGATGCCGCAGATACGGCAGCTGCCTCCGCCCACCCATCTCCGCACTTCGACGACACAGCGCCCGCACCCGTGCCCGTGCCCACGGAGCGCCGATGCTAGACCAGGCGACCGGTTTCAACGACGTCGCCGGCGCGCTCCGGCCGCTGCTGTACGTGATGCCGCGCCTGCTGCCGATCATGTTCGTCGTGCCCGTGTTCAACGAGCAGATCGTCACGGGGCTCGTGCGCAACGGGATCGCCGTGGTGATCGCCGCGTTCGTCGCGCCCGCGATCGATCCCGCGCAGGTCGCCGCGCTGCCGTTCCTGATGTGGTGCCTGCTGGTCGCGAAGGAGGCGGTGGTCGGGGTGCTGCTCGCGGGCGCGTTCAGCGCGGTGCTGTTCGCGATCCAGGGCGTCGGCTACCTGATCGACTTCCAGACCGGCAGCGGCAGCGCCGCGTTCTTCGATCCGATGGGCGGGCACGAGGGCGGCCCGACGTCCGGCTTCCTCAATTTCGTCGCGATCGCGCTGTTCGTCACCGCGGGCGGGCTGCAGGTGCTCGTGCAGCTGTTTGCGCAATCGTACGCGTGGTGGCCGATCGGCTCGCTCGGCCCGGATTTCTCGTCGATGCTGCAGACCTTCGTGGTGCGGCAGACCGACTCGATCTTCGCATGGATGGTGAAACTCGCCGCGCCGGTCGTGATCGTGCTGGTGCTCGTCGAGCTGGGCATCGGCCTCGTCGGGCGCTCGGTGCCGCAGCTCAACATCTTCGTGTTCGCGCAGCCGGTGAAGAGTGCGCTCGCGATGCTGATGATGGTGCTGTTCCTGCCGGTCGTCTATGCGGCGCTGCACGCGCTGCTGAGCCCCGACAGCGGGCTGATGGCGCTGCTGCGCGCGCTGTTCGCGCCGCACGGCGCGGCGTGAAGGCCGCGCATGGCCGAGAAGAACCAGAAGCCGAGCGCGAAGCGCCTGCGCGAGGCGCGCGAGAAAGGCGATGTGCCGAAGAGCGCCGAGACGATCTCGTCGGCGTTTTTCGTCGGCGCATGCGTCGCGCTCGCGGTCGGGCTCGGCGCGCTGTTCGAGCGCCTGCAGGGGCTGTTCCGGCTCGTGTTCGATGCGGCCGGCGCGGCCGATCCCGGCGCGCGGCTCGCGGCGCTCGTCGGCAGCGCCGCGCGCGACTGGATGACGCTGTCGGCGGAGATCGTCGGGGCGGGCCTCATGCTCGGGCTGCTCGCGGGTTTCGTGCAGGTCGGCGGCGTGATGGCGTGGAGCCGCCTCGTGCCGCAGCTGTCGCGGCTCAACCCGGCCGAAGGGCTGAAGAACATGGCGTCGCTGCGCAACGTCGTCAATCTCGTGAAGATGCTGCTGAAGACGGTGCTGCTCGTCGCGACGCTCGGCTGGCTGATCGTCGAGTCGCTCGATCCGGCCGTGCAATCCGGCTTCACACGGCCGATGTCGATCCTCGCGCTGATCGTGAAGCTGCTGATGCTGCTGTTCGGCTGGGCGGCGCTCGTCTATGTCGTGATGGCGATCATCGACATCGTTCACCAGCATCACGAGTTCAACAAGAAGATGAAGATGTCGATCGACGAGGTGCGGCGCGAGCACAAGGACGACGAGGGCGATCCGCACATCCAGGCGAAGCGGCGGCAGCTCGCGCGCGAACTGCAGTATGCGTCGCTGCAGGACCGGATCGATTTCGCATCGGTGGTCGTTTATTCGTCGCGCGTCGCGGTCGCGCTGTACTACGGCGGGATGGGCTCGCTGCCGTGGGTGCTCGCGCGCGGCGAGGGCGAGGCGGCCGAGCGGATCGTCCGGCTCGCGCGCGACGCGCTGCGCCCGACGCTCGCGAACGTCGGGCTTGCGCAGGCGCTGTACGACTCGACGCCGGAAAACGGCACGATCCAGCCGCGGCATTTCCGCGAAGTGGCGGCGCTGCTGAAGTGGGCGACGGGCGCGAATTGAGCGGCCAAAATTTCGGATTTCGAATCGGTTGCCGTTTTTATATTCATTGCCGTTGCGGTTTCGCCATCCGTACCGTTTTCCGGTTTCGTTGCGGGATCTGCCCGGCCCGTCATCCGATGTGGCCCTTTCTCCATTTCCGCATGCGACGCTTGACGCCGATTTTTTTAGATGGCTACCAACGGCCACCCAGATTTATTGATGAATAATTTCTCCGTAACATGGCCCGACCGTCTCGCCCGACGGCGTGCCGCGACGTGGCGCCGAGCGAGACGGGATCGATCAATACACGGGCAAGAACATGTGCGGAATCGACGGCTTTTTGAACAGCGCCGCTTTCGATGAGGAGACAGCCCGCGCGACGCTCGCGCGGATGACGGCGAGCCTCGCGCATCGCGGGCCCGACGCGCAGGGAACCTGGCTCGATGCGCAAGCCGGGATCGCGCTCGGCCACCGGCGGCTCGCGATCGTCGATCTGTCGGTGCACGGCCGCCAGCCGATGGCGTCCGCGTGCGGACGCTTCGTCCTCGTCTTCAACGGCGAAATCTACAACCACCGGGCGCTGCGCGCGGAGCTGGAGCGCACCGGCCGCGCGCCGGCATGGCGCGGACACTCGGACACCGAAGTGCTGCTCGCGGCGATCGCCGCGTGGGGCGTCGAGGCGGCGCTGCGCCGCGCGACCGGCATGTTCGCGATCGCGCTCTGGAACCGGGAGTCGCGCGTGCTGACGCTCGCGCGCGACCGGATCGGCGAGAAGCCGCTCTATTACGGCCGGATCGGCGACGCGCTGGTGTTCGCGTCCGAGCTGAAGGCGCTGCGCAGCTTTCCGGGCTTCGACGGCGCGATCGATCGCGATGCGCTGTGCCTGTACCTGCGGCAGTCGAGCGTGCCCGCGCCGTACACGATCTATCGCGGCATCCGCAAGCTGCCGCCCGGGACGTTCATCCAGTTCGAGCATGCGCGCGACACGCCGCGCGTGCGCGCGTACTGGACGCTCGAACACGCGATCGAGGCCGGCCGCGCGGAGCCGTTCGAAGGCACCGCGCAGGAGGCGGTCGGCCTGCTCGACGGGATTCTCCGCAAGGCCGTTGCGCAGCAAATGGAGGCCGACGTGCCGCTCGGCGCATTCCTGTCGGGCGGCGTCGATTCGTCGGCGATCGTCGCGCTGATGCAGGCGCAATCGGCGGCGCCGGTCGACACTTTCACGATCGGCTTCCACGAGGCCGGCTACGACGAGGCCGGCTATGCGAAGGCGGTTGCGCGCCATCTCGGCACGCGGCATACCGAGCTGTACGTGACCGCGGATCACGCGCTCGCGGTCGTGCCGAAGCTGCCGTCGATCTACGACGAGCCGTTTTCCGACGCGTCGCAGATTCCGACCTTCCTCGTCGCCGAGCTGACGCGCCGCCACGTGAAGGTGAGCCTGTCCGGCGACGGCGGCGACGAGCTGTTCGGCGGCTACACGCGCTATTTCCTGACGCCGCGCCTGTGGCGCAAGCTGCATCGCGTGCCGGCGGCCGTACGCGCGCGGATCGCCGCCGCGCTGCATGCGCTGCGGCCCGATCACGCCGACCAGCTCGCGGCGGTCGCGCAGAGCGCGTGGAGCGGCGCCGAAGCGCGCGAGACCCCGCCGCGCATCGGCGACCGGCTGCACAAGCTCGGCCATGTGATGACCGCCGACAGCCGCATCGGGCTGTACCGGCTGCTGATGTCGGCGGTGCATCATCCGGAGCGCATCGCGCTCGCGGGGCAGGAGCCGCCGACGCCGCTCGACACCGCGAGCGCATGGCCCGCGGATTTGACCTTCGCCGAGCAGGCGATGGCGATCGACACGCTCACGTACCTGCCGACCGACATCCTGACCAAGGTCGATCGCGCGGCGATGGCCGTCAGCCTCGAGACGCGGATGCCGTTCCTCGATCACCACGTCGTCGAATTCGCGTGGCGGCTGCCCGCGGCGGTGCGGTTGCCGGACGGCCAGTCGAAGGCGCTGCTGCGCCGCCTGCTCGATGCGTACGTGCCGGCGCCGCTGATCGACCGGCCGAAGCAGGGCTTCTGCGCGCCGATCGATCACTGGCTGCGCGGCTCGCTGCGCGACTGGGCGCAGGCGCTGCTGCATCCCGCGCGGCTGCGCGAGGAGGGCTTCTTCGATGCGGCGGCGGTCGAGCGGTTGTGGCGGCAGCACCAGACCGGCCGGATGAACTGGCAGCATCAGCTATGGACGGTGCTGATGTTCCAGGCGTGGCTCGAGGGACAGCGCGCGGTGTGACGGCCGGGTGAAACGCGATGCGCAACACGCGGAGGCCCGCGAGCGGCCCCCGTCCTTGCCGGTTCAGGCCGTTCGAGGCTCACACTCCCACGCCGCTCAACCGATGTTCAGCGGCGTACCGACCGACAACTGGTTCGGATCGCCGGCGACCGACGGATTGAGCTGCAGGATTTCGGTCAGCGCGCGCGCGTCCTGCTGGTCGCGCGTCAACCCTTGCTGATCGGCGCGCGACACGTGCGCGGCCTCGAGCAGCGACTGCCGATGCCGGTCGGCGATCACCCACAGCGAATCGCCGGCGACGACGATGTACGGCTGCGCGGCGGCCGGCGTCTGCGGCGTCGTCGGTGTCGTGGGCGGCGCCGCGGGCGCGACGTGCGCGTGCGTGCCCGATGGCGGCAGGGGCGGCACGGCCGGCGCGGAAGGCAGGCCAGGCGCGGAAGGCGCGCTGCCGTGGTGCGTGGTGCCGTTCGACGGCGACGTGTTGTTGTTGCCGTTGTTACTGCCGTTGCCGCTGCTGCTGCCGCCACTGACCGCCGTATAAACCCAGTTGCCGACGTAGATCCCGATCGGCGCGAGCAGCAGGATCGTCGGCATCTTGCCGGTGACGCGCTTGGTCAGGTTCGGGAAATGCGCCTCGACGCGCGCGAGCGCGAGCAGCGTGGCCGAGCTGAGCGACGCGATCGCCGTCGGCAGGTTGGTGTGGATCGTCGCGGCCGCGCCCACGAACGGCGCGATATAGCCGCCGGCGATGCTCGCGAGGTCGGACGCGGTGTCGATGAAGCGCACGAAGCGGCTGCGCCGTTCGATGCTCAGGTGGGTGAACGCGCTGGCCTGCACGAGGCCGGTGTAGGTGAGGCCCAGCACCGCGCCGGTGGTGCCCAGCAGCGGCACCAGCGACGGATCCTGCAGCAGCGTATGCAGCGACATCTCGCCGAGGCTCGCATAACCCGCGATCGCGGCCGTGCGGCCGAGCTTGCCGAAGAAGCGGCGCGGATTGCCCTCGTGCATCTGCTGGAGCGACGTGCCGCCCAGCACGCCCTGCATCTGCGCGAGCATGTCGTTCGCGATCAGCTTCGTGTAGTCGACCGTCTTGTCGGCGGACAGCGCGTTGCGGCCGTGCAGTTCGAGCTGCAGGTTGATCTTCGCGCGGCCTTCGCCGGCCAGCCGCACCAGCGACGCGCGACGTTGCGCCTCGTCCATCCGGTGCGCCGACAACTGGTTGTTGAGCCCGTTGATGAAGCGATCGATCACGTGGTTGAACAGCCGCGGATCGCCGCTTTGCAGCGCGCGCAGCGTGTCCTGATGCAGCGCCTGCACGAGGCGGCCGGTCCGCACGCCGACGAAGGTCGCGTTGGCCGCCTGCTTGTAGTCGGTCGGCGTCAGGCCGATATGGTGGACGGCGATGCCGGCGCCGATCCCGACCAGCCCCGACAGCACGTTCTTCCAGCTGAGCACCGACCACGAGCGTTCCATCTGCTGCAGGCGCAGCGCATTGAGTTCCGCGAAGGCGGCGAGCGGATCGCCCGGCTTCACGTAGTCGGCCGCCTGCGCGCTGATCAGGCGGCTCTCGCTGACCGGCAGCGACGCGTCGACCATCAGCGCCGGCCGTCGGACCACTTCGCGCCACGGTTCGAGCCCCGCCGCGACGGTGCTGCCGTCGACCAGCGTCGTATCCTGCTGCGGCGCGCGCAGCCGGGCGCCGACGTCCTTCAGCCAGGCCTCGTTGAACTTGCGCTCGCGCGACTTCTCGGACGGCGCATGGCTCGGGTCGGCGTGCCACGCGTCGGTCGCGAACTTCGCCGTCGCATAGCGCGCGCGATGCAGCAGGCGCGTCGTATTGCCTTCGTACAGGCGCTGGCGCAATTCGGCGATCTGCGCGGGCGTGAGGCCCTTTTCGCGGCCGATCCGTTCGATTTCGGCGAACAGCAGCTGATGCTGGCCGGCGAGCGTGTCGGCGTCGAGACGCTCGAATACGCGGGTCAGCGCGTCCGTGCCGTGCAGCCGCGCGAGCTTGCTGCGCGGTGCGTCGAGGCCGTCGGGCTGCGCGTATTCGTCCACGGCGCGCTCGACGAGCCGCTTCGCCAGCGCGGTCGTCAGTTCCTGGTTCGCGATGAAGTCGGAGCCGTGCGTCGCGTACGACAGCCCGACGTGCACCCATTCGAGCGTGGGGCGATCGAGCAGCGAGTCGAGCAGCTCGAGGTGCCCGGCGCCCGGCACCGGCTCGAGCACGCTGTCCCAGCCGTGGAAGGTGACCATCACGTTCGGCGCGGGTTCGCCCTCGTGCTCGGCGGCCCACGATTCGAGCAGCGCGCCGAGGCGTGCGTGATGGTGATAGCCGTCGTTGGTGCCCGCGAGGTGCCGGTAGTCGGCGGCCGACACGAGCGCGCGCGCGGGCGCGGTTTCGAAGCGCAGCAGGAAGCCGGCCTCCGACGCCGCGTCGAGCCAGCGGTGCAGGTTCTCGCGGGTCAGGTCGTCGAGATGCGCGACGTTGCCGTTCTCGCCCGTGATGGTGCCTTCCCAGTAGTCGATCTTCGCCTTGCGCTGGTCGCCGATCGACTTCACGTCGCCGACGAATTCCAGGTCGTGCTTCGCGCCGCGCGTCGCGTTCAGCGTGTGCGGATCGATCGGGATCGTCACGACCGGCATGACGCCGCCGTGGCGACGCGTCTGCGCGACGAATTCGGCCGGATCGTCGGACAGCCGGTACGCACGGCTCATCGGCACGAGGCGGTTGCGCACCGCGTCGCCGGCGCCGAGCACGGCGCGCCGCAGCGCGCGGTCGGTGGCGGCGGCCGTGCTGAGGCCGCGCTGCGCACGCCTGGAGAACGGCACCGGCGCGTAGCGCGCGCCGCCGCCCGACCAGTCGCGCGCCACGTACAACGGCAGGCCGGTGCCGCGCCATGCGGCGGCATCGGCCATCGTCGCGGGCGGCGGCGTCGTGGCCGTCGCGTCGGTCAGCTCGAGCGGCGGCAGGCGCGAATCGCGCTCGTGCTTCGCGAGCGCGTCGATCCGCTCGAGGTGCGCGAACAGGTCGGGCACGTTGCCGTCGCCATACAGGCGCTTCCATTCGACCAGCGTCGTGCTGACGAGCGACGGCTGGTACGGGCGCAGCTTGAGCTCCGGATAGGCCGGCTCGGGCAGCCCCTGGCGCTTCGCGGCCTTGGTCGCGGCCTTGATTTCCTTCTTCAGCGCCTTGCGTGCGCTGCGCGTTTCGCGGGCCGCGTCGCTTGCCCAGTTGCGCAGCGACGCGAAGGTGCTCGGCGACGTGTCCTTCGCGATCCCGTCCAGATACTCGACGCGCCGGTTCAGCGCGGCAAGGCGCGTGCCGCGCGCGTGGTCCGCGAGTTCGGCCGGCGTCAGCTCGGTGAGCAGCAGATGGGTGTCGGCGCCGTAAGGCCCCGCGCCGATCGGCGACGATTCGAGCGGCACGCCGGGCGCGCCCGGATTCTGCCAGTCGTGCCACGTCAGCTTGCCCTTCGCGTCCGGCACCAGCACGCCCTGCGGCGTGTCGAGCCGGTGGGTGAGCGGGTCGCTCGTGTCGTACACGTAGATGTGATGCTTGCCCGCATCGAGCGCGCCGAACTCGGCCGCACTCAGCAGATGCACCGCATTGTGGCCGCTGAAATCCAGCGCCGCGTGCTTGCCCGACGGCAGCAGGTTCCGGTCGAACAGCGGCACGCTCGCCGCCGCCGCCCCGGCAGCAGGCAGCGCGGCGCCCGTGCGGGCGCGGCCGAGCAGCGCCGCGGTGCGGTTGCGCGTCAACAGCGCGACGCGGCGCGGCGCGTTAAGCGTCTTGGTGATGCCGAGCTGGCCGAGGTAGCGCAGCCCGGGCCGCGGCAGCCTGTCCGGCTTGTCGGCCTTCGGCGGCTTCGGCGCATCGAAGCGATTGCCGACCTGTTCGAGCATGGCCGGATCGATGCTGCTGACCACGAACGACACGCCATGCCGGCGCGCCCGCGTGAGCGGCACGCCGTGCGGTTTGCCGTGCGGCCGCACGCGCACCTGCGCGCGGCGCGGATAGGCGTCGCGCAGCGGCCGCTCGCCGATGCGCGTCTGCGCCAGCGGCGCCTTCTCGTGGTAGTTCCACGAACCGCTCGCGGCATCGTAGGTCGCATGGCCGCGCAGCTCGCCCGTCGTGCGGTCGATCGCGTAGATGGTGTCGGTCCGGCCGGCCGCGCCGAGCGCCTTGTGCGCGCTGCGATAGTGCTTCGCATCGGCGAGCGCGCCGATCGCATCGACGTAGCGGCTGCTCACGCGGCCGCGCCGCGTGAATTCGACGACCTTGCCGTCGCCTGCGTACTCGATCTTCGCCATCCCGCCGAGCGCCTGCAGCTGCTTGAGCGACACCGGCGACGCATGGAACGCGAAGCCCGCGCGCGCGGCCGCGGCTTGCGCGGGGTCGGCCGCGTCGTGGGCGGGATCGAGCGCGGCCGCGAGCGATTGCTGCTCGTCGGGCGTGAGCTTGCCGCCGACGAACTTCGGTTGCGCGATGGCGCCGTTCGCATCGATCCGTGCGGTCGCGACCACCTCGGGCACCGCCGCGGGCGTGATCTTGCCGGCGCGCGTGATCAGCAGCACGGTATCGGTGCCGGTCTGGCGCACGAGCGCGCGCAGCGACGCCGCATCGGCGCCGTCGACGCGCTTGAGCGTGCGCAATCCGCGCGCGTCGAGCCACGCGCGCGCGCGGGTCATCTCGGCGCTGTCGAGCGCGTTGCGGCCCGACCGGGCGCCGCCGCGCCGCCCGCCGCCGCGTCCCGTGGCCGGGGCCGCCAGCGTCAGCGGCGCCGGCTCGCCCGCGAGCTCGGTGCGCGCCTGCTCGCCGTACAGCGCGCGATAGGTCGGCGTGCCGGGCAGCGACGTGCGGATCTCGCCGAACGCGTCGGCGAGCGCATCGAGCGCGGCCGGCTCGCCGCTGGCAAACGCGTGTTCCGCCGCGCGCGCGAGCGTCGCCGGCAGCTGCACGTGCGCGGCGACGTCGGGGCCGCCCGCCGCGAGGATTTCGGCGCGCACGCGATACGCGTTGAGCTGCGCACGCGCTTCGGCGAGCAGCAGGCTTTTCACGTACGCGTCGGGGCTGCTGCGGTCGAGGCCGAGCGTGTCGGTGGCGAGGTCGACGCCGTGCTGCACTTCGTGCGCGAGCGCGTAGACCAGCGTGCCGGCGCGGCGCGTGTTGCCGTCGAGCACGATCCTGCGTCGCGCCGCATCGACATACTGACCGCCGCCGGGCGCGCCGAGCTTCACCTTCCAGCCGTCGGCGCGCGCGAGCCGCAGCTGCGCGCGCAGCGTCGGCGAGCGGCGCGCCAGCGCGTGGGCCTGCATCCTCAGCACGATGCCGCGGAAGGTCATGACGACGTGCGCGATCGCGCCGCGGCGCGGCGCATACGCGCCGGCCTCGTCGAACGCGGGATGCGCGAGCTTGATGCGGCCGTGCCTGAGCCCGGAGTGGATCTTCGCGGCGACTTCGTCGATCCGCGCGAGCACGGTGCCGTGCGGATCGCCGTGCGGCAGCACTTCGCCGGGATCGTGCAGCAGCACGTCGCCGTTGCGGGCGAACAGCACCTGGAAGTCGTAGAGCAGATGGTGGTCCTGCGTGACGCGACGGATGCGGGCGAGATCCGTCAGGCCGCGGCTCGACACCACGGCCGGCAGGCCGATGTCGAACTCGACGTCGACGCTGCTCAACTGCGCGGACGGCTTCAGCACGACGCCCACGCGGTTCACGACCGAGAACGGGCCGTCGATGGTGCTGGTCGGCAGCTCGTAGACCTCGCTCAGCGTCTTGAGCCCGCCTTGCTCGAGCTCGACCGCTTCGTACGCATCGGCGAGGCCGTCGATCGAGCCGTCGCGGTAGACGCCGAGCGCCTGGCCGGCGCCGCCGTCGAACACCGTCTTGTACGCGCCCGAGCCGAGCACCGGGCCGAGATAGTCCGCCGGATCGACCGGCCGACCGGGCGCGCCGTCGAGATGGAGCGTGCCGTGCGCGCCGTCGACCGACAGCTCGCCGAGCGACGGCTGGCGATAGCTCGCCGGCACGTAGCGGTTCATTGCCGACAGGTCGGTCGGCATACCGTCCGCGCCGATCGCGTCGGGATGGACGGTGTAGATCGCGCGCTGCCACAGGTTGGCGAGCTGCGCGGCCGCGCCTTCGTTCGCATGCCGCGCCGCCAGGATCGTCGTGTAGCCGTAATCGGACGGCGGCGCGTTGAGCAGCGTGAACTCGTGCGGACCGACCGGCTGCCCGTCGGGGCCGAGCAGCGTGCCGTCGCGCAGCGTGTCGGCCGGCACGATCGCGATGCGCTGGCCCATGTCGAGCAGCACGCGGCCGTCGCGCAGCAGCGCGAGCGTGTCGACCGGCGGCGCTCCGCTCGCGCCGAACGGCGACGCGTCGCGTTCCGCATGCGCCTGCGACCATGCCGCGCGCTGCGCCTGGATCTCGCGCATCGTCGTCGGCGCGTCGCGCTCGCCATCGCCGTCGTGCGCGGCGCGCGTCTCGGGCGCCGGCATCGCGCGCGCGCGCCGGCCGGGGCCGCGATCGTACGCGTCGCCGTAAAACTCCGTGTAGGTCTTGCCGCGCGCGCCCGACACCGGTGCCTCGGCGAACGCGTCGGCGAGCCGTGCGAGCGCGCCGGCGTCGCCGCGCGCGGCCGGCCATGCGTCGGCTTCCGCCTGCAGCGCGTCGGGCAGCCGCACGCCGGCGGCGATGTCGACGCCGGTCGCCATCTGGATTTCGTAGCGCGCCTCGAACGCGTTGAGCTGCGCGCGCGCCTCGGCTTCGAGCGCCTTGCGCGTGAAGCGGCGCCGGCCGCTGTAGTCGAGCCCGAGCGTGCCGCTGATCGCCTCGACCGCGTGCCCCGTCTCGTGCGCCAGCACGTAGGTCATCGCGCCGGTGTGCGCGAGGCTGCCGTCGAGCGTCACGCGTTTTTTCCGCGCGTCGGTCCGGCTGCCGCCGCCGCGCTTGCCGACGCGCACGCGCCAGCCGTTGTCTTCGAGCATCCGCAATTGCTGCGCGAGCGTGCCCGATTGCTGCGCGAGCGCGCTGACCTCGTTCGGCAGCGGCGCGCCGCCCACCCGCATGCGCACGCGCGTGATCACCGACGGCTTCTGCACGAACGCATCGTCGGCCAGCGGCGTCGGGTCGCGGGCCGGATCGAGCGCCGAATCGAGCGCGTCGACGCCGTGCTGCTCGATCCAGCGGTGAATGCCTTTCTCGATCTCAAACAGGCGCGACAGCGACAGCGTGTGCGCCGCGTAGGTGTTCAGGATCGGGCCGGGATCGCAGACCAGAAAATCGCCCGAGCGCGTGAAGATGCCTTGCAGGTCGAAGCCGACCTCGTGTTGCTCGAGCACCTCGCGCGTCTTCAACACGTTCTGGATGGCCGCGCGCGCCACCGCGGGCGGCAGGCGGCCGCTCGCGAATTCGTCGCTGTGGAACACGCCGAGCGGGAGCGACAGCGCGGAGACGCGGTCGCCGAGCGCGCGGAACGGGCCGTCCAGCCGAACGGTGCGGATGCCCCACTGTTCCAGCTGTGCGAGCGCGCGTTGCTCGTCGCGCACGAGCTGCTCGTCGGCGGCGCGCTGCGCTTCGGGCGTCAGCGGTTCCTGCGGTGCGCCGGGCGGCTTCGGGCTGCGGTCGACGGTGGCGAGCGCGGCGTCGTCGCCGAGTGCGAACGCCGTCTTGCGCGCGCCGGCGCCGAGCAGTTCGCCGACGTTGCCGTCGATGTCGATCCGGCTGGCCGGATCGCCGGCCAGATGCACGCCGTCGGCGTCGGCCGCGAGTTCGCCGAGCGCGTGCGGCGCGGCGGGCGCGGGATCGAAGCGGTGGAACATGCGCGTGTCGTGCACCGTCGCGTCGGCGCCGACCGCATGCTCGGGCGGCGCGTAGACGGCGCGCTGCCACACGTTCGCGAGCCGCGCGGCCGCTTCGTAGCCGCCTTGCCCGGCGGACAGCACGATCGTGTCCGCCTGCCTGAGCGTGGGCCACGGCGCCATCGCGAGCGCGTATTCGTGCGCGCTCACCGGCTTGCCGTCGACGAGCAGCGTGCCGTCGGGCAGCGTGTCCGCATGCAGCACCAGCACGTCGCCGTCGGCGAACGTCGACATGTGGCCGTCGCGGCGCGCCTGCAACGTGGCGGCATCGGGCGCCGGGCGCTCGCCGAACGGCGACTCGAGCACGGCGTGCGCGTAGCTCCACGCGGTGCGCGCGTCGAGCTGCTGCCGGCCGGCCGGCGCGGTGCCGTCCTGGCCGTCGGCGGGCTGCATCCGCGGCGCGGGCATCCGGCGCGGGACGCCGCCGCGGCGCTTCTGGCGCGCCCACACGTCGTCGTAGAACTCGCTATAGGTCTGCGCGTCGCGAGCGGCCACCGGCGCATCGGCGAAGTTTTCGGCGAGCCGCGCGACCGTGCCCGTGTAATCGCTCGTCGGCCCGTGCCAGTCGACGCCTTCGCGCGCGATCGCATCGGGCAGCTGCGCGTGTTCGGCGATGTCGACGCCGGTCGACAGCGCGATCTCGTAGCGCGCCTCGAACGCGTTGATCTGCGCGCGCGCCTCCGCTTCGAGCGCCTTGCGCGTGAAGCGGCTGCGGCTGCCGTAGTCGAGGTCCAGCGCGCCGGCCATCGCCTCGACCGCCTGGCGCGCCTCGCTCGCGAGCGTGTAGGTGATGCTGCCCGGTTCCTGAAGCGCGCCGTCGATCGTCATCACGCGCTTGCGCACATCGATGTGGCTCCCGCCGCCGCGCTTGCCGACCTTCACGCGCCAGCCGCCGTCGCTCAGCATGCGCAGCTGCGTGACGAGCGTCGCCGACTGCGAGGCGAGCGCCAGCACGGTGTCGGGCACCGGCGCACCGCCGAAACGCATCTGCATCCGCGTGAACCAGCCGGGGCCGGACGCGGCCGCTTCGGGCGGCGCGGCTTCGGTGATCTCCGGATGCGCGGCCACCAGGTCGGCATCGTAGGCGAGGGCGACGTCGTGGTGTGACACGGGCCGCGCGGCGCCGCCGCCTGCGCGCTCGCGCGGCGGCGCGGTCTCGCCGTGTGCCGGCGCACGCTCGGGCGCGGCGCTGCGCTCGGACTTGACCAGCACCAGCACGCGGTTCGGCGCGCTGAAGCGGCCGTCGAGCGCCTTCAGCGGCCGCGGCGTCGCGGCGGGACGCGGCAGCGCCGGCTCGTTCGGCCCGCGCTTGCCGGCGAGCACGATCACCGGCGCGTCGCCTGGCGCGCGGGCGGGCGACGCGTGCGGTGCCGCTTCGGCGTCGCCCGCGAGCGCGACGCCGTCGGGCGCCGGGTCGAAACGCAGCGTGCGCGCGTCGGCGCGCAGCTGACCGTCGGCGTCGAGCGCCTCGGGCGTCGCCGCATAGACGGGCTTGTCCCAGCGGTTCGCGAGCTCGGGTGCGAGTTGCGCGTCGTGCTCGCCGGCGATCACGACGATCGGTTCGTCGAGATTCGGCGTGCGCGCGGCGGCGGGCGACGCGCTATGCGGCGCGTCGCCGTCGCGCACGATGTAGAGCGTGCGGCCGCCGACCTCGAGCGGTTCCGCGCTCGGCCCGCGCGGCACCGAGATGCCGGCCGGATCGGCCGTCGCCGCGCGGGCGGCGGGCTTCGCGCCGGTCAGGTCGACGACCCGGACGTCGATACGCGGGCGTGCCGCGGCAGGCGTCGTGCGCGCGCTCGCGCCGGGCGACGCGTCGGCGTCGAGCGGCCGGTAGCGCAGCGCCTGGGCGTCGGCGCTGCGCCGGTCGAGGTTCGCGTCGGTCGCATGCTCGGCCGCGGCCTCGTCGCGCTGCGCGTCGACGCGCGCGCGTTCCTGGCTCGTGCGCCGCGTGCTGCGCGCGTCGTTCGCGGCGCTGGCCGTCTCGCCTTGCTCGGCCGCTTGCGCGAGGCTGCGCGGCGCCTGTTCGTCGCGGGCGGCCGCGTATTCGTCGCGCGCCTGCTGCAGCGTGCGGTCGAGCAGTTCGAGCGGTGTTCTCGCCACGACCTTCGGCGTCGTGCTCATGCCGCCGCCGTCGCCGAACGACAGCCGCTCGCCGGTGTCGGTCACCGAGTCGATCCGCGTGCCGTTGGTCCAGCTCTTGTCGGAGGCGGAGACGACCGACAGCTTGCCGTCTTCGCCGAGCACGACGAATTTGCCTGCGGGCAACGCGTTGCGCGACGTGCGGTCGAGCACGCGAATCGGCTGGTCTTCGTAGGTCAGGATCTTGTCGCCGACGCGCAGCGTGCCGTCCGGCGACACGGTGACGGCCTCGCCGTCGAGCGTCACGCGCGTGCGGCCGGCCGCGAGCGACGCGTCGTCGCCCTTGTTGAGGATCCGGCCGATCGTCTGACTGTCCACGCTGACGGTCTTGCCGTCCGCACCGCGGATCGGTATCGGCCTGCCGGTGCCCGTGCGCACCGACGTGACCACGCGCTCCTTGAGGCCGCCCGCGGCCATCAGCGCGACGTTCGTCAGCCCCGACTTGAGCTCCTCGCCGGCGGCCTTCTTGTCGCCGGTGACGAAGTAGTCGTAGCCGGCTTCGCCGAACGCCTCGAAGCCGGCGCCCAGACCGGTCACGACCGCGGTGGCCTTCGTGCCGCCGGCGAGCACCGACGCGACTTTCGGCGTGCGCGTGAGCGCCGTCACGGTGCGCGTGAACAGCTTGGCGCCGGCCAGCTTCGCGGCGCCCGCGGCGCCCATCGGCACGAGATTGATGAAGTCCATCCGCGCACCCGCGTCGGTGAACGGATTGATGCTGCGGCCGTGGTCGGCGCGGTTGGCCAGATCGAGCCCGGCGCTCGTCACCGTCGCGCCGATCGCGGTGTACATCATCCCCGCGCCGAGCAGGTTCAGGGGCACGCCGACGACCGCGCCGACGACGGTGCCGTCGAGCAGCGTGCCGAGGCCTTCGAGCGCCATCCCGCCGACCATCATGCCGATGTTCAGGCCGGTGCTGGTCAGCGTGTTCATGAAGCTGTCGAAGCCGCTCTCGTGGTGCGCGGCCTTCGAGACGAGCTGCAGCGTGCCGTCCGCGTTGTGGCCGGTCGCGATGTCGACGGTGCCGTCCTTCGACAGCTCGTTGTTGTCGATGTAGTCGTTGATGTCGTCGTAGGTGCTCGCCGTCTCGTCGACGTACTGCGTGCCGTCCTTGCCGCTGACCTTGAACAGCGCGCTGGTGGTCATGCCGGCATCCTTCGCCGCATACACCATCGGCAGCACGCTGACCTGCGTCGTCGCGCCGCCGCCGACTTTCAGCAGCTGGTCGCGCACGCTGTCGATCGTCGACAGCTTGTCCTTGTTGGTGAAATGCGTCTGCGTGTCGGTCGCGATGGACGTGTTCGACGACGCGTCGCCGCCGACGTCCGGCGCCATGCCGAGCGCGACGCCGATCAGATTGCGCTGCTGCGTGTCGCTCAGCTTGCCGAAGTCGATGGTCGCGCCTTTGCCGGTGCTCGCGCTCGCCGCGTCGAGCAGCGTGTTCGACAATTCGCTGCGGTGTGCCTCGTAGAAATCGTGCTGCGCGCTCTGGTAGTCCTTGTACGCGTCGGAATTCGGATCGGCATAGCGCAGCCGCTCTTCGAGTCCCGCGTCGAACTGGTCCAGCAGCACCTGCTGGTGGGCCGACTCGCTCAGCAACTGCAGCCGCTGCACGGCGTTGTCGGCGTTCTGCGCATCCTTCTTCGCCTGATCGAGCTGGGTCTGGTTCGGGTTCGGCAGCGGCGGCGTATACGCGGGCAGGATGTCGCCGTCGGCGAGCTGCCGGAAGCGCGTCGGCGCCGGATGCGAGGCCTGCCAGTCGTCGTATTGCTGCTGGATCGTCGCGAGCGTCGCGTGCTTCTGCGCTTGCTGGTTGCGCGCTTCGGTGAGCGCCGCGCCGGTCGCACGCTCGTTGACCAGATTCGACAGCCGGTTGCCGGCGGCGCGGATGGCGCCCGCGGTGACGCGCAGGCGTTTCGCGTCGAGCAGCGTCGGGCCGGACGGCGTGGCCGGGTTCGCCGCCGCATCCGCCGGCGCGAACGACAGCGGGCCGTTCAGCAACGGCGACGTGTTCCACAACGGCTGGCTGCCGTTCGGCGCGCCGTTGGCGTTCGGCGCGCCTGCGGCGTTCGTCTTCGGCAACGGCGACGAAAACAGCGGCGCCGCGTTCGCGGGGGTGCCGTTCGCTGAGGTGCCCGTCGTGTTCCACGGCGGCGGCGCGAACAGCTGCGACGGGTTCGCCGTGTTGAACGGCGAGGGACGCGCGGGCGGCTTGACGCTCGCCTCGATCTGCGCGGCCTGGTCGTCGTACTGCTGCGCGAGTGAGGCGCCGTACGCGACCACGAACGCGTCGTGCGCGATGCCGGCCTGCTGCTTCGCGAGCTGCAGCTGCTGGTACGGCTCGCTCGGATCGTCGGACAGGCGAGCGAGCTTGCCGTGGTAGTTCGCCTGCAACGTGTCGGCCTGCTGCTGCGCGGCCAGCATCTGCAGATAGCTGCTGCTCGTGCCCGCCGTGACCTGCGCATGAGCGAGCGCCGTCTTGTCCTTGGCGATCGCGTCGGGCACGATCACCGTCGGCCCTTCCTTGCCGTTGTCGGCATCGGACTGCTGCTGCGCCTGGGCGAGCGTCACGTTGTCGTTTGCCGCCGCGAGTGCGGCATTCGCGTAGTTCGCGTCCTTGGCCGCGGCCGTGACGGTCGTCTGCGCCGCATCCGCGGAATCCGGCGCGTCGGGCATCGACACCTGCAGGTCGAGCGGCTGCAACGCATCGTTGAGCCGGCCGACGCCCGCATCGAGCGCCGCCTTGTAGTCGGGATCGGCGAGGTACGACTGGAATTGCGCGTACGCGAGATTGGAGTTCGCGACGTCCGCGAAAAACTTCGCCGAGCCGGCCGACGCATGCGCCTGCGCCTTCTGCCAGTCGTCATAAAGCCGGATCTGCAGCGGGTTCTTGCAGTCGCTTGCCTGCGGCGCCCAGTTCGGATCGTCCGGGTGATCGGGGAATGCCGCGATCAGCGTCTTGAGCTGCTGGTCGGCCGCGTGCTGCGCGTCGCCGGGGTCCGTCACCTTGCCGGAATCGTCGAGCTTCATCCCGGCCGGCATGTCGGCGTTCGCCTGCTCGCCGTACAGGATCATGTAGCCGGCGTCGGTCGTCACGTTCAGCTCGCGCTGCGCGTCGTCGGCGGCCGCGCGCGCCTTCGCATAGTCGGCCTGCGCGCTCTTGCGCTCGGCGGGCGTCGACTCCGGGTCGCGGTTCGCCAGGTGCAGCACGTTCTGCGCGCCTTGCAGCGCCTGCGACGCGTTGTCGTACTTGGTCTGCGCGCCCTGGATCGCCTTCTGCACGGCGGTCGTCTTGTCGTTCTCCACCGTGATGTCGGGCGGCGGCGCCGTGTACTGCGCGGCCATGCTCTGGATCAGCGACGTGGCCGACTGGATTTCCGCGTTGGTCGGCTTGGCCGGGTCGGTGCCCAGCGACGCGGTGACTGGGATCGGCGGCGTCACGGTCGGGTTCGCGGGGCCGGCTGCCGGATCGTCCTGCTTCGGCGGCGGGGGCGGCGGCGCGACGACCGGATTCAGCGTTTCCGACAGGAAGCGCTGCCAGTTGACACCCAGTCCCAGTCCGTCGATCGACAGCATGCTCGTCTCCGTTGAGCCGCGCGATGCGCGGCGCGCACGGCGCGCCACACGCCGCGCCGCGATCGTTCGAGTGTACGGACGCGCATCGCGGCGGGCGCACGGCTGTTTCGTAGCGCGGCGAGGCGCGCGGCGCGACGGCGCCGCACGCGCTACGAGAGCGGCGCGGGCTGCGGCGGTGCGGCGCGGCAGCGTCGTTCGACCCCTGAAAACGGCCCGCATCCGGCGATGCGCCGACGCGCGCTCAGCCCGTCACTGATCGAGGCACCGCACGCACAGCCGCTTCGCCTGGCTGGCCGGCAAGCCGCGACACATCATGACGACGGGGCGCGCGCGGCACGACGGCGCGTCCGCCGCCGCCGCCGCCGAGGGCAGCCGTCGCGCGCGCTCGGGTGGCGTGGTCGCGACCGCGTCCATGCGCCGCTGCCGCGCCGGCGGCGGCACGTCGCGCACGACCGGGATCGGCTCGACGCCGCCTTCGCGCGCGTTGCTGCGCGCGCTTGCGATGACCCGGCTCACGTAGCCGCTCGAGAAGCCGGTCGTGAAGTTGCCGCTGTAGTAGCACGACAGCGCCGCCTGCAACGCGGCCTGCGCGGGCCGTCCCGTGCCGCTCGAGCGTGCGAAGCATTCGGTCAGGATCGCGCCGCCCGCCTGCAGGTTGCGGCACGGCTCGAACATCGTCGATTCGTCGAGTCCGTATTTCGCGAAGTTGCGCTCGTTGACCTGCGCGAGCCCGACGCTGTAGCTGATGCCGCGCGCGGCGAGCGCGCGCGTGGTGGCCTGCGCCTCGGCGAGCGACGCGGGCTGGCGCGTCAGATGGCCGCCGACCACGCCGATCGCATACGGATTGAAGCCGGATTCGGTCCGCACCAGCGCGGCGAGCGTGTCGGGATCGACGTTCGGCGCGCACGCGCGCGCGAGTTGCGTGAAGGCCGCGGCGCTGCCGGCCGCGCGCGCGTCGCGCACGTTCAGGCCCGAGCACGCGAGCATCAGCGCGGCCAGCGCGTACAGGCCCGCGGCGACGCAGCGCAGCGCGCGCGCGTTCATCCCGCCCCCGCTACGCGGTACGACAGCACGAGCCCGTGCACGAGCATCGCCCAGCCGTCGAGCGCGACGAACAGCAGCAGCTTGAACGGCACCGAGATCGTCGTCGGCGAGATCATCTGCATGCCGAGCGCGAGCAGGATGTTCGCGACCAGCAGGTCGACGACGATGAACACGATGTAGATCACGAAGCCGATCTGGAATGCCTTCGTCAGCTCGGCGAGCGTGAAGCTCGGCACCAGCACGAGCAGGTCGTCGTCCTTCACGCCTTCCGCGCGGTTCTTCGGCCACACCGACGTCGCGGTGCGCACGAAGAATTCGCGGTCGCGCTGCCGCGTGTGCGACACCAGGAAATCCTTGATCGGCGGCAGCGCGGCGTCGGCGAGCGCGCCGACGTCCGCGGTCGACAGCTGCCTCGACGCATCGAAATGCCGCTGCTGCAGCGCGTCGCGGATCGACATGCCGACCGGCGCCATGATGAACAGCGACAGGATCAGCGCGATGCCGTTCAGCACGAGGTTCGGCGGCACCTGCTGGATGCCGAGCGCGGAGCGCAGCAGGCCGAGCACGACGACGAGCTTCGTGTAGCTCGTCACCATCAGCGCGGCGAACGGCGCGATGCCGAGCGCGGCAATCACCGCGATCAGCGCGACGGGATTCGGCAGGCTGCCCATCGGTCAGCGCTCGCGCGGCGCGGGCTGCGTGAGCGTGACGACGCGCACGCCGAGCTTCTGGCCGACCGCGATC
Organism: Burkholderia ubonensis; assembly: GCF_001718695.1. Taxonomy (NCBI): domain Bacteria; kingdom Pseudomonadati; phylum Pseudomonadota; class Betaproteobacteria; order Burkholderiales; family Burkholderiaceae; genus Burkholderia; species Burkholderia ubonensis. Next base: position 1,523,506 of record NZ_CP013422.1, on the reverse strand, counting down.
AGGTGGCCGGTGCCGATCAGCATCCCGTTCGCGACGAGATGGATCACGCTCTGGTTGATGCCCTGCTGCAGCTCGATCACCGCACCCGGCTGCAGCACGGCGAGTTCGCCGAGCGGCATCGACGTCGACGGCAGCTCGAAGCGCAAGTCCACCGCGAGCGCGTCGAGCGTGCGCGGCGCTTCATGTGGCGGCGCATCGGGCGCCAGGGTGGGCGGGGTGTCGGTGCGGGTCGGTTCCAAGGGCATCTCCCTGATTCGTTCGACGGTCAGCCGGTTGCCGGACGGCCGTCCGGTGATTTCCCACGCGGGCGCGGCCGGCAGCCGCGCGACGCACAGCAGGTTCTGTTCGTGCGCGCGCCAGTGCTCGATCGCGATGATGTCGCCGGCGACGACGTCGGCCAGCTCGGCCGTCGTCAGTTCGGTGCGGCCGATCTCGAACACGAGCGGCACCGGCAGGCCGGCGTAGACGGCGCGCGCGTCGGGCCGTGCGGCGGGGCGCTCGGCGAAGAACACCGCCAGCGCGTCCGGCGCGTCGAACAGCACCGCGCCATGGCAGCGCCACGCGCCGTCGGCGCGGCGCAGCTCGAAACGCAGCGCGGCCGGGGCCGCGCGCCACGCGGGCGGCGACGGCGGCGGAGGCAGCAACTCGACGCGCTGCCGCGTCGCGGCCTGCAGCACGGCCGCGAGCGGCGCCGCGAGATCGGCGAGCAGCGCCGCGCGGATCACGGCCGGGACGGCGGGATCGGCCGCGTCGCCGAGCCATTCGGCTTCAGCGGCGGGATCGATCCACAGCGTGCCGGTCGCCGGGCCGACGACGAAGCGGTACGCGTGCGCGCCGGCAGCGGGTTCCGCGTCGACGCGCCACCGCGCCTCGTACGCGTGGTCGCCGAGCGTGAGCGGCACGGCGGCCGTCGCGCCGTATGCGTACGACAACCCGCGCGCGGCGGCGGCGGACAGGCGCGGCAGATGCGGCGACGCGTCCAGCGGGACCGCGACCGGCGCGGGCGGCACGGCGGCGGCGGTCTGCGCGGCGGCCGGAGCGGCGGCGGGCGCTTGGTTCGCGGCGTCGTCGGCGTCGGCATTCGTCAGGGACAGCGCGTGCACGGCGGGATCGGGGCGGTTTCGGCGTCGGGACGACGGGTTGTTGTAAGGCCGGCGGCGCGGGGTGCGTGCGGCAACTGCGTCGATTGTAGGGACGGTGCCGGCCGCGTGCGGCGCCGGAATCCGTAGTCGCAGACGGCACGCGGCGCGGCTCGTGGTGGCGAGCTACGAAGCGTGTCGGGGGCGTGGGGGCGGGTGAAGGGGAAGGTGGGTGGGGCTTGGGGCGTGGGGTTGGGGTGGCGCAGGGCGGTGTGGCGAGGACGCGGCGCGGTGTCGGGCTCGGCTTGGCGCTTGGGGTGCCGTGGCAGGGCTTGGCTCGACTGGACTCGACTCGAGGGGGCTCGGCTCAGTCCGGCACGACTTGGCACAGCTCGGCTCGATGCGGCTCGGCATGGCATGGCTCGGCACGCCTCGGCTCAACGCGCCCGACGTACCGCGCCCCACCCAACCAGAAAACCGGCCGGCGCGCCTCGGGGCGCCGGCGCGGCCGCGGGTCACGCGTAGTCGGCGGTCACCATCGGCTGCGGCGCGGCGCGCAGGATCGGCGCGGCATCGTGACGCTCGGCGTGCGTGATCGCCGCGCCGAACAGCACGAGCCGATAGCCGACCGCGTAGATCGGGATGATCCGCAGGTTCTTGTCATGGTCGAGGCGCAGCTTCGCGCGGATGCGCGAGATGTGCGTGTCGAGGGTGCGCGACGACACGGCGAGCTCGCGGCCCCAGACCGCTTCCTGGATCGCCTGGCGCGGCACGATCTTGTTCATGTTGTCGAGCAGGAATTCGACGACGTCGAATTCGCGCGGCGTGACGTCGACCAGCTTGTCGTCGATCTCGATCGTGCGGCGCACGAAGTTGATCTTGATGTTGTCGATGTACAGGTACTTGCAATCCATGGCGGCCCTCGCATGTCCGTAAAGGAGTGTTGCGAGTCATGTACTGCAACTTCCGGGCCAGTGATGGAGCCGCCCCAGCCGTGCGGCGGGTCCCGGCGCCCGCAATCGCGCGCCGGTGTTGAATCTAAAAGAATTTTTAACGGCGCCGCAGCCGCGTGCCGCGGCGCCGGCCCGACCGATATTGAAGAATTGTTACGTAGCATCGCGCGGGAACGTTACGGGCGTTACGTGCGTAACGTGCGTTACGGGCGGCGTTACGGCGCAGTCACGCGCAGCACGATGCGGGCGCGGCGGGGCGCCGCGCCGCACCGACGCACCGGGCAACAACGCCACACCGCACCGCCCGATGCGTCACACGTCGGTCAAGCCTTCGCGCCATCCCCCGAATCGAACGGCAGCGTGTAATGCCGCTTGCCCGTCGCCGCGAAGATCGCGTTCGCGACGGCCGGCCCGACCGGCGCGACGCCGGGCTCGCCGACGCCGGTCGGCGCCTCGGCCGACGGCACGATGTAGACCTCGACCTTCGGCATCTCGGCGATGCGCAGCACCTGGTAGCCGTCGAAGTTGCGCTGTTCGACCTGGCCGTCCTTCAGCGTGATCGCGCTGTGCATCACCGCGCCGAGCCCGAAGCCGATGCCGCCTTCCATCTGCGCGGCGACGATGTCGGGGTTGATCGCGATCCCGCAGTCGACCGCGCAGACGATGCGCTCCACCTTCACCTTGCCGTCCGCGCCGACCGATACCTCGGCGACCTGCGCGACATAGCTCTTGAACGCCTCGGCCACCGCGATCCCGCGCCCGCGCCCCTTCGGCAGCGGCTTCGCCGGGTCCCAGCCGGCCTTCCCGGCCGCGAGCTCGAGCACCGCGCGCATGCGCGGCTCCTTCGCGAGCAGGTCGCGGCGGAACGCGTACGGGTCCTTGCCCGCCGCGTGCGCGGCTTCGTCGATGAACGCCTCGACCGCATACGCGGTGTGCGAGCTGCCGACGACGCGCCACCACAGCACCGGCACGCCGGCCTTCGTGGTGGTCAGCTCGACCGACACGTTCGGCACCGCGTACGGCAGGTTCGCCGCGCCCTCGACCGACGTCGCGTCGATCCCGTGCTTGACCATCACCGCCTCGAACGGCGTGCCGGCGAGGATCGACTGGCCGACGATCCGGTGCCGCCAGCCGACCAGCTTGCCGTCCGCGGTCAGCCCCGCGTCGAGCTTGTGGACGTACATCGGGCGATAGAGGCCGCCCTGGATGTCGTCCTCGCGCGTCCACTGCAGCTTGACCGGCTTGCCGTTCGCGCCGAGCGCCTTCGCGATCGACACGGCCTCGACCACGTAGTCCGACCACGCGTTCGCGCGCCGGCCGAAGCTGCCGCCCGCGTACATCGTGTGGATCTTCACCTGCTCGGGCTTCAGGCCCGCGACCTGCGCGGCATTGGCCTGGTCGATGGTCTGGAACTGGTCGCCGGCCCAGATCTCGCAGCCGTCGGGCGTCAGCTTGACCACCGCGTCGAGCGGCTCCATCGGCGCGTGCGCGAGGTACGGGAATTCGTATGTCGCGCTGAGCTTGTGCGCCGCGCCGGCGATCGCGGCGCCGGCGTCGCCGTCGGTGCGGGCCGGCGCGCCGGGCTGGTTCGCGAGCTGCCGGTATTCGCGCAGGATTGCATCCGAGCCGCGCTTCTCGGCGTGCGTATCGTCCCATTCGACCTTCAGCGCGTCGCGGCCCTGTTTCGCGGCCCAGAAGCCCGTCGCGACGACCGCGACGCCGCGCGGCACCTGCACGACCGACACGACGCCCGGCACCGCCTTCGCGCCCGACGCGTCGAACGACTTGACGGTGGCGCCGAAGCGCGGCGGCCGCTGCAGCAGCGCGACCAGCATCCCCGGAAACGCGACGTCGAGCGTGAACTGCGCGGTGCCGTTCGACTTCGCCGACGCGTCGACGCGCGGGATGCGATGGCCGATCAGCTTGAAATCGGCCGGCTGCTTCAGCGTGACGTGGTCGGGCACCGGCAGTTTCGCCGCATCGGCGACGAGCGTGCCGTAAGCGGCCGTCCTGCCGCTCTTCGCGTGCGTGACCACGCCGCCCGCGGTGCTCAGCTCGCCGGCCGGCACGTTCCAGCGGGCCGCGGCGGCCGACACGAGCATCGCGCGGGCCTTCCCGCCGGCTTCGCGCAGCTGCTGCCACGAGTTCGCCATCGCCGAGCTGCCGCCCGTGCCCTGCATCGTGCCGAACGCCAGGTTCGCGTAGCGTTTCGCGTCGGCGGGCGCGCTTTCGACGCGCACGCTCGACCAGTCGGCGTCCAGTTCCTCGGCGACGATCGTCGCGATGCCGGTGTACGCGCCCTGGCCCATCTCGACGTGCTTGGCGACGACGGTGACGAGGCCGTCCGGCGTGATGCGCAGGAACGCGTTCGGCGCGAACCTGGCGGCGGGCGTGGTGGCGGCGAGCGCGCGGCGGCCCAGGCCGAACCATTCGAAGCCGACGGTCAGACTGACGGCGGCTGCGGCGCCCGCGGTTTTCAGGAAGGTGCGGCGCGACGCGCGCACCGAACCGGCGTTGTCGAGTTCGATCGTCATGGTCACGCTCCCAGCGTTGCGGCGGCGTCGTGGATCGCGGCGCGGATGCGGGCATAGGTCGCGCAGCGGCAGATGTTGCCGTTCATCGCGGCGTCGATGTCGGCGTCGGTCGGCTTCGGGTTCTGTTCGAGCAGCGCGGTTGCGGACATGATCTGGCCGGACTGACAATAGCCGCATTGCGGCACCTGCAGCTTCACCCACGCGGCCTGCACGGCCCGGGCGGGCTTGCTCTGAAGTCCTTCGATCGTCGTGACGTGCTTGCCTGCGATGCCGGCGACCGGCAGCACGCACGAGCGCACGGCCTGGCCTTCGAGATGGACCGTGCATGCGCCGCACTGCGCCATTCCGCAGCCGAACTTGGTGCCGGTGAGGCCGGCGTGTTCGCGGATCGCCCAGAGGACGGGCGTCGTCGGATCGACATCGAGCGTGACGTTCTTGCCGTTGAGGACAAACGATGTGGACATGGGTTGTGTCTCCGTGGGGAAAACCCGGCATGCGCCGGATCAGGTGGGAGTGTGCGCGAACGGCCCGTCGTTACGGCTATCCGATCCTGCAAATTTATTGAACAATCCTGCAAATCCCGGGCACGGCGGCGCGCGTTTCGCTATGCTCGCGCGATCCGCAAAACGACACGAGGAACCGCCATGGACCTGACCGATATTGCAGCGTCGCGCGAATCCGGGCGGCGCGAACTGGCGGCGCTGATCAGCCGCTTTGCGCCGGTCGACGGCTCGCATGCGACGGCGATTCCCGCGCTGGCGTTTCACAAGCATACGCATCCGGTCGATCTCGGCTGCGGCGTGTCGCGTGCCGCGTTCGTGCTCGCCGCGCAGGGCGCGAAGCGGGTGGTGGTTGCCGATCAGGCCTACGAATACGACACGCAGCATTGCCTGATTACGTCGATCGACTTGCCGATCCTCTCGCGGGTGACGAAGGCGTCGCCGGACGCGCCGTATCTGTGCCTGTCGTTCACGCTTGATCCGCAGCGGATCGTCGAGCTGGCGGCGGAGATGCGGCTGCCCGACGCTCAGCCCGGCCCGGAAGGCGAGGGGATCGCGCTGGCCGAGCTGACGCCGCCGCTGCTCGACGCGGCGTTGCGGCTGGTGCGGCTGCTCGATGCGCCGGCCGACATCCCGGTGATGGCGCCGCTGATCGAGAAGGAGCTGATCTACCGGCTGATGACGAGCGAGCAGGGCGCGCGGCTGCGGCACATGGCGGTGGCGGGCAGCCAGACGCACCGGATCGCGCGGGCGATCGAGTGGATCCGCGATCATTTCGCGGAGCCGATGCGGGTCGAGACGCTCGCGCAGGCGGTCAACATGAGCGTGTCGTCGCTGCATCATCATTTCAAGAACGTGACGACGCTGAGCCCGCTGCAGTATCAGAAGCAGCTTCGGCTGCACGAGGCGCGCAGGCTGCTGCTGCGGCAGGGCGGGGACGTCGGGTCGGTGGCCGCGAGCGTCGGGTACGAGAGCGCTTCGCAGTTCAGCCGCGAATACAGCCGGCTGTTCGGCGCGCCGCCGATGCGCGACGTGGGTCATTTGCGCAGGAAGGAATTGCTCGGTACGTAGTCGGCGCTGCGGGCAGGTCGTCGGCCGATGAGGAGCGACGCGGGCCGTGCGGGCGGCGATGCTCCGTGCACGGCGAACCGCACGGTGCTGCAACCGGCATGCCAGCGGCGCGCGCGTCATATGCGGCGCGGTATCGGGTCGTGCCGCGGCGCGGCCGGCGCGCCGCTGTTCCACCCGTGTATCCCGCGCCGCGCCGCACGCATTCGGCGCTCGCGGCGTCGCCGCGTATCGACGCGCCGAAAATGCGAGAAACGCCATACCACGATGATTTTTTCGCGCCGAAACGACGCTTGCACGCGCAGCTTCGCGCGCGGGAAAGCGGCGTCGACGTCGTTTCCGAGTTGTTTCTCCGGTGTATCGCGCGCCATGCGGACTCACGTGACGCCCGCACGATACGCACATCGAAACGCAATGCGCCGGCGTTCATTACCGGACGATGAAATGAATGTGCAACGTAATAAAACGCCCGATGTGCTGGCGGATACGCGCGAATGCCCGGCGTTTTTCATCGAATATGCGGACCGGTAGAAAGCGGTGCGGCCCGTGCCGGTTTTGCGATTCGTCGCTCTGCGGCATTAACCATCGATGTGCGAGCGAGTCGGGATTTTCACGGATGAATCAATCGTATTTTCGGGTAATCGGTTTGCCGCTGCATGCTTCGTGCAATCGGTCCCGTGCCGTATGCGCGCACGCTTTGCGCGAAGGCGCGCGGCGCGCGAGCGAGCCGTCCGCAACTTGCCGCGCGCCCGCGAAAGCCCGGTGGCAGGCCGTTTTCGGGCGTTGACGTGTCCATTGTTCCGAACCGGCAGCGCGCGATTCTCAACTCTGAAACAGACGTTCGGTAGCACACACATGCGGCGCCGCGCACCGCGTCGCGCGGCCTTCGGTGGGATTGCTTCTCGTCAGTCGATGATCGCCGCAGGCGGCCACCTGTTGCCGCGATACATTCCTGAAACGAAAACCGCATGTTTCCGCGCTGCCCGCGCGCCGTGCCACCCGCAATCGTCGGCGCAATCGTGCGTGGCATGCCGCTTGCGGTATTGACCGCACCGGCGGGCAGTCGACCTGATGCAGTGAAGATTGGGGGGGCGGCAGTCTCGTCAATAAGCAGTCGGGGAACAGCGATGAAGACCACAAGCAGCAGCTTGATCCGCGCATTCTCAGCGCAACGATGGGGTAACCGTACGACTCGCGGCGCAGTGCCGGCGTCGCGAGTGCGTCGTTGCCGGCGTTCCGGTATCCGCGCATTGCGCGTGCTGGAGCCGCTGTCGTTTCGCGCCACCACTGATCGACAGCGGCGCTCTCGTCGACTCACTTCACCCTGATGGACCAGCAGTTCGTATCGGGCCGCTCGATGCCGATGCGCGCGTGCACGTCCATCGACATTTCGATCGCATCGCGGCAATAGCGGCGCGACCCGGACTGTACCGAAAACGCGCGAGCCGGATTATCCGCATGATCGGCGACCGGTAACTCACGAACAACGTTGCTGCGTGACGGTCAGGCGCGCGTGCACGGTTGCGCATTGTTGTCGCGTTGCCGCGATTACGCGGCGATTTTCAGCGGCAGGGCGTTCGCCTTCGGTAAACCGGGTCGTGCATTTTCGCTCGCCGGCAGTGGCGAGCCGCATGCCGGCGCGCGGCGCCGCCCGATATCGAACGACGCACGACGAACGATACGGAACGATGCATTCGTTTTCCGGGTTCGAGACTCGGTTTATTCCGGTGACTTCACCGGTGCGCAAGCCGGTATTCAAAACAATGAATCGCAGGGCCAATAAAACAGCGAATGGGATTTAGGCAATGAGCCGAATTGCGATCGGAGAAACGCTCGTTGCCGATTGAATGGCGGTCCTTGTGTTCAGGGATTGCTCGACGCAGGCAGGCTGAAGGCGTGCAGCTTCCTGCGCTTGTTCCGTCCACGCCGTTTTGGAGTCGACCATGAAGAAGCTTCTGATTGCAGCAGCAGTGATGGCGGTTTCGGGTGCAGCGTTCGCAGCGAGCGGCACCCAGTCGAGCAGCAGTTCGTCGAGCGGCGGCCAGACGATGGCGGGGGTGACCGGCTTCGGTCACTTCACCGCCACCGATTCGGGTGCGGCACTCGGCGCGGCCGGCGCGATGGCCGGCGGCGGCACCAGCGCGGCGGTGTCGTACACCGATCACACCAACACGTCGACGGTGGGCGGCTTCGGCTTCGGCGGCTCGCAGTCCGGCGGGCTGAGCGGCGCGAACGCAGGCTCCAGCGCCTGGACGTTCCGCCACTACTAAGCCGCCGCGCGCAGCGCTCGTCATCGAATGGTGGCGCGGACGCCGGGAATCGCCCCGCACGGGGCGGCCCGGCGATCCGGCCACCGACCTTCGTCATCGCAAGGAATTGCTATGAAAGCCAACGTCTTTTTAGCGACCGCGCTCGCCGTGCTGTCGTCGGCCGCAGCGGCCGCCGGCACGACGACCTTCAACCAGACGCAGTCCGTGGCGTCGGGCGTCTCGGGTTCGGTGCTGGTCGGCACCGGCAGCTATACGAGCAACACGACTTCGGTCGCAGGCGCGAGCGCCGGAAGCACGGTGACGCCTGCGGGCTCGACCGGCACGGCGTCCGCGTACCACGACTCGACGTCGACGGCCGGCGGGTGGGGCACCAACGGCGGCGCGTTCGCGGCTGGCGGCGGGATCGGCGCCGCGGGCTCGTTCGGCGGCACCGCCAATACGACCGAGAACGCGAATGCGTTGTCGGGCGGCGTGACCGCCACGATCGTGCTCGGCGCGAACCACTACACGGCGAGCGGCGGCAACGACGCCGGCATCGCGAACGCGGGTGCGAGCGGGCTGGCCGGCTTCGGCGGATCGTCGACGATCGCGGGCTCGAACCACTACAACACGTCGACCGTCTGGAGTACCGGGCCGGCCGGATCGCCGTCGGCGTCGGGCGGCAGTCAGGGCAGCTCCGGCGCGACGGCCGGCACGCCCTGATTCGGGTGGAAGGGACCAGTTTCCCGGTGACGCTGGTCTCTGTTGCGCCGTTGTCGTCACCGTAAGGAGCTGGCATGAAGCAGAACCTGATTGCCGCCGTCGTGATGCTCACGTCGCTGACGGCGTATGCCGCCGACCGCGCGACCGACGACGTGCAATCGAACGTACAGACGTCAAGTAACACTGAGCAGACAACCAAACCGTCACCGCAACACACGCTGTCGCCGGGCAATGCCGCCGGCGCGCCCGCGGCCCCGCCATCGCAGGGCATGCCGGGCGGTTCGTGGTCGCAGTTGGGCAGCGGCTGGAAGCAGTTCGGGGAAACAGGCAAAGCGGCAGGAACGCAACGGGATTGATGCGGTTGCCTGGGTGGGCGGTCCAACCTCGTCCGGAGATCAAAATGAACAGCAGCAAGATCAGGGCGGCCAGTGCGGCGATGTTCGCGCTGGCCACGATCGGCGCCCATGCGCAGACCGCCGACTCGACTTCAAGCGCGCAGTCCTCGACGTCGTCGACGGCCATCGGCCAGGGCGGCGGCTCGAGCATGAATACCAACGTGACGAGCTCGCGCGGCGGCAATGCGACGAGTGGCAGCACGAGCGGCGTGCGCGGCAGCGGCAATTCGAGCGTGCAGGTCAACTTGACGCTGCCTTCGTCGACGAGCGGCGGCTCGACCGTGACGCCGCAGAGCGCGAGCTCGCTCGCGGCCGGCGCGCCGGGCTCGAGCCCGTACAACACGCAGGTGGCGGAGAACGTCAACTACTCGGGCACGCAGACGATCAAGACGAACCCGGCGATCCAGGCGCCCGGGCTGACGACCACGTTGTCCGATACCTGCATGGGCTCGGTGAGCGTCGGCGTGTCGTTCCCGGGGTTCGGCGCGACCGGCGGCACGACGCTGGTGGATCAGGCGTGCGTGCGACGGCTCGATGCGCGCGAATTTCGCGCGATGGGCTTGACCGACGTCGCGCTGGCGCTGCTGTGCCAGAGCGACGCGAACCGCCGCGCGGTCGAGGCGACCGGCCACCTGTGTCCGGGCACGACCGCGCCGCTCGCGCGCTCGAACGTCGCGCCTGCCGCCGATGCGACCGTCGCCGACGACTTGAAGTTCCGCGATCCGCTCGTGCGCAACCGGATGGGGCTGCCGCCGCTCGATGCGGCTGGGCCGGCGCCTGCGCAGATGCGGGCGGTGGCGGCGAATGCGGGGCAGGCGGGGGCGTCCGTCGCGGGAGCGCCGATCGGCGCGCCGGCTGCGGCGGCGATGCCGGGTGCGGCGCAGGCGGCTGCGGGGAATGGTGCGCAGGCGGCCGCGGTCGTGCCGGGCGTGGCCGCGGTGTCCGCTGCGATGAGCGCGGTGCCCGCTGCAGCGACCGCTGCCGTGTCGCCGAGTGCCGCGACGGTTGCGGACAACGTGTCACGGCCTGCACCGGCACCGGTCGCGGGGGATAAGGTGCCCGCGCCTGCGTCGGTGATTGCGGAGAAGGTTTCGAAGCCCGCACCGATGGTTGCCCAGGAGGCATCGAAGCCCGCACAAGTGGTTGCGGAAAAGGCACCGGCACCCGTCCCGACGGTTGCGGAGAAGGCGGCGGAGCCTGCGTCGATGAGTGCGGAAAAGGCGTCGACGCCTGCAGCAGCGGTTGCGGACAAGGCATCGGCAGCTGTCCCAACGGTTGCTGAGAAGGCATCAGAGCCTGCGTCGGCGATCGCGGAAAAGGCCTCGACGCCTGCACCAGTGGTTGCAGAGAAGGCGTCGGCACCCGTCCCGACGGTTGCGGAGAAGGCGGCGGAGCCTGCGTCGACGATTGCGGAAAAGACCACCGAACCCGCGGCGACCGCCGCCGACAAGGCCCCGATGGTCGCCGACAAGCCCGCAGACCCCGCACCGTCGCTCGCCGCCAACGCGTCCGCGCGCACGCCGGCCGCGACCGACACCGGCGCACCGGCCATGCCGACGGCCGACGCCAACGCAGTCGACCGCGCGCCGCAAGCGCCGATCGCCTCGGCCATGCCTGCCGCCGAAGCCGCCCAGCCCGTGGCGGCGACGGCCCCGAGCGCTGCCGACGCAACGGCCGTGGTCGAATCCGCAGCCGTGCCGGCCGCGGACGTGCCCGCGACAGCCACGCCGGCGATCGACCAGCACGCCGCCCCGTCGGCGCCGCTCGCGCCCGCGCCGACCGTCGTCTCGACGAGCACGTCGTCGTGACCGGCAGCGCGCTTCGATGCAACCGGTATGCCGCCTGCACGGCAAGCGCCGCAACCGGTTGCGCGATGCGCGCGACAGCTTTGACGGGTGTTGGTTCTACCCCGAGGCCAACACCTCTTTTTGCCTGTCGAGGGGACAGGAGGCGCGGATCATGAGGTTCCTTTCGATCGTTCTGCTGCTGGTCGGCGCACACGCCGCCGCGCAGTCGCTGTTTCAGAATCCGGCGGTGTTCGTGATCCTGAACGAACAGAGCGTCGCGAACGCCGCGAGCATCCAGCAGTCGCTGACGACGCTCGGCCGCCCCGACAACACCGCATGCGTGCCGATGATGATGGTCGGCGATCCGCAGACGATCTACATGGTGCCCGAGGAAGGCCACGCGCCTTCATGGCAATCGCCGGTGTACGGCCGCGCCGCGCCGTTCGTCGCGCAGAGCGGCCCGACGCCGACCGGCAAGACGGTCGGCGCGATGCAGCACGCGGACGACATGCAGACGCAGCCCTGGGCCGACGGCAGCACGGTCACGCAGACGATCGCCGGTGCATCGAGTCTGTCGGCATCGGCGCGCGTCGACGACTGGCAAAGCCACGCGCTGGCCGCGATCGAGACGGCGCGCGCCGGCGACGTGACCGTGGACGGCAAGACCTACCGCCGCTATCGCGACGAACTGGACCGGTCCGCGCGGCCCGTCGTCGAACCGCAGATCTATATGCGGCGTGTCGTGTTCTGCCGATAGCGTCATTTTCCCGATCGGACCGGCAGGCCGCGCGCCATGTCGCGCGCCCCGCGCCGACCGACAACGCCATGCGACGAGGCCATCGTGAATCAATGTTGCCGGATCAGATTGTCGAGCCATCCTGAAACCGAGCGGATCGCGTGCATGCCGCCGCCGGTCGCGGCGTCGCGCCATCATGCCGCGCCGTCGCGCCCGCTCGTCTATGTGTCGCCGTATCCGGACGCCGCGCTCGTCGACTGTCTCGCGTCGCGCGGCTGGGACGTCTCGCGCGCCAAGTCCGTTGCGGACGCACTCAACCTCGTGAAGGCGAACCGCCTGCATGCGGGAATCGTCGACTTCACCGCGTTCAATATGCGTGACGCGGCGCGTGACGCGGCCGCGTTCGAGGCGCTGCTGCGCGACCCGCACGTCGGCTGGGTCGCGCTCGCCGACGACGCGCTGCTGCGCGATGTCGCGCTCGCGCGCCTGATCCGCCAGTGCTGTTTCGGCTTCGCGTCGCGCGCCGCGGGCTGCAAGACGATCGGCTATCTCGCCGGCCATGCGTACGGGATGCTGAAGCTCGCGCACGCCGACCCGGCCGCGCTCGCGATGCCACCCTGCGACACGATGATCGGCGCATGCGACGCGATGCGGCGCCTGTTCTCGACCATCCGCAAGGTGGCGAACACCGACGCTGCGGTGTTCATCGCCGGCGAATCCGGGACGGGCAAGGAGTTGACCGCCCGCGCGATCCACCGGCATTCGTCGCGCGCCGACGCGCCGTTCGTCGCGGTGAACTGCGCGGCCATTCCGCCGACGCTGCTGCAGGCCGAACTGTTCGGCCACGAGCGCGGCGCGTTCACGGGCGCGCACCAGCGCAAGATCGGCCGGATCGAGGCCGCGCACGGCGGCACGCTGTTTCTCGATGAAATCGGCGACATGCCGTTCGAGAGCCAGGCGAGCCTGCTGCGCTTTCTGCAGGAAGGCACGATCGAGCGGCTCGGCGCGCACGCGTCGGTGCCGGTGGACGTGCGGATCGTGTCCGCGACGCACGTCGATCTGGAGGCGGCGATGCAGGCCGGGCGCTTTCGCCCCGATCTGTATTACCGCCTGTGCGTGCTGCGTATCGACGAGCCACCGCTGCGTGCGCGCGGCCGCGACATCATGCTGCTCGCCGATCACGTGCTGCAGCGCTATCGGGGCGACAGCCCGCACCGGATTCGCGGCTTCATGCCGTGCGCGATCGAGGCGATTCACGACTATGCATGGCCGGGCAACGTGCGCGAGTTGATCAACCGGATTCGCTTCGCGGTCGTGATGACGAACGGCCCGCTGATCTCGGCCGACGATCTCGAGTTGAGCCAGTACCGGTTGCGCCGCCCGCCGACGCTCGTGGAGGCGCGCCGGCAGGCGGAGCGCCGCACGATCGAGGAGATGCTGCTGCGGAACCGTCGCCAGCAGCATGCCGACGTCGCGGCGCAGCTCGGCGTGTCGCGCGCCACGCTGTACCGGCTGATGACCACGCACGGCCTGCACGGCTGACGCGGCGCGTGCGCGCGCAGCGGGCGGCGGCCTGCGTCAGGGACCGCGCGGAAAAACTCACTCGTGGGGCCAGCGCAAGCCCTTTATTGGCGTGAACAGGCCCTAAGCCGGGCGCTCGAAATCCGATTCGATCCAGCGTGCGGCGCTGGCCTTGTTGAGCTTGAACGCCGCCGACACCTTCGCTTCGCCGAGCAGCTCGCCGAAGCGGTCGAGCGCCTTGAGTTCCGCATAGGGCTCGAATTCGTCCGGCACGATATCGAGCGTCACCGACACTTCGTCCTCGCCGGCCCAGACCGTCACTTCCTTGTGCAGCATCGCGCGCCGCTGCTGCTCGTGGCGCATCAGCACCTCGGTCGCCGTCTTGACCAGCGTCCGGAACGCGTTCGCGTCCATCGGCTTCGGGTTCTTCTTGTCGCGCCCCATCGTCCAGGGCCCGACCAGCGCCGGCTCGGCTTCCCCGTCCTTGACCATCTCGACGGCCCAGCCGTCGTCGTCTTCGTTCTTGATGATGCGGGCCGTCCAGCCGCTGTCGCGCCAGAGGGTGTCGTCGTGGATCGTGGTGTCGTCGGCGTGGAGGTCGGAATCGGTCATGGAAGAAGCAGGGGGCCGGCCGACGGCGCACGGCCGGGCGTGCGCAGCCGTCGGCCGGTCGTCCGGAATGGCATGCTGGGCCGCAATTTTACCGCGCCGGCAAGCGGCGCGGCCCGCACGGCCCGCAACGTCGGCCGTCCGGACGATGCGCGCGTCCGCGATCGCGTACGACGATCGAAATATCAAACTCGTATTACGTCCCTGGGCGTCCATCTATACCGCGTCCGATATCCCGGCCGCGCGCCGTTTCATAGAATGACGTTGGGATAAAAATATCCCGCCCGCGGAGTCACCGCCCAACCGGCCGCGTCGCGACGTGTCGCGTCGCGCGGCCACGCGAACCTTCAGGAACCACGCATGGGGAAATTCAACATTCGCACCGTTTTCGCGTACGACTGGCCGCTGACGCTGGCCGGCGTCGAGCATATCGCCGGCGACGCGTGCGCGATCGCGCTCGTCGGCGCCTATCGGAGCCCGTCCGACATGGTCGCGGCGCTGGCCGATGTCGACTGCGATATCGCGCTGGTTGACTATTCGATCCGCGGCGGCCCGCAGATGGACTGTCTGGCGCTGCTCGCGTGGTTGCGGCGCATGCGCCCGGGCGTCGGGACGGTCGCGCTGGTCGGCAGCGAGAGCCCGGTGATCATCCGCTCGATCCTCGCGCAGGGCTGCCCGAGTCTCGTCAGCAAGCTCGACGACGTCGGCCACATCGTGACCGCGATCCATTCGAGCTACAGCGGCGGCAGCTATCTGTCGCCGCTCGTGCGCGGCGCGCTCGATACGATTGCCGAACAGGACGGGCCGCCCGTCAAGCTGTCGACGCGCGAAATCGAGGTGATCCGCCTGTATCTCGACGGCATGCCGATCAAGGCGATCGCCGAGCGGCTGAACAAGGGCAAGCAAACGGTCAGCGCGCAGAAGATCAGCGCGATGAAGAAGCTCGGCGCGAAAAACGACATCGAGCTGATTCAACGGGCGGCCGCACTCGGCTTCGGCGGCGGACAGGCTGCGGGGCGGCTGCGCGGCGCGGGTGCGGTATCGGTGATGCAGCGCGAATGACGATGCCGACGCGTATGCGCGATGTCGATGGCGGCAAGGTCGCGCGGTGGGGCGGTATGCGATCGGCCGTGAACGCCGATCGGTGGGAAGGGTGAATGAGCGGAGTGGGCCGAATGCGCCGAGCGGGCTAAACGGACGAAGGGATCTGAACGGCCGCGGCCGATACATCTTCGATCGACGTGCGCCCCGCGGGGACGGCCGGGCAATTGCGTAACCGGCCGCGACACGAGACGCCAGTTCGCCGCGCGATCGTCGCCGCGCAAGCGGGCGTTCGCGCCTATGAAGCGCACGTGCGTGCGTCGTCGCATCGACACCGCCCGCAACCGAATGTGAGCCCCGGCCAGCCACCCGACGCGAGCGCGCCGGGTGCAGCAGCGCGCCGCAAGCGCGCCGGTATCAGGCCGGTATCAGCCCGTCAGGCCGGCAATGCGAAGCGCGTGACCGCATCCCGCAGCGCTTCGGCCTGATCGCGCAGCGAATGCGCGGCGGCCGCCGCCTGCTCGACGAGCGCCGCGTTCTGCTGCGTCACCTGGTCCATCTCGCCGACCGCGCGATTGACCTGTTCGATCCCGGCGCTCTGTTCGCGCGACGCGTGGCTGATCTCGTCGAGGATCTCGTTCACGCGCCGCACCGACTGCACGATCTCGCCCATCGTCTCGCCTGCCTGCGTGACGAGCGCCGCGCCGTGGTCGACGGTTTCGTTCGACGACACGATCAGCGACTTGATCTCCTTCGCCGCGGTGGCCGAGCGTTGCGCGAGCGAGCGCACTTCGGCCGCGACGACCGCGAAGCCGCGGCCCTGTTCGCCCGCGCGCGCGGCTTCGACGGCCGCGTTCAGCGCGAGGATGTTGGTCTGGAACGCGATGCCGTCGATCACGCCGATGATGTCGCCGATCTTGTGCGAGCGGTCGGTGATCTCGGCCATCGTGCGCACGACGTCGTCGACGACTTCGCTGCCGCGCGTCGCGACCTGCGCGGCCTGGTCGGCGAGCGTGGCGGCCTGCGCGGCGCTGTCCGCGTTCTGCTTCACGTTCGCGGTCATCTGGTCCATGCTCGACGCGGTCTGCACGAGCGCGGCAGCCTGTTCCTCGGTGCGCTGCGACAAGTCGGTGTTGCCGGCGGCGATCTCGCCCGCGCCGACGTTGATGTTCTCGGTGCCCATGCGCACGCGCGACACCATGTCGATCAGCCCGCCCTGCATCGTGTGCAGCGCGTGCAGCAGGCTGCCGCGATCGTTCGGCCGCAGGTCGACGCGCGCGGTCAGGTCGCCCTGCGCGATGCGCTGCGCGGTCGCCAGCGCGTCCTCGAGCGCGCCGCCGAGATTCGCGCGCACGCTCTTCAGCACGAGCACCATCACGAACGTGGCGATCGAGCCCAGCACGGCGGTCATCGCGAACCAGCGGCCGACGCTCGCGAGCACCGCCGTGCGCACGTCGTTCATGTACATGCCGGTCACGAGATACCAGTCCCACGGCGCGAAGCGCTGCACGACGCTCGTCTTGTCCTGCGGCTTGTCCGCGCCCGGCTTCGGCCACTTGTATTCGACGAAGCCCTTGCCGCCGCTCTGGTCCGCGGCCTTCACGATGTCGACGAACAGGTGCCGGCCGTTCGGATCGGTGAAGCCGGACATGTCCTTGCCGTTGATCTCGGGCTTGATCGGATGCATCACGATCACCGCCTTCGAGTCGTTGATCGAGACGTAGCCGTCGGCGCCGTAGCGCATCGCGGCGATCGCTTCCAGCGCCTTCTGCTTCGCATCGGCTTCCGGCATCGCGTTCTGCTGCGACAGCTTGTAGAAGTGATCGGCGACGCTCGCGGCCTGCGACACCAGCGTCGAGAGCTGGTCGCGGCGGTCATCGATCATCGATGCGCGCGTCTGCCACGCGCCGAGCCCTGCGATCACGAGCAGGCCGAGCCAAAGGATGACGATCATCGAAGCGAGTTTCTGATTCAGGGAAAGGGTGCGCATGGGTATCAGGTCGGTCGGTCAAGCAGGCGCGCCGGGACGGCCTAGCGGTTTACTTCTGGTTTACTTGTTTGTCGGCTCGACGCGACCGTTCCCGTAGGCGGGAAATCCCTTAGATGTCTTGCGAACGTCGCATGCCGGCCTGCGGTCATCCCTGCATATGCATAGGTTGTGTGGCTATACTGTCTGACGATTGCGGCCATGCGCCGGGCCGGCGAGCGGCCCGCGTGGCGGCATTGAACGAGGCGAAAGGAGGCAGCGATGCGGATTCTGGTGGTAGGGGCCGGCGCGGTCGGCGGCTATTTCGGCGGTCGCCTCGCGGCGGCCGGGCGCGACGTGACGTTTCTGGTGCGCGAAGGTCGCGCGGCGGCGCTCGCGCGCGATGGTCTGATGATTCGCAGCCCGCGCGGCGACCTGACGCTCGCCAATGTGCAGACGTTACGCACCGGCGACGCGGCCGCGCCGTTCGATCTGGTGCTGCTCAGCTGCAAGGCGTACAGCCTCGACGATGCGATCGCTGCCATCGCGCCGTTCGTCGGCCCGGCCACGATGATTCTTCCGGTGCTCAACGGGATGCGCCACCTGGACGTGCTGCGCGAGCGGTTCGGCGCGGAGCGGGTGCTGGGCGGGTTGTGCGTGATCGCCGCGACGCTCGATCGCGAGCAGCGGATCGTACATCTGAACGACACGCACGGCCTCTCGTTCGGCGAACTCGGCGGCGGCGAATCGGCGCGCGTGCGCGCGGTTGCCGACGTGCTCGGCGGCGCCGGTTTCGACGTCACGCTGAGCGACGCGATCATCGCGCGCATGTGGGAGAAGTGGGTGTTTCTGGCCACGCTCGCGGCGGGCACGTCGCTGTTTCGCGGCTCGGTGGGCGACATTCTGGCCGCGCCGGACGGACGCCGCCTGCTCGAGGCCATGCTCGACGAGTGCAGCGCGATTGCCGCGCACAACGGTTATCGCCCGGAGCCGGCCGCGATCGAGCGGATGCAGCGAATGGTGCTGACGCCGTCGCCGCTGACCGCATCGATGCTGCGCGACGTCGAGCAGGGCGCGCGCGTCGAAGCGGACCACGTGATCGGCGATCTGCTCGCGCGATGCGACCCGCATGCGGCAGATGCGCTGTCGTTGTTGCGCATCGCGTACAACCATCTGAAGACTTACGAAGCGCGCGTCGCGCGGGAAAGCGCGGCTGCTTAGTGGCTGTTGCGGGTCACACGATGCGCGTGGTCGTGTACGGCCATCGGCTAAACCGGGTCCTTGCTCGGCGGCCCCTCCGGCTGCTGCGGATTCTCGTGAGGGTGGCCGGGCGCCGGCGGCGACAACGGGTCGTCTTCCGGATCGCGGGTCGGGTCTGCCGGGGGCTCGGGCAGCGGAGTCGTGTGATCCATGGAGAGCTCGCGCAATGCGTGACAGGGGAAGCGGACGGCGCGGTGAGCGCGCCTCGTCTCCTTTATAGGCAATCGGGCACGCGTTTGCAGTGCGATTGCCTGCGATATTCGCTCGGCGGTTGATATCGCACCGAATCTCGGACCTTGCGCTGGCGGCGCGCGTCGACGTCAGCGCAGATCGGCCGGCGTGTCGACGTCGCGCAGGATGGCCGGATCGTCGACGTCGAGCAGCGTGACCCGCTCGCGCGCGAACAGCGCGCGGGCGCCGGTGTCGCCGTCGAGCGCGGCGAGCGCATCGTAATGGTGCAGGGCAAAGCCGACCGGATGACCGCGCACGCCACGATGCATCGGCGCGACGATCGACGCGCGATCGGCATCTAGCGCGCGCGTGACGGCTTCGTAGGTGGATGCGGCGATCCACGGCATGTCGCCGAGTGCGACGAGCCAGCCGTCTGCATCGGCGCTCGCGCGCACACCGGCGGCGAGGCTCGCGCCCATGCCGCGCACCGCGTCGGGCGCGAACACGACCCGGCAGCCGGATTCGTTCAGCAGATAGGCGAGTTTATCGGCGCCGGGGCGCACGACGGCGACCACGTCGGCGGTGGCCGTCGCGAGCCGGCGCGCGGCCGCGACTGCGACCGGCGTGCCGTCGGGAAGCAGGGCGAGCAGCTTGCTGTGCAGGCCGCTGGGATCGAAGCGCTGACCGAGGCCGGCGGCCAGGAGAACGCCGGTGGCGAGCGACGCGTAGGACATCGGCGCGGGGAGAGGAGGGCAGGTGGGCCGATTGTGCGCGAGCGGGCGGCGATGGGCAAGTGCCGATGTTACCGACGCAGGCGGATGGGTGGCGGAAAGAATGTCGGCGAGCGGTTGCGTTCGTGCATGGTCGCGTCGAGCGCAGCGGATTGCACGTGCTGAGCCGTGCATCGCCGCGTAGGCGCGGACGCCGCTCGCGTTACCGATGATCGTGACGATAGTTGTGCGGCTGGCGGCTGGCGGCTGGCGGCTGGCGAGTGCGACCGGCGACCGGCGACCGGCGACCGGCGACATGCGCCGCGACGCGCGTGCTCGCGCTGCCGGCATCGGCGTTCGCGGCCGGATGCGAACGAATCCGGCCGCGCGGCGCCGCTGCGCGTCAATCGATCCCGTGAAACACCGCATCCTCCGGCCCGAGGTACGCGGGCGGGCGCCACGTCGCGTCGCGCATCGAATGCTGGACGAGGTTTTCCACGCCGAGCAGCACCGCGAAGATCGCCATCCGCACCGGAATCCCGTTGTCCGTCTGCCGGAAGATCGCGAGCCGCGGGTCGCGGTTCAGGTCGACCGACAGGTCGTTCGCGCCGGGCCGGCTGTCGCGCGGCAGCGGGTGCATGATCAGCGTGTCGGGCCCGCAGACGGCGTCGACGAGCGCCTGGTTGATCTGGAAATCCGGCGTATAGCCCTCGAACGATTCGTCGGTGAAGCGCTCCTTCTGGATCCGCGTCGCATAGACGACGTCCGCGCCCTTCAGCCCTGCCGCGAGGTCGTGCGTCTGTTCGATCACGTGGCCGTTCTTCGAGATCTGGTCGACGATGTACGCGGGCATTTCGAGCGTCGGCGGCGACACGAGCGTGAACTTGAGCCCGCGGTACAGCGCGAGCAGCTTGACGAGCGAATGCACGGTGCGGCCGTACTTGAGGTCGCCGACGAGCGCGACGTGCGCGCCGTCGACGATCTTGCCGAGCCGCGAGAATTCGCGCTGGATCGTATACAGGTCGAGCAGCGCCTGGCTCGGGTGCTCGCCGGGGCCGTCGCCGCCGTTGATCACCGGCAGGTTGGTCGCGCGCGCGAATTCGGCGACCGAGCCCTTCTCCGGATGGCGGATCACCAGCGCGTCGACGTAGCCGGCCATCACGCGGCTCGTGTCGTAGATCGATTCGCCTTTCGCCATCGACGAGAACGTGAAGCCGGTCGTGTCGCACACCGAGCCGCCGAGCCGGCAGAACGCCGCGCCGAACGACACGCGGGTGCGCGTGCTCGCCTCGAAGAACAGGTTGCCGAGCACCGCGCCCTCGAGCACGCGCGAGATCTTGCGGCGGCGTGCGATCGGCTGCATCACGTCGGCGACGCGGAACAGCGCCTCGACCGAATCCCGCGTGAACTGGTCGACCGACAGCAGCTGCGGCTTGCCCTCGAACAGGAATTGCTTCGCCAGCCCATGATTATCTACGCTTTGCGTATGGTTGCCGTTTTCCGGTGCGGCGCGGCCGACGATCTCCGACACGAAGCGCTCGACGATTTCCGGCATCCCGCGCGACTCCTGCGAATCGTCGGGCAACAGCCACGTATCAAGCGCGCGGCGGCTGACGCCGATGCGGTTCGCGAACGCCTCGCGGGTCATGTTGAGGCGGCGCATCGCGTCGCGGAGGAAGGCTTGCTGGGGAACGGTCATCGGCGGAACCTCACGGGAAAATATACGCGGTGCGTATATTAGTTCGGGCGACGACGAAGTCAAGCAAAATCTGCGCGGCCGCGACGCTGCGTGCACTGGCGCGCGGCGGGCGTCTCCGTATAATCCGTTCAGGCCCCGTGTTCCGCATGCCGCGGGACGCGCCGCCTGACACGATCTGCCCGCTCGGGCTTTTCGACTCGAAGGAGATTGAGAATGACGCGTACGATTGCTGCAATGCTGCTGGTGGTGACCGCCGCGCTCGCTGGTTGCAACACGATTGCCGGTGTGGGTCAGGACATTTCGAAGGGCGGGCAGGCGATCAGCGACACCGCGGAAAAGGCGAAGTAAGCCGAACGGTTCCGGCCTGCGCGGAACACACCGGCCCGTCCCGCCGTTGCGGGGCGGGCCGGTGTTTTTTGCGGCCCGCGATAGAGGCCGCGTCACGCCGAACGCGGCGTCAGGCGCTTTCGACGAAGGCGTAGCGGCCGTCGATCTTGCGCGGCGAAAACCAGCCGAAGTCGGGGAACATCCGGTTGCGGACGAACCACACGTAGCCGACCAGGATCACGGTGACGGCGAGGCTCGGCAGCGCGGCGGACGGATCGCGACCGAGCGCGGCGATGGTTTTCGGCAGTTGTAGCAGCGACAGAACGATGTACGCGTGATAGGCGCCGACCCGGTGCGTCGCGAACCCCCAGATGAACAGCAGCGACAGCGACACGGTCAGCGCACCGAACAGCAGCGTCGCGCCGATGCCGAGCCCACCGGCGGCGAACACGTAGGCGAGTGCGACGCTGATCAAAAGCTGCGCGACGCCCAGCCCGACCAGGATGCGCGTGTGCACGCGGTTTCTCCAACACAGCGCGGGATCGGGGCGCGACGCGATCAGGCGCGCGAGCAACTGTTCCTTGAGACCGTGGCCCGCCAGCTCGGCGAGCACGTCGGCTTTCCTCGCGCCCGCGGACAACAGCGCCGCGATGCGTGTTTTGGCTTCCTTCTTGTTCATGGCGATGCGTATGCGTTCGGTGGTCGAATGGCCAGGCCACGCGAATATTGCACCTTGCGCGATGGCGCGCAACGGTTTTGCCGCGCGCCGACACATTCCTACAATCGTTACCGTTGGCCGGTCACGCGGGATGCGCAGCGGACCGGATCACTCGGCGATCTGCGATGCGGACGCGTCCGCTTGCGCTGCCGGTCGCCGCGTCGCCGCATCACGCCGCCGCGTCGCGCCTACGAGCATCGCCGCGACGACGAGCGCAACGCCGAGTACCTGCGTGCCGCCGAGCGTCTCCCCGAACAGCGTCACGGCGAACAGCACCGCCGATACCGGCGCGAAGGCGGTGAACAGCGCCGCTTCGGTGCCGCTCGTGCGTGCCGAGCCCGCGTACCAGCACAGGTAGCCGAGCACGGTCGGCACCAGCGCGTAATACGCGATCGCACCGACGGCGCCGAGCGTCCAGCCGCTCGCCAGCGCATGCCATTCGAATGCGGCGGGCACGAGCGCGAGCGCGAAGCCGAGCCCGGACATCGCCGTCGACAGCGTCAGCGGCGCGAGCGGAACCGCGAGCCGCCGGTTGAGCAGGATGAACACGGCTTCGCATGCGACGGCCGCCAGCACCAGCGCGTCGCCGGCCAGTGCCCGCATCGACGGCGCCGCATGGCCGGGCGTGAACGTGACGAGCAGCACGCCGGCCGTTGCCAGCGCGGCGGCGGCCCAGTCGCGCGGCGTCTGCCGCTCGCGGAGCAGGACGGCCGCGATCAGCGTCGACATCGCCGGCAGCGTGCCGAGCATCACGCCCGCGTCGAGCGGCGACGACAGCCGCGTGCCGCAGATCAGCAGCACCGTGTAGCCGACGCCGCCCGCCGCCGCCTGCACGACGAGCAGCCCCGCGTCGCGCCGCGACAGGCGCGGCCAGCGCAATCGTTGCGCGCGCATCAACGCGAACAGCAGCGGCGTCGCGATCAGGAAGCGCAGCGCGGTCGCGGTGAACGGCGGCAATCCGCCGGCGGCGAGGCGGCTCGCGATGACGGTGCTGCCGACGCCCGTCATCGCGGCGGCGAGATAGAGATAGCCGATCAGTCGTGTCTTCATGCACCGCATCATCGCGGGTGACGATGCGGCCGTCTTGAATGAAATTGCGGGGGTGTTCGGGGCTGTGAGGGGCGGCGGGTGGTGTGGTCGTGCGGGGAGGGTGATTATCGTGTGCCGGGCGTGACTGCGATCGGGACCGTGACCGTGATTGCGATTGCGACTACGACTGCCGCTGCGCTACAACTGGGAATTCGACTTTGGCTTCGACGGGGACTGGGGCTTCGGCTTCGGCTGCGATTGCTATTTCGGCTACGACAGCGACAGCGATCGTGAGTACTGCCGCTACCGCCATCACCGCTCGGCGGCGATCATTGCTACCGACGCATCGCCAGCACCGCCCGCGCTATCGCGCGGAGCGTCATCCCGCCTGCAGGAATCGCCCCGGCGTGATCCCGAACTGGCGGGCAAACGCGCGCGTCAGGTGGCTCTGGTCGGCGAATCCCGCTTCGGCCGCGGCGTCCGCGATCGGGTGGCCGCGCGCGAGCAACGCACGGGCGAGGCGCGCACGCGACTGGATCAGGTACGCGTGCGGCGTAATGCCGAGTTCGCGCGCGAAGCCGCGCAGCAGCTGGAAGCGGCTGACGCCGCCAAGCCCGCCAGCTCCGCGAGCGACACCGGCGCGGCGGGCGCCGCATCGAGCCGTTCCCGCGCGGCGCGGATCGCCGGCGCGACGCACGCAGCCCGCAGCGTGCGATTCGAATGCCGCGCGAGCAGCGCGGCCACCAGCATCACGAGCGCTTCGTCGCGTGCGAGAGGCGGCGCGTTGCCCGCGACGACCCGCGCATGCAGCCGAGCGAACGCGGCTACGAGCTGCTCGTCGCGCACGGCCGGGTTCGCGAGTTCCACACCGCGGATGCCTTCTTCCGCCGCTATGCCGGCAACCAGTGCGGGCGCGAGGTACAGCATTCGCCAGCGGCGACCGGTGCCCGCATCGATCGGCATGCCGTCGTGCATCTCGCCCGGGTTGACCATGATCGCGTCGCCAGCCTGCGCGTCGACCTGCCCACGGCCGCTCCATGACCGGTGCGCGCCGCTGACGATCACGCCGACGCCGAATTCGTCGTGCGCGTGACGCGGGAACGCGCGGTCGGAATCGAGGCTGATCGCCTCGATGCCTTCACAGGTGCGGCGGTAATGCGTGACACGATGCATGCTCGCTCCTCGCTCCGCCGCGACGCGGATCAAATGCACTTTAGCGCGTTCCCGTATCGCGCGTCCCTCATCCGTTCGGCCGATACCGCGCGGCACACGCAACGTGCACCATGTACACATGAGCAGCGTACACGGCCCGCCGGGCCTGAAGCTGTGCGGGAGAAAGCAATTGCTACGACGGCACCCGGTATTCATTCAGGTGGGTGCGCTCGCGGACGGCTTCGCGCCACACGCGAACGTACTCGCGCCCGTGCGCTCACTCGTCGGGCAGCCATGGCCCTTGCCGACGCGCGGGACGTGTGGCGCGCCAATACGTTCGAAGCCGGCGCGCTGCAATGGCGCGACACGGCGAGCGACGCAGGCGGGCGCGCGCCGTGCCGCGTCACGCGGCCGCTCGAGGACCGGTACTTCGTCGACTACGTCGATCCCACCGAGCGCGCGACCTCCGTGAGCGTCGTGATCGACGTTGCGAACGACGTGTGGACATCGGTGACCGGCACACTCCAATCGATGCCGACGCGCCGCGATGGCTGCGATTGCGCGCGATCGATCCGCCGTCGCCGTCGCCTCGGCCGACAGCGCACGGACGCGCCCGCCGCCCCAGCTACAGCCAGCCGTTGTGGATGAACTCGACGACCGAGTACCGGCGCCGCTCGAGCGCGTGCTGCCGCACCGCCTCGACGATTCGCGACACGCCGTCCGCGTAGGGCGACGCGCCGTACACGCGCGATTCGAACTGGAGGCTGCACGCGCCATCGTCGATTCGGACCCGATGGAATGCATGGCGGCCGAGCTGATCGTCCGGAATCTGCAGGACATCGCGTTGCGCGTCGGGGTCGCGCACCGAGCGGATATCATGCGCCGGCACGCCGAGCGACCGGGCGATGCCGACTGCGGTACCGGGCACGGATGTCTTGCTCGCCTGATGCGACTCCGTCACGCTGATGCGGCAGTCGCGAAACAGATGGCCGCTGGTGTCGAGCATGCTCATGAACTTCAGCATCAAGATGTTGGTGTTCGGGCACAGCACGACGGGGAAGTCGTACGATCCGGTTTCGAGCGCGGAGCCGGTGGACAGCTCGACGAGCGGCGAGCCGGTTGCATCGCAGAACGCGATCACGGCGGGCAGCTCGCGGCCCGAGCCCGCATGCACGACGATCGCGCGGGTATCGGGGCGCGTGCGCTGCGGCCACGCGATCACGTCACAGGCGGCGGGATCGAGTCGGTGCGACGCGAGCAGTTCGGCGGCCAGTTTGCCGGTGCCGACGACGAGTACTTGCATGGAATGGGCGCGTGAGGTTGGAGTGGTGCCGTGCGGGCCGGACGCGGCGCTCTCGCGCCCGACGCGGCCGCGGTGCGCCGTGCGGCGCAGCGGCTTCGCGCATTATGCCCGCATGCCGAGCGGCTCGGTGCGTGCGCCGACGTGGCTGCCCGATCGCGCGGAGGTGTCGAGGCCGCCCGGCGGTCCTCAGCTACGCGCCGGATCGCGCGTAGCGCCTGCATCGATCGCGCACCGCGCATCATTCGACAGGCATCATTCAACTCGCATAGACCAAGGAGAACATATCGATGGAACACGACCTGCAAGGCAAGGCCGTTGCGATCACCGGCGGATTCGGCCATCTGGGCGTCGCCACGGCCGCATGGCTCGGCGGGCGCGGCGCCCGCGTCGCGCTGATCGGCCGCGGCCTGGCGCCCGAGCCACAGGCATTGCCCGACATACCGGCCGACGCGCTGCGCATCGGCGGCATCGATCTCGTCGATCCGCAGGCCGCCGTGCGTGCGCTGGAAACGGTCAATCGCGAATTCGGCAAGGTCGACGCGCTGCTCAACATCGCGGGCGCGTTCGCGTGGGAAACGGTGGCCGACGGCGACGTCGCCACCTGGGACCGGATGTATGCGCTCAACGTGAAGACGGCGCTGAACGCGTCGAAGGCGGCGCTGCCGCATCTGATCGCGAGCGGCGCCGGCCGCATCGTCAACATCGGCGCGGGCGCCGCGTCGAAGGCCGGCGCCGGAATGGGCGCATACGCGGCCGCGAAGGCCGGCGTCGCGCGGCTCACCGAGGCGCTGGCCGCGGAACTGCTCGATCGCGGCGTCACGGTGAACGCGCTGCTGCCGAGCATCATCGACACGCCGCAGAACCGCGCGGACATGCCCGATGCGGACTTCACGCGCTGGGTGCGGCCCGAACAGCTCGCGGCGACGATCGGCTTTCTGCTGTCGGACGACGCGCAGGCGATCACCGGCGCATCGATCCCGGTGAGCGGGCGCGTCGCGTAGCGACGCGACACGCGAGCGCATTCGGCTTCGGCATCACGGCAGGCGTAAGCGCACGCGCCACCGCGCGCGACGCCTGCCGGCCGATGTGCCGGCGAGACGCTGCGTGCATGCGTGAGCCTGCGTGCAGCCGGCCATCGCCTTATACTCCGCGTTCGACATCAACCGACCGAAGCCGTGACCAAGCCTGACGCTGCGGATGCGCCCGCCGACGATCCGCGTCCGACCCCGCCTCAGCAACCGGAACTCGAGGACTGCTGCAACAGCGGCTGCTCGCCATGCATCTTCGACCTGTACGAGGACGCGATGGAGCGCTATCGCGTCGAGCTGGCCGAATGGGAAGCGCGTCACGCGCCGCCCAAGCCGCAATCGTGAGCGGGCCGCTCGCAACGGCTCGCTCGTGCACCGCGTTCGTCATGTCGCGGCCGGCGATGCTGCGCCGCTGACCGTCACGCGCGCGCCTGCGTCCGCCGTTGCAGCGGCCCCAATGCTGCCGACAACACGACGCACACGAGGAATACCGCCGTCAGCGCCCACATCGTCGCGCTGAACGCGTGCACGTAGTCGGGCGGCGCCGGCCGCGCGCCGAGCCGCGCGAAGAACAGGCCACCGAGCGCCGCCGCGCCGACCGCCGCACCGATCTGCAGCATCGCCGTCACCATGCCGGACGCGACGCCGGCGCGCGCGGCGTCGACTTCCGCGAGCACGATCCGCACGACCGAAGGCAGTACGAGGCCTTGCCCGATGCCGATCGCGGCGATCCCCGCATGAAAGCCCGGCCCGGGCGCGTGTTCGCTGGCCAGCGCGGCGGCCGTCGCGACGCCGGCCGCGAGCATCGCGAAGCCCAGCGTGAGTACGCGATGGCCGCCGAACCTGCCGACGAGCCGCGGCATCAGCAACGGGCTTGCCAGGAAGCCGACGCCGAGCGGCAGGATCGCGAGCCCAGACTGCAGCGCCGACCAGTTCAGGCATCCCTGCAGATAAATGCCGTAACTCAGGAAAAACGCGCTGAGCATGTAGAACAGGAACGCGAGCGTGAGGCCGAGCGCGATGACCGGATTGCGCAGCAGCCGCACGTCGAGCAACGGGTCGCGTCCACCGGCGAGCTGGCGCGTTTCGACCGCGAGCAGCGCGCCGAGCATCGGCACCGCGCCGGCCACGCACGCGACCATCCACAGCGGCCAGCCGGCTTCGCGCCCATGCGTGAGCGGATAGACGAGCATCAGCAGGAACAGCGACAGCAGCGCCGTGCCGGGGACGTCGATGCGCTGGCCGCGCGGCGGCCTGCTTTCGGGAATGAAGCGCCAACTGCCGAGCAGCGCGAGGATCCCGATCGGCACATTGACCAGGAAGATCGCGCGCCAGCCGAGACCGAACGGATGCAGCGCGATCAGCACGCCGCCGCCGAGCTGACCGATCACGGCCGCAAGCCCGAACACGAAACCGTAGAAGCCCATCACGCGCACCTGCTCGTGCGGGCTGAACACGCTGCGGATCGTCGCGAGTACCTGCGGCGCGAGGATCGCCGCGAACAGCCCCTGCAACACGCGACCGCCGACCAGCACCGCGCCGCTGTCGGCCAGCCCGCACAGCGCGGACGCCACGACGAAGCCCGCCATCCCGGTCATGAACATCCGCTTGCGGCCGTACAGGTCGCCGAGGCGCCCGCCCGTGATCTGCACGACCGCGTTCGCGCATGCATACGCCGACACGACGAGTTGCAGCTCGGCCGGCCGCGCGCCGATGCCGTCGCGGATGGCCGGCAGTGCGAGATTGACGATGAAGTAGTCGAGCGGCGGCAGGATGGCGCCGATCAGCAGCACGACGAGAGCCCAGCCGTGATGGCTGCGTGCCGGTGCTGCGGCCGCAGTCCCGGCCGGGGCTGCGGCGCAACGGGCGAGTGTGTTGTCGGTCATGAACGAAAGTCCGAAAGAATGAGGGCCGCGCGGCATGTCGGGTGGTGCCGAAATGGAGCGACGCGGCGGTTGACCGACATTCTGACCATCGTCCATGGTTCGGAAAAGCGTGAATTGGTGGTAGCATCCATCGGGTTATTCGATGGATGGGGTACGTGATGCGAGGTTTCGATCTGGATCAGTTGCGCACGTTCGCGGCGGTCGCGGACGCCGGCAGTCTGAGTGCGGCCGCGCCGTTGCTGCACTTGTCGCAGTCGACGGTCAGCGAGCAGGTGCGCAAGCTCGAATCGCGCGCCGGCATGTCGTTGTTCGTACGCAGCAAGCGCGGCGTCGAGCCGACGCCGGCCGGCGCGCGTCTGCTGCAACATGCGCGGCGCATCGTCGCGTTGAACGAGGCGGCGTTCGACGAGGTGCGCGGTCAGGCGATCAAGGGCGAGTTGCGCGTCGCGATCACCGACTACTACCGCACGCACGAAGTGGCGGGCCTGCTCGCGCGATTGCGCGAATGCTACCCGCAGCTGAGGCTGCACGTGAGCGCAATGAAGAGCATGGACATCGAAGCGGCCCATGCGCGCGGGCAGATCGATCTCGGCGTCGTGATGCACCTGTCGCGCGGGCCGTTCCGGCCTGCGTCGGCCGATACGCGCTGGGTGTTGCGGCGCGAGCCGCTGTCGTGGGTCGCGGCGCCGGCGCTGGCCGAACAGCTTCCGCAGCCGCTGCCGCTCGTGCTGCTGCCGGACGACTGCATGATGCATCAGATCGCCGTGCGCTCGCTCGATGAACAGCAGGTGCCGTACGGGCTCGTGCACAGCGCGTCGGGCGTCGCCGGGCTGCAGTCGTTGCTCGCGGCCGGGCTGGGCGTCGGCTGCCTGTGCGCGTCTTCGATCGGCGAAGGCCTCGTGCGGCTCGGGGCGAAATACCGGCTGCCGGCGCTGCCCGACGCGGTCTTTTCTCTGACGCCGCCGATGCCCGGCGAACGCGAGACGGTGACGCAGGCGCGTGAGGTGCTGTCGCGACAACTGCTGATGTGACGTCGGGGCGGGTGAGGGCGTCGCCGCGCTCGACGTGTATCGCGATGTGCTGCTTGCCAAGCTGAAGCGGTCGAAGCAGCCGGAGCGGCCGAAGCGTCCGAGGCAGCCGGAGCAGCCGGAGCAGCCGGAGCAGCCGGAGCGGTCGAAGCGGCCGAAGCAACCGAAGCAACCGAAGCAACCGGAGCAACCGGAGCAACCGGAGTAGTCGAAGCGGCGCCCGCAGCCCAATCCCTCGACATCAACACCCGCAGCCCCACATCGCAAATAGCCGCTCCGTCGCCCGCCGCACGCATCGCATCACCCGCCCAGCCATTCACGCGTACCGCAGCATCGAAGAACTCTACTCGCCGCCCCCCTCGGCATACCCGCGCAGCCCGTTCGCGAGCGCGTCGAACACGACGCGACAGCGCGCGCTCGTGCGCAGATCCTCGTGCATGACCACCCAGGTCTCCAACGCGAGCGCGGGCGTATCCGGCAGCACGCGCACGAGCCGCGCATCGCGTTTCGCGAGCGCCGTCTGGCAGATGCCGATTCCATATCCCGCGCGGATCAGCGCCAGCTGCGCCAGGTTGCTGTCCGTGCGCAGCGCGAACGCGTCGCGGTTCCACTGCGGCATCGCGCGGCCGGCCGCGCGAATGAACGGCGTCACCGTATCGAAACCGATCAGCGCGTGACGCGCGAGCTCATCGACCGTCGACGGCGTGCCGTTGCGCGCGAGATAGTCGTCGCGCGCATGCAGCGCGACCTCGATCGCGCCGATGCGCCGCGCGACGAGCGCATCCTGCGCGGGCGGCGCCATGCGGACCGCGATGTCGGCTTCACGGTTCAGCACGTCCTGGATGCGGTCGGTCGGCGCGAGCTCCACGACGAGCCCGGGATGGTCGCGCCGCAACTGCGTCAGCATCGGCGGCAGCACTTCGACGCCGATCACGTCGCTCGCGGAGATCCGCACGACGCCGCTGACGCCGGCGCCGTGACTCGCCGCCGCGCGCTCGAACGCGGCTGCCGCGCTGCGCAGCGTCTCGGCATGGCCGCGCAGCGCCAGCGCGGCCTCGGTCGGCAGCAGCCCGGACGGCGAGCGGGTGAACAGGGTCTGGCCGAACGCGGCTTCGAGCGCGGCGACGTGCCGGCCCGCCGTCGGCTGCGTGATGCCGAGCGCGCGCGCCGCGCCCGACAGCGACCCTTCGGTCAGCACCGCGAGGAAGGTGCGGTAGCGTTCCCAGTTCGGATCGGTGGTCATGCATAAATGTATAGCCGATCGCTCAGGCTCAGCAATTCATTATTAGCCCGCTCCGGCCGAGAATGGCGACCGACAACGGTTCGATCACGGAGGGCGGTCATGACGGCAGGCGCAGCGGGGACACAACGGCAGGTACTCGTGCTTGGCGCGAGCGGCGGAATCGGCGGCGAGGTCGCGCGGCAATTGCGCGATGCCGGCTGGCAGGTGCGCGCGTTGAGCCGCAGTCTCGACGCCGCGAGCGTGGAGCGCGACGGCATCGGATGGGTGCGCGGCGACGCGCTCGACCGCGACGCGGTGCTTCGTGCGGCACGCGGCTGCAGCGTGCTCGTACACGCGGTGAACCCGCCCGGTTACCGGAACTGGTCGACGCAGGTGCTGCCGATGATCGACAACACGATCGCGGCGGCCACGCGCGAGCAGGCGACGATCGTGCTGCCCGGTACGGTCTACAACTTCGGTCCGGACGCGTTTGCGCTGCTGCACGAGGACGCGCCGCAGCGGCCGGTGACGCGCAAGGGCGCGATCCGCGTCGAGATGGAGCGGCGGTTGCAGGCGGCGACGGCGAACCGCGTGCGGACGATCATCGTGCGCGCCGGTGATTTCTTCGGGCCGCGGGCCGGCAACAACTGGTTCGGGCAGGGCATGGTGAAGGCGGGGCGTCCGGTCACGGCGATCAGCGTCCCGGGGCGGCCGGGCGTCGGCCATCAATGGGCATACCTGCCGGACGTGGCCCGCGCGATGGTGGAGCTGATCGCGCGGCGGGAGACGCTGGCGCCGTTCGCGCGCTTTCACCTGGCCGGACACTGGGACGCGGACGGCATGCAGCTGGCGCAGGCCGTATGTCGCGTGGCGCAGCGGCACGGGTTGCGGCCGACGATCCGGCAGTTCCCCTGGTGGCTCGTATGGGCCGCGGCGCCATTCGTCACGACGCTGCGCGAGCTGCTCGAGATGCGTTATCTGTGGCGCGAGCCGGTCCGCCTGGACAACGCGCGGCTGATCGCGGTGCTGGGGCGCGAACCACTGACGCCGCTCGACACAGCGGTGGAGACGACGCTGGCGGGGCTCGGCTGCTTGTCGTGAACGGAGGCGGCGGTCGGAGGCCACGCGAGGAAGGCGCCGAATACGGAGAACAGACGAACGTGCGGCACCGAGCGAACCGATCGAGCGAACGGACATAACGAACCCCACGCACCCCGTGAACAGCTGCCACCCCGCGCCGACCGAACGCGCGGCGCGCATCCAGGTGCGTCAGGCGTATTCGAACGCGAGCGTCGACACGTCCACGATCCATGCGCCGCCATCGGCGACGCGCGGCGCACCGGCTACGAACGACGCGGTCGCCCCTCGCGGCGAAGCGGCGAACACGCGCAGCGCCGATGCCGGCACCCGCGCCGGTGACCGCAATCATGCGGGGACGCACATAGCTCATGCGTTGCTCCGCAAAGATGCCTTGCCTCGTCACCGTACGCGGCGCGGTCGTACGCCGGCATCCGCGGAAAGGATGAATGCGATCGCCCGCACGATCCAAGCGGGCTGCCGCTGCCGGCCTGACCGGCGGCCAGACGCGCCATTTTGCAAAGGCTGACGATGTCCTGCACCGAATCGCTCTATCCTCCGTATTTTTGCGACAAGTCGTAAAAGCCCCGGCAAAATAGCGCGAAGGCCGGTGCCAAGGCCAGTGCAGACGCCATCGCCAACACCCGGCGGCGCGCCGCACAGCGCGCAACCGCCGACAGCGCCGCTGCCGCCAACTCACAGCCGATGCGCCTGCATCGCGTGCGCCGAAGCCTCGTGCAACGGCGGCGCACTGCCCGTTGCGCGAACGGCACGGATTCGACAAGACAGGGAGGAGCC
Source organism: Burkholderia ubonensis (assembly GCF_001718695.1). Classification (NCBI taxonomy): domain Bacteria; kingdom Pseudomonadati; phylum Pseudomonadota; class Betaproteobacteria; order Burkholderiales; family Burkholderiaceae; genus Burkholderia; species Burkholderia ubonensis. The sequence goes on along the minus strand of NZ_CP013422.1, from coordinate 1,490,937 downwards.
CGCAATGAGGCTGGACGACGAAACCGAAAGCCAGAACGTCGAAGACCGCCGCGGCGGCGGAGGCGGCTTCGGCGGCGGGCGGGCGACGATCGGCATCGGCACGATCGTCGTCGTGCTGGCCGCCTCGTATTTCTTCGGGATCGACCCGCGCGTCGTGCTCGAAGGCGCATCGGCACTGCAGGGCGGGCGGCAGCAGGCCCAGCCGCAGGCGCAGCATCAGGGCGCGCCCGCGACCGACGCCGGCGCGGTATTTACCCGCAAGGTGCTCGGCAATATCGAGCGCACGTGGACGGGTGTGTTCAGCACGCAGCTGCATGCGCAATACCAGCCGCCGAAGCTCGTGATGTTCACGAACGCGACGCCGACGGCCTGCGGCACCGGGCAAACCGCAATGGGCCCGTTCTACTGTCCGGGCGACCGGAAGGTGTACATCGATCTCGGGTTCTACGACGACCTGCGCCGGCGCTTCGGCGCGGGCGGCGATTTCGCGCAGGCGTACGTGATCGCGCACGAGGTCGGCCACCACGTGCAGAACCTGCTCGGCATTTCCGGCAAGGTCGACGCCGCGCGTCGGCGTTCGAGCGAAGCGCGCTCGAACGCGCTGTCGGTGCGGATGGAACTGCAGGCCGACTGCTTCGCAGGCGTCTGGGCGAACAACGCGCAGCGCGCGAACCAGCGACTCATCGAGCCCGGCGATTTCGAGCAGGGCCTGAAAACGGCGGCGGCGATCGGCGACGATCGTTTGCAGCAGCAAGGGCAGGGTTACGTGGTGCCGGAGAGCTTCACGCACGGCAGCAGCGAACAGCGCGTGTACTGGCTGCGGCGCGGGATGGAGTCGGGTCAGGTGAGCGCCTGCGACACCTTCGCCACGAACCCGAACCGATAGCCGCCGAAGCCGACGCGGCCCAGCGCGCAGCGGCACGCGCATCGCCGGGCTGCCGGTGCGGCGGCTCGTCCATCACGAATTGCGACACGGCGGCGGCTGGCGCCATCGCGATCCGCAGCCGCAGGCCAATCCCCATTCCTGTTTACCGGTTCGCTGCGGCACACCGGTAGCCCGATTCCGGCAGCGCCGCTCGCAGCGGCCCGAGCGGCGACGTCAGCGACGTCGGCCGACGTCGCGCGCGCCAACCCCGGCCGCGATCTCTCGCTGGCACACCGTCTCTCGTCCCGCGCCTTCCCGCCTGCCACAAATCCTTAACGATCGGCGTGAACAATGGCGGTCGCTTCAGATCGCCGGAAGCACAGCCATCGCTGCACACGTGTGCAGCCCGAGGCCGACCTGCCACCACGCCGAACGAGAGAGACCATGACCCTGCTGAGCCGCCTGCGCGCGCTGTCCGCCGCCGTTGCGCTTTCCGTCTTCGCGTCGCATGCCGTCGCCGCGGACCTCGTCATCGCCGGCCGCGACGACATCTACGGCAAGGGGCTGGCCGACGCCGTCGCCGGTTTCAACAAACTGCATCCGGGCGCCGACATCGAGTTGCTGAAGCTGCCGAACGCGAACCTCTACCAGAAGCTCAAGCTGTCGATGCGCGAGGGCACCGGCGCGTACGACCTCGTGATGATGGACGACACGTGGTCGCCGGAATTCATCGGCAACGGCTGGCTGAAGCCGCTGCCGGCGACGCTCGCCGACGCGGATCTGGTGCCGTCGACGGTCGCGCTCGGCCGCAACGCGGCGGGCACGCTGTTCGCGCTGCCGGTGGTCGGCAACGTCGAGATGTTCGCGTACCGGAAGGACCTGCTCGCGAAATACAAGCTGCAGCCGCCGCGCAACTGGGACGACGTGCTGAAGATCGCGCAGACCATCGGCGGCGCGGACAAGAGCGTGTCCGGCGTCGTGTTCCGCGGCACCAAGGGCAATCCGGTCGTGACGGGCTTCCTGCCGATCCTGTGGGCGTACGGCGGCGACGTGCTCGCCCGCGCGGGCAACGTGACGATCGATTCGCGCGAGGCGCAGGCGGCGCTCAAGACCTTCCTCGCGCTGAAGGCGTCCGCGCCGAAGGACGTCGACGTGTATGGCGCGGCGGAAGTGCGCGATGCGCTGCAGCGCGGCGCCGCCGCGCAGGCGATCGAGGTGTGGCCGGCGTGGATTCCGGCGCTCGACGATCCGAAGCAGTCGCGCGTGGCCGGCCAGATCGCGCTGCAGGCGCCGCCGGGGCAGACCTCCGGCCCCGCGCCGATGCTCGGCATCTGGCAGATGGCGATTCCGAAGGATGCGCCGCACGCGAAGCTCGCGCAGGACTTCCTCGCGTACCTGACCGCACGCGACACGCAGGCGCGCCTCGCCGCGCTCGGCATTCCGCCGACTCGCCGCAGCGTGTTCGCGGACCCGGCGCTGGTTCGCCAGTACCGCTGGTATCCGGACCAGCTGAAGGCGCTCGAAGCGGGTCGCGCGCGGCCGCGCGTGAAGGACTGGCAGCAGATCGAGAGCATCCTCGGCGATCAGCTGCAGCTCGCGCTGACGGGGCAGGCCGCGCCCGACGCGGCGCTGCGCCAGGCGCAGCAGAAGATCGCGCAGGCGATCGCGGCGGCGGGCAAGTGACCCTGCGCGCCCGTTCGCTTGCGGGAGCGCCGCGCATGAAGGCGTTCTCGCGCAGCCTGCCGTTCGTCGCGCTGCTCGGGCCCGCGCTGCTGGTGCTGGCCGGCCTCGCGCTGTATCCGGTCGTGCAGGTGCTGATCGATTCGTTCTGCCATGTCGACTACACGGCGGGCCGCCGCGCGTTCGCGGGCCTCGCGAACTATCGCGCGGTGCTCGGCGACGACGCGTTCACGGCCGGCTTCGGCAACACGCTGCGCTTCACGATCGCGGCGTCGCTCGTCGAGGTCGCGCTCGGCTTTGGCCTCGCGCTGCTGTTCGTGCGCGCGTTTCCGGGCCGCCGCATCGCGCTGCCGCTCGCGATCCTGCCGATGATGCTGTCCACGCTCGTGTGCTCGGCGATCTGGCGCAACTGGCTGAACTTCGACGGCTTCCTGAACGCGCTGCTCGCGGCGCTCGGCGCGGAAGGCGTGCGCTGGCTGTCGGATCCGCATCTGGCGCTGTGGTCGCTGATGCTCGTCGACGTGTGGCAGTGGACGCCGATGGCGTTCCTGATCGTGCTCGCCGGGCTGCAGTCGATTCCGCAGGAGCTGTACGAAGCCGCGCGGACCGACGGCGCGAGCGAGTGGCAATGCCTGCGCGACATCACGCTGCCGCTCGCCGCGCCGCAGATCGGGCTTGCGCTGCTGCTGCGCTCGATCGACACGTTCAAGCTGTTCGACAAGGTCTATGCGCTGACGGGCGGCGGCCCCGGCAATGCGACACAGACGCTGTCGACCTACATCTACGACACGGGCTTTCGCTTCTTCAACGTCGGGCCGGCGAGCGCCGCGTCGGTGCTGATGCTTGCGGCGTCCGCGCTGCTGGTTTCGGGGTACGTATGGCAAACGGTTCGCAAGCGGCGCGCGTGACGGCGCACGCTGGATGCACGCAGCGTCGGCCCGCGTTCGCACGGGCGGTGCCGTGGGTACTGCGTATCGCCGCGCTTGCGCTGTTGCTGCTTCCATGCCTGTGGATGGCGGGTGCGGCGTTCATGCCGACGCTCGAACGACTCGACCACCCGCTGCGGATCTGGCCGGCCGCGCCGACGTTCGAGCACTTCGTGTCGGTGTGGACGAGCGGCATCGGCGGCCCGTTGCTCAATTCGCTGCTGGTCGGCTTCGGCACGACGCTGCTCGCGCTGTCGCTCGCGTTTCCGGCCGCCTATGCGCTCGTGCGCCTGCGCTTTCCCGCGCGGCTCGACCTGCTGTTCCTCGGGCTCGTGCTGGCGCTGAAGCTGATGCCGCCGATCACGATCGCGGTGCCGCTGTTCGCACTTGCGAAGCGGCTGCATCTGCTCGATTCGACGCTCGGGCTGATGCTCGCGTATCAGATCCATGCACTGCCGATGGCGATCTGGATGCTGCTCGCGTTCGTGCGCGACGTCCCCATCGAGTACGAGGAAGCCGCGTGCATCGACGGCGCGGGGCTCGCCCGGCGGCTCGTGCAGATCGTGCTGCCGCTGTGCGCGCCGGGCCTGATCGCGACCGCGATCTTCGTGTTCATTGCCGCCTGGAACGAATTCCTGCTCGCGCTGCTGTTCGTGTCGACGCCGAGCCGCTTCACGCTGCCGCTCGCGATCGCGGGCTACGTGACCGAGAACGGGATCGACTGGGGCGACCTGATGAGCGCGGGGCTGATCGCGTCGCTGCCGACGCTTGCGGTTGCCGGGTATGTGCAGCGCTATCTGCTGCGCGGCTTCGCGGGCGGATTGAAGTGACGCGAATGGGCGCAGCGTGCACGTCGCGGCGTCGTGACGGCGGCCGGCCGGCACGCGATCGCGCCGGCCATGCCGCGCGCCACCGCGCCGGGCGCTATTCGCAACTGTGACGCCGCACGCATTCGACCGGCACGATGCGCGTGCGCGATTTGCCGTCGGCCATGCCGTCCTGTGCGTCGATCCGCTCCGACAGCATGTCGATCGCGGCGTTTGCGAGCCCTTGGGTGTCCTGTCGAAGCGTCGTGAGCCGATACACGTCATACGCGGCGGCCGGTATGTCGTCGAAGCCGATCACGCGCAGGTCGTCCGGCACGCGCAGGCCGAAGCGCTGCCGCGCGGTGTCGATCACGCCGAGCGCGAGCAGGTCGGACGAGCAGAACACGCCGTCCGGGCGGGCGTCGCCGGACAGCAGTTGCCGCGCGGCCTCGACGCCGCACGCATAGGTGTCGGACGACGTGTCGTGAATGCGCAGCGGTGCCGTGCCGCGGGGTTCTCCGTGACGGAGCGCTTCGGCGAACGCATCGGCGCGCGATTTCGCGCTGTAGCTCGTGTCGCGCGGCCCGACGAACGCGAGCCGGCGCGCGCCTGCTTGCGCGAAGAGGCGCGCGGCGTGGCCGGCGCCGTCCGCGTTGTCGCTGACGACGACGTCCGCGCCCGGCAGGTTCGCCGCGCGGTTGATCATCACGACCGGAATCCGGTGCGCGAGGTACTGGCGCGCGACCGACAGCGGCGGCGACGCGGACGTCATCACGAGCCCGGCGATCCGGTAGCTGAGCAGCCGCTCGAGCGACTGGCGGATCTGGCGCGGGTCCTCCGCGTTCGTCACGAGCGGCGTGAGCCCGCGATGCCCGAGCGCGGCCATCAGGTCCGACAGCAGCCGCGCGCGAAACGGATTCTCGAAGCCCGCGGTGACGACGCCGATCATGCTGCTGCGCTGCGTGATCATGTCGCGCGCGATCAGGTTGACCTGGTAGCCGAGCGCGCGCGCCGCGCTCATCACGCGCTCGCGCGTTTCGGGCGCGATGCTCGCGCTCGGCGAGAACGCGCGCGACACCGCCGAGCGCGATACGCCGGCCCGCGCCGCGACGTCGGACGCGGTGATCCACTGTTTTTTCTGTCTGTCTGTCATCCAATGATCCATTCGCACCACGACCCACGCCTGCCGCTTGCCGACTGGATGTCGACGCTCGACGACGGGCGATCGCTGCATACCCTGACCGTACCGGGCAGTCATGACACCTGTGCGTATACCGTCGACGATGCGCTCGTTCGCACGCAATATGCGCCGCTCGACGCACAGCTGATGCACGGCGTGCGGATGCTCGACATCCGCTGCCGGCACGTGCGCGACGAATTCGAGATTCATCACGGCGGGATCGCGCTCGGCATGACGTTCGACGACGTGCTGGCGACCTGCGCGGATTTTCTTGCCGCGCATCCGGGCGAGTGCATCGTGATGTCGGTGAAGGACGAATGGCCGGCGCACGCGTGCCGCCGCGGCTTCGACGCGACATTCGACGCGCATCGCGCGCGGCATCCGGGGCTGCGCTGGCATGCCGGCGGCGCGATTCCCGCGCTCGGCGGCGTGCGCGGCGCGATCGTCCTGTTGCGGCGCTTTCGCAGCCGCCGCCCGCTCGGGATCGACCTGACCGCATGGCCGGACAACATGACGTTCACGATCGACCATCCGGACGCGGCGTTCGTGATCCAGGACGAATACCGGGTGCCGGTCGCGGCGTCGATCGAACACAAATGGCAGGCGATCGATGCGCTGCTCACGCACATGCCGTCCGCCGACAGCGGGCGCTGGGCGATCAATTTCTGCAGCGGGACGGGGATGGGCGCGAATCCGTCGATCGTCGCGCGCGGCGACGGCCGCGTGCAGGGCATCCATGCGCGGCTCGCCCAACACCTGCGCGAACGGCCCGGCCCGTGCGGCGCGATGCTGCTCGATTTCTGCGACGACGATGACTGGGCGCTCGTGCGCGCGCTGGTCGCGTGCAACGGTTTCGTGGTTGCGCGGCCGTGCGCGCCGAGCGGCTGTTAGCGCATGTGTGCGTTGAAGAACGCGAGCGCGCTCGCGTCGAGCGTCGCATGGAACGCCACGCGATCGAAACCCTTCGCGTCGGTGCAGACGGCCGGCGCGTGCTGCGCGAGTGAGGGCGGACACGGCGCGAGAAACGCGAAGTGCCCCGCATTGGGCACCACGTGCAGCTCGGGGCGCGCGGGCAGCAACTTGGCCAGCGCGGGGCCGGTGTGCGGCTCGACGCCGTCGCCGCCGAATTCGGAGGTCCATAGCTGGATCGGCGCGTGCACGTCGGCCAGCGTGGTGGCGCTCGGAAATTCGTCGAGTGGATCGGCGATCACGTAAGCCTTGATGCGCGCGTCGTGCGTCAACGGCTGGCGCGTGATGCTTTCGTCGTGAATCTGCTTGCAGATGCGCCACGCGGGGTTCGTGCATGCGACCGGCGCATGCACGAAATCGGGGTTGCCGCCCGCCAGCACGAGGCCCGTGTAGCCACCGCGCGAAAAACCGAAGAAGCCGATCCGCGCCGGGTCGATGCGTGCGGCGTCGGCCGAGGGGCCGAGCATGTAGTCGACCAGCCGCTTGATGTCGATCGGCCGTTCGAAGAATTCCTGCGCGTCGGCGGCGCGGCTCATGTCGGCGAACGTGTCGCCCGGATGATTGATCGCCGCGACGACGTAGCCCGCGTCGGCGAGCGTTTCCGCCAGATCGTGGTGGCCGAGATACGTGCCGCCGTGGCCGTGCGAGATCACGACCAGCGGCAGCGCGTCGCCGACGGTCGCGCAGTCGCGCCGGCCTTGCAGGTACGGGCCGACCGTCAGCGTCTGCGCGGCATCGGCGCAGGGCGTCCATATGATCGCGTGCAGTTCGGGGCCGGATGCATCGGCAGGAATCGTGGCGAACTTGACGCCGGCCGCCTGCGCGAGCGTCGCGCACAGGCACAGAAGCGAAGCGGACAGCCAGTGCTTCATGATGGACTCCTCAGGTGAGGCGAGTGCATGCGACGTGCTGGCCTGCGTGTCCGATCGTACGGACCTTCCGATTGGAGCCTGTCGCCGTTCGTCATGCCCGGCGAGGGCGAGTCACCGCACCGCGATCGCGACCGCCGCGCCGGCCATCGCGGTCGCACTCGTGCGGTTCGCGATCCGCTTCGCGCGTGCGGAGGTGAGGAACGCGCGCGCCCGCAGCGCGAGCAGCGACCAGAAGCAGTCGGTCAGGATCAGGATCACGAGCATCGTGCCGACCAGCTCGCCCCACGCGAGCACGCCGACCTGCGTCAGATCGACGATCGTCGGCAGCAACGCCAGATAGAACAGCATGATCTTCGGGTTGCCGAGCGTGACCAGCGTGCCGGCCGCGAACATGCGCCACGGCGACTGGCCGCGCGGCAGGTCGGCGGCTTTCGTGTCGGTCGGCGCCCGCCACATCTTCCACGCGAGCAGCAGCAGATACGCGACGCCGACGAGCTTCAGCACGAGCAGGCCGCTTTCGAACGTGCGCGTGAACGCGGACAGCCCGGCGACGGCCAGCGTGAGCCACAGCGCTTCACCGATCCACATCGCGGCGAGGAACGGCAGCACGTCGCGCACGCCGTTCGTCAGCACGCGCGCGACGAGCGCGGCGACGCTCGGGCCGGGCGTGCCGGCCAGGGCGAGAAGGGCGAAGGCGAACACGGCGAGCGCGGACAACGTCATGGCGAACCTCTGGCGGAAGGGGGCGTTCGAAAGGTATGAAGTTTCGATTATAGTGACGGCCGTTTCCGTCTGCCTGGGTTGCCGTGATGACAGTATCGATCCGGATTCGCCGCGCCACGCGCGCAGACGCGGCCGCGATGGCCGCCGTCGAAGTGGCCGCTGCCCGGCGCTTTCATTTCATCGGCATGCCGGACATTGCCGAAGGCGAGCCGACCGATGCGGCCGACGTGCTCGCGCGCATCGACGCGGGGCGTGCGTACGTCGCGACCGACGCGCACGGCGCGTGCGTCGGCTTCGCGTTCTACCGGCTGCTGGATGCGCATCGGCTGTATCTCGAGGAACTGGACGTCGCGCCGTCGCACGCGGGGCAGCGGATCGGCGCGCGCCTGATTGAGCGGATCATGATGCGCGCCGCGCGCGACGGCTTTGCTGAGGTCGTGCTGTCGACGTTTCGCGACGTGCCGTGGAATGCGCCGTACTACGCGCGCGTCGGCTTTCGTGTGATCGACGACGCAGCGCTCGACGCCGCGCTGCGCGCGATTCGCGCGCACCACGTCGCGCTGGGCCTCGACGAGACGCAGCGCGTGTTCATGCGCGCCGACGTGCGCGCGTGAACGTCTGCGCCGTCAGGCTGCGTCGTCTAGCGCCGGATAGTCGGTGTAGCCCGTTTCGCCTTCCGCGTAGTACGTTTCCGGCACCGGCTTGTTGAGCGGCGCGTCGAGTTCGAACCGGCGCGGCAGGTCGGGGTTCGCGATGAACAGCTGGCCCCATGCGATCGCATCGGCGTCGCCGCGTTCGAGCACCTGTTGCGCGGTGTCGAGCGTGAACTTCTCGTTCGCGATCAGCGGGCCGCCGAACGCTTCCTTCAGCCGCGGGCTCAACTGGTCGCCCGTGTACGACTCCCGCGTGAAGATGAACGCGATCTTGCGGCGGCCGAGCTCGCGCGCGACGTAGCCGAACGTCGCGGCCGGATCGGAGTCGCCCATCGTGTGCGCGTCGCCGCGCGGCGCGAGATGCACGCCGACGCGTCCGGCGCCCCACACGCCGATCGCCGCGTCGACCACTTCGAGCAGCAGGCGCGCGCGGTTCTCGATCGGGCCGCCGTACGCATCGGTGCGGCGGTTGGTGCTGTCCTGCAGGAACTGGTCGAGCAGATAGCCGTTCGCGCCGTGGATCTCGACGCCGTCGAAGCCGGCCGCCTTCGCGTTTTCCGCGCCCTTGCGGTACGCGGCGACGATGCCCGGGATCTCGTCGAGCTCGAGCGCGCGCGGCGTCACGAACGGGCGCTGCGGCCGCACGAGGCTCACGTGGCCGCCCGCGGCGATCGCGCTCGGCGCGACCGGCAGCGCGCCGTCGAGGAAGATCGGGTCCGAGATCCGGCCGACGTGCCAGAGCTGCAGGACGATGCGGCCGCCCGCGTCGTGCACGGCGCGTGTCACGCGCTTCCAGCCCTCGACCTGCTCGTCGGACCAGATGCCCGGCGTGTCGGCATAGCCGACGCCTTGCGGCGTGACGGACGTCGCTTCGCTGATGATCAGGCCGGCCGACGCGCGTTCGGCGTAGTAGCGGGCCATCAGGTCGTTGGGGACGCGCGCGTCGCCCGCGCGGGCGCGGGTGAGCGGCGCCATCACGATGCGGTTCGGCAGGGTCAGGTCGCCGAGGGTGACGGGGTCGAACAGGGTGGGCATGGCGATTTCCTTTTCATGGAAGGCGGGACGGGGGCCGGCGCGCGCTCAGAGTTCGCGGCGCATGGCGTCGAGAAACGCGTCGATGACCGCTTCGTTGCGCTTGAAGAACGCCCACTGGCCGATCCGCGTCGACGTCACGAGCCCCGCGCGCTGCAGCGTCGCCAGGTGCGCGGAGACCGTGGATTGCGACAGCCCGCAACGCGCGTCGATCTGCCCCGCGCAGACGCCGTGGTCGTACGGCAGCGTCTGGTCCGGAAAATGCGCGGCCGGCGTTTTCAGCCAGTCGAGGATTTCCCGGCGGACGGGGTTGGCGAGCGCCTTGAGGATCGCGTCGATGTCGAGGTCGGTCGGCATGGCAAGGTCAGATGTTCGGGCGGAAAAACTGGAGCACAACGAGTATCGCCGTTGACCGAATCATATATCGGAAAAAGACGATATGCACGATGGCACTGGTGGGAGTGGGGTTGATCGACGGCGCGTCCCGCATCGCTCACGCAGCCGCATACTGCGCAAACAGCCATCGGCGCATCGCTTCGAGCGTATCGGACTGCGCATTCGCATTCGGAAAGACGACGTAAAAGCCGAGCGACATCGGAAACGAAAAATCGAATACGCGCCGCAGCCGGCCTTCGGCGATATCGCGCTCGACGAGCGGCTCGCTCGTCAAGGCGATGCCCTGGCCGGCGACTGCCGCGTCGATCGCGAGCAGCGACTGACTGAAGCGCGGGCCCTTGGTCGCGTCCACGCGGCCTCGTCCGCCGAGCTTGTCGACGAATTCCGGCCACAGATCGTGCCCGTCGTGCAGCAGCACGTGCGTCGACAGATCGTCGATCGAGCGGATCGGCGGCGCGCCGTCGAGCAATTTGGGGCTGGCGACGGCGAACACGTCGAGCGGCGACAGTAACTGCGCGGTCAGCCCGGCGGGAAACGGCGGCTTGCCGAGCCGAATCGCGATATCGACGCCATCGGCCCGGAACGATGCGAGCCGCTCGTCCGCGACGACGCGCACTTCAATGTCGGGATGCTGCCGGCCGAAGTCGGCCAGCCGCGGGATCAGCCACTTCGACGCGAACGACGGCGTCGTGCTGATCGTGAGCGCCGCCGGCCGCTGGCCGAGCGCTTGCGTCGCGTCGGCGATCAGCTGCAGCGCGCGCTGGACCGACGAGAAATACTCGAGCCCGTCGCGCGTCAGCGCGAGCCCTCGCGGCAAGCGCCGGAACAACTGTACTTGCACCGCGTCCTCCAGATGCCGCACTTGCTGCGCAACCGCGCCCTGCGTGACGCCGAGTTCATCGGCGGCGAGGCGAAAATTCAGGTGGCGCGCGGACACTTCGAACGCGCGCAGCGCATTCAGCGGCGGAAACCGACGGGCATTGGACAGCGCCTTCATGCAGTAGAAAACCTACAGGGTAAATGCAGAAATGATCGTTCGACAGGCCGATTATAGAGGCCTAGAGTGGCGCTTTTGCACACGTCGGTAGCGTTGCGCCGACCATTCTGGAGAACGGCATGACTGTAGAAAAAGTGGCGCTGATCACGGCGGCGGGCAAGGGCATGGGCGCGGCGATCGCGCGCGAACTGGCGGCGACGGGCTACCGCGTCGCGCTGATGTCGCCGTCCGGCAGCGCGGTCGCGCTGGGCGAGGAGCTGGGCGGCTTCGGCCTCCAGGGCTCGGTAACCGAGGACGCGGACATCGAGCGGCTCGTGCGCGAGACGATCGCGCGGTATGGCCGCATCGACGCGGTCGTGAACAACACCGGGCATCCGCCGAAGGGCGACCTGCTGTCGATCACCGACGACGACTGGCACGCGGGGCTGGACCTGATCCTGCTGAACGTCGTGCGCGTGATGCGGCGCGTGACGCCGATTTTCCAGGCGCAGGGCGGCGGCGCGGTGGTGAACATCTCGAGCTTCGCGGCGGATGCGCCCGAGCAGCCGATGCCGGTGTCGTCGGCGCTGCGCGCGGCGTTGAGCGCATGGACGCGTCTCTATGCGGAGCGCTACGCGGGCGAGAACATCCGGATGAACGCGGTGCTGCCGGGCTTCGTCGACAGCTGGCCGGAAACGCCGGAGATCGTCGCGCGCATTCCGGCGGGCCGCTTCGGCAAGACCGGGGAAATCGCGAAGACGGTCGCGTTTCTGCTGTCCGACGGCGCGGGCTACGTCACCGGGCAGAACATTCGCGTCGACGGCGGCATCGTGCGCGCGCTCTGAGCGGCCGCGCGAGCGCGCGCCGCGGGCGGCACCACGCGACGCCGCCGCGCGGCGCGCGTCAGTTGTGCCGTTCGCCGATCCGGTTTTCTTCCGGGCTCCACACGCTCAAGCCCTCGGTCGGATCCATCGGCCGTTCCCACGGCCGCGCGGCGATCGCCTGCATCGTCGCGTCGAAACCGGCCTGGCGGCGGGCGGCGATGCCGGCCGGCGTGAAATCGATGTCCTTGAACTGGTTGTCCCCGTCGAGCCGCGGCGCGGCGAGCTTGATCACGCGCATCGTGGTCTGGCATCCCCACGCGGCCAGCGCCTGCACGTCCGCCGACGCGCGCTCCGGCTCCGGCACGCGCATCACCAGTTCGTTGATCACGTGGCGCAGGCGGTGGATCTGCTGCTGACGCTTGATCTGGCTGTCGGTGCGGCTCGCGTACTGGATATCCTTCTGCCGTTCCGATACCTGCCAGATGCTTTCCGGCTCGGGGCCGACCGGATTCCACATCTGCACCGAGAAGATGATCGAGCTCCGGCGCGGCGTGTCGTCCAGCACCACCTCGACCGGGGTATTGGAATAGACGCCGCCATCCCAGTACGGCTGGCCGTCGATCCGCACCGCGGGGAACGCCGGCGGCAGCGCGCCCGAGCTCATGATGTGCTCGACGGTCAGCGGGCTGTGCTGGTCGCGCGAGTCGAAATAGCGCATCTCGCCCGTGCACGCGTTCACGGCGCCGACGGTCAGGCGCGGCCGGCCCGCGTTCAGCAGCTCGACGTCGATCAGCGAGACGAGCGTGTCGCGCAGCGGCTCGGCCACGTAGTACGACGCGTGCTCGACGCCGACGTGCGCGAGCGGCCCGAGCCACGCGGCAGGGTTCGGCCGAAAAAATCCGGGCAGCCCCGCGCCGATCACCGCGAACTCGGCGCCGATCTTGTTCCAGGTCGTCGGCAGGCCCGGCACGTTCACCGCGGGGCGTTCGGTCACGTGACGCCAGAACTGTGCGATCCGCTGCGCGCGCTGCGCCGGCGCGTTGCCGGCGATCAGCGCCGCATTGATCGCGCCGATCGAGGTGCCGATGACCCAGTCCGGCTCGATGCCGGATTCGCTCATCGCCTGGAATACGCCGAGCTGGTACGCGCCCAACGCGCCGCCGCCCTGCAGGACGAGCACGACCTGGCCGGGCAGTTTCGGGTGTGCGGGTTGACTCGCCGTCATCGTTTGCCTCGCGGTCGGTGACGGCCGGCGGGCGCCGGCCGGATGGAAGCAGTGTAGGCGATGGCCGGCGGCGCCTGCGCTGCGCGGTGCGTTGCCCGATGCCGCGGCGTACGAAGGGGGCGAGCGCATTCGAGTGGCGGATGCGCATTTCGCCGATGGCGCGAGGCGGCTTCGCATCGAAGTGCTTCCTGCTGCCGTCATCGGCTGCGATCGCGATACGCCGAATGCATGCCGGCCGGCCACTTCGACGGGCGGATCGTGCGCGCACTGGCGAGCGCCACGTGGCTTCTGTCTGCGACGTTCAATGCGAAGCGAAAGCTGTCGCGCTGCGCCAACGTTTGCGACCGGTTCCGCGACCGGCAATGTGTTGCATGTCAATGTCCTGTAAGTGACACGTCACATTTGCGTCATGCCGGCCCGATAGCCTGCGACACCGAATCGTCACTCCGGAGCCCATGATGCCGAACCTCGCGGCAACGGAACCCCGCGCCGCGGCTCGCTGCCGCGCGTCCGCCGTTGGCGTCTGCCGACGGCCTGCCTGGGGCCACGCACGCTGACGCGGCCATCGGCTGCGCGCGCGGCCGCTCCCATCGATTTTCAATTTCACCCACACGCTACCGATGGATATCCGCTTCTTCGATCCGAATCGCACCGCCAATGCGTCCGCGTGGCGCGTGCTGCCCAACCGCTGGGACGCGGTCGCGTTTCCGCTGATCATCTGCGTGATCGCGATGGCGGTGGTCGGGTTCCATGAAACGATGGCGCCGATCACGACCCTCAATACGCAGAAGATCTCGCTGGATCCGTCGAACCTGCCCGAATATGCGCTGCGCACGACGCTGCGGATGCTCGCGGCGATGGTCGCGTCGCTCGCGTTCACGCTCGTGTACGGCACGCTCGCCGCGAAGAGCCGCCGCGCCGGCATGGTGCTCGTGCCGATCCTCGACATCCTGCAGTCGGTGCCGGTGCTCGGCTATATCTCGTTTACGGTGACGTTCTTCCTCGCGCTGTTCCCGAGCCGCGTGCTCGGCGCCGAACTGGCCGCGATCTTCGCGATCTTCACGAGCCAGGCGTGGAACATGACGTTCAGCTTCTACCAGTCGCTGCGCACGGTGCCGCGCGATCTGGACGAAGTGTCGCGCGGCTTCCACCTCACGTCGTGGCAGCGCTTCTGGAAGCTCGAGGTGCCGTTCTCGATGCCGGGCCTGATCTGGAACATGATGATGTCGATGTCGGGCGGCTGGTTCTTCGTCGTCGCGTCGGAGGCGATCACGGTCGGCAACCACACGATCACGCTGCCGGGCATCGGCGCGTATCTCGCGCAGGCGATCAGCGACAAGAACCTCGGCGCGATCGGCTGGGTGATCCTCGCGATGACCGTCGTGATCCTCGCGTACGACCAGCTGCTGTTCCGCCCGCTCGTCGCGTGGGCCGACAAGTTCCGGATGGAAACCACGAGCTCCGGCAATGCGCCCGAATCGTGGCTGCTCGACCTCGTGCGCCGCACGCGCCTGATCCACCAACTGCTGGTGCCGGCCGGCTGGCTGCTGTCGCAGGCGGCGCGCATTCCGCTGCGCGCGCCGTCGGTGACGCTCGCGCGGTCGCGCGGCAAGTCGTCGCGCCGGTCGTCGCGCGTCGGCGACCTCGTGTGGGCCGCCGTCGTGATCGCGTTGACGCTGTATGTCGCGTGGCGCGTCGTCGGCTTCGTGGCGACCGGCGTCACGCTGGCCGAGGTCGGCCACGTGCTCGTGCTCGGGCTCATCACGCTGCTGCGCGTGCTGGTGTTGATCGCGATCGCATCGGTGGTGTGGGTGCCGCTCGGCGTGCTGATCGGGCTGCGCCCGAAGCTCGCCGAGAAGATCCAGCCGCTCGCGCAGTTCCTTGCCGCGTTCCCGGCCAACCTGCTGTTCCCGGTGTTCGTGATCGTGATCGTCCACTTCCACCTGAACGCGGACATCTGGCTGTCGCCGCTGATCGTGCTTGGCACGCAGTGGTACATCCTGTTCAACGTGATTGCCGGCGCGATGTCCTATCCGAACGACTACAAGGAAGCGACCAAGAACTTCCGCATCCGCGGCTGGCAGTGGTGGCGTCAGGCGATGCTGCCCGGCGTGTTTCCGTATTTCGTGACCGGGGCGATCACCGCGTCCGGCGGCGCATGGAATGCGAGCATCGTGTCCGAATTCGTGCAGTGGGGCGACACGAAGGTCGTCGCGCACGGCCTCGGCTCCTATATCGCGCAGACCACCGCGGCCGGCGACTTCCCGAAGATCATCCTGGGCATCGCGGTGATGTCGCTGTTCGTTACGCTGTTCAACCGTCTGCTGTGGCGTCCGATGTACGCCTATGCGGAATCCCGGCTCCGTCTCGATTGAGAGTAAGCGCGATGCAAAATCCGACCGTAATCAACGCCCCCGTCCAGACGTCCCAGCCGCTTCAGCCGCCGCGGCCCGGCGCCGAAATCCTGCGCGTCGACCACGTGAGCCGCGGCTTCAACAAGACGCAGGGCGAATTGCTCGTGCTCGACGACGCGAACCTGTCGCTGCGTGAAGGCGAAATCGTCGGGCTGCTCGGCCGTTCCGGCTCGGGCAAGTCCACGTTGCTGCGGATCATCGCCGGGCTGATCGAGCCGACCGGCGGCGAAGTGACCTATCTCGGCAAGCCGCTGCGCGGCCCGGCCGAAGGCGTCGCGATGGTGTTCCAGACCTTCGCGCTGTTCCCGTGGCTCACCGTGCTGCAGAACGTGGAAGCCGGCCTCGAGGCGCTCGGCGTGGGCGCGCGCGAGCGTCGCGAGCGCGCGCTCGCCGCGATCGACCTGATCGGCCTCGACGGCTTCGAGAACGCGTATCCGCGCGAGCTGTCGGGCGGCATGCGCCAGCGCGTCGGCTTTGCGCGCGCGCTCGTCGTCGAACCGACGATCCTGCTGATGGACGAGCCGTTCTCGGCGCTCGACGTGCTGACGGCCGAGACGTTGCGCACCGACCTGCTCGACCTGTGGACGCAGGGCCGCATGCCGATCAAGTCGGTGCTGATCGTCACGCACAACATCGAGGAAGCGGTGTTCATGTGCGACCGGATCCTCGTGCTGTCGTCGAACCCGGGCCGCGTGATCGCCGAGATCAAGGTGCCGTTCAAGCATCCGCGCAATCGTCTCGACCCGGCGTTCCGCCGGCTGGTCGACGACATCTACGCGAAGATGACGGCCCGCCAGATCGGCGAGGCGACGAAGAAGGGGCTCGAGCTCGGCAGCTGGCTGCCGCAGGTGTCGACCAACCTGATGGCCGGCCTGATCGAGACGCTCGCCGCGCCGCCGTACCACGGCCGCGCGGACATGCCGGAAATCGCGCGCACGCTGCATCTGGAGGTCGACGACCTGTTCCCGATCGCCGAAGTGCTGCAGTACCTCGGCTTCGCCGACGTGCGGGAAGGGGACGTGTTCCTGACGCCGCCGGGGCGCGTGTTCGCGGAGTTCGGCACGCAGGAGCGCAAGCTGATGTTCGCGGATCATCTGCTGAAGCACGTGCCGCTCGCCGCGCGGATCAAGAAGGTGCTCAACGAGCGGCCGGGCCATCGCGCGCCGCGCGTGCGCTTCGAGCAGGAGCTGGAGGATTTTCTGCCGGACGACACGGCCGAGGAAACGCTCGACGCGGTGATCGACTGGGGGCGTTACGGGGAAGTGTTTTCGTACAACGACAAAACCGAGGTGTTCAGCCTCGAGGACGTCGAGAGCTGACGCTTCATCGCCGCTGATGCGCGGCGACCGATGCGGCGCGCCGCGCCGCTCACTCCGGCAGGTCCCACCGGTCGGCATCCTGCGCGCCGCCGCCCGTACCGAGCCGCTCGATCTTCTCCATGCGCTGCCGCGCGAGTTCCGGCAGCCGGTTCGTGACGCCGATCACGAGCGCCTCGGCGAGCGCGAGCGCGGGCACGTTGGTCTGCAACATCGCGAACGGCCGCCCGAGAATCCGCAGCACGATTTCGGCGAACGCGCTGATCGGCGAGCGCCATTCGTCGGTGATCAGTAGCACGCGCACGCCGAGCGCGTGCGCAGCCTGCGCGAACCGGACGCTGTCCTTCTGATAGCGGCGAAAGTCGAAGATCACGAGCACGTCGCCGGGCTCCATGTCGGCCAGCGACACCGACGCGACGTTCACGTTCGGCTCGACGTAGTGCACGTGCGGCCGCGCATACGCGAGCGTGAACGAGAACAGCGAGGCGAGCGGCGCCGTATAACGCCCGCCGCCGCAGAACACGCGCACCTCCGGCGCCGCGAGCAGCGCCACCGCGGCGTCGAACGCGGCCGCGTCGAGCCCGTCGATCGTCGTCGCGAGCGATTGCGACAGCCGCTCGAAGATGGCCGCATGACTGTCGCGCATGCCGGTTTGCGAATGAAACGCGTCCATGCGCGCGAGCGGCGAGTTCATCGCCGCGTCGATCTCGTCGTGCAGCGCCTGCTGAAACGACGAGTAATTCGGAAAGCCGATCCTGACGACGAAGCGAAACACGGTCGGGTCGCTCACTTCGGCTTGCTTCGCGAAGCTCGCGATCGGCCCGAGCCCGAGGCTCGGGTAGCGATCCAGCAGCGCGTGCGCCACCTTCTGTTCCGACGGCGTGAAGCTGTCCATCTGCGATAGCAGCAACGCCCTGATGCTTGTCCCCATGGGCCCCCCGGCTGGCTCGTGGCTGAACGACGAACGGCAGAACTGCGTCTGCCGGCGAGCGTGCATGGTAGCTGATGGACGCCGCGCGAGGCGGGCGGCCCGACCGTTCCGACGCAAGCATCCAGGCGACGCGCCGCTCCGCCGATCGTGTAACGAATCAAACATTCTCCGATCTCATGCGCGGGTTTCGCGCAGAAAGCACGGTAAATCCCCTAGTTTTTGACGGAAAAATGCCGATGCTATGATCGCAGCCTTGCTGAAATGTATCGTTCATTACATTCGACCGGAGCCGGATCGGCCGGCCGCCCGGCGCATCGCGCATCCCGGCATCGCCGGTCAATCGTGTGGAGGATTTCGTCATGAGACGGCTCGTCGTACTCACCTTGTTGTCGGCCGTCGGCGCATGCGCGTTCGCGGCTTCGGAGCCCGCGGTGGAAGCCACCCACGGCATGGTCGTGTCGTCGCAGCATTTCGCGTCGCAGATCGGCGTCGACATCCTGAAGGCCGGCGGCAACGCGGTGGACGCGGCCGTGGCGGTCGGCTACGCGCAGGCGGTGACCAATCCGTGCTGCGGCAACATCGGCGGCGGCGGTTTCATGACTGTGCATCTAGCAGACGGCCGCGACCGCTTCATCAATTTCCGCGAGACGGCGCCGGCCGCGGCGTCGGCGAACATGTACCTCGACGCGAACGGCAACGTGATTCCGAACCAGAGCCTGTACGGCTATCGGGCGGTCGGCGTGCCGGGCACGGTCGCCGGCCTCGACCTCGCGCAGCGCAAGTACGGCAAGCTCACGCGCAGGCAGGTGATGGAGCCGGCGATCCGGCTCGCGCGCGACGGCTTCGTGCTGACGCGCGGCGATACCGACATCCTCGACACGACGATCGAGCGCTTCAGGAAGGACCCGGAGGCCGCGCGCATCTTCCTGCGCGCGGACGGCACGCCGCTGCAACCGGGCGACCGCCTGGTGCAGAAGGACCTCGCGCGCACGCTCGAGCGCATCGCGGAGCGGGGCCCGGACGCGCTCTATCACGGCGAGATTCCGAAGCTCGTCGAAGCCGCGTCGACGCGCGGCGGCGGCGTGATCACGGCGGCCGACTTCGCGTCGTATCGCGCGCAGGACATCGCGCCGCTGACCTGCACGTATCGCGGCTACGAGTTCGTGTCGGCGCCGCCGCCGAGTTCGGGCGGCGTGACGATGTGCGAGACGCTGAACGTGCTCGAAGGCTACGACCTGCGCAAGATGGGCTACCAGTCGGCGGCCGTCGTCCATTACATGACCGAGGCGATGCGCCACGCATACGAGGATCGCAACACGCTGCTGGGCGACCCGAACTTCATCGACAATCCCGTCGCGAAGCTGACCAGCAAGCAGTATGCGGCCGAGATCCGCAAGCAGATCAGCGACGACGCGGCGACGGCGTCGGTCGACGTGCAGCCCGGTATCGGCGTGCACGAGAAGCCGGAGACGACCCACTATTCGATCGTCGATCGCGACGGCAACGCGGTGTCGACGACGTACACCGTCAACGGCCGCTTCGGCGCGGTCGTGATCGCGCCGGGCACCGGCTTCTTCCTGAACGACGAGATGGACGACTTCACCGTCAAGGTCGGCGCGCAGAACCTGTTCGGGCTCGTGCAGGGCACGCGCAACTCGATCGCGCCGGGCAAGCGTCCGCTGTCGTCGATGGCGCCGACGATCGTGAAGAAGGACGGCAAGGTGTTCATGGTGGTCGGCTCGCCGGGCGGCTCCCGGATCATCACGATCACGCTGCAGACCGTGCTCAACGTGATCGACTACGGGATGACGCCGCAGGATGCGGTCGGCGCGCCGCGCATTCATCATCAGTGGCTGCCCGACGAGGTCTATTACGAAACCCGCGGCCTGTCGCCCGACACGCTGTCGATCCTGCGCAAGATGGGCTACAAGATGGTCGAGCAGACGCCGTGGGGCGCCGCCGAGCTGATCCTGGTCGGCCTGCCGGGCACCGAGGTGGCGAGCCGCCAGAGCTCGGGCAACGACGCGTCGGTGTCGGGCAACGTGCGCGTCGGCTATCTCTATGGTGTCAACGATCCGCGCCGTCCGGCCGGAGCCGCGATCGGGTATTGATCCTCGGTGTCGACACGTTTCTCGACATGGGGCGCTCGGTTACCACCGCGGTCGGAAGCTGGATCGCGAGTGAGGTGGTCGCGAAGGGGGAAGGGGAACCGATGACGGAGTCCGAGGCGCTTGTGCATGCCGCGCATTTCGACGCGGAACTCGAACGGCGCAACGGCGACGTCGGCTATGGAGGCGGGCGCGCGGCGTCGGTTTGAGCGGGAGGTTTGCGTTGGCGGTGGGCGGTCGCTGGTCGCTGGTCGCCGGGTGCCGCGAGCAGCACCGCGCGGTATCGCTTTCGGCGTTGCGTCCGCCGACCGCGCCGACGCCTATCGCCAGCCACCTTCGACGTAGACCCAGCCCGGCCCCTGGCGTCTCCAATAGCCAGGCACCCAGCGATGTCCCGGGCGGCGCGCGACCCAGCGTCCCGACACCCAGATGTATTGGCCGCGCTGCCAGCGCCAATACCCGTCGGTCCAGACGTAGCCATGCGGCTGAGGCGGCGGCGGCCGGCGATCGCGTCGCGGCGCCGGCGGCGCGAAGCGCGGGCGATCGGCGTAAGGCCGGCCGCCGGGCCCGTGATCGGGGCCGGGCCGGGGCGGAGGGCGATAGCCGGGCGGCGCGGGTTGCGCCGATGCGCCAGGCAGCCAGCCGCCGATGCCGGCCACGGCCGCGGTCAGTCCGATGGCGCGCAACAACGAGCGTCGATTCATTTGCGGGTCCTCTTTATATGCAACAGAAGTGGGCCTTACCTTAGCGCGCAGCTTCCGTCCTCGGGTTACGGTGGCCGTTAAGGCTGTTACCGCATGTCACCGCCTCCTGCGGACCGCGGCCCATGGCCGATGCGGGTTTCGTTTGAGGACTTCGCCATGCTGATTGCCTCGCTCGAGGCCGTCTCGGAGTGTTTTACCGTTCGATGGTTGGGTGTTTAGCCCCCGCAACCCCAATATTTGAGATCCGAATGGGTAAAAATTACCGTTTTTAGGTGTATCCACGGATTCCGTTTGTTGTTTCTATGCAACCGTCAAGACGGTGACACGGAGGAATGTTGGGATGAAAGGCTTCAAAAAGAAGTCGTCAAGAGGTCAAAAAAATCCTTTAAAACAAATACTTATAACGCGCCCCCGTTTTCATTATTTCTATTTATGGAAAAGCTTATTTCTTTATTTGCGAATCGCTCCCCTAGGGTACACCCCTAAACTCACGGTTCCCAAACGGGCAACTATCCGGGCGCAGCCAGCAGGACCGATGGCGTTTCCGGGCGGTTGCAGACCGTTTATGAACAAGGTCGCGAGACCTGCCTCTTTTTATAGAAGGGAGCTCCACGAATGAACAAGACTCTGATCGTTGCAGCAGCTGCAGCATCGTTCGCAACCGTCGCTCACGCGCAAAGCAGCGTCACGCTGTACGGCGTGCTGGACGCAGGCATCACCTACACGAGCAACGTTCAGCCGGCACTCGGCCAAGCTGGCAAGTCGCGTTGGGCGATGGGTTCGGGCATTGACCAGAGCCGCTTCGGCCTGCGTGGTTCGGAAGACCTCGGCGGCGGCCTGAAGGCAATCTTCACGTTGGAAAGCGGTTTCAACATCGGCAACGGTGGCCTCTCGAACAACAAGGGCATGTTCAACCGTCAGGCGTTCGTCGGCCTGTCGAGCCAGTACGGCACGGTCACGCTGGGTAAGCAATACGACGCAGTTCAAGACTACCTGGCTCCGCTGACCGCAACGGGCTCGTGGGGCGGCACGTACTTCGCGCACCCGCTGAACCTTGACCGTCTGAGCACGACCGGCGATGTCGCAGCGAACAACACGATCAAGTTCACGAGCGCGAACTACGCTGGCCTGCAATTCGGCGGCACGTACTCGTTCTCGAACAACACGAACTTCGGCAACAACCGTGCGTACAGCGCGGCTGCTGCATACCAGTTCCAAGGTCTGAAGCTGGCTGCTGCATACTCGCAAGCGAACCTGGGTGACGGTACGAACGCAAACGGCGCGACGAATCGGTGGCATCGCTAGCCAAGGCCGCGTCCGCACGTACGGTGCTGCTGCCGGTTATGCATTCGGTCCGGCACAAGTCGGCGCTGCATGGACGCAAGCGCGTCTCGACAACAACGCAGTCGCTGCAGGCACGCTGCGCACCGACAACTACGAAGTCAACGCAAAGTACAACCTGACGCCGGCTCTCGGCCTGGGCGCTGCTTACACGTACACGAACGTTCGCCTGTCGAACACGGTTGATGGCCTGAACAGCGCCCACTTCCACCAAGTTGGCGTGCAAGCTGACTACTCGCTGTCGAAGCGCACGGACGTCTACGCGCAAGCTGTGTACCAGCGTGGCAGCGGTCTGAACGCATCGATCTACAACGGCGACCTGACCACGCCGTCGAGCTCGTCGATCAACCAAACCGCAGCAACGGTTGGTCTGCGTCACCGCTTCTAAGCGTGACAACTGGGTAACCAGCTCTGAAAAAGGCGCCTTCGGGCGCCTTTTTTTCGCGTACGAGATGGGTGTACCGGAAGCGATCACGTCATTGCGAAGCGTCGGAGCAAAAAAGCGAGGCGGCGAGCCTCGCTTTTTGCGTTGGTGCGTCAGGATGTGCCGGCGGTCGGCACGGGCCTCAGCGCATCGTCAGCGCGTGTATTCGCCGTTGGCCTCCGGCTGGAACACGATTTCCGCGACCTTCATCAGCTTTTCCGTGCCGCTCGGCTGCATCACCTTCACCAACTGGCCGCGCTGCGTGCCCAGCAGTGCCATGCCGACCGGCGAAAAGACGTTCAGGCGTCCTTGCTCGAGATTGGCTTCCTCCGGATAGACGATCGTCCAGGTCGTCTTCTCGTGGTTCGTCTCGTCGAGCAGCGTGATCTGCGAGTTCATCGTGACGACGTTCGCCTTGATGGCGTCGGGCTGGACGATATCGGCGCGTTCGAGCAATGCGTCGAGCATCGCCTGGAAGCGCGGGTTGTGTTCGGCATGTTTCTCGAGGCGAGCGACGTCGAGTTCGGTCAGCTGATAAAGGCGTTGTTTCATGGCAGTTCTCCAAATGATCGGCAGGGGCAGGCGGGGCTTACCCACGTGGATCGCCCGGAGCCTGTCTGACTTGGCTCCGGAAGGAGGCCGAGCTGTCAGATCAGACGCCGGGCGAGGGCGAGCGGCGTCTGGGCCGTGCGTCGAACGCTGGGTTGTGCCGGATGGCCGGCGCGCGCACGCACGCCGGCCGGGCCGGATGGCGAAACGAACAGCAGCGCGGGCGCGTACATGATGGCGGGAAATAGTCGGACGAAAAACCTTACGATTCTACAACACAACCTTTGAACTGATGGTTCTGCTGTCGGCAATTCGACAGCTATTGTTTCCGAAATGATCGAAGTGGCCGGGATCTCGATGCGCGTCGACCGCTGATTTTTTCCAAAAACGCAACGCAGTATGTTCAAACTAAGGGTTTCCCCTTGGTTCGGCGCGGCCTACACTTGATCCATCGCTTCGGACAAGTCCCACCGAAAGCGACGTCAAAACAGAACACATTTCGGAGGTCCATCATGAAGTCGATCATCTACGCAGCGATCGCTGCATCCGTTCTTGCCGCGCCGATTGCCTCGTTTGCACAGTCCGAGCAGGGCTTGACCCGTGCACAGGTTCGCGCCGAACTCGTGCAACTCGAGCAGAACGGCTACAAGGCGCTCGCGAGCGACGCGCAATACCCGCAGAACATCCAGGCCGCCGAGCAGCGTGTCCAGCCGAGTCAGCCGATGCTCGCGCATGCCGATACGAGCGGCTACGGCGCCGTGGCGACCGGCGCCGGCCAGTCGGGCCGTCGTAGCACGCATGAAGCGCCGAATCCGGTGAACTCCGTCTACTTCGGCAACTGAACGATTCCGGGTCTGCCCGAGCACAGCATGTGACCGACGAGGCGCGCGTCCTTGTCAGCAGAGCAGAACCTCCGTCGCCGCGTTCCGGCGGCTTTCTCGCTCAGACGCTCGCGCGTTTGGGCCTTTTTTGCCGGGAGCGCCGTCAGACGGACGTGACGGCCGGGGTTCCGTGAATGTAGTGCTCGAGCTGGCTGATCGTGAACTGCTGGTCGGCAATCACGCTCTTGACGAGGTCGCCGATCGAGATGAGGCCGATCAGCTTGCCGTCGTCGAGGACAGGCAGGTGGCGCATCCGGTGCTCGGTCATCAGCGCCATGCATTCGTCGCTGGATTGCGAGGGTTCGACGTAGCGGACCTTCGAGGTCATGATCTCCTCGACGCGCGTGGCCTTCGACGAACGGTCCTGCAGCACGATCTTGCGCGCGTAGTCGCGCTCGGTGACGATGCCGGATATGTCGTCGCCATCCATGACCAGCAGCGCGCCGATGCCCTTCTCGGCCATCAGCTTGATGGCGTCGTAGACGAGGTCGGTTTTCCTGACGGTGTAGATGGTGCGGCCGGATTCCGGCTTGGCCTTGAGAATCTGCGCGACAGTCGTGCTCATACGCTTTTCTCCGTGTGCGGGACAATGCAGGGAAGGCTGGGCGTGATGCGCGGCACCCGATTGATCCAGTATAGACGGGTGCGCGGCAGCGGCGCGTGACAGATTGCAGATTAGCGGTAAACTGCCGTCACGTGCCATCCAGAAAATTCCTATATTCCTGATCGTCCATTGATTTCATGATGTCTTCGCGTCCCCAATCGCCCACGCAGGGCAATGGCCGGGCCGACGAGTGCGTGGCGCTCGTCGCAACCGCGTTGCTGCCCACGCGCTACGGCACGTTCACGTCGTATGCCTTCCGCGTCTCGGGTAGCGACGCCGAACACCTTGCGCTCGTCATGGGCGACGTCGCCGGCGAGCAGTCCGTGCTGACGCGGCTGCATTCCGAATGCCTGACCGGCGACGTGTTCGGCTCGTATCGCTGCGACTGCGGCGAGCAGCTCGATCTCGCGTTGCGCTATATCGCCGCGGAAGACCGCGGCGTGCTGCTGTACCTGCGCGGCCACGAAGGGCGCGGCATCGGCCTGAGCAACAAGATCCGCGCGTATGCGCTGCAGGAGCAGGGGCGGGATACCGTCGAAGCGAATCTCGACCTCGGCCTGCCCGACGACGCGCGCGAATACGATTCCGCAGCCGCGATCCTGCGCATCCTCGGCGTGACGTCGGTGCGCCTGATGAGCAACAATCCGAAGAAATTCGACACGCTCGTGAAACACGGCATCCCCGTGTGCGAGCGAGTCGCGCTGGCAGTGCCGGTGCGCGAGGAAAACGAGCGCTATATCCGCACCAAGCAGGCCAAGTTTGGCCATTACTTCGAGGAAAACGAGTAACACGATCGACTGGCTCCGAGGAGCCGGAACCAACAAATCAAAAAATTGTAGATCGTGAAGCTTTCTCGAATTCCCGAACTTGACCTGCTTCGGTTCGTCGCCGCACTTGCCGTAGTGTTTTTTCACTTTGCATTTCGGGGCCATGCAGCCGACGACCTGACCATCATGCATTATCCGCCGCTGGAGCCGATTTCTCGGTACGGTTTCCTCGGCGTGCATCTGTTTTTCATGATCAGCGGGTTCGTAATCCTCATGACGGCCGGCGATGCGAGCATCAAAAAATTCATTGCGTCCCGTGCGGCTCGTCTGCTGCCGGCGTTTTGGGTTTGTTGCACGGTCACTTTCTTCGTGACGCTCGCAGTTGGCGGGAACAGGTTTACGGCGACATGGCCCCAATACATCGTCAACATGCTGACGCTCGGCGGCGGGTTTGGGGCCGATCCGATCGACGGCGCATATTGGTCGCTCGGTGCAGAACTGCGGTTCTACAGATTGGTCGCGATTCTGATCATCGTCGGCCAAATTGGCCGTTCAGAGCGATGGCTCTTTGTATGGTTGATCGGCACGGTGCTCGTGGAGATATTCCCGTTCATCAAGCTCAAGACTTTCCTGGTGACGGATTACGCTGGCTTCTTCATCGCTGGCGCGGCGTGCTTTCTCATTCGGGCGCACGGGCTATCGCGCTCACGCGTCGTGCTGCTGTGTGCCTCGTGGGCACTATCGCTGTATCACGAATTCCAGTTGCTGCCATCCTTTAGCGAACACTTTCGATTGGACCTGAGCCCGGTGGTCATCGGTATCGTGATGACGTCTTTTTTCGTGGTACTGCTCGGGCTCGCGCTTCGTCGAACGCCGATCCTTCACGGTTCGCGATGGGCCTGGTTCGGTGCAGTTAGCTATCCGCTTTACCTGATTCATCAGAACGTCGGTTACATGCTATTCAACTTGACCGACGCAACGGCGAATAGCGACGTGCTGTTTTGGAGCGTTATCGCGGCGGCCATCGCGTTTGCATTGATGGTGCATGTAGCCGTCGAGAAACCGCTCGCACGGCCGCTGAGGAGCGGAATCGTGCTTGGGCTTGATGCGCTTCGCAACTGGGCTTTAACTGCGCAACGGAGCCGAATGCGCCAGTAACGCTCTGCGTTTCTGCATGAGATTCATTTTGCCGCCTTCGGGCGGTTTTTTCGTTTACGGGGATTCGAGGCAAGACCACGAAAAGACGATTCTGGAATGGACCATCATCGGCACATTGATTGGTGTCGCGAAGGTGCCGGTCGGCAGCACGCAGCAGGATTCGGCTGGCTATGTGGCAGGGCGGCATTGAGGCCAGAAGGTGACTGATCGTCCTTTGGAGCGGCGTGAGATTTGGCTAGGTGTGATGTTCTACCTTTGAATAACAAGCCCGGCATTACTTCGAGGACAATGAATCCTGAAACGGTGGCGCAGTACGGCGGGACGGTTCAATCGACCAACATCACGGCCTATCGCGTCGACGGTGGCATATTGACCGGGCTTCAGGAAGGGCGGCTCGGACCGATCGGTGACGGTACTGCGCAGCTCATGCCGAAAGCGGTCGGTACTCCCGTCACGCTCGATGGTCAGAGCATCACGACTGTTGGCCGTCACTTGATGGGTGACGTGACGAACGGGATCAACCAGCAGGTCGCGACGGATCAGTTCGGCCTGGTTTCACAGATGAACTCATCTCACTGATGCGATACAAGAAAGCGATAACCGCCGGCGCGATTGCCGCACTCGTTGGAGTGACCTCACCGCTCTGGTGGCCCATTCAAGCCCAAGGGACGAACATAACCGGCTTCAAACGTTACGCACCGGAACATTTCTTTTCGGGGCAGCAACTCACGTTGGCTCAGGCCATTCATGACGGCGATCTCGGCCGGGTTCAGCAACTCGCGCCGAAGACCGATCTGAATGCGCCCGGCGCGAAGAACACGACGCTGCTGTCGTACGCAGTGCAGGAAATCGTTCCGGTCAAGAACGATGCGTCTAATCCGCGGTATCAGATCATTTCGGTGCTCGTGAAGAGCGGTGCGGATCCGAAGGCCCCGGTTGGCAGCAGCGGTGGATCGGTGGTCGATGTCGCATTGCGGGCCGATACGCCCAACCTTCTGCGCGTGTTGTTGAACAGCGGACTCGATCCCAATTGGCTGTACAACGGCGACACGCCGATGATCTTCGCGGTTGCAGAGAACCGGCTGCTGCCCCAGCTGAAGCTGCTGGTCGAGCACAAGGCGAACGTGAATGCGCGCGACTCGCTCGGAAAGACAGCACTCTTCGAGGCGACGATGATTCAGCAGTGGGACGTCGTCGACTACCTGCTCGCGCACGGCGCCGATCCGAAGACTGCCAGCCAGCTCGGGGTGTCGTACGGGTGGGTGCTGCAGAACGAATTGAAGAACCATACGACCGCGGATTCGTCGGCGCGTACGCGTATCGAGGGGATTCGTCGCAAGATCGTCGCGGCCGGCGCGCCGTGGCCGCCGCTCGATCCGAAGGCGCAACGCGCAGCGATGCGCGCTCGCGGCGAGAAGGTCGTGACGCCGGCAGGCCAGACGGATTGAACGCACGCGGGTCGGTTGAAGCGTCGCACGCCCGACTCTCATCGCTTTGCGAAGCTTCAAAACCGCCACGCCGCGGGCAGCCGGACTGCATCCCCTCATCCGTCCCCATCAAAATATCGCAGGCAAGAAAAAGCCCGCTGCTTGAGCGGGCCGAAACCATGTTTGGAGACATGGAGGAGACAGTTCGAACTTTAAGGGAAAACCCGAGGCCTGGCAAGCCCTAGTTGTAATTGTGCAACGCAACGTTCCCCGAGAATCCGCCGAACCGCTCGTGGGCGATCGGCAGCGCGAACTTGTCGCGCATTTCCGTTTTGATCCACGCGCAGGCTTCGCGCGCGCAGTCGTTCAGTTCATGCCGGGTCGCGTGCCCGTCGATGTCGTAGACGAAGCGCACGTCGACCTCGTCGTCGGCCACCTGCCGCTGCAACTGATTGAGGTGCAATTGCGGGCCGCGCTCCTGCGCCAGCGCATGCAACTCGTCGAAGTGAAACTCGAGCCAGTCCGCGAAGAAGAGGGCGTCGCTGTGGCTGCTCAGGCGGAACGCCGCCGTGCGCGATGGCCGTTGCGCGGTATCCGTCACCTGCCCGTCGCCGCCCGGCGCGATCGCGGTGTCGATGGCGCGGTCGATCGGCGCGAGCGGCTCGCGAATCCGACGGTACGGTTCGCGGTCGCGCAGCGTGTGCCACAGCAGTTCGTCGCTGGCGGCGCACGACGGCTGCATCGTCAGGTCATGGCGGCCGTCGCCGGTGGCGGCGACGGCGCGAATCACGAGGCGCAACGAGCAGAGCGGTTCGTTCCGGGCCAGCAGCGTGGCCGCGCGCGGCAGTCCGCAGACGAGCGGCGCGACGCCGCTCGCGCGAAACACCAATCCGCGTCGATCGAGCCGCACGAGCGGCAGCGCGCGCGGGAACAACGGGTAGGCGAGCGTGATGCCGGCTCCGGCAGCGCCCGTCAATCCGGGCATCATTGCGCGAAAGACCTGAGACTGATCCACACTGATTCTCCTTTGTTACGATTCCGTCCGGCCGGACTACGCGCGTTCCGGCTCAGGCGGCGATGGCTTGCCGGGCGCCGCTTCCCGGGACGATTCCAAGCGCTGCAAACGTTTGCGGATCGATATCGATCCAGCACGCGACCACCATCCGGCCGTCGATCATCTTCGGCGGGCCGGCCCGGTGCGCATGCACGCCGATGCGGCGGAACAGGCGCTCCATGCTGGCGAACGTCACGCCGATCAGCTGCCGCGCGCCGAGCTGCGCCGCGCACTCGACGACCGCGGCCAGCATCGGACGCACCGCCCAGTCGGCATTGCCCGCGCCGCCTTCGTCGCCGGTGGCCGCGAACCGCGACAGCTCCCAGACGGCCGCCGATTGCGGCAGGGCGACGTCTTCGGCGATGAGATCGGCGAACAGCGACTCCAGCAGATACGGACGCGTGGTCGGCAACAGGCGCGCACAGCCGCACACGTCGCCAGCAGCGTCCCTCGCGAACACGTAGACGGTATCGTCACGATCAAACTGATCATGCTCGAAACGCTCGTTTGCAGACGGAAGTGCCCAGCCGAGTTGCTCGATGAATATACGGCGCCGGTAGCGGCCGATATCCGCTGCAAGTTCGTGTGGCAACCGCCCTTCCTCGTGAACGAAGGTCCGCATCGTGTCCTCGGATCGGTACTTTGGGATGCACGCATTACAGCGCGCGTCCCGAGGGGCGGTAACTGGTAACTCTTACAGGGTGGCGGCTTACCGGTATCATTCGACCGGTGGTAACGGTTTCTTGAACGACGGGATTGAAAACCGGCGCGGATTTTGCTTATAAAGAGCGCCAGTCTTGCGGAAAAGTCAGAGGAAAGCCGGGACGGTTGTCACTGGAGCGTGGGACCGGCATGATAGGCGTCGTTGCGACCCAGTACCGATGCAGCGACCGCGGCGGCCCAGTCGAGATCCGTGAGCCGGGTGGCGAGCGCGGCGGCGGTGCGGAACATGCCGATGTCGGCGCCGGTGGCGTCGACGGCCATCACGTTGCTGCGAACGTCGCCGCCGGCGATCACGAACGCGCCTGATGCGCGCTCGAGATACCAGTCCCAGCCGAGCGTCAGGTATGCGACACCGACGCTCGCCGGGCGGTGCCATTCGGTATAGCCGGCCAGGCGCGCGTCGATGCCGCCTTCGCGCAATTCGTCGAGCAGCGAGGCATCGAGACCGCTCGCGACATGATCGAGCGCAAGCTCGGCCAGCGCGCTTTCGGAAAGACGCACGTAACCGTCCGGGGACGGACCATGGATGGGTTGCAGCAAAGGTGAAGTCATGCGCGGAATGTATCAGCCTCACCTGATGCTGAAACCTGATAAGTATGACAGCGTGACCTGTCGGAGAACGAATGGAACTGCGTTGGCAGGATGCCTACCATCAATTCAGCGCCGCTGAAGATGAGCAGCAACTCTTCCAGCGGATCGCCGCGTATTCGAAGCGCCTGGGCTTCGAGTATTGCTGTTACGGGATTCGGGTGCCGCTGCCGGTGTCGAAGCCGGCCGTCGCGATCTTCGACACCTATCCGGACGGCTGGATGGCGCACTACCAGGAGCAGAACTACATCGACATCGATTCGACGGTTCGCGACGGCGCGCTCAGCACCAACCTGATCGTGTGGCCGGACGCCGACAAGGCCGGCGCGTCGCCGCTGTGGGCGGATGCGCGCGCATCCGGCCTCGCCGTCGGCGTCGCGCAGTCGAGCTGGGCGGCGCGCGGCGCGTTCGGCCTGTTGAGCATCGCGCGCCATGCCGACCGGCTCACGCCCGCCGAAATCAACATGCTGACGCTGCAGACCAACTGGCTCGCGAACCTGTCGCATTCGCTGATGAGCGGCTTCATGGTGCCGAAGCTGGCGCCGGAGGCGAACGTCGTGCTGACCGCGCGCGAGCGCGAAGTGCTGTGCTGGACGGCCGAAGGCAAGACCGCGTGCGAGATCGGCCAGATCCTCAACATCTCCGAGCGGACGGTCAACTTCCACGTCAACAACATCCTCGAGAAGCTCGGCGCGACCAACAAGGTGCAGGCGGTCGTCAAGGCGATCTCGGCCGGGCTGATCGATACGCCCTGACGGGCGGCGCGGGCGCGCGCGGTTGCGCCCGCGTCACTCCATCAGCGGTTCCGCTTCCTTCGCGGTCCAGCTCACGCTGGAGATGCTCTTCTCCATGCTCATCCGGCTCGCGATCTGCTCGAGCTTCTGCTGATCCTTCGGATGCAGCTTCAACGTCGCGGTGACCTTCAGCCGGTCCGGCTGGTCGGGCACGTCCTCGCTCGTCAGGCTCTGGAACGACAGCGGTTTCGCGTACATCGAATTCGACAGCAGCGTGCGGATGTGCACCTCGTCCGCCGCGAGGCAGATCACGGTGATCTGGTATTCGCGCACGAGATCGGCGTTCGACACGGGCGTCGCATTGATCGCCTGGCTGACGCCGCGCAGCACCGTGTTGGTGAGCAGCACGACGCCCGTGCCGGCCAGCGCGGGCACGTAATGGCCGGAGCCCGACAGCACGCCGACGGCGGCCGAGCACCACAGCGTCGCGGCCGTGTTGATGCCCTGGATCGAGCCCTTGTCGCGCATGATCACGCCGCCGCCGAGGAAGCCGACGCCCGACACGACGTATGCGGCGATCTGCGTGACGCCCGCGACGCCGTTGCCGGTCAGCACGCCGAGCGTCACGAACAGGCAGGCGCCGCTCGCGACCAGCGTGATCGTGCGCAGGCCCGCGGTGCGCTGGCGCATCTGGCGTTCGAGGCCGATCGCGACGCCACAGGCGAACGCGGTGAGAAGACGAAGTGCGAAATCGAGCGTCATGTTGGTCCTGCCGTGTAAAGCGCGCTTGCCGGCCCGCATCGCGGCGGCGCTGGGCGAGCGCGATGCGATGGCCGTCATCGCGCGGTACTGTACCGCGCGAATGCGCCGTCGAATGTGAAACGGGGCGGCGTGCGGACTCGCGGGAACGCGAGCCGGGGCAGGAGAACTGCGGCGGACAGGCGTTCAGGCGGCGAGAAGCGCACGCAACGGAGTGCTGCAACTGTCCACGATGGTTCCTGAAGGAAGAATGGGCGGCATTCTAGTGGGCGGCTCGCGCGTACGTCAATCGCGTCGGCAGCGTCGGCGGACGGCCGCCGCATGCGGTAATGCTCATTGCGCCGCGTCGATCGTCTCCGTCATGAGCGCGGCCGCCGCCGCCCGCTCAGGTACGCCCGACGCGCGTCCCGTCGTGCCGCCCGGTATCTGTGTACCATCGGACATAGGGCGCGCGACGCCGGACACAACGTGAGCCGACGTCATGTTCACGTCCGGCGCGCGGCGCGCAATCGATATCCCGATCAGGACGAGCATTCCATGCGAAGTTTCCTTGTCCGGTTCATTGCGATCGGCCTGCTGTTCCATCTGTACGTCGGGATGCGGATCATTCCCGACGCGTTCGCGTCGACCACCGCGCGCGTCGTCGCGGCGCTCGTGCTCGCGAGCTTCTGCGTGCTGATTCCGGTCGGGATGTTCGCGCGGCGCTTCGACGAAGGCTGGGCGGCGACGCTGTTCGGCTGGGCCGGCGCGATCGCGATGGGATTCTTCTCGTCGCTGCTCGCGCTGACGTTCGTGCGCGACCTGATGCTGCTCGGCGTGGTCGCCTGGCGGCAATTCGTGCATCCCGGCGCGTGGAGCGATGCGGCGTCCGCTACGGCGCTCGCAGTGTTGGCAGCCGCGGTACTGGTCAGCGCGATCGGTTTCGTGGGCGCGCGGCGCACCGCGGCGGTCAAGCGCGTGTCGATTCCGGTGCAGGGCCTGCCCGCCGCGCTCGACGGCCTGAAGATCGTGCAGCTGTCGGATATCCACGTCGGGCCGACCATCAAGCGCGCGTATGTCGAGCGCATCGTCGGCGCGGTCAATGCGCTCGATGCCGACATCGTCGCGGTCACGGGCGACGTGGTCGACGGCTCCGTCGAGCGGCTGCGCGAGCACACAGCGCCGCTCGGGCGCATGAAATCCCGGCACGGCAGCTTCCTGGTGACGGGCAATCACGAGTACTACGCCGGCGCGCATGCGTGGATCGCGGAGTTCCGGCGCATCGGCCTGACGGTGTTGCTGAACGAGCACGTGGTGGTCGAGCACGACGGCGCGCGCGCGGTGGTCGCGGGCGTCACCGACTTTACGGCGGGCGGCTTCGATCCCGCGCATCGCAGCGATCCCGAACAGGCGCTCGCGGGCGCGCCGCCCGACGTCGCCACCAGGATCCTGCTCGCGCACCAGCCGCGCAGCGCGCAAGCGGCGAGCCGCGCCGGTTTCACCGTGCAGTTGTCCGGCCATACGCACGGCGGGCAGTTCCTGCCGTGGCCGCCGTTCGTGCGGCTGCAGCAGCCGGTCATCG